>DATARW010000058.1:0-75409 GCA_036263975.1 Pyrinomonadaceae bacterium
GGACATGATGAGCGCGCCACCCGCCAGCGTCCGCCACGACAGGCTTTCGCCGAGCACGAACATGCCGAGCACGACCGCCGCCAGCGGCGTCACCAGAGGGATGAGCATCGTCTTCGTCACGTCAATCTTCCTCACCAGCCAGTAGTAGAGCATGAAGGCCGCGACCGACCCGACCAGCGTCAGGTACAAAAGCGACGCGACGGCCAGCGCCGTCCAACGGAACTTGAAGGGGTTGCCCTCGAACCAGAGGCCGAAGCCGAGCAGCGGCACAAGCCCGCAGAGCATCTGCCCCGCGGCCAGCGCCGCCGGGTCGAACGCGCCGCCGCGCGCCTTCACCAAAACGTTCGCGTAGGCCACGCACACCGCGCCCGCGACAATCGCCGCGCTCCCCCACGCGGCCATCGCGCCGCCCGCCTGCATCTGGTTCGAGAAGATGAGACCGACGCCCGCCACGCCCAGAAGCGCGCCCGCCATCCTCGCCGCCGTCAGACGCTCGCCCGGCAGGTACGCGTGCGCGAACAGCATCCCGAACACAGGGATCGTCGCCTGCAACAGCGCCGCCAGCCCCGAAGAGATGTGCTGCTCGCCCCAGAACAGAAGCCCGTAGTTGAACGTGAAGGCCAGCACGCCCGTCACCGCAATGAGCCTCCACTCGCGAGCAGTGCGCGGCAAAGGCACGCGCCGCGCGGCGACGATGGCGAACAGGATGGCCGAAGCGAGGACGAAGCGGACGGCAGCGAAGCTCACCGGCGGCAGGTCTCTCAACCCCAGCTTGATGAACAGCCACGTGGAACCCCAGATGCAGCAGAGCAGGAGAAAGACTATGCGCGCCTTCATCCGAGTGTCTATACGTGAATCGCAGCGGAAAGGCAAAGGAGAACGACGGAACGGCGAGCGGCGGAGCGAGCGGGCATAGGGAAACTCAGAAGTCCGCAACGCTGAACGCTGAACTGAAAGGCCGTTGTCTTCAGTTCAGCGTTCAGCGTTGCAGACTTCCGGGTTAGCGTGGCCCGCTCGCGGCTCCGTTAACACTTACTCGCGGCTGACGCCGAGGCTCACGCCGCCTGGTCTTTCGAGTAGAGGTCTAACACGCCCGCAGCGCGCGGCGCGTGCGGTCTTATGCCGTAGCGCTTGATCTTCGCGTTGAGGGTAGTCACCTTGAGCTTGAGCATGTGCGCGGCGCGGCGCTGGTGGCCGCCCGTGTGCAACAAGGCCCAGCGGATGAGGTCGGTCTCGAAGCGTCGCACCTCTTCGGCGAAGTCAATGCCCGGCCCGCCGTCGAACGCGTCGCCGCCGTTGAAGGACTCGACCTCCTGCAAGAGCGCGAGCGTCAGCTCCTTCAGCGTCTTGAGCTTGATGGACGCGCCCCGGTCGGACGCGGCCTCCTCCGACTCGAATGCGTAACCGCTTCTCTGTTCCAGCATGTTCGTCAAACTCCTTATCGAGGGATGTCTCGCGGCGCGTCGGCCCCGCCTTCTCCCGCCCAAACAGCGACGGGCCGATCTCTCTTCCGACCCTCGCCCGAAGCGCGCGCAGGCGGGCGGCTATGCCGGCGACCGATGACGCGTGGATTGTAAGAAGCGCCCGCGGGGGGCAGAAGGCTTTTGTGATGAAGTGGACGGGTTCCGTGATGAAACGGCCTCGCCCGCAGGGTCGGGCCGCTGCGTTTTACGGCTCGTTTACAAGCTGTTGCCGAGCGCGGCCTGCAACTTCTCCCGGTAGCTGCGCGAGAGCGTGAGCCGCGTGCCATCCTGAAGGATGACGTGATACTCGCCGTGCGACCAGGGCTGGAGTTCCTTGACGCAGTTGAGGCGGACGATGGCCGAGCGGTGGATGCGGACGAACCCCTTCGGGTCGAGCTGCGACTCAAGGCCGCTGATGGTCTCGCGCAGGAGGTAAGACTTCTTGCCCGCGTGGATGGAGACGTAGTTGCCCTCGGCCTCGATCCAGTCTATCTCGTCCGTGTTGAGGAAGAAGACGCGCCCCCCGTTCTTGACGACTAGGCGCTCGCTGTAGCGCGGCTGCTCGCTGATCTGTTCGAGCAGTTGGAGGATGCGCGCGTCGAGGGGCGAGCCGTTGTCGCGCCTGATCTGCCGCTTGGCGCGCTCGATTGCCGTCTGGAAGCGCTCGCGGTCGAAGGGCTTCAGAAGGTAATCGAGCGCGTGCACCTCGAAGGCGCGCACGGCGTAGTGGTCGTAGGCGGTGATGAAGATGATGGGCGGGAGCCATTCGTCCTTCAAGGCTTCGAGCACGGCGAAGCCGCCGACCTCCGGCATCTGCACGTCGAGCAGGACGAGGTCGGGGCGCATGCTCTGGATGGCCTCGACGGCCTCCGCGCCGTTCGAGCACTCGCCGACGACGCGGATGTCGGGGTCGTGGGCGGCCATCCCGCGAATCTTCTCGCGCGCCAGCGGCTCGTCGTCAACGACCAGCACGCGTATGGGCGCTTGAGCGGCGGCGTCCGTCATAAGGGCTGTGAATCGTTAATGGTGAATGGTAAATGGCGGTTGAGCGTCGTCAAGCTGAGCGTAACCATCCGACTCGGACAACGGCCCAACGACTATTTACGATTTACCATTCACCATTTACCAAAAAGAAAACACCGCGCCGAAGGTGTTTGTGACAAAAAACGGCTTCGGGTTTCAGTTTTTTTCGTGCGTTGACGGCGGACGGCGGCGGGGGTTCGGAATTTCAGGGGGTCGCGTCCTTCACAGCCGGGATTTCGAGCGTCACGACCAGCCCGCCGCCCGGAGCGTTCGACAACTCGAAGCGGTGCGCTGCGCCGTAAAGCTGCGCGAGCCGCGCCCGCGTGTTTGAAAGCCCCAGTCCCTCCCTGAATTTGCCGTTCGTCTTTGTGATGGCCGAAAGCCCCGGCCCGTTGTCCCTCACCTGTATACGCAGCAAGCCGTTCGACCGTTTCGCAGAAATTTCCACGTGGCCGGGCGTGGCGCGCTGTGCGACGCCGTGGCGGATGGCGTTCTCGACGACGGGCTGGAGGATGAGGTTGGGGACGGGCGTGTCGAGCGCGCGCGGCTCGATGTCGAGGCGCGTGGTGAGTCGGTCTTGAAAGCGGACGCGCTCGATGTCGAGGTAGCACTTCAGGAACTCAAGCTCCTTTCGCAGGGAGACCTCCTGCGCGCCGGAGTTTTCGAGCGTGAGCCGGAGAAAGTCTCCGAGACGCGCGATCATGTGGTCTGCCGTTTCGGGGTCGCGGTGGACGAGCGCGGAGATGGAGTGGAGCGTGTTGAAGAGGAAGTGCGGCTGCAACTGCATCTTCAGAGCTTGCAGTTGCGCCTGCGTGAGCTGCGTTTCGAGCTGCGAGGCGCGCAGTTCTCCCTCACGCAGCCGCCGGTAGTAGCGCAACACCTGATTGAACAGAAGTATCAGGCCGTAGATGCCGTAGTTCTCCGAGGAGTTATAGACGATCCATTGGAGCGTCGCCATCGGGTGGTAAGGCTTGCCGGGACTGTTGACGAAGAGGAAGTGATAGCTGATCTGGAACGCGCCGGAGACGGCGACGACGAAGAGCGTGGCGAACAGAAGATGGAGCGCGAGATTGCGACGCCACAGGCGGCCCTCCACGGGGAAGCGATCCGCGCATCCCAGGACGATCAACGTGCCGACGGCCCAGAGGTACGGATAGAGGAACTGCGTCGAGGCCGCCTCGCGCCAGGTGATCGGCCTCTCGCTCAGGCGGTAGGTGTAGTAGAGCTGGCCCGTGAAGAAGAAGGCCAGCACCGTCCAGACGCCGAAGGTGATGGCCCAACGCGCCCAGCGTCGCCGCCAGAAGCGCACACCTTCCTCCGCCCGCGCGGGGAAAATACTGGCGTCGAAATCCTTCACCTCGGTCATTGTCGCGGGACGTTCCTGCCTCCGGCACGGACGCACGCCGGGCGGCCTCACGTGGCGTCCGGAACTCGGCGCGGGGAATGTCTGTTTAGAGAACCGCGCCGAGTGCGGGCGTCCGGCACGGCAGCGCGAGAATATAAGCCCGCGCCGCGTGCGCTGTGAAGCGGAGTGTGACGAAGCGGACTGCCGCCGTGACGGACGGGTGCGGCGGGATAACGATGCACGTCAGAACAGCCGCATCGTCGCCAAAAGGCGAAAGGCAAAAGAGGGAAATAGGCGTGCTGCCTCTCTCTTTTGCCTTTCGCCTTTTAGCTTACTGCCGGTTGACGCTCGCCGACTCTTTCAACGTCAGGTGAAAGGTCGTGCCCCCTCTCAGGGCGGAGGTTGCCGCTGTTTTAAGGGAACGCGGCGGGAACGCACGGGCCGCGGGTGAGTGATGATGACGTGAGAGGCGGCAGCGCGACAGTCAAGCAGGGCACACAGGAAGGCGGAAGGATGAAGGATGAATGGAAGTCGGCTTTAACTTCATCCTTCATCCTTCCGCCTTCATCTTCAGTGGTGGTTGGGCTGCTGTCTCCGGGCGCTTGGCATGGTCTACTTGCAGTCCGGGTGATGACAGGTGCAGCCGATCTCCATCATGTGAACCTTGGCCGCGTTCTCACATTCCTCGCTGCAATACTTGCTGTCCTTCGCCGCGGGGCAGCTACACGTCGCGCGCGCGCATTCGTTATGCGTCTTCTCGTCCGCCATCTCAATCACCTCCCTTTTCGACTCGTTGCGGTCGGGCTTGTTCGGCCTAAGTTTCGTCCCGCGCTGCCGCAAAGGTCAAGCCCAAATAAGGCGAAAGTAAAAAGGCAAAAGGCAAAAGAGGGTGAGAGGGTTTGGGGCCGGGGGCTGGTGAGATTCAATTCGCCAGCACCTATCACCCAACACCTAAAACCTCTTTTGCCTTTTGCCTTTTTACTTTCGCCTTCCTTACGGTGCCGTCCGGACGACGATGCGGACGCGCTCTTTGCCGACCTGTATTTCGAGCGGGTTGCCGAGCTGGATGGGGATGGTCTTGCCGTTGACGTTGATTTCGAGCGGGGCGATGTTTGCCGCGCCGTTCGTCCCTGTCGCGTTGGGCGCTGTTGCCGGGGCGGCGGTGCTGGCAGGTTTGTCGCCGGTCTCTGCGGGAGGCGGCGCGGCCTGCTCGCCCGGCTTGGCAACGTCGCCGGTGCGCGTCAGCAGCGTCGTCGCCACGATGCGCCACGTCGCCGGTGTGCAGGTCAGGCGCAGGCCCGGCGTATCCACCTCGACCTGCTCTGAGGGCGCGAGGGCTTCGAGCTTCCAGAGACCTTCGCCGCAACGCACGCCGTCCTCGCCGTAGAAGGTCGCCCAGCCTGCGACGTAGTTGTAGAAGACGGGGCTTCGACTCTCCACGACGAGGCGCGCGTCGCGTGCGGGCGCGTCGGTGCTGCCCGCGAGCGTCTGCGTCCGCAGCCGTCCGTCCAAAGCCTCGTGCCCCGCCACGTCGTAAGCGACCGCGACCTGAGCCAGAGGCACGCGCTGCTCGCTCGGTCGCACGTCGCTCGTCGTCGCCGCCGTCTGCTGCTGCTGCGCCTGCGCCGGTTGCTGTGCACGCGCGACGCCCGCGCACGACGCAACCGCCAGAAACGTCGCCACAAAAAGTTTCGTTCTCACCTGCTCTCCTCCGGTTTCAATTCCGAGAACGCGCCGCGACCCGCGCCCGCGCGCCAGCGAGTATACGACAAGCCGCGCCGCCGATTCACGACGACGAAGCCGATTCACGGCGACGAAGCCGATCCGCGATGACGAAGCTGATTGACGGCGACGAAGCTGTCGCGGCTGCTTCTTCAACCCGCGACCACCGGCATGAAAGCCGCACCGCGCGGCATGACGTAGCCGCTCGCCTCCGGTTCGACCTGCGCGAGCGCCTCCTCGATTGTGCGCGCCGGGCGCAGGCGCATCCGTCGCACGTCCTCGTCGGGCAGCGTCGAGACGAGTTGGACGCGGAAGCGCTCGGCCTTCGAGAGCAAAGTCCAGGCCGTCTGGCCGCTGACCTCGTAAGACTGGCGCAGGCGCGCGTCCAACGCGCGCGAGTCTGCCGCGTCGAACCACTTGAGGAAGTCCGCGCGACCGAGACCGTCGGCGCATTCCGCGACGAGGACGATGTGGCCGCCTTCGGCGCAGGCGTATGAGGCCATCTCCAGAGCCTTGTGTGCCTGTATGAGGTTGATGTCGTGCGGCGCTCCGCCCGCCGACGCGACGACGACCGCGCGCTTCTCGGAGATTTTTATCGTGTGTGAGTCGGCGTACTCGGCGCACGCGAGCCTGTGCGCCGCGCGCCAGTCGCCCGCGTAGAGGCGCACGATGCGCCCGTGCTCGTCCGTCACGGTGTTGACGAGGAAAGTCGGCGCGGCCTCCGCCGCAACGCGCTCGCACTCCTCGTGCACGGCGTTACCGTCGAGGCGTCCCGTGCCGACGCCCGCGCGCCGCCCGCCCCGTTCAAAGTCGAGCGCCTGTAGGTGCGTCGCCTCAATTGTGCGCCGGGAGGCGAGTCCGGGGCAGACGCTCTTGCGCCCGCCCGTGAAGCCCGCGAAGTAGTGGAAGCCGACCGCGCCCGTCAGGATGACGTGCGAGTAATCGAAGAGAGCGCGATTGAGTTCGACCGGCGTGCCGCGCTCCGTCACGCCGAGTGAGATGTGGCGCGACTCGTCCGCGGCGTCGTGGTCGAGCGCGCGGACGCGCTGTGCGATGAACGGCGTCAGAAGCTCCGACTTCTCCTCGCGCGTCACCTTGCGGTGAATCCCTGTGGCGAAGATGACGCGCAGGTCGTGCGGCGCGACGCCGAGTTGAATCAGGCGGCGGACGAGCAGGTTGACCACCTGCGCGCTGCCCGTCGCGCGCGACGCGTCCGAGACCACCAGCAGCGCGCTCTCGCCGGGGCTGACGATCTCTTCGAGCGGCTGCGAGTCGAAGGGCGCGTCAATCGCCGCGCCGACCTCGGCGTCCGTCAGCGGTCGCTCTTCGCCAGCCGCGGCTTCGAGCACCTCGAAGCGCCCGCCCTCAAACTCGAAAGCCAGCGAGCCTTGACCGTAACCTAATTCGACCTTGGACATAAAAACAGGAAGTCGGGCGATCAGACGCCGAAGCGCACCAGCTCGCGCTCGATGACGTTGAGCGAGGCGAAGTCGGTCTTGCCCGAAGCGCGCGTCTCGGCGAGCCAGCGGCGGAGCTGTCGGGCCTCGTCGAGCGTCTGGATGCGACACGCGCCCGTGAGCGCCAGCGTCACGAGCGCGTCCGGCGCGCCGTGCGTCATCAGCGCCGCCTGCAAGGCCGCCTGCTCGCGCAGGTCGAGGACGATGAGAAGGCTGATTTCCATAAGAGCGGTCAGCAGTCAGCACTCAGCTATCAGCTTTTCGTGTCGCCCAAGCGACAGCTTTCATTTCACCGCCCGACCTCCGGAGAAGTCGAAGCTGAGAGATGATCGCTGAGTGCTGACAGCTTTTCATTCTTTCGACGAGCGGAAGCAGGCCGTGCCCGAAGTGCAGAAGTGGAACGTCTCGTCCTCGAAGTCGCCGGTCTCCATCTGGATCGTCAGGTGGTCAACGCCGAACTGCTCGTGCAGCTTGGCGCGCAGCGCGCGCAGGAGTTCAGGCTGCGAGACGCCGTGCGCGTGTATGACGTGCGCCGAGAGGGCTTCGCGCCCCGAAGTGATCGTCCAGACGTGGAGGTCGTGCACGTCCTCGACCCCTCCGGTCTCAAGTATCACGCCCTCGACCGCCGCGAGGTTGATGTGCGCGGGCGTGCCTTCCAGCAGAACGTTCGTCGCCTCGCGGATCAGGTTCCACGAACTCCAGACGATGAGCAGCGAGATCAGCGCGCTGAAGAACGGGTCGGCCCGGTACCAGCCGAAGGCGACGATGAGCGCGCCCGCCGCAATTGCGCCCACCGAGCCGAGCGCGTCGGCGATGACGTGCAGCCAAGCCCCGCGCACGTTCAAGTCCTTCGTGTGCTCGCCGTGCAAAAGCCACGCGCACGCGAGGTTCGTCAGGAGACCGCCCACGGCGACCGCCACCATCAGACCGCCGCGCCCGATCTTCGGCGGCGCGGCCCAGCGGCTGTAAGCCTCGTAGAGAATCCGCAGCGAGACCAGCACGAGCACGACGCCGTTGGCGAACGCGGCGAGGATTTCAAGGCGATAGTAGCCGAAGGTCTTGTACGACGTGGCCGGTCGCGCGCCGAACCACGCGGCCAGGAGCGCCAGCGTGAGCGCCGCCACGTCCGCGAGCATGTGGCCGGCGTCGGCCAGCAGCGCCAAGCTCCCGGTCATCCAGCCGCCCAAGACCTCGGCGACCATGTAGGCGGCGGTCAACAGGAGCACGGCGAGCAGGCGGCGACGGCTGCCCTCCGCATGGCTGCCGTGTTCGTGCGCGTCGTTCTGTCGGCGATGTCCGTTCGGCGAAACCATCTCCCCTTGACGAAGACCATGCGAAGCGGGCTGCTCCCCTCGCTAAGCCGTCCAAACATTTTCGCGTGGGCGCGTCTGAGCTAACCACTGGCCGCGGGACGTGTAAGCTTAGCAGATTGCGGCGTGGGGCGCACAGTTCTTCGCCGGAGACGGAGGAACGAAAAAGGCCGACGCGAGTAGTGGCGTGCGTCGGCCAAAACTTTCGAGCGCCTGTGCGGGCCGCTAGAGTTCCGATAGTTTGAGCGCTTTGTTGAAGTCGCGGTAAAGCTCGTTGAGGTCTCGCACGTTCTTTTCGAGCACGCGCGGCAGCGCGGCGACCTCGGACAGGTTGACGACGAGGTTCACGCCCGCGAGGAAGGCCGCGTGCGCGTCGCCCGTTCGCGCCTGCTCTGAGAGCATCACGAAGACGACGCGCCGCCGCTCCGTCATGCGCAGCGAGGCCATCTCGCGGCTGATCGTGGCCGCGCCCTGCCCCGCCAGATTGAACTCCGGGTCGAGCGCCACTACGTCCACGCCCCCCTCGCGCATGCGCCCCATCGCCTGCGCCACGTTAGCGGCGGCGAACACTTCGTAGCCGTCGCCGGCCAGAGTGTGTACGATCTCCTCGGCGTAAGCAGAGCCTGCACACACGAGCACGCGACGGCGCTCCCATGCAGGGCGACGCCCGGCCCCCTTCGAGCCAGCGCCCTCGACGCCCTCGCCCCGCAGGAGCGAAGCGAGCAGTCGCAGCACTTCGGCTTCGCCTGCCGCAGGCGCGGGCTGCGACGCCTTAGCCGCCCCGTCTTCCTGCAAGACGGGCGTGACGTGCGCGGTGTTCACCTCCTGCTGCACGCGGTTTGAGGCCGGTAGCCCTTCCACGGCGGCGAGCGCGTCGCGCTGCGGCGAGGCGCTCGGCGGCTGCGCGCTGATGATCTGCTGGCACTTCGGGCAGCGCACGCTGAACTGGCGCGCGGGGATTTTGGCCTTGTCGAGTTGCAGGCGCGTCGTGCAGTTCGGGCAGGTGACGATCATAGGGTTTTGGGTGCTGGGTCATGTGTGCCGGGCGTTACGTGTCGGGATAGTTCTTCGGGAACCCAACACCCAACGCCCAACAACTCTTATTCAATCATGTCGAGCATGGATGAGTCGGCAGCCGGACGCGGGCGGGCGTTCGTGTAGCTGCGCGCCGGGGCGGGACGCTTCGAGACGCCCGCGCCCGCTTGTCCTTCGGGCGTGAGGAACTCGTCCGTGAGCGACATGCCCTTGAGCGCAAGCAGGAGGTTGTTCGGGTTGCTGGCGAACGAGAGGCCGTCGTCGAGCGTGATAGTCTCGCCCTCGATCATCTCCTTGATGACCGAGTCGAAGTCCTGCATGCCGTCGAACTTGCCGGCGCGCATGGCGTCGAGCAGGGACTTGCCCTCGGACTCGCCCGCGTTGATGTACTCGCGAGTGCGCGGCGTGGACTTGAGGATTTCGACGGCGGCGACGCGGCCCCGCCCGTCGGCGCGCGGAATCAGGCGCTGCGAGACGATGAAGCGGAACGTTTGCGCCAGGCGCGTGCGGATCACCTGCTCCTCGTTCTTCGGGTAGAGGCCGATGATGCGGTCAATGGTTTTCGACGCGTCAATCGTGTGCAGAGTCGAGAGGACGAGGTGTCCGGTCTCCGCCGCTTCGAGCGCGATCTCCGTCGTCTCGTAGTCGCGCATCTCGCCGATGAGGATGACCTTCGGTGCCTGGCGCAGCGCCGCGCGCAACGCCGACGGGAAGTCTTTCGCGTCGGAGCCGACCTCGCGCTGGTTGATGGTCGAATTCTTGTGCGCGTGCAGGAACTCGATGGGGTCTTCGATGGTGACGATGTGGTAGTGCTGCTGCTGGTTGATGAGGTCTATGACGGCGGCGAGCGTCGTTGACTTGCCGGAGCCGGTGGGGCCTGTGACGAGCACGAGGCCGTTGCGCAATTCCGCGATGTCGGCGAGCTGCTGCGGCAGATTCAGTGCTTCGAGCGTCGGAATCGCGGTCGGGATGACGCGCATCACAATCGAGTAGGTTCCGCGCTGCTGGAAGATGTTGACGCGGAAGCGCGTGCACGAGGGGAGCGAGTAGCTGAGGTCGGTCGAGCCTGTGTGCGCGAGCCTGTAGGCCGCGTCAGGGTTCCCGTACATCAGCGTCATCGCGACGATCTCAGTCTGGTAGGGCGTGAGCTTCTCCAGACCGAGCGGCTGGACGGGCTTCAGCCGACCGTTGATCTCAATCTGCGGCGACTGGCCGACGGAGAAGTTGAGGTCGCTGATGTCCTCAGAGACCTTCAGCATCTGCTCGATGACGGGCGGCAAATCAAAATATCTCATGCGATGCTCGGTGCGCTCCGGGCGGATGAAAGATGAAGCGAGGCGGACTTCCTGAAGTCAGGTGCTGCTGCGGAAGGCCGGGACGGGCACTGCCCCGGCGACCCGTCCCATTGTGTAGGAACAACATAGGAAAAGCAAGTTAAAACTTTTAACTGCCAGCATTTTAACAGTTAACCTGTTTTGAGCCTTTGGCTTCGGCTCACAGACGGGCGAGAAAGTCTTTCGTCAGGCGGGCGATTTCGGCGGGGTCGGCGAGGGCGAGAAGTGCGCCGATGACGGCGACCGAGTCGGCCCCGGCGTCGAGCACAGAGCGCGCGTTCTGCGGCGTGATACCGCCGATGGCGACGAGCGGCAGGAGACCGACGGCCTCGCGCACGCGCCAGACGCCTTCGAGTCCGACGCAAGGGTCTGGGTTCTCCTTCGACGACGTGGCGAAGACCGGGCCGATAGCAACGTAGTCAACCGGCAGCCGCGCAGCCGCGACGGCCTGCTCCAGGCCGTGTGTGGAGAAACCGATGACGGCCTTCGTGCCGAGCAGAGAGCGTGCGGCCTCCGGCGGCACGTCGTCCTGTCCGAGATGCACGCCGTCCGCGCCGAGCGCCTGCGCGATGTCTGCGCGGTCGTTGATAATCAACTTCGTGCCGCACGCGCGCGCCGCCCTCAAAGCCGCCTCCGCTTCGCGGTAGAACTCACGCGGCGACAGATGCTTCTCGCGCAACTGCACTAGTCGCGCGCCGCCTTCGCACAACCGGGCGACTTGCTCGGCGTGCGACAAGCCGGACAGTCGCCGGTCTGTGATCGCATAAAGCTTCGGTAACTTGAAAGACATCCATGACGTGTGAAGAGTGAAGAGTGATGAGTGATGAGTAAAGACCGCTTGCCTTTACTCATCACTCATCACTCTTCACTCTTCACTTCCTCGTCTCACCTCGCGTCGGGCGGAACCGCCGACTCGTTGCCGTCGAGGTAACGTTCAAACCAGTAGAGCTGCCAGTTGAGGCTCTCGACCAAATGTTTCGGCTCGCCCGTGCGCGTGAGGTTGTGGTTCTCGCGCGGAAAGATGACGAGTTCGGACGGCACGCCGAAATGTTGGAGCGCGCGGAACCACTGCTCTCCCTGTTCCAGGGGCACGCGGTAGTCGTTGTCCGAGTGCAGGATGAGGGTCGGCGTCTTGACGTTTCGCGCGTACTTCAAGGGGGAGCGATCCCAGTAGGTGTCGAACTTGTCGAAGAGATAGCCGCCGAAGTCTTCCCTGTGGCCGTATGCGCCGTCGCGCGTGCCCTCGTCGCTGATGAAGTCGGAGATGCTGCGGAGTGTGACGGCGGCCTTGAAGATGTCGGTGTGGCCGACGATCCAGTTGGTCATGTAGCCGCCGTAAGAGCCGCCCGTGACGCCCAAACGCTCGCGGTCAACCCAGGGGTACTTTGCGAGCGCGGCCTCGACGCCGTTCATGATGTCCGTGTAGTCGTTGCCGCCCCACTGGCCCTCGATGCCGCGCTCGAACTTCTGCCCGTAGCCCGTGGAGCCGCGCGGGTTGCAGTAGAAGACGGCCCAGCCGCGCGCGGCATAGACCTGGAACTCCTGGAACCAGTCAACGCCGTACTGGCCGGCGGGGCCACCGTGGACGCTCAAAATCATCGGGTACTTCCTGCCCTCCTGCCAGCCGACGGGCTTGACCATGAAGCCGTCAACGTCCCAGCCGTCCGCGCCCTTGTAGGTCAGGCGCTCAACGTCGGCGAGCAGAAGCTGCGACCACAAGCGTGCGTTGAGGCTCGTAAGTTTCCGCTCGCCCGCGCCGTCGAGGTTTGCGGTGTAGAGATTGTCGAGGTGTGTGAAGTCGTTCGCGGCGTAGACCATTCGACGCGCGCGGTCGGCAATGTCAACGGAGCGGACGGCGCGCGCTCCCCTGGTCACCTGCGTTAATTTTCCGTCCTTCGCGTCCACGCGGAAGAGGTGCTGCTCGCCGCGCACGCCGGTCTCGAAGTAGAGGGCGCGGCCCTCGTCGGCCCACACGAGGTTCGACGGGATGAGATCGAGCGCGGGCGAGAGGTTGCGCGACGGTGCGCCGCCCGAAGACGAAGCGAGAAATATTTTCGGGTGGTCGGTTTCGTGGAGACGACCGAGGAAGGCGATCTGTTTGCCGTCGGGCGACCAGCGCGGGCTGTAGTCTTCCTCATCGTGGTCGGAGATTTTTCGGGTGGGGCCGCCTTCGGAGTCTATGATGAAAACGTCCGTGTTGCGGCTCTCGTCGAAGGCGTGGTGCGTCCGGTCGGAGACGAAGGCGATGGTCGAAGAGTCGGGCGACCACTGCGGGTCTGTGTCGTTCCAATCTTCGCCGAAGGTAATCTGCTTCGCCGCACCGCTCGAAACGTCAACGACGAACAGGTGGCCGCGCTTGTCGTCGAACCAACCGGTGTCGTTGAACTTGTAAGAGGGATGCTTGTAGTGGCGCACGTCGCTCGAAGGCGGGCGGGCGTCGCTCGGCCCCGTGCGGCTCGTCAACACGAGTCGCCTGCCGTCGGGCGACCAGTCGAAGTTGCCGACGCCGTTGCGGAAATTCGTCAAGCGCCGCGCCTCGCCGCCGTCGAGCGAGAGCAGCCAGACCTGCGCGCGCGGTGGCGGCGGCTCGCCCGCGCCCGCTGTAGTCGTTTGCAGGGCGCTCGGCACGCCGGGGGTTGTCGCCGTGACGTTCGCGGCGGGTGTGCTCGTCTGGGCCGGCGGCGGGGTCGCCTGCGGCACGGTCGCGCCAGGCAGGGGTGTGGAGGCATGCGTCGGCGTCGGCGTGCCCTGCGGCGTGTTCTGCTGTGCGGCTGGTTGTGTCGAAGGGCCGCCGTCAGCCGTGGGGCGCGCGGAAAGGAAGGCGAGCGCGCGACCGTCGGGAGACCAGCGCGGTGATGAAGCGGACTGCGGGCTGGTCGTGAGTTGCCGGGGCGGTCGGCTGCCGTCGGTCGCGGCGAGCCAGATTTGCGATTGTCGCCGGTTCTGCCTCTGGTCAACCGTCGTCACGACGTAGGCAACGCTCTTGCCGTCGGGCGATAGGCGCGGGTCGCTCAGAAACTCGAACGCGAAGTAGTCTTCCGGCGTGACGCCGCGCCGCTTCCCTTCCTGCGCGCTGAGCGGCGCGACGAGCAGCAACAGCAGCGCGAGCGCCGCGGACGCCCGCCCGGAATTTCCGTTGAACGCCCTCTCAGTCTTTCTCATGCTTCTCTCCCTCTGAACTTACAGCACTCACGGCCTCTCTTTCGCCTTCGTTCAAGGGTTATCTTTCGGCAAGGGATGCGCCTTATCCGTCAGACCTTCCTCCGGCTTGTCGGCGTCGTAAGTGAGTTCGTGCTGCGTGTTGTCGCGCAGGTCGTCATACTCGATCTGCGCCGTCCGACCGCTGACCTTCAGGTCGCCGTAGGACACTATCGGCGACCAGCAAGAGTCGTAGCGCACGGACTTCGCTTCGCGCTCGCGCCACGACGGGTCGAGCCTGAGCCAGATGAGGTCGCACTCATCCCCAGCGCCGCACTCGTGATCGTCCGGCTTCGGCTTCGACGGGCCGCACACCTGAAGTAACAGGTAAACGAAGTCGCCTTTTCGCGTCAGGAAAATCTCGCGCGCGTCCTCGACCCGCGCGGCCTCCACGTGCTTCCAAATGTCGAGCACGTGCGAGCGCCCGCGCTCACGGACGACGACGGCGCGGCGTCCACTCGTGTGCAGGGCGATGCCGACTTTAGCGACGGGCGTTTGCGCGACGACGCACCTTCCAGACGCGCCAGCCCACGCAAGACAGAGGAGGAGCAGAACGATTGCAGCTTTTCCGTGTGACACTTTCATGGCCTCGAATGCTTTTCGCAACCGACAGCTTCAGGCACCGGCACGGCTCTCGTTGCCTTGCGCGGTCATCAAGTGAGCCGCTTCTCGTAGCACAGACTGAGCGGGTCGTCGGTGTAGGAACCGAACGGGGGAATACGGTAAAAGCCCTGCCGCTCGTAAAGCCCGATTGCTTCTCGCTGGTGAATCCCGGTTTCCAGGCGCAGCAAGCTGATGTTCTGAGAACGAGCATAGTCCGCCAGATGTTCGAGCAGCAACTTCGCGAACCCCAATCCACGAAATTGCGGGCGCACGTACATCCGCTTGATCTCGCCATACTCGTCGCCCACTAACTTGATGCCGCCACAACCCGCGGGCATCTCGTCTGTGCGAAGCAGGAAAAACGCCACGTCCTCGGCAAGCAGCTTGTCCACACTAAACCCATGACGACTTTCGGGAGGATAGAGTGGTTCAAGAAAGGCTTCCAGCTCTGCAATCAAGCTGACGGCATCGAACGTGTCAGGGCGTTCCCGGTTAATGACGGCTGACATTCTGATGCCCGGTAATCCTTTCTGTAGGTCAGAGGGCGGTCGGCTGTCGGCGGGGCGTTCGTCGTCGGCGCGCTGGCTGACCTCGCCCTTTACTCGGCGTGGTAAACTTTAACCAACGCGATAAGGACTGAATCTTCTTCTAAAGCCGCGTAAGCGGCATCCCTGAGTTTATCCGCGTAGGTCGAGATGGTCTCGAAGTTCTCCTCGAAAGCGTATGGGGTGTCCGTGTAAATGAGGTTATGCGGTCTTGAATCTGCGCGCCCGCTTGCGAGAGGTAACTGCCGTCGAGACCGCGGACGATTGTGCAGCCGCCGAAGGTGTAAGTGAACTTTTGCTCCAGGGCGCTCGGTAAATCCTGGTAAGCGGCGCGGGGTAAGTCGGGAAGGTAGACCTCAACCCTTGCCTTTTCTGACAGCGGCAACGAACTTCTCCTTTCGCTTATCAAACTCCTGCGTCCGCTTCAAAGACTCCTCGGCGGACAGCTTGACTCGCGGCGGGCGCTCAATCCTGACTTCCTTCAAATCCTTCTAACCTCTTCGCCATTTTCGCCTCCCAAGCTTATGACAGCCGCTCGATTTTCGCATTGTAGCACAACGAGCTTTTCGCCTTTGCAGGCATGGGTTCCAAGTCATATCAAGAAAGAAAGCTGAATGGCTTCTTGTACTGAATCATTCTTGAATAACTCCGCAATAGAGCGTGAAAATTCGGGCGATGTGGGCTGACGCGTTAGTTGACCGTCGCACCGGCGTTCGGGTGGCGATGGTAGAGGGCGTAGACCTCATCTTTGGCTTCGGGCGGGAAGCAGACGCGGTGGAGGCGATAGCCGCGCAGGCCGCGGACGGCGTCGCTGACCTCGCTGATCTCGCGCACGCGCGGGTGCGCGTAGCCGTCCTCGACGTAGATGAGCGACTTCGGCTCGACGCCCTCGACCGTGTAGTAGGAGTAGTAAGGCACGTCGCCCGCCGCGTCCTCGATGAAGTAGTAGGCGGGGTCGAAGCCGCGGCGCTCAACGACTGAGCGGGCCGCGGCGAGAAAGTCGGCGCGCGCGGCCTCCGGCATGTCGAGGTCTATGGCTTTGAAGAGGCGACGACCGACGAAGCGGCGGCTGAGGTCGCTCAAGGTAGCGTCCTCGGAGCGCTGCCACTGCTTGACGTGGAAGGTCAGCTCGGCGTCGTCGAGTTCCATGTGGTCTGTGAGCGTGAGCGGCGTGCCGTGCAAGACCTTCTCGAAGGCCGTGCCGGGCGCGCACCAGACATGCCCGCCCGCCGCGATGAGTTCGAGCGCGCGCCGCAGGGCCGAGCGCAGCACGGCTTCCGCCGAGCGGAGCGTGCGGTGAAAGTAGACCTGCCGGAACATGTAGTAGCGCGCCTGCAAATACTCCTCGACGGCGTAGAGGCCGCGCGCCGAAACGTAAATGCGGTCGGCGCGCTCGTCAACCTCGATGGCGTTGATGATCCATTCGAGGTCGAAGTTGCCGTACTTCGCGCCGGTCATCAAAGAGTCGCGCAGGAGGTAGTCCATGCGATCAACGTCGAGCTGAGACGAGACGAGCTGCGCGAGGAAGGCCGGCTGGAACGTGCCCTCGATGATCGAGGCCACCTGCCGCGGCAGCTCCGTCGAGAAGGTGCGGAGCACCTGCCCGACTTCCGTCTCTTCGCTCAGGACGACGCGGCGCGTCCACTCTTCGTGGTGGAAGTGCAAGACCTTCTCCATGACGTGCGAGAAGGGGCCGTGCCCGGTGTCGTGCAGGAGGGCCGCGGCGCGGGCGGCGGCGCGCGCCTCCGGGGCAATCGTGTGCTTCTCCGAGAGGCGGTCGAGCACGCGCGTCATCAGGTGGAGCGCGCCCAGAGAGTGCGCGAAGCGCGAGTGCTCCGCGCCCTGATAGGTGAAGAGCGCGAGTCCGAGCTGCTTGATGCGGCGCAGGCGCTGGAACTCGAACGCGTCAATGAGGCGCACCATCAGACGGCCTTCGTCGGTGTCGGTGCGAAGACGGATGATGTTGTGGACTGGGTCGCGGTAGATGCGCTCGCTCACGGTGCGGGAAGTCTAGCAGAAAAAGTGATGAGTGATGAATGATGAGTGATGAGCGATGAGAAGAAGGTAAAGGTTTTTCTCATCACTCATCACTCATTACTGCTTCTTGTTCTCCTTGATGTACTGCTCCAGCTTCTTGCGGTCGGGGTAGTCGGGCTTCGCGGCGAGGAACTGCTCGTACTCGGAGGCGGCGCGGTCTTTCATCCCGGCGTGGTCGTAAAGCGTGGCGAGCCGGAGGCGTGCTTCCGGCTTGCCGAGCCGCGCGGCCTCTTCGAGATAGGGGACGGCCTTCGACCCCTTCTTGAGTTGGAGATAGGACTCGCCGAGGAGGAGGTTTGCGTCCGCCGAGGGCGGCTGAAGCACGACGGCTTTGGACAGGACTTCCATTGCGCCGTCGTAGTTCTTCTCGGCCATGCGGAGGCGTGCGAGGTCGAGGTAGGCGAGCGCGAAGGCGGGCCTGACTTCTATCGCGCGCAGATAAGATTTCTCGGAATCGGCGGCGTTGTTTTGGAGGAGGTAGGCCGTCCCCAGCTCAGTCCATGCCTGGTAGTCCTGCGCGTCCGCGCCGACCAACTGTTGAAGCGACGAGACGGCATCGGGATACCTTTTCGCCGTCAACGCTTCTTCGGCGCGGTCGTAGAGTTTCTGTGCGGCGGGCGTGCGCTTGTAGAAGTCGGCGGCGGCGACGTTGCCCGCCTTCGCGCCCGAAGGTCGCGCGCGCCACTCCATCTCGATGTCCTGCTGATAGTCACTCTTCATAGCCCCCGACCCGACGATGCGCACGCGCATGCGCGCGACCTCCGCTCCCTCGACTTCGACGACGAGATCGTAGTTGCCGTTCGCCAAATCCATGAAGCGGTAGCGCCCTTTGTTCGGGACGCTCTGCCGCCCGATCTGGTTGCCGTTGTCCGTGTAGAGGACGATGTCGAAGGAGAGCGGCGGCTGCCCCTCGGCCTTGCTCTCGTCAACTTTAACGTCGCCCCAGAGGATGTGGCCGCCGCCCTGCGCCGCCGCGCCGACGGCGAGCGCGCAGGCGAGTATGAGCGCCGCCGACAGGAGCGGCGCGAGCGGGCGGGCGAAGGATTGAGCGTCGGGCGGCTTCGACATTTTGTTCATGTGCGACTCTCCCTCATCCGGCGCGCGGGCGGCTGCGGCGTCGGGCGGAATTCTATCACCGCGGCGGCGCGGCGCGTGCGCCAAAAAAAGCGGGCCGGAGACTGTAGAAGCCCCGGCCCGCATCCAGAAGGGTTCAGTGTTCGGCGAGGGCCGCCCGTTTTAGAACTCGTAGCGGAAGCCGAACTGCATCACGCGCGGCGAGCCTTGAATCTTCGTGAAGTTCGACCAGTTGATCGGCGGCGAGGCCGTCTGCGGGTCGAGCACGATGCCGAAGCCCGTGCGGCTCGAATCAATGGTGCCGAGCCGCTGCGTGTTGGTGACGTTGAAGGTGTCCCAGCGAACCTGGAACGTCTGGGTCTCGCTCCAGGGCATCTTGAAGGTCTTGGCGAGGCCCATGTCGAGATCAACGTAGCCGGGCAGTCGAAGGATGTTGCGTGCGCCGGTCTCGCCGGGCTGGGCGTTGCGCCAGTCGCGGTAAGCGGTGGTCGGGTCGCAGCCGAAGAGCTTCGGGGCCGTCAGCCCGCCGCGGTCGGGGCAGGTCTGGATGGGGCCGATGGGCACGGCGCTCGACTGCGCGTTCCAGTTGGTCGCCCAGCGCGCGTCGTCGTAGGGCGAGAAGATGGGCAGGCCGGAGTTCCAGCGGAAGATGCCCGAAAGCTGCCAGCCGCCGAGCACGCCGTTGACGACCTTGTTGGAGTCTCTGAAGAGCAGGTGGCCGCGCCCGACGGGGAGCCGCCAGATGGCGTTGATGTTGATGTTGTGGCGCACGTCGAAGTCCGAGCTGGCGTAGTTGTCGTGCTGCCGGATCGGATTGAGGACGAACGCCGTGCCGAACGCGCCGCTGGTCTGGAGGCCGGAGGCGTCGTCGAGCGAGTGCGACAGAGTGTAGTTGAAGTCGAAGAGGAAGCCCTCGCCGAGACGCTCGCGGACGGAGATCGTGCCGGCGTGGTAGTTCAGGTTGCCGACCGAGCTGAAGGTCGAGAGCGCGCCGTACTGCGAGTTGTAGAAGAAGTTGGACTGGCCCTGGCCGTGCGCGACGCTGTCAATGTCGTCCTGCGTCGTCGTCCAGTCGTTGCCGTTGAAGATGAAGGCGTCACCGTAGACGGCCTGCGTGTAGTTCGTGGCCTGTCCCGCGCGGCTCGAACCGAGCAACCCGCGCGCGAAAGTGTTGAGCGGGATGCGCGAGAAGATGTTCTCGAAGTACGGGATGGCCGGGACTTGCGAGATGGGCGTGCCCGCGTGGCGCATCTGTTCGAGGATGCTGGCGGCGGTGTACCAGTCCGTCAGCGACTTCGTGTCGAAGAGGTCGTTGATCGCCATCACGTCGCGCGTCACGAGGAGCTTGCGGCCCGCGCGCCCGACGTAAGACATCTGTAGGACGAGTCCCTTCGGCAGCTTGCGCTCGAAGGTGGCGCTCCAGTTGTAGTGGATCGGCGCGACCAGATTCTCGTCGAACGACTGCTCGATGCGCCGGGAGTCGTCCTGCGGCTGTTGCAGGGGGAAGTTCAGGCCGGCGGGGACGTTGATGCCGGGCAGCCCGCGCACGTCCGTGCCGAAGCCCGTGAAGAGCGGGCCGGGCCGCGTGTTGGTGTTGAAGGTTCCCGCCGAGATGGTCGTGTTCGACAGGAAGCCGAGGCGGTTGTTGGCGTCGAAGCTGACGGCGAGCTGCTCGCCGTAGTAGTCGTTCAGGATGGCGAAGCCGCCGCGCAAAGAGGACGTGCCCTCCGCGCCGAAGAGCTTGGCGAGCAGGCCGTGGTGGAAGTTGGGCGACCAGGCGACGCCGATGCGCGGCTGGAAGTTGTTCTTGTCCCACTTGTAGAGCGACGAGCGCCCGTTGGCCGGCCCCGAAAGGTCGAAGGTGAGCGGAACGTCGAAGTTTTGTCCGACGCCCGCAGCGGCGACGCGCGCGTTGAAGTAGTCGGAGAGCGGGATGTTCGGCTTGACCTCGAAGCCGTTCGTCTCGTAGATGGGGCGGCTCAAGGTGTAGCGCAGCCCGTAGGTGAGCGTCAGGTTAGACTTGATCTTCCAGGAGTCCTGCGCGTAGCCGTCGTAGGATTCGGTGGCGAAGTCGCGATTCGTCGGCGTGCCCGACGGCAGGAGTTTCCCCGAATGGTCGAAGGTGAAGCGCGCGCTGTACTGCGTGAAGCGACCGAAGACGGCGGTCGCCGCGTTCTGCACCGCCGAGGTGAAGCCCGACCCGATGGGCGAGACGGCGTTGATGGCCGACGAGATGGGCGTGCCCGACTGGGCGTAGAACGAGGGGTTGGTGATGGCCGAGTCGAAGGCGTTGGAGAAGCTCGTCACGCGGTTGCGGATGACGCGAATGTTGGTGCCGAACTGCGCCGTGTGGCTGCCCGTCACCCAGGAGAAGTCGTCCGTGATGTTGTGCGTCGGAGTGACGCGGCTGAAGGTGCGGTCGAAGTTGAGCGGCGAGAAGACGAAGCGGAAGGAGATCGCGTTGGCGGCAGAGTCGCCCTGCGACGTGAACGCCTCGCGCGTCAGGCCGTAGTGAAAGTCGTTGACGAAGCGGCTGCTGATCGTCCAGGTGTGCTGGATGACGATGCCCCACGGGTGCGACCAGAGGTCTTCGCGCGGGGTGTCGGGGAACGCCTGCGGGAAGTTCGTGTCGCCGCCGCCGCCGATCACGTCGTCCTGGAGGACGGGCCGGAACTTGAGCTGCTGCTTGCTCGTCACGTTCCAGTCGAAGCTGGCCCAGTGCTGGTTGTACTTGAGCGGCGTCGAGGCGTTGAAGCGGAAGCCCCCGGTGTTCAGGCCGTCGCCGACCGTGTTGTCGTTGGCCGGGTACTTGGCCGCCGCCGCCGCGAGCGTCGAGACCGCCGCCGGGTCAACGCCGAGCGAGGGGAAGATGGTGTTGAGCTGCGCGGCGGTGATCGTCGTGATGCCGCCCGAAGTGTTCCGGTAGCGCACCTCGCCGCGGCCCAGACTGGCGAGCGGGACGGTCTCGACGACCGTCTTCTGGCTGGCGTCGCGCCGCCCCTCGTAGCCGTAGAAGAAGAACAGCTTGTCCTTGACGATGGGGCCGCTGATCGTGCCGCCGTAGGTGTTGCGGATGAGCTTCGGGCGCGCGACGCCTGAACGGTTGTTGAAGAAGTCGTTGGCCGTGAAGATGGTGTTGCGGTGCGCCTCGTAGAGCGAGCCGTGGAAGGTGTTGCTGCCTGACTTGCTGACGAGCGAAACCTGCGCGCCGGAGGAGCGACCCTGGCTCGCGTTGGGGTTCGAGGTGGTGACGCGGAACTCCTGGACGGCGTCTGCGTTCAGGCGAATTACGGTGTTGCGGTCGGGCGAGGGGGTCGAGTCAATCAACGCGTTCGAGCCGGCCCCGCCGCCCGTCGCGCCGCCGAGCTGGCTGGTCTGCGCCTCGTTGATGTCCACGCCGTCGAGCGTGACGTTGGCCTGGTCGGCGTGCGCGCCGGCGACGTAGCCCTCGCGCGTCGCGGTGGGCTGGAGCGTCAGCAGCGCAGCGACGTTGCGCGCTTCGAGCGGAAGCTGCGTGAGCTGCTGTGAGACGAAGTTGTTGCCGAGCGAGGCGTCCTGCGTGTTGACGAGCGCCTCGGCGCTGGTGGCCGAGACCGTGACGGTCTCGTTGACGTTGCCGACCGCGAGCTGGACGTTCGCGTCGGTCGGCTTGGCGATGAGCGCCTCGACGCCGGTCACCACCACCTTCTTGAAGCCTTTGGCCTCGGCCTCGACGCGGTAGGTGCCGGGGGGTATGAGGTCGAAAGCGAAGTGGCCGTCTTCGCTCGTCGTCTGGGTGCGGGTGACGTTCGTTTCGGGGTTGACGAGGTTGACGGTCGCGCCCGCCACAACGTTGCCCTGTGGATCAGTGACCGTGCCGCGCACGGAGGACGTGCCCGTCTGCGCCGACGCCGGCATGCAGAAGAGCGCAAGGAGAAGGGCGCAGAGAATTGCCGACGCGCCCCTCTCTAAAGTTGTGGGTCTGGTCATCGTTCCCTCCTAAACTGAGTTGGGTGGCCCGCGCGCGAGTCCCGGAGACGAACGCGGCGCGCGGGCGCAAAACAAAGTGTGCTGTGACCCTGAATGAAAGTGACCGCTTGCGAATGGCTGACGAGGCCGAGGCTCCGATAGAGCCTGGCCTCGGTCGGAAGGTGCGCGGGCGGTGCTGACGAAAGCGCCGGGAGAACCGGGGGCGACACCTCGCGACTACTGACTAACCCTCTGCTCAGACCTGAAGAACGCGAAAAGCTGTGACGGAAACTTTTCGCGTCAGCCTCGGCGCGGCTGACGCGAAAAGTAGGATGATGAAGAAAATCAGTTTGGCAACTGCCGTTCCGCCCGCGCACCCGCGCGCCCGCGATGAGTCCCGTTGAAGCTTTTCAATGTTTTATACGCGGCGGCAGGCGGACGCGCGAGATTATATCCGAAAAAATGAATTCCGCACGTTTAATTTTTCGGAGGAGTTGTCGGTGCGGGGCAAGGCCGAAGGAGGGCAAAAGCGCGCGCCCTCAGCGGCCAAGCCACTCGCCCGTGAACGCGCGCGCGAAGTCGTGCGGAAATGTTTGAATGCGGGGTCGGCTACTCGACGAGGTTGAGCAGGTGGCCGAGCTTCTCCTTCTTCGTGCGCATGTAGTGCACGGCGGCTTCGCCCGGCTCGACTTCGAGGGCGACGCGCTCGACGATGCGCAGTCCCGCCTCCTCCATCGCGCGCAGCTTCAAGGGGTTGTTCGACATCATCCGAACTTTGCACAGCCCGAGGTCGAAGAGGACTTCGGCGCACTGGCGATACTCGCGCAGGTCAACCGCGAGTCCGAGCTGCTCGTTCGCTTCGACGGTGTCTGCGCCCTCGTCCTGCAAGGCGTAGGCGCGAATCTTGTTGATGATGCCGATGCCGCGCCCCTCTTGAAGTTGATAGACGATTGCGCCGCGTCCCTCCTGCTCGATCAGCTCCATCGCGCGGTGGAGTTGCCGCCCGCAGTCGCACTTGGTCGAGCCGAACACGTCGCCCGTCAGGCACTGCGAGTGTATGCGTGCGAGCGTCGGCAGCTCCGGGTTCATCTCGCCCTTGAAGAGCGCGACGAACTCCTCGCCGCTCGTCTTCGAGCGATAGCCCGCGATGTGGAACTCGCCGACCTCGGTCGGCAGCCGGGCCGCCGACACGCGCTCGACCGTCAAAGGCTGCCTCGACCAGGGGCAGTCCAGCGTCGCTTCTTCCTTCAATTTCTACACTCCTCGAAACTTCGTCGCCGATTCCGCCGACGCCGCTTCGAGCCGACATCCCTCTGTGCGTGTCGGCGCTCGACGGGCGCAAACTTTCTCGTTCGGCGGTTGCCTTAGATTATAGGAGAGTCGGCGCGGGCGCGACAAGGAAGCGGCGCGCGCGGCGGAGCCACGGCGGCGGGCGCGCGCCTCGCAACCTTCGGCCAGAGGGTGACGCGTCGGCGTCGGGCGATAAAGCTGATGCCGCACGATTTTTTCGTTGCTGGCACGCGCATCCGCACGCTAAGATGCGGCCCTGGAGGGGAGGCGTGCTCCCCTCGTCCGAAGCCTCGTCTTTAATTCCGCCTTGCCCCTGAGATGAGCCGCGAACCGGGCGACAAAACTTTCAATGCCTCCGCCACGCCGGGGGCCGGAGCCGACACGCGCGAGCGACACCCGGCGCTCGTCTTCCTGCGCGGCGAGCTTCTGGCCGCGCAAATCCCGCTCGAACGCGAAGAGGTCACGCTGGGCCGCGCGCTCGAAGCCGATGTGCGCGTCAACGACGCCCGCGCCTCGCGTATGCACGCGCGCATACGCGTCGAGCGCGACCCCTCGACGGGCGAGGCGCGCTACCGCGTCACAGACCTCGGCTCGACCAACGGCACGCTCCTCAACGGCCAGCCCGTCGCCGACGCATACCTTCGGGACGGCGACAAGCTGACCATCGGCGAACACCTCCTGCGCTTCGACCTCCTCGACGACATAGACCGCGAGTACCAGCGACAGATTCACCGACTGCTCGCGCACGACGAGCTGACGGGCCTCCTGACGAGCAAATCTTTCTTCTCCGAACTGCGCCGCGAGGCCGCGCGAAGCGAGCGCGAGGCGCGGCCCTTCTGCGTCCTGATGATGGACATAGATCACTTCAAGGTGGTCAACGACACGCACGGCCATCTGGTCGGCAGCCAGACTCTCGAAGCGGTCGGCTCGCTCGTCACGCACGCCCTTCGCGCGGGCGACGTGGCCGCGCGCTTCGGCGGCGAAGAGTTCGCGGCCTTCATGCTCAATGCCGACTGCGCGCAGGGTCTGGTCGCGGCGGAGCGCGTCCGCTCGACCATCGAGGAGCACATGTTCGCCGCCGTGCGTCGCGGCTCGCCGCAGGACACGGGCGAGACCTTGCGCATCACGATCAGCATCGGCGTCGCCTCCTACCCGGACGACGCGCGCGACCCCATCGAGCTGGTCGAGCTGGCCGATACAGCCCTCTACCGCGCCAAGAACATGGGCCGCAACCGCGTCGTCGCCTACTGCGTCTCACCGCCCGACCTCAAGCTCGCCGGTTCCGTGCCCGGCCTCCCGCGCTGACTCCCTACCCTTGTAAAAGTCTTGCGGTCTCCGCGAAATCTGCTAACATACACGCGCCTTCATTAAACCCCCTTTCAGTTTTCCCCTCGAAATAGTTTCCGAAGAGGCGGCGGCCTGCCGCGTCGTGGTTTGGTTTGCGATGATTAAAGAAAAGCTTCCGAAGGTCTTTGCCGCGCACGCGCCCTGCGCCGTCCTGCTCGCGGCCACGCTCGCGTCGGCGGCTCACGCCCAGACTCCGGCGGCGCAGTCGCACACGCGCACCGCGCCGCAGACGACAACTTCGCAGCCGTCAACTTCGCAGACGCGCCAACGCACCGGTCAGAGCGCCGAACAACAGCCGCAGCCGGGCGGGGCGGACGCACAGGCCGACCTCTCGATCACGGCGCGCGTGACGGCGCGGGAGTTGCGCTTCGAGCGCGTGCCGAACCCGAAGGTCGAGTTCACGGGCCGTCCCCGGCGCGAGACCGTCTGGCAGTCGGAGCGCGAGAACCTACCGGAGCAGGTGCAGCCCGGCGTGACCTATCGCAACGTCGGCATCACTCTCCGCATCACGAGCGTCTTCGCAGAGATTGACCGCATCGTCGCCGAAGCCCTCGGCGAAGCCCCCGCGAGTGACGACTCGCAGCCGCAGCAGACGACACCGCCCGCACAGCCGAGCACGCCGCCCGCGCGGCAAGAGAGCAACTCGCCGCCCACGCAGCAAGCGAGTCCCGCGTCGCAGGCGAGCGTGCAGCCCGCCGGCTCCTCCGCACCGTCCCCCTCGAAATCCCACACGAACGTCAGGACGACGACGCGACGCGGGCATCCGCGCGCGGGGAGAGACATGTGAGACGCACAACCGTCCATGCCGCAAACGTCTTAGCCATACTTCTCATACTCGTCGCCGCGTCCGCGCTCGCCGCTGCTCAGACGCCCGCCGCGCCGCGTCCGCGCCGGGCCGAGCCGCCCGCGCAGCAGGCGGGCGCGAGCGCCGATGAAAACTTCGACCTCAACATCGCCGAGCGCCACATCAACGAGCCGGACTTCCACGCCGAGACGGCGGTCGAGGCGGGCGACTCTGCGGCACGCGGGCTGAACCTGAGAGTCGGCGTGGCCGTGCGCGCCGCCGACATTGACGTGCTGCTGTACAACGTGCGGGGCCACGTGCGCTTCCGCGCCAACCTCGGGCCGGTGCTGCGCCTGCTCGACGCCCACCACGGCTCACAACCGGCGACGCCGCCGCCGACGCCCGACAGCTCCCCCTGAAGTTTCGTCGAAAACTCCCCCGGCCCCGCTCGCAAGCGTTCAAGTTTTTCATCAAAACTTTCTGGAGGGAACGATGAAGAAGCCTGTTCAACTCGGAGTAGTCCTGATGCTCGCCCTGTGCGCGAGCGCCCGTGCCCAAACCACCACGAGCACCACCAATCAGGGTGACGCCAACACCTCGATCAACGGAAGTTCCACAGCCACGCGGCAGACCACCGCGCCGCGCCCGACGACGCAGCAGCCGCGCCCGACGCCTGCGCCCAACACGCCCGTCCGCCCGCTCTCGCAGGAGGACATCCAGCGCCAGCAGGAGGCGAGCGCGCGCCGCCGGCAGGAGGCCGCCAGCGGAGACCCGGACGTTTTGCTCGACGTGCCCAACCTCTCGGTGGACGAGATAACCTTGAAGGTGAAGAATCTTCACGCGCATGTCTCGCTCGACGCGCGGCTTGCGAACCTCCTGCAACTGACGGCGGGCGCGGACGCCAGCGTTGACGACGTTGACCTGACGATCAAGGGCGTGCGCGCCGAGGTGCTGCTCAAAGTCAGGCTCGACAACGTCGCCTCGATCATTGACCGCACGCTGACGACCGTTGACCGCAATCCGCAGATACTCGAACATCTCCTTCAGTCGGTTGACAACACCGTCGGCACGGTCGGCGGCGTTGCCAACACGGCGCTGCAACCCGGCGGCGTCGTGGACAAGACGGTCGGCACGGTGGGCCAGACCCTGAACAACGCGACGCAGCCCGGAGGGCTTTTGAGCACCACCGTCAACACGCTCGGCCAGACCGTGCAGCGCGTCGTTGACCGCTCCGGCAACATCGTCGAGCGCACGCTCGACACCGCGGGCACGGTCGTCGGCCAACGCTCCGTCGGCAACGTCAACACGCTCACGCGTCAGGGCAGCGACACGACCAACGCCGCCGGCCAGAGCGTCCGTCGAGTCGTTGACACCACCGGCGCGGTCATCGAACTCACGCTCGATCAGGCGGGCCGCGTCGTCAACTCGCGCGTCGTCAGTCAGGCGACCGGCAGGCCGTAAGCAAAGGCAGAAGTAAAAAGGCAAAGGCAAAAGCGGAGGTCGCCGTTACGGCCCTCGCCCTCCGCTTTTGCCTTTGCCTTTTTTGCAACTCGGCTGGCGCGGGTGCGTGTAAACGTCTGGTCGGAGTTGAGCGGCGTTGTCATGCACGGCGGCGGGGTAGTTTCGTTCTTTCTTTTGCCTTTTGCCTTTTTACTTTTGCCTTCCGCGCGAGCGGGCCGCCTTTTGCCTTTTGCCTTTGCAGCGGGTTATTCTTCTCTTCGTGCCGGTGAAGCCTCCCGGCGGGCCTCCCGCCCGAAGCACGTCTCTTCGGAAAGCGAAAGAGCAAGTGATCGCCAGACTCAATCTCGCCAGCGACCCCTTCAGAAACCGCACGCTGCCGTGGACGGTCTCCGTCGTGGTTTCGTTTGTCTCGCTCGTGGCGCTCGTCCTCATCCTCGCGCAGTATCGCGAGGCGAGCGCCGAGGCCGCCGTGTCAGAGCGGCAGACGCAGGCGATGCGCGCGCAACGCGCAGAGCTTGAGAAGCAGGCGCAGGAGATCAGCCAGACCATCCCGCCGGAGCAGCGCGAGACCTTGAAGGCAGCGCACGAGCTGGTCAGCCGCAAGGGCTTCTCCTGGTCGCAGCTCTTCTCAGACCTCGAAGAGTTCCTGCCGGAAAGCGTGCGCGTCTCGCGCATCAACGTGCGCGAGGTCACGCAGGTCGGCGACCAGACGCAGGCCCAGCTCGACCTCACGGTGGTGGGCCGCGCGCCGACCGACGTGACCGGCATGGTTGATGAGATGAACCGCGCCGGGACGTTCAACGCCGTCCCGCTCACCGAGAATCAGAAGTCGGGCAAGGGCGAGGCGGGCTACGAGTGGACGCTGCGCGTCTCTTACGTGCAGCGCGTGCGCCGTCGCGGCGAAGGCCGTGGCGGTGAGGTCGGCGCACTCGCGCCGGCCCTTCCGCTCGACACTTCCGAAGCGGGGGGGCGCAAACGGCCTTGAGGAACCATACGGCAGCCGGTTCGACTTCGGGCGACGCGCCGCGCACGGGCATGCGCGGGCGCTTCGACAGCTTCCGCAGCGCACGTCGGCGCGGCGCTCTCGGCCTGCCCGAAGTCCTCGCGCTCGCCGCCGCCGCAGTGATCCTCTTCTTAGCAATCTTCGCCTACCTCTTTCTGCTCGTGCCGCAGCGGTCGCGCCTGCAAAGCCTGGAGACCGAGCGCAACGACTTGCAGCGACTCATACAGAGCCAGCAGCAGAGTCTCGGCGGTCAACAGAGCACGCAGCAGAGAGTGAGCGAAATCCTCACGAGCCTGAACAGCTTTCAGATCGAACACCTCGGGCAGTCGAGCGGCGTCAACAACATCATCGAGGAGTTGAACCGCCTCATCCTAAAGAACAATCTCCGCATCAGCGGCGGCATCAGCTACACGCAGTTGCAGGAGGCCGCGCCCGGCGCGCAGACGAATCCACAACAGCGCCGCGCCACCGGCGAGGACACGCAGGCGCGCGTCGTGCAGAGCGTCTTCCCCGGCATCGGCGTCACGCTCACGGTCGAGGGCACCTACGCGAACCTCCGACACTTCATACGCGACATCGAAGCCGACCGGCAGTTCGTCGTCGTCAACACGGTCGAACTCGAAGGCGTCTCCGACTCAAGCGCCGCCAGCGCGTTGGCGGCGAACGGGCCGTTGTCGCCGAGTCCGTTGATTCCGACGACTCCGATGACTCCGAAAGGCGCGCAGGCCCCATCGAGGGCGGTGAATCCCGAAGGGGCGGCAGCGCCGGGCACGTCGCAGCCCGTCGTGCCGCAAACCGCGCCCACGCGCGGCGCGCTCGTCAGCCTGCGCCTCGACATGGCCGCGTACTTCCGCCGCGCAGCCGCGGCGTCTGAATGAGGGTAACGCGCGCGACGTTTTGCAAAGTCGCCGCGGCGACCGTATCAGCGAGTTGAGACTCATGGCCCTGTTTGAAGGAAAGACGCCTGCGGAACGCAACAAGATGCTCGCGGCCCTCGTGCTGCCGCTCATCGCCCTCATCTTCGTCGTCCGCATGCTCTTCGGCTCTTCGGGGCCGGACAAGCCGACGACGAACACGAACAGCAACACCCGCAGGCAGACGACGAGCAGGCAAAATTCACAGCAGCAGAGTCAGACCGCGACGCCCGACATGCCGGACGATGCCCTCATCACGCCCGTTGTCTGTTGCCCGGATTTCGTCGAAGGCTCCGAGGCCGGGCGCAACATCTTCGCCTTCTACGTCAAGCCGACGCCGACGCCGAACGCATCGGGCGCGGCGACGCCTCTGCCCACGCCCGTGCCGACGCCTCCGCTCGTCCTCGCCTCGCTCGCGCCGCAGAGCGTGTTTGCGCGCACCGCAGGCTTCACGCTCCAGGTCACGGGCGACAAGTTCGGCCCCGCCGACCGCGTCTACATTGACGGACAGGAGATGCCGACGCAGTACCGAAGCATCCAGCAACTCACGGCCACCGTGCCCGCCTCGGCCATCGCCAATCCGGGGCAGCGACAGGTAGTCGTGCACACACCCGACAACAAGCTCTACTCGAACCAGACGGTGCTCAACGTCATGCAGCCGCCCGCGCCGACCTACCTCTACGTCGGCTTCCTCAAGCGCCAGCACTCGAACACCGCCGTCCTCAAAGACCAGAAGGGGGGCGACCTCTACAGCGTCCACGAGGGCGACATCGTCGAGGGACGCTTCCGCGTCACCGAAATCTCCGAGCGCGGCGTGGACGTGGTTGATAAGGACTTGAACATCAAACACACGCTGCCCTTCGTCTCCGCGGGCGGGACGCCGGGCCGCGCCCCCGGCTCGATTCAGCCGTCCCCGCCTGCCGCGGAGACCGACGAGGAGCCTTGACCCCGCGCGACCACAAACCGGCATCGCCATCGCAGGCCAGCTTGAGATGAAGACGCACCCTACACGAAAGGCTGACCCGGCGGCGCGCTGCGGCGAGCGCGGCTACTCACTCATCGCCCTGCTCGCGATGATGACCTTGCTCATGATCGCGATGATGGCCGCCGCGCCGAGCCTCCGGCAACAGTCGCGTCGTGAGCGCGAGCTGGAAGCCATCGCCCGCGGCGAGGAGGTCGCCGAGGCCATACGCATGTACGTCCACTACGCACACCGCCTGCCCACCTCGATGGAAGAGTTGCAGAAGGGCGCGCCCGTCGGGACGAAGAACGTTCAGGTGCTGCGCGCCAGCGCCGCCCTCGACCCGCTCAGCGAGAGCGGCGAGTGGCGTCTCATCAAAGCCAACGACCGCCCGATGATTAGTTTTATTCAGGCGTTGACCACGTATACGGACGGACATCTCCCTCAGCCGACCACCGACGCGGCGCTGGCGCAGGTTGCCAACCTGCCGCGCGTCACCGGCGTCCTCGACATCGAAACCGTCGAAGACTCGTCCGGAAGCGACGACGACTCGCTCACGAGCACCGGGCCTTTCGTCGGCGTCGCCAGCCGCAGCCATCGCGAGTCCATCATCACCTACTACGGCATTGACCATCACAACGGCTGGGTCTTCACGCCCTTCTACAGGTAATCGCGCGCGCGCCTCTCGCGCATAACTTCGCACATCAGCAACTCGTTTGGATGACACATCGCGCGCGGCGACGAGTAACACGCTCGTCGCCGCGCGAACTTTTTTTGCCCGCGAGTGAATTAAGTTGTTGACATCTTTTTTCAATCTGTTTATAAATCTCAATATGTTGTGCGCGATTCAACCTAGGCCACAAGAGAAAAAGTAACGCAGCATCTTGTGGTGAGCCACAACCCAACGCCAGAAAACAAAAAAGGAGCAGCTACAGCTTATGGCAACCAAGAAAGCAGCAAAAGGCGGAGCGAAAAAAGGCGGAGCCAAGAAGGGCGGAGCCAAGAAGGGCGGAGCCAAGAAGAGGTAGTCTAGCCAAGGAGAGTACGCGCAACCTTCAACAGCGCACACAATACTCTTCGCCCGCGAGGGCGCTCAAATTGGACGGCGTTCGCACACGATGCGCGCCGTCCAAATTATTTTACTCGTCGCTGCTCGGCTGTCGTCTTTCAATCCGCCCCATACTCCACCCGCACGTGCCCGCGTGCGGCGACCCTTGCCTCGTAGATTTCAATCTCCGAGAATGAACTCGACTTGGTCGCCGGTTATTCAAAGTCGAGAGTCGAGAGTTGAGGGCTGGAAGCTTTTCATGCTTCGCGTCGCGCTAGTCGAGCCAGAGATACCTCCGAACACGGGCAACGTCGCGCGCCTGTGCGCGGCGACGCGCACGCCCCTGCACATCGTCGGCGTGACGGGCTTCCGCATGGACGACCGCGCGGTTCGCCGCGCCGGCCTCGACTACTGGCCGGAGGTCGAGCTTCGACGCCACCGCGACATGGGCGCGCTCGGCGACGCGCTACTGCCCGGCGCGCGTTTCGTTTACCTGACGACGAAGGGCGGCGTGTCTTACGCGGACTGGGCCTTCACCGAAGACGACTGCCTCGTCTTCGGGAGCGAGTCGCAGGGCCTGCCCGAAGAGTTGCTGCGCGCAAACGCTGAGCGCCGCGTGACCATCCCGATGCCGAACCCCAGGGTGCGAAGCCTGAACCTCGCCACCTCGGTCGCCGTCGTGCTCTACGAGGCGCTGCGCCAGACGGGCGCGCTGAGGGTATAGAAAGCGAGTGGCGTGTGACAACCGGCGGGTGACAAGTTAGAATCCTTATCTCGAATAAAATTCCCTCGAAGAAAAGAGAGCAGACTGCGACGCGGGCTTTGTGTCCGTCACCCGCCACTTGTTTTATGGTCAGAGAAGACATACGCAACATCGCCATCATCGCACACGTTGACCACGGGAAGACGACGCTCGTGGATGCGATGCTCAGGCAGTCCGGCACGTTCCGCGCGGGCGAACACCTCGTCGAGCGCGTGATGGACTCGATGGACTTGGAGCGTGAGCGCGGCATCACGATCATGGCGAAGAACACTTCAGTGCACTTCCGCGGCGTGAAGATCAACATCCTCGACACGCCGGGACACGCCGACTTCGGCGGCGAGGTCGAGCGCGTGCTGAAGATGGTTGACGGCGTGATGCTTCTGGTTGACGCCGCCGAGGGGCCTCTGCCGCAGACGCGCTTCGTGCTGCGGAAGGCGCTCGAAGCCAGACTCCCGGCCATTGTCGTCGTCAACAAGATTGACCGCCACGACGCGCGCCCCGAAGAGGTCGTCAACGACATCTACGACCTCTTCATTGACCTCGACGCCACCGACGAGCAGATAGACTTCCCCGTGCTCTACGCCGTCTCGCGCGAGGGCGTGGCGAAGAAAGAGCTGGCGGACGACTCGCGCACGCTGCGCCCGCTGTTTGAGGAGATCGTGCGGACGATTCCTGCGCCGCGCGAGCTGCGCTCGGACTCCCTGCAACTCCTCGTGGCGAACCTCGACTACAGCGAGTACGTGGGCCGTCTCGCCATCGGTCGCATCTTCTCCGGCGAGATTGCGCAGGGCGACACCGTGGCGGTCTTCAAGCGCGACAAGACGGTTGAGAAGATGAGGGTCAAAGAGCTTTACGCCTTCGAGGGTCTGAAGCGCGAGAGCATCGAGCGGGCGCGCTTCGGCGAGATCGTCGCGCTGGCGGGGATGGAGGGCATCGAGATCGGCGAGACCATCACGACTGCCGACGACCCGCACCCGCTTCCAGTCATCGCCGTTGACGAGCCGACCATCTCGATGATCTTCAGCGTCAACAACTCGCCGTTCGCGGGCACGGAGGGGAAGTACGTCACCTCGCGCCAACTCAAGGAACGTCTCGACCGCGAGATACTCAGCAACGTCGCCATACGCGTCGCAGAGACGGAGTCGCCCGACCAGTTCAAGGTGTCCGGACGCGGCGAGCTTCAACTCTCCATCCTCATCGAGATGATGCGGCGCGAGGGCTACGAGCTTCAGGTGTCGAAGCCTGAAGTCATCACGCGCTCCGTTGACGGCAAGACTCTGGAGCCGATTGAACTGGTCGTGATTGACTGCCCCGAAGAGTTCATCGGCGTCGTCGCCGAGGCGATGGGCCGACGCAAGGGGCAGATGACGAAGATGGTCAACCACGGCACGGGCCGCGTGCGTTTGGAATTCGAGACGCCCTCGCGCGGCCTAATCGGCTTTCGCGGCGAGTTCCTGACGGAGACGAAGGGGACGGGACTCCTGAACACGATCTTCCTGCGTTGGGGCGAGTGGCTGGGGCCGATGCGCGGACGCTCTACGGGGTCGCTCGTCGCCGACCGCGCGGGCGAGGCGACGACCTACGCGCTCTTCAACCTACAGGAGCGCGGCACGATGTTCATCCGCCCGACGACGCGCGTCTACGAGGGCATGGTCGTCGGCGAGAACGCGCGCTCGGTTGATCTGGACGTGAACATCATCCGCGAGAAGAAGCTGACGAACATGCGCGCCTCGACCGCCGACGAGGCGATGCGGCTCGTCCCCGTCAAAGACCTCTCGCTCGAACAGTCGCTCGAATTCATCTCCGACGACGAACTCGTCGAGGTCACGCCCAAGTCAATCCGCCTGCGCAAGCGCGTGCTGGCGTCGAACCGCCGCCCGAAGAAGGAGTCGTGAGAAGTCGTGAGGCGCTCGACGGCGGCGCGCGTCTGTCTTGACAGTAGTCGAGTGGCTGAAATATTTTGCGCGTGAAATTCTTCAAAACATTCCGAGGGTGAGCGACGTGAACGACAAGTCTTGCTGGAACTGCGGCCACTCGCAAGAGCAGCACACGATTGCGGGCGGGTGCTCGTTCGTGCGCGCGGGCGGCGAGCGCTGCGACTGCCCGCGCTACGAGGACAGCGAATACTACGGCGAGCAGCGCAAGCGCGACACCTACACGCTCTCCGACCGCCGCCGGCTGAACCTCCGGCGCGTGCGGCGTCCGAGCGCCTGACCGCCGCGTCGCCGCATACCGTCGCGCGGACTTATGCCCGACCGCCTTCGTCCCTCACACCGGAGCCTTCCGCTTCCGGGTCTTCCTCTTCTTCAGCCTCCGGTTGATAAATCTCGTAGCCGGTGGCGTCGTCATAGTAGTAGCCGCCGGGCGCGCGTGCGGGGCGCGACTCGTCCGCGGGTTTTGTTGTATCATCTCGCCGCTCGTTCACCTTTACAGTCTCCCAGAAAACTCTTCGGCGTGTCACACCAAGTCTTCCGCTCCGGTGTCTTCCCGGCGCTCGATTATAACGCCACGCCCCGCCGCCGGAGTCCGACGCCGCAACCCTTAAACGAGAGGATTTAGATGAAAGGACACAGCTTCCGCCGCGCCCTCGTGTCGTGCGTGCTTCTCGCCGCGGTGCTCATCCCACAGTCGTCCGCGCAGCAGCAGCCACAGCAGACGCCCGCGAAGAAGTTCGAGCTGACGGTTGACAGCATCATGCGCGGGCCAGACCTCGTCGGCTACCAGCCCACGGGGGTCTACTGGTCGCAGGACAGCCGACGCATCTACTTCCGATGGAAGCGCGCGGGCGAGCCGCGCCTGAAGGAGCCGAGCCTCTATGTCGTCGGCAGCGACGGCACGGGCCTGCGCAAGCTCAGCGAGAACGAGGCGCGGCAAGCGCCGCCCGCCGCCGGAGAGCTGTCGAAGGATAAAACGTTGACGGTCTTCACGGAAGACGGCGACGTTTTTCTTTACGACCACGCGAAGGGCGAGCGCAGGCAGTTGACGCGCACCGTGGACGCGGAGTCGAACGCACACTTCACGCGCGACCAGCGCCACGTCTACTTCACGCGCCAGTCGAACCTCTACGTGCTCGCGCTCGACGGCGGCTCGCTCGAACAGTTGACCGACATACGCACGGGCGCGGGCGGAGGCGAGGCAACGCCTCCGCGCGGCGCAGGCGCGCAGGGCGCGGGCGGCGCGAGAGGCGGAACCGGAGGCGGTGGCGGCGGAGGCGGCGCGGGCGAGAGCCAGGAGTTCGTGCGGAAAGAGGAGCGGCAGCTCATCGAGGCCGTGCGCGAGCGTGCCGAGCAGCGCGAGGAGCAGGAGCGCGACCGGCGCGCGCGCGACAAGCGACGCCCCTTCATGCTCCCACCGGGGCAGGCGGTGGTGAGCCTGCAACTTTCGCCGGACGGCTCATCCGTCGTCGCCGCCGTGAGCGAGCAGTCCGCGGGCAAGAACACAATCGTCCCGAACTTCGTCACCGAGTCCGGCTACACCGAAGAGATACAGGGCCGCACGAAGGTCGGAGACTTGCAGGGACGCACGCGCCTGTGCCTCATCTCGGTAGCGACCGGCGAGGTCAAGTGGATCGAGACGGGCCTGCAACGCGCAGAGGTCGCGCCGCGCGTGCAGACGCGCACCGAGCAGAACTCGACCGTCGAGGCGCAGCGCGAGCGCGGCGTCGAGAACCAGGCACAGCAGACGGGCGGGCAGACGCAGGGGCAGCAAGCGCCGCCGCGAGCGCAAGGGCAGCAGACCGAGGCGACAGCGTCCGCGCCGCGCGACCGCGACGTGCAGCTCTTCCAACTCCAGTGGTCTGAAGACGGCACGCGCGCCGCTCTGTTGGCGCGCGCGGCGGACAACAAGGATCGCTGGGTCATGTCGCTCGACCCTTCGACCGCGAAGACGAAAGTTCTGGCGCGCATACACGACGACGCGTGGGTCGGCGGCCCCGGCTCGTTCACCCTCGGCTGGCTGCCCGACAACCGGCGCGTCTTCTTCGTCTCGGAGCGCGACGGCTGGGCGCACCTCTACACCGTCAACACCGTCGGCGGCGATCCCGTGCAGTTGACGCGCGGGCAGTTTGAAGTCTCCGACGTGCGCCTCTCCGCCGACAAGACGAAGTTCTATTTCACTTCGAGCGAGGGCAGTCTCTTCGAGCGCCATCTCTACTCGATGTCCACCGAAGGCGGCACGCGCACGCGTCTGACGACGCTGCACGGCAACAACCAGGCGGACGTGTCGCCCGACGAGACCGAGCTTGCCGTCGTCAACTCCTACAGCAACAAACCGCCGGAGCTGTACCTGCAACCGAACCGCCCCGCCGCCCCTCAGACTTCGACGAACGCGCCGCAGGCGTCGAACTCTCAGACGGCGGAAGTCAAACAGGTGACGACCTCGCCCGTGCCTGAGTTCTTCACCTACGAATGGATTGACCCGCCCATCGTCAGCTTCCGCGCACGCGACGGCGCGACCGTCTACGGTCGCCTCTACAAGCCCGCGAATTTTCGTCGCGGCGGCCCCGCCGTCATCTTCGTCCACGGCGCGGGCTACCTTCAGGACGTGACGAAGTGGTGGTCGAGCTACTACCGCGAATATATGTTCCAACACCTCTTGATGGAGCGCGGCTTCACGGTGCTGAGCATTGACTACCGCGGCTCCGCCGGGTACGGGCGCGACTGGCGCACAGGGATTTACCGGCACATGGGCGGCAAAGATTTGGACGACCACGTTGACGCCGTGCGCTACCTCGTCGGCGAGCACGGCGTTGACCCCCGGCGCGTCGGCATCTACGGCGGCTCTTACGGCGGCTTCATCACGCTGATGGCGATGTTCACTACGCCCGACATCTTCGCCGCGGGCGCGGCCCTCCGGCCCGTCACCGACTGGGCGCACTACAATCACCCCTACACCTCGAACATCCTCAACGACCCGCAGGACGACCCGGAAGCCTACCGCCAAAGCTCGCCCATCTACTTCGCCGGTGGCCTCAAGGGCGCGCTCCTCATCTGCCACGGCATGGTTGACACGAACGTCAACTTTCAGGACTCCGTGCGCCTCGTCGAGCGCCTGATCGAGTTGCGAAAAGAGAACTGGCAGGTCGCGCCCTACCCCGTAGAAGACCACTCCTTTGAACGCGCAGACAGTTGGGCCGACGAGTACAAGCGCATTCTCAAACTGTTCACAGAGCAACTACAGCCTGACTCTCGCCCGCCAACGGCGTGGAGCAACGTAACTTCAGAAGCGGCACCGCAAAAGCAGCGCGGGAAGTCACGAAAGCAATGAGGAGTAAAGCTGCGTGAATCAGCATCTTGTATTCGTTTACGGCACGTTGCGGCAGGGCGGCGTGCGCGCGATGCCTGAAATCTTCCCGGCTCAAAGTTTATCGGTCATGCAAACGTGAGCGGCAGTCTCTATGATCTGGGTGCCTTTCCCGGCTTGCTGCTTGATGAAGCAACCTCGTTGATTGCCGGCGAAGTGTATGAAGTTGACGACGAGATTTTGAGTAAGCTGGATGAGTTGGAAGCATCAAGCCATTATTGGCGGAAGCAGGTGGAAGTCTCTCTCGGCAGTCACGGAATGATGTGTTGGGTCTATCAACCTGATTCTAAGTTTTATCCTCGTCGGATATTAATCACATCAGGTGATTGGATTGAATATGCCGGGACGAAAACCGAAATGGCCTGAAGACGTTTGGCTCGACGAAACGCAGAGTTAAAAATGCTTTGGGAGCGGGCCGCCGGGCAACCGTGCGTAATGCTGCCGCCGACCGTGGATAAGGACGCGCCCCGGACGGCAGCCTTCATCGAGGCAGGTCTGCCACATCTCTTTTTTCATCCGGCTCTCCGTGAATGACCTCGCGCCCGGAGGAAGGCTCGTCCGGCGCGCGCGCGGCTGAGTTCCGGCGAACGAGCAGGAAGACCGCGACGATTGCGAGCAGGCCGCAGACGCCCGCGGCGAGCAGCCACGCCTTCCCTATCAACCCTAAAATTAAGATCGCTCCGAAGATTAAAGTACCCGGCGGGGCGAAGGCGAGAAAACCTGCGCCGAGCAGGACGGCGACCCGCTTAAGGATTCTGCCGAACTTCGCTTGAGGATGGCTGCTCATATCCGATTCACAGAAAATTCTCCGTCGTCTCTCAGCGCCAGAGATGTCTTCGAGCGTCTCACGCCCGCTCGACGGACGGCTCCCGCACGCGTGCGTGCCTGAGTTTCACCCCGACCCGGCTGAGGTGCGACCAGATCGCGGCGGCGGTCATGCCGCAGGCGGCGATCATCAGCGGATAGACTTCGGCCATGTAGCGCGTCTCCGGCGCGTAGTGGTACGCGAAGAAGAGAGTCCTCGACAGCACGATCAGCACCAGCAGCGCGGCCAGCGGCTGCCGTCGGCCCCAGAGCGCGAGGCCCAGCGCGCCGCAGACGTGAATCGGCAGCACCGAGAGGATTCTCAGTATCAACACGTAAGGCGTCGGGCGGCTCGTGCTGAAACCCGTGAGCCACATGGAGGCGGCCCGGTAGAGCGGCAGGAGGAGGAAGAAGCGCATGGGCGCGCGTCTGATCCGCTCGTCGCCGAGGTTGCGAAATTCCTGATCTATCTCCGGCGTGATGGCGCGGGCCTGATTGTAGCGGGCGATCAGGCTCACGAGACGCACGCGCTCCTCTTCGGAATCGTAAGCGGCGCGGGGCAGCGCGTCCGGGTCGAAGAAGGTGACGCCCGGATTCCAGGCCGGGTCGAAGGCGTAGTCGAAATAGGTCTCGTCTTTCAACCACGTGCGCGTCCACCATAAATAGCCCCGCGGGAAATAGCCGTCGCGCGCGGAGCCGTACTCCGAGGCGAGCGGTTGAAACTTACCCAGAGAGACGTAATTGCGTACGACCCAGGGCGCGAGCGCGAGCGCGACGGCGAGGCAAAAACCGAAGAGGCCCAACGCGCACGCACGCCTCCGCTGCACGGCCAGTCGGGCCGAGAGGAACAGCGCGACGGCCCCCGCCAGCAGCACCGAATCCGGCCTCGTCAGGATCGCCAGGCCGCATGCCAGCCCCGCGCCGAACCAATATCGCGCGCCCTTCCGTATCGCCAACGCGCAGAGTGCGAGCGTGAGCATCGTAAAGAAGAGCGTCAACGTCTCGGCGTAGACGCGCGCCACCCACACAGTCGTCGGCCACGAACAGAGTCCGTAGATGGTCAGCGACCACAGGGCCGCCGCGCTCTTCCGGCGGGGCGGCGCGAGTTGGAAAGCGGCGAAGGCGACGAGCAGGCAGGTGAGCAGGTCGAGGCAGGCTTGCGACAGCAGTAAGGCTTTCACGCTCCGCCCGCAGAGGGCATAGACGGCGGCGATAAACAGAGGGTAGGCCGGCGCGGTGGCCTCGCCCGGCGTGTACGGCGCGCGCTCGTCCGTCGAGAAGCCGTGCCCCTCCAGAATGTTGATCGCCGTCGGCCTGTACCGCGTATCCATCAGCGGGTCTGGGAAAGCGGCCACGAAGACGGCGCGCACGGCGAGCGCGAGCAGAAGGATGAAGAGGACTTTGAGCCAGTTGGCGCGCAGAAAGCCGCGAAAGCTGAGGCCCTCTGCGTCGCCTACTTTATCCTCTTGCATAATTGGGTTGGAGTAATTAAACTGCGCGGGTCATTCGTCCTGCCGTCCCGCGCGGACATGTCAAGCAACAGCAGTATAACAGTTTTCTTCCCTGCCTTTAACGACGAGGGCAGTATCGCGTCGCTGGTGGCGGACGCGCTGGAGGTTCTGCCCGGATTGGCCGACGACTTCGAGGTGCTCGTCGTCAACGACGGGAGCGCCGACGCGACACGCGACGTGCTCGAAGCGCTGGCCCTCGCCTCTCCGCACGTCAGGGTCATTCATCACGAGCGCAACCGCGGTTACGGCGCGGCGCTCCGAACGGGTTTCGGCCACGCGCGCAAGGAGTTGATCTTCTACACGGACGGCGACGGGCAGTACGACGTGCGTGAGATGGCGGCGCTGCGCCCTTTGCTGACCGGCGCGGTCGGCGCGGTCAACGGCTACAAGATAAAGCGCTCGGACGCGCGCTCCCGAAAAGTGATCGGCGGATTGTACAACCGTCTGGCGCGGTTTCTTTTCAGACTCCCGATCCGCGACGTGGATTGCGACTTTCGCCTGATGCGACGGCAGGCCGTCGAGCCGCTCGACCTCGTTTCGTCGAGCGGCGTCATCTGCGTCGAGCTGGTGCGTAAGCTCCATGCTGCGGGGTGCGTCTTCGCCGAGGCCCCCGTCAACCACTATGAGCGCAGGCACGGGCGTTCGCAGTTCTTTACTTTCGGGCGCGTCGCCCGCACCGCGCTCGACTTCTTGGTGCTGTGGTTCAAGCTGGTCGGGCTGCGACGGTTTGCGCGCGGGCGGCGGGATCATCAAAGCGCCGTCTTGGGAAGTCGCGTCGAGGGTGATAAGTTTCAAGACCTCCCCTGAGTATTTAAGGGAACGGGGGACGTGAGAAGGCCGGGCTTCCAAGCACATCAACCCGGAAACCGAATTTAGCTCAAACCGCATCGAGGTCTTCAAGGATGACCGCACAGGGTCGTTTTATCGAATACAAGGGCCGCTCCGTGTTGATTACGGGCGGGCTAGGATTCATCGGCAGCAATCTGGCGCGCGCGCTCGTCGAAATCGGCGGCGTCGAGGTCAACATCCTCGACGCGCTGGTGCCGGGCCAGGGCGGCAATCTCTACAACGTCCAGGACATCAAAGACCGCATCACGGTGCACAAGGCCGACATGCGCAACGACTGGGTCATCAACCATCTGGTCGGCGGCGTGGACTGTATCTTCAACCTCGCAGGCAACGTCAGCCACCTGGATTCGATGGAGTACCCGCTGCGCGATCTGGAGCTGAACTGCGCGGCGCAGTTGACGCTCCTCGAAGCCTGCCGCAGCTTCAACCCGCACGTGAAGATCGTCTTCACCAGCACGCGGCAGATTTACGGCAGCCCTGTCTATCTGCCGCTGGACGAGCGCCACCGCGTCGAGCCGCCCGACATCAACGGCATCAACAAGCTGGCCGCCGAGCAGTATCACCTCCTCTACCGCCGCGCTTACGGCGTGCGGACGGTGTGCCTGCGCCTGACGAACACCTACGGCCCGCGCCAACTGTTGATGCACAACCGGCAGAGCTTCATCGCGTCTTTCATACGGCGGGCGATGGACGGCGGGGTCATTGATCTGTTCGGCGAAGGCAAGCAGCGGCGCGACCTGAATTACGTGGATGATGTCGTCGAGGCGCTGCTGCTCGCGGGCGCGAGCGAGGCCGCCGTGGGCGAAGTCTTCAACCTCGGCGGCGAAGAGCCGTTCCTGCTGTCGGCGCTGGCCGACGAGTTGATAAGTCTGACGGGCCGCGGCACCGTGCGGCGTCTGCCGTTCCCGCCGGAACGACAGTTGATAGACATCGGCAACGCCTACTCAAGCTACCAGAAAATCGAGGCGGCGCTCGGCTGGCGTCCGCGCACGTCTCTGCGCGAGGGACTGATCCGCACCATTCAGTTCTACGAGAAGAATCGAGAGCACTACTGGGAGGCCGACGCCGATTCCCTTCCACACTCTCAGGCGGCGACGCTTTAACGGACGCGAGCGGCGCGAGATGCGACGAGCGTGTCTGCCCCTTCGTTGATTTACTGCTTCAGCCGCCCGGTTTCTGCGCCACGCAAATCGCGGAGAGGCCGAAAGGCAGCCGTCGTCGTGGGCCTCGCAAAATACTCGCCTCCCCGCGCAAGACTTTCTCCAACGCCTGATTCAACCAACGCAGGCTCGGCGGCAGCGGCTTCACGTCGGAGCCTCGGTCGGCGAGGCCCGCGCGTTTCAGCAGCAGCCGCCGGAACGCTGCGACCGGCAGGAGGAAGCTGTTGGCGTAAGTCGCACGCCGCGCGTCGAACCCTGCGCGCTCCATCTTCCCGACGAGTTCGCCGAGGGTGTAACGCCTCTGTGTGTCCAGCGCCCGGTCGTGGCCGCTCCGCATCCAGCGATAAGCCGCCACGCGCACGAAGGCGACGCCGCCCGGACGCAGCACTCGGCACATCTCGCGCATCGCGCGCTCGTCCGACGCCTCGCCGGGCAGTTGCACGAGCACGTCGAAGCTCGTCACCAGATCGAACGTCGAGTCGGCAAACGGCAAGTCGGCGACGGAAGCCTGGGCCAACCCACGATGCTCGCGCTCGGCGCAAAACCGGAGCGCGTCCGGCGACAGGTCAACGCCCATCACCCTGCCGCTTCCGGCGTAGCGCGCGAGCCAAGAGAGGTTGCCGCCCGTCCCGCACCCCGCGTCGAGAACGAGCCTGCTCTCTGCGGGCGCGCAGGCCGCGTCGAGGAGTGCGGCGGTGATCTCACGCATCCCCTCGAACCACCAGAACTCCTGCTCCAGTGCATACAGGTCAGCGTAATCTTCCGCCTTCATGTCTGTTTCAAACGCCCGCCCCGTGTCATATACATATTCGCCCGCGAGTGAAAAAAGGATGTGGCCCGACGAGGGTCAACCATATCATAAGTTTTACGCGAGCCTCCTTTCAGGTTATTTTAACAGCCGGAGGCCGAGAATCATGCCGGACATGCTGGTCAATCTCATGCAACTGCCGCCGCACGGGGCGGCGCTGGACGAACTGCGCCGCGCCGGTCTGTTGGTGCGGCGGGCGCAGCCCTGGGAGCTGACGCCCGTGCGTGAGTTCGTCGCGCGCCGCTTCAAACAGACCTGGGCCGACGAGATTTCGGTCGGGTTTGCGCGCCAGCCCATCACCGTCTACGTCGCCCTGCGCGACGGCAAACTCGTGGGCTTCGCGGCCTACGAGTGCACGCGCAAAAACTTCTTCGGCCCCACGGGCGTCGTCGAAGAGGAACGCGGACGCGGCCTGGGCCGGACGCTGCTGCTGGCCTCGCTCTGGGGCCTGCGCGAGTCGGGCTACGCTTACGCGATCATCGGCGGCGTCGGCCCCGCCGCGTTCTACGAGCGCGCCGTCAGCGCGACGCTCATCCCCGACAGCTCGCACGGCATCTACGCAGACCCCATCCGTGCCGACGCCGCGCTGGAGTAACCTTTCAACTGAAGCGAGAGTTCATCTGACGACCCATGCCGCTCCGCCTCGCCCTCATCTTTTTATATGCCGTCTCGCTCACGCTCGCCGTGCCGGAGAGCCGCGCCGCCGACGCGGGCGCACATCACTCCGCGCTCCGCACTCCGCACTCCGCAAACGTGAGCGTGGCGGTGCTCGACCTCGGCGCGACCGAGACCGGCGTGCGCGCGACCGAGCGTCTGAGGAAACAACTTGCCGACGCGGGCGCGAAGGGCGAAGCGAAACTCTCTCTGCTCGACCGCGATTGGGGTCGCGCGGCGGCGCGCGGCATCGGCTACCGCGGCTCGCTCAACCTGACGCTCTCGGAGGCTCGCTCGCTCGGCGCGGCCATCGGCTGCGACTTCTACGTCACCGGCGACGCGCAGACCATCCGCCGCTCCTCGTCCGTGCGCCCCGTCTACTTCGAGTCATACGCCTCGGTCTTCATCGTCAGCGCGCGCACGGGCCGTCTCGTTCTCTGGGACAGGCCGCGCGCCGAGGCCGACAAACCCGAACGCGCGGAAGCTTCTCTGCTCGAAGAGGTGGACGAGCGCGCCGCGCGCTACGTCGCTGCCGTCCGCGAGGCGTTCGCGCGCGAGGAGCGCGAACGCTTCGACCCGCCCGCGGATGAAGGCGCGAGCCTGCTCGACCTCTCCTCGGACGCAGGCGCGGGCGCTCGCACAGACCTGCGCGAACCCGCGCCCTACAGGCGTCTGCGCCCCGCCTACCCCGACACGGCCAGCCGCGCGGAGGCCGAGGCGACCGTGGACGTTGCGGTCGAGATCGGCGCGGACGGCGAGGTGGGCCGAGTCGAGATAGTGCGTTGGGCGGGCTTCGGCCTCGACGACTCGGTCGTCTCGACCATCAGGCGGATGCACTTCCGGCCCGCCGAGCGCGGGGGTCAGGCTGTAGCCGTGCGCGTCCTTCTGCGCTACAATTTCCGACGCCCGCCGCCGACGCCCGAATGAGAACGACTTCAAGAAATCTGGCCGCCTCCGTCTCGCCTTCATCGCGCGAGCCGGAAACGTGCGAGGCGTGCGGCGCGGCGTTCGCGTGCTGCGCGGCGCGCGCGGGCTGCTGGTGCGTCGAGGTTGAGTTGAGCGAGGAGACGCGCGCCGGGTTGCGCGCGCGCTACCAACGCTGCCTGTGCCGCGCCTGCCTCGAACGCATCGCCGCGGGCGAGACGAAATAAGAGGGGCGCGAACAAAGGACGCAAGATGTCGAACCGGACGACGCTGAAATTCATTCTCCTGGCGCTCGTGCTGTGCGCGTCCGCGCGAGCGACGGCCTTCGCGCAAGCGCCCGACGATGCACGTGTGCTGCGCGAAGGCGGCGCGGCGGTCGCACGCAACGACGACGCGCGCACGGAGTCGGCGGCGACGCGCGAGGGGCGTCTGAAAGTCTTCGACGAGGTGTGGGAGCAGGTGCGCGTGCGCTACTTCGACCCGGCCCTGCGCGGCGTTGACTGGCAGGAGGTGCGACGCTCTCTGCGCCCGCGCGCGGCGGATGCGGGCACGGAGGATGAGCTTTACGCGGTGCTGCGCCGGATGCTCAGCACGCTGCGCGACCCGCACACGCGCGTCTTCGAGCCGGGCGAGAGCGACGACTGGCGCGTGCAGCATTACATCTCGGTGGGCCTCTCCGTGCGCGAGATCGAAGGCGAGGTGGTCGTCACCGATGTCGAGCGCAGGTCGGAGGCGGCGCGCGCGGGCGTTCGGGCGGGCGACGCAATCGTCAGCGTTGACGGCGAGCCAACGTCCAAGCTCGTCGCGCGCCGACTGGTCGAGCAGAACGCGGGCGACTCTCGACCGGCGCGGCTCGTCGCCGTGACGCGACTCTTCGACGGCCCGCTCGACTCGACGGCCTCCATCGTCTTCCGCCGCGCGGGCGAATCAAAAGAGAGAAGCGTGCGGCTGCGGCGCGAGACGCGCACGCGCGTACCCACGTTCGAGGTGCGCCGCGAGGGCGGCGGCGTTCGCATCGTGCGCTTCAACATCTTCACGCCTGCGGTGGCCGAAGCGTTCGCGCGCGCGCTCGGCGGCGAGTTGAAGGGCGCGCGCTCGCTCGTCATAGACCTGCGCGACAACGGCGGCGGCGAGGCGGAGGCGATGGCCGACCTCGCCTCGACGCTTCTGGAGCCGGGCGCGAGCCTCGGTCGCTTCACAGACCGGGAGGGCCGCGTCCAGCTCGAACCATTCACACGCGCCTCGCTCGTCTCGTCCGCCGACACGTTCAAGCGCTTCCGCGGCGCGGTCGTCCTCCTGACGAACGCGCGGACGGCGAGCGCGGCGGAAGTCTTCGCCGCCTCCTTACACGAGACGGGCCGGGCGACGGTCGTCGGCGAGGCGACGTGCGGTTGTGTCCTCGGCATACGCGAGCGACACATGCTCCCCGACGGCGGCGTCCTCGACATCAGCGAGATGGACTATCACACCGCCAGCGGCGCACGACTGGAAGGCGTCGGCCTGCGCCCCGACGTTGATGTCGTGCCCGCGCGCGAAGACCTCAGCCGCGGGCGCGACCGCGCGCTCGAAAGAGCAGTCGAGATGTTGAAGTTGAAAGAAAGAAGCGCGTCAGGGCCGTCGGCTGTGAGCGTCGTCGCGGGCAGGTAATCCAAAAGGAGTTCGTGCCGTCAAGCTCGGCGTTAGCAGTTCACGCCGTCGAAGTCCGGCTTTATCAATTCAAGCCTTCAAGACCAGCTTTAGCAGTTCACGCGGTCAAGTGCGGCCTTTCAAATCCAGCAGCGACCTCAGCGCGCGGCGCAACGCGTCGTCGCTCTCCGCCTCCAACTCTTTGATCTCCTCGTCGCTGGCGTGGCCCGCGCTCACGTCGCTGACGCGCTGCCGCAACTCCTCGCGCGCCTTCACGAAATCATCGGGCAGCGCCCGCCCGCAGTAGTTGCACGCGGGACTTCCCAAAGCCAGCAGACGCCGCTTGCAGAACGGGCAGAAACGAAAGTCCGTCGCCTCCCTCTCGCCGAGCGATGCCCCGCAGTTGGCACACTTCGTCGCGCCCTCTTCGAGGACGCCGTGGCAGTAGTCACATGAAAGAGCCATCTTTGTTCGGCGCAATAGCCTGCGAGTCAACGCAGTTGTCGTCTCTTCAGACGAGGAATTAACGCTCCTGTAACCGGGAGCAGCAATGCGATGCTCATCGCAACGTAGCTCAGGAGGAAATAGCCGCGCCCGGCCTCGTTCAAGATGGCCGGGCCGATGTAAGGGTCGTGCAGTTCAGTGAGATAACCCAACGACAGTAAAACCGCGATTGGGAGCGTCAGACCTAGACACGCGCGGTGGAGACGACATAGCAGGAAGCCTGTCGCCCCCACGAGAAGGAAGAGCGCCCAAACGTTGAGAAGCGACGGCTCTTTATCAATCACTTCAAAAATCATCGTGAGCATTCGAGGCATGAGCTTGACTCAGGCAGCCGTGCCGCAGTTGCCGCAGAACTTCGCGCCCGCCGGGATGGGCGTGTTGCAGTTCTTGCAGGCTTTGGGTTCGAGCGACTGGCCGCAGTTGTTGCAGAACTTCACGCCGGCCTGCACCTGCGCCTGACAGTTCGGGCAGGTGACGGTCGCGGCCTGCTGCTGCGGCTGCGTGTTCGCGCCGCAGTTCTGGCAGAACTTCGCGCCCACGGGGTTCGCCGTGCCGCACTTCGGGCACGGCGTCATCTGCGCCGCCGCGCCGCCCTGTTGTCCTTGCTGCCCGCCGCCCTGTTGCTGCCCGCCCTGCTGTCCCTGTCCGCCGATGGAGTTCGCCATCATCTGGCCGAAGCCGAAGCCCATGCCGAGGCCCATGCCTGTGCCCGCGGCTCCGCCCGGCTGCTTCGCCGCGTCGGGCATCGCCTCGGCGGCCTTGAAGCGCATGTACTTGTCCATGTCGCCCAGAGCCGACATCGAGGCGCGCTCGTCAATCTTCTTCTGCACCTCTTCGGGCGGCGTGATGGCCGAGATGAGCATGTCAACCAGCTCAAGCCCCTGCTTGCTGAAGTCCTCTGCGACGCGCGCCTTCACGCCCGCCGCCAGCTCGTCGTAGTAGGCCGGAAGGTCGAAGACCGTCTTCAGGTTCTCGCCCAGAAGGTCGTTGAGGCGCGAGACGATGATGTCGCGCAGATAGTCGCCCAGAGATTGCGTCGTCACCAGCCCGCGCGTGCCGACGACCGAGCCGACGAAGAGGGCCGGGTCGGCGACGCGGAACGCGTACTTGCCGAAGGCGCGCAGACGCACCATGTACAGCTCGGAATCGCGGAAAGGAATCGGCTCCTTCGTGCCCCACTTCATGTCCTGGAAGGTGTGGCGCGCGACGAAGACGACGCCCGCCTGAAACGGCGACGTGCCGCCGAACGGGATGGAGAGCAGCCGCGCGAGTATCGGCACGTTCATCGTGGTGAGCGTGTGGCGTCCGGGGCCGAAGGTGTCGAGCGCCTTGCCGTCGCGGTAGAAGACCGCCGACTGGTTCTCCTGCACGATCAACTGCGCGCCCATCTTGATGTCCGCCGAACCCTGCGCGGGGACGCGCGCGACGACCTGCTGCCCCGTCTGGTCGAAAAACTGTATGACTTCGATTGCCATCTCGCTGCCTCTCCTCCTCGCCGCGCAGCTCACACCGCGCGGCTCAGCCTGTAAGATTTGTCCGACTACTTTTTGAGCTTGATGTCGCCGTTTACGACTTTAAGACTGAGCGACTGGCCGCCGTCGCCGAGCTGCCCCGACACCTGACGACCCGCGGGCCGCTTCTCAACCTTCAGGCCGTAGCGTTCGTCAACGCTGATGTCGCCGTTGACGGTTTCGGCCTTGAGGTCTGCGTCCGTGCCGTCGGCGATTGTTGCCTCGATGCCGCCGTTGACGACCGTGAACTCCTGCCCGGCCTCGCGCTCCGCCTTGTCGAAGAAGACGCGCGTGCTGCCGTTGACCAGCTTGCTCCGGACGCTGCCCGACACGTCTCGGAATTCAAGGTCGCCCTGCCGGACGTTGACGACGACCGAGCCGTCGAAGCCCTCGACCTTCACGTCGCCCCTGTCCGAAGAGATTTCGATTTGATGAAGGTCGCGCGGAAGCTTGACCTCGTAGGAGATGTTCACGTCCGGGGGCGGCGCAGCGCTGACGAGCGAGAGGCCCTTGTCCGTCTGCGACAAGAGCACATGCGTGCCCGCGCGCTCCTGCGGGCTGCCGCCGTGCTTCGTCACTTTCACCTCGGCCTGGTCGCCGTCTGTGCCGGTGACGGTGACGTTTCCCTGGACGCCGTGGACGGAGAAGGTCGCGTCGTCGCCGATCTCGAACGTCTTCGTCAGGACGGTGTCAGTGCCCGTGATGGTCGCGCCCGACTCGTCGAGCGGCACGCCTGCGCCCGCGCCCTTCATCGCCTCCCTGATCTGCGCGCCGAGCTTTTCGCCGAAGTCCGGCGGCGGCAAAGGCGGCGGAATGTCCGGCACATGCACGTCTGTGACGATGACTTTCCGGGCAATGGCCGCGTGCCTTGCGCGCCACCACGCGTAGCCCCCGCCGCCGACCACACAGACGCCGAGCACGAAGACGGCGAGCAGCGCGACGAGCCAAGCCCCGCGGTGGCCCTTGCGTCGCGCGGGCGGCCCGACGGCGAGCGGTTGGGAGCCGAACGGCTGCCCGACGAGTGGCGAGGTCGGCTGGAAGTCCGTGGGCCGCGATTGGTTTGAGGTGGTCGGCTGGTAAGCGGTCGGCTGCCGCGACCCGACCGCATCTGTGCTCGCGCCGCCGCCGAAAGGTGCCGTGACGACCTTCGGCCCTCCCGCGGAAGCGCCCTGCTCGAAGAGCTGCGTCGGCGCGTCCTCGCGCGCCGCGCCGACAGCCGCGCCGCAGCGGCGGCAGAACTGCTGCCCCGCGAATAACTCAGAGCCACACTTTGAACAACGCTCGGACATAAAGGTTTTGGGTTTTGGGTGCAGGCGTTGGGGTGCCTTTTACCAGCACCCAGCATCTAACACACAAAAACCTTTTAACTGAACATCGGCTGCCCCTGCGTGTCGTCGGGGCGGAAGTTTTCGATGGCGCGGTAGCGCTCGTCGAAGGTTCGGTTGAGGTCGTCCACCGCGGCTTCGAGTTCGGCGGCGGCGGCCTTGAGTCCTTCGGCGTTCGAGGACTTCGGGCCTGACTCGCGCGCCAGTCGTTCGAGCCGCTCGACTCGCTCGACGAGCGCGAGGTCGAACTGGTAAAGCCGTTCGAGCTGCGGCTCCTCTATCTTCACCGCGTCGAAGAAGCCCGCGTAGCCGTAAGATGCGAAGCGCACGCGGTTCTCGATCTGGTCAATCTTTTTCAGCACGCGGTCAACGGGGCCGACCTCGAACAGGCGGCCCGCGGACGAAAGCTCGCGCATCAGCTCGTTCAAGGGCTGCTTGGCCGCGCGCAGGCGGTCGGCCAGGTGCTCGCGGTGCAGCTTGTCTGCGTCGCGCCGCCGCTCCTTCGTGACGTAGCCGCCGTAGCCCGGAATCTTTTCGCCGAGCTGTTCAAGCCAGTTTCGCTGGTCGCTCATAATCATCTCCAAAAGGATGTCGGGTTTGGATTTCAGGTGCCCGGTAGCGTCTCTCTCTCTGCCCGACCGCGGAAAATTCCAGCACCCGGAACCTAAACTCCCGACACCTCATTTTATTACGTTCGGGCGACGCCCACGGTTCAGTCGTCAATTCTAACATCGCGCGCGCTCCGGTGTGGATAGCAGTTGCGCGGAAAATGCGCCGCCGATTATTATATTTTCGGGCTACGCTACGGAAGACGACAACCCGGCAATTCTGATACGCTATGCGTATAGTCCACGACGCCCTCCCTTTTTGAGGCACAGCGGGGCGGCGCGGTCTCAAGTGAAACCCGGCGGCAGCCCGGCTCCACGCTGCCGCGAACTGAGGCCCGAAGGTCGTCCGGGTCGCTCCCACGGTCAAACTTTTTAGAGTTCGGGAAGGAAACATGAGCGCCGAAATAGAACACACGCCCGCCGCCCCCGCCCCCGAGGGCAAGTACGTCTACTGCATCATCGAGACGAAAGAGCCGCGCAGTTTCGGCCCCATCGGCATCGGCGGGCGCGGCGACGAAGTTTACAGCGTCCACCACGACGGCCTCGCCGCGGTCGTCTCGAACACGCCGATTCAGGTTTACGACCCGACGCGCGAGAACGTCTTCGCGCACGAGCAGGTCAACGAGACCGTGATGCGCGAGTTCACGGTGCTGCCGATGGCCTTCGGCGTGCTGTTCCGCACCGAGGACGACATCATGGAGTTGATGCGCGGCACCTACGACGCCCTGCGCGACGTGCTGGCGAAGATGGAGAACAAGGTTGAGTTCGGACTGAAGGTGAACTGGGATCGCGAGCGCGTCATCGCCGAACTCGAAGAGCAGAGCGAGGAGATACGCAACCTCAAGGAGCAGATCACCTCGCGCGGCGCAGGCTCGACCTACTTCGCGCGCATGCAACTGGGCCGCCTCATCGAGTCGGCCCTGACGGAGAAGAGTGAAGCCTACGTCCGCGAAATTTACGCGGGCCTGCGCGACACGGCGGTCGCCTCGCGCGCCAACAAGCCCATCGGCGACAAGATGATTATGAACGCCGCCTTCCTCATCGAGCGCGACCGCGAAGCCGAGTTCGATTCCATCGTCAAGGATATTGCCTCGCAGTACGAGGGCAAGCTCTCCTTCAAGTACACGGGCCCGTGGCCGCCCTACAACTTCGTCCACATCCGCCTGAAGCTTGAACGCGGCGAGGGCGCGGCCTGAAATTTTTGATCGCGGAACGGCGGACGAGAGAAACCAACCGGCTGTACAATCCGCCGTTCGCCGTTCCGCCGTTCCGCATATGTTCCTACTCGACGACCTTCTGCTCGCGCCCGTCAACGGCTTCAAGTTCATCATGAAGCAGATACAGCAGCTCGCCGACAAGGAGCTGAACGACGAGTCGTTGATAAAAGAGCAACTGCTGGAGTTGCAGATGCGTCTGGAGCTGGAGGAAATTTCCGAGGAGGACTACGCCGTGGCCGAGCGCGAGCTGTTCGCGCGCCTGCGCACGATCAAGGAGCGGCAGCTCGAAGCCCTTGGGCAGGTGCACACGGCGGACACCTCCTCGATGGTCATCGAGTCGGGCGGCGACGAAGAGGGCGGCGACTTCTACGAGCCGGGCGGCGGACGTTAACCGAAGCGGCGGCGCGGGAGGGCAGCGTTGGCGAAAAAAGGCAGCGCGGGCAAAGGCAGCGGCGCACGCCGGAAGCCGGAGACGAAGCCCGAAGCCGACGACGACTCCCGCCCCGCGTTAAAGTCGCGCGCCGCGCGCGCGCGCGCGTCGAAACGTTCGCCCCGTCCCGTCTCACGCGCCCCGTCGCGCGAGTCTCACGCGAAGCTTCCCGCAGACTTCCCCACCACGCGCTATCTCTTCTTCGGCGGCAAGGGCGGCGTCGGCAAGACGACCGCCGCTGCCGCGACCGCGCTCGCACTGCTCGACTCGGCCCGCGCAGGCGACCGCCTGCTCCTCTTCTCCACAGACCCCGCGCACTCGCTCTCCGACAGCCTCGACATGGAAGTCGGCGACCGTATCGTCGAAGTCGCGCGGCGGGGCACGGGCGACCGTGCGCCACGCCTCTTCGCGCGCGAGATGGACGCGGCCCGCGCGCTCGCGGAGTTCAAAGAGAAGCACCGCGGTGTGCTCGCCGAGATCGCCGACCGCGGCACGATGCTCGACGAGGCCGACATCAACGACCTGCTCGACCTGTCGCTCCCCGGCATGGACGAGGTGATGGCGCTCTTCGAGCTGAGCGAGGTGGAGCGCGCCGGGACTTACGCGCGCGTCGTCGTGGACACCGCGCCGTCGGGCCACACGTCGCGCATGCTGCGACTACCCGACGTTTTCGCGCGCTGGGTCGGCGCGCTCGACGTGATGTCGGAGAAGCACCGCTACATGCTCGCGCACTTCGTCCGCGCACGCCCCGCGCGCGAGGACGAGGTTGAACGCTTCCTGCGCGAGCTGGCCGAGCGCGTCGAGTCGGTGCGCGCCATGCTCTTCGACAGCTCGAACGCGAGCTTCGTCCTCGTCACCATCCCCGAAGCGTTGGCCTTCGAGGAGAGCGCGCGTTACTTCGCCTCGCTTCGGGGCGAAGGCGTCCCCGTCACAGACCTCGTCGTCAACCGCGTCGAGTGCGAGCACGACGCCTGCCCTTTCTGCCGCGCGCGCGCCCTGATGCAGCGGCGCTGGCTCAAGGCGCTCGCACGCGAGTTCAAACGCCTGCGCGTGCGCCGCGTCCCGCTCTTTCCCGCCGAGGTGCGCGGCGCAGACGCGCTCCGCGAGTTCGCACGCGCCGTCCGGACGGATGAAGGAGGCGTGGAAAGAGACTTGAAGGATGAGGCTGGTGTGCGTGGCCGGACTCGCGCGCGCCGAGTTTCTCGGCCTTCAGTTGGCCCCGTCTCCTCGCCGGCAAGCTTTCCGCTGGAGTCGAAGCGGCTCGTCATCTTCGGCGGCAAGGGCGGTGTGGGCAAGACGACCGCCGCGACCTCCTTCGCGCTCGCGCTCGCCGCGCGGGACGCGTCGGCGCGCATGCTCGTCTTCTCGACCGACCCGGCGCACTCGCTCTCCGACAGCTTCGACGAACAGGTCGGCGAGCTGAAGCGCGGCGTGGCCGGGACTTTGAATTTAGACGCGAAGGAGATTGACCCGGCGGCGCGCTTCGAGGAGTTGAAGGAGCGTTATCGAAAATGGACGGACGAACTGTTCGAGTCTTTGACGGGCGGCTCGCGCTTCGAGGTGCAGTTCGACCGCGAGGCGATGCGGGAACTGGTCTCGCTCGCACCGCCCGGCATAGACGAGATCGCGGCGCTCTCCACCATCAGCGACCTCATAGACGCGGGCGCGTACACGACAATCGTCCTCGACACCGCGCCGACCGGCCACCTCCTGCGCTTCCTCGAACTGCCCGACATCGCCCTCGCGTGGGTCAGGACTTTTCTGAAGCTGCTCCTCAAGTACAGGAACGTGGTACGCTGGGGCGACGTGGCCGAAGAACTCGTCGCGCTCTCGAAAGCGATCAAGCGCGTCGCGTCGCTGCTGACCGACCCGGAAGCCTGCGAGTTCGTCGGCGTCGCCATCCCCGAACGAATGAGCCTCGAAGAGACTGCGCGCCTCGCCGCGAGCCTGAAGAAACTGAAGACGCCGATGCGCCGACTGCTCATCAACAACGTCGTCAGCGAAGAGGCCGCGCGCGCGTGCGACTTCTGCGCCGCGCGTCGTCGCGGGCAGGCGGAAGTCAACGTTGAGTTCCGCCGCCGTGTGGCGCGCGGCGTCGAGATTTACGCAGCGCCGGAGCACCCCGAAGAAGTGCGCGGGCGTGTGCGTCTGCTCCGACACTTCGAGAGCTGGCGGCGGCTGGGCTGAAGCCGTCTGACACCGATGAGCAAGCGAGCGACGAAGAAGAACACGAGCCGGAGCGACGCGCGCAAAACATCAGGCGCGCGCGAGACCGGCGCGCAGGAGCACGTGGCCGGCGCGCAAGCGCGCGACGACGCGGGCGCGCAGGCTCTCTACGTTTACTGTGTCGGAGAACGCGACGCGCTCGCGCCGCTCTTCGGCGTTGAACTGCCGGGCGCAATCGAGGGCGAGTCAGGTCTTGAATTGGTCGGCGAGGGGCTGGCCGCGGTCGTGAGCCGCGTGCCGCTGGCGGACTACGGCGAAGAGGCTCTGCCGTCGCGGCTCGCCGACGCGGCGTGGACGGCGACGCGCGCGCTCAGGCACGAGCGCGTCGTCGAGCACTTCGCGCGCCGCGCAGCGGTCGTGCCGTTGCGCTTCGGGACGATCTATCTGCGGCGCGAGTCGGTCGAAGGGATGCTGGAAGAGAGAAGCGCGCAACTGCGCTCCGTCCTCGCGCGGCTCGGAGGGCGCGAGGAGTGGGGTTTGAACCTCTCGGTCGAGCGCGCGCGGCTGCGCGAGGAGGTGGCGAACGTGAGCCAGCGCCTGCGCGAGATGAGAGCGCGCGCCGAAGGCTCTGCGCCCGGACAGGCTTACCTTCTGCGAAAAAAAATCGAGGCTCTCAGGGACGAGGAGGCGCGCGCCGAGACGAGGCGCGTGGCCGCGGAGGTCGAAAGCAGTCTCGCCGTGGTGTGCGACGGCGCGGCCCGCCTGCGCGTGCTCAAAGACGAGGCGACGGAGCAGGGCGAGTTGGCGGCGCGCTTCGCCTTCCTCGTCGCGCGCCGACGCTTCGACGAGTTCCGCACGGCGGCGGAGCAGTTGGCCGAGGCGCACGCGCCGCACGGCTTCCGCTTCGAGCTGACCGGCCCCTGGCCCGCGTACAACTTCGCGGTCGAAGACGACGAGGAAGGCAAAAGGCAAAAGTAAAGAGGCAAAAGGCAAAAGTGAAAGACAATTCCTGCCGACGGTAGGAGCTAATTCTTCGCGCGCAGCGCGTCCGACACTTTTGCTTTTTGCCACTTTACTTTTGCCTTCATGAAGTGTTTATGGCTGAAGAACTGTTCGAGTTTGACGAAGACGATGAGCTGTCGCTGCTGGAGACGCTCGACCACGTGCTCGACCACGGGCTGGTGATTGCGGGCGAGGTGACTATTGCCGTGGCGGACGTTGACCTCGTCTACCTCGGCTTGAACCTTCTGCTCGGCTCGGTCGAAACGGTCAACCGCGTCCTCGGCGAGCGCGAGCGGCGGGTCGAACTGCTGCACGCGGGCGCGCTCGAACGGCCTCCTCAGAGAGCCACAGAGGAAAGCGAAGGAACGGGCGAAGGGCAGTGAGTGTGTACGTCTATTGTGTCGGCGACGGGCTGAGCGCGGAGTTGTTCGGCGATTTGTGCGGCGTGGGCGACGTGCCCGTCCGCTTGCTCGTCATGGGCGGACTCGCGGCGGTCGTGAGCGAGTTCGCAGGCGAGGCCGTGGAGTTGAGCGCCGGGAACGTGCGCGCGCACAATCGCGTGAACGCGCGCGTGCTCGCGCGCTCGACGCCGCTCCCCTTCCGCTTCGGCACGCTCGCGGGCGAGCAGCGGCTCGCCGAATACGTTGCGGGGAACGAGAGCACGCTCCTCGACGCGCTCAAGCGCGTGCGCGGCTGCGTCGAGATGGGCGTCAAGGTCAGGCGGGACGCGGAGAAGGCAAAAGTAAAAAGGCAAAAGGCACAAGAGGAAGATGAAGAAGGCGGGGCGGAACGGGACGCCGCGGCGGGTGTTGACGTGCGGAAGGTTTCGGCGGGCGTGGTGAGCGGGACGGCGGCGGGGAGCGGGACGGCGAGTGAGGGGAGCGGGACGGCGTTCCTGCTGGCGAAGCGGCGCGAGATTCTGGGCGACGAGGCGTCGCGCCGACGCGCCGAGGAGGTCGCCGCGTGGCTCGCGTCGCGCGTGTCGGACTCGGTGCGCGAGTCGTCGCTGCGCGTCGGCCCTTCGGAGTCGCTTGTCGTGCGCGCGGCGCACCTGGTCGAGCGCGCGCGCCTCGAAGAGTACAGGGCGCGCGTGCGCGAACTGACCGACGAGCGCGCAGACCTGCACTTTCTGACGAGTGGGCCGTGGCCGCCGTACAGCTTCAGCCATATCGAGAGGCATTAGGCGAAGGGCCGGGCGCGCACCGACCAACGTGTGAGACTATTACGCCGCGCGTCTGCTAGAATCTTTCCCGGCCCAAATCAGTTGTGGACACGTCGCTCACTTACAGGGTACTCTTGTGGAGCATCCCCCTGAATCCCCAGTTCCGGTCGAGCCGGAGGTTGAAACCGAGCACGCCGCAGAGTTCGTCGCCGAGTTGCGGCGCGTCGCGGACGCCCTGCCCGAACGCGTCAACATTGACGCGCGTTCGGTCGAGCAGGGTCTCGCGAAACTCGTCCTGACTCTGATCGAACTCATACGACGCCTGCTGGAGAAGCAGGCCGTCCGGCGGATGGAGGGCGGAGGCTTGACGCCGGAGCAGGTCGAAGACTTGGGACTCGCCCTGATGAAGCTCGAAGAGAAGATGGGCGAGCTGAAAGGTCAGTTCGGCCTGCGGGACGAAGACCTGAACATTGATCTCGGCCCGGTTGGGCGCTTGATTTGAGAAGTAAGCGGTGAGCTGTGGGCAGTAAGCCGTCAGTCGTGTGGATGTTGACGCCTTCACTTCGACTGCCCGGCCAGAAAAAGTTTTAACTGCTCACGGCTGACGGCTTATTGCTTACTATTTCCCGGCGGCCTTTCGAGCGTCTTTGCGTTACGGACGGAGGCTGCCCCCCGCTCGAAAGGGAAAGCGAATTGTCTAGCGAGAGAACGAGCCTCATCACGGCACGCCCGCCCGGTCTGGTTGACGTGCTCGACCGGATTCTGGACAAGGGGCTGGTGATTGCAGGCGACATCAAAGTCTCCCTGGCGAACGTCGAGCTGCTGACGCTGCAAATACGTCTGCTCGTCTGCTCGATTGACAAGGCCGAGCAGATCGGCCTGAACTGGTGGCGCTACGACTCGAACCTGACGACGCGCGCCGCCGCCGCCGAGGCCGAGAACCTGGAACTGCGCGAGCGCCTCGCGGCGCTGGAGCGCGACATCGGACAACTGAGCGCCGCCCCCGCGCGCGCCGCCGTTGCGTCGGCGCGGGGCGCGAATAAAAGCTCAAAGGCGCGCGCGTCGGGTAAGGGCGCGGCGCGCAAAAGCAGGAAACGCCCCCCGCCGTAAAGTCAAAAGGTAAAAGGTAAAAGTCAAAAGAGAAGGCCGCAATCTCCTTCTTTTGCCTTTTACTTTTGCCTTCGACGGCGGCCCGAAATTTCAACTCAATTTTGCAAGAGAGGAAGCAGACCACATGGCAGTTGAGAGAGCACCCGGCGGAACCAGTCTGATAGACGTGCTCGACCGCGTGCTGGACAAAGGCATCGTCATTGACGCCTGGGTTCGCATCTCGCTCGTCGGCATAGACCTAATCACGGTCGAGGCCCGCGTCGTCGTCGCCTCGATTGACACCTACCTGAAGTATGCCGAGGCCGTGGGCCTGACGCCCGCCGTCTCGCGCCCCGCCTTGACGCCCGGCGCAGCCGAGCCGCTCGGCGAGGAGACGCCGCGCCGCCGCGTGCCGGCGGACGTGGACAGGAGCTAAAACTAAGTCCGGAGTCCGGGGTCTTCAGGTCTGGAGTCGAAGACAGAAGTTTTCGACTCCAGACTTCAGACTTCAGACTTCAGATTCTGAGCTTATGGAGAATCGCCTGGCACATACCTCGACGCCGCCGGGGGCCTTGGCCGAGGGGCCGGGGCGCGGTCTGACGCCGCGCCTCTACGAGTTCATCTTCGAGGTGACGACGCAGCTTCTGGCGGCGCAGAGCCTCGAAGATCAGGTCTCGCTCCTGCTCGACGCGGTGACGGCTGGCTTGGGCTACGCGGGCGCGGCGCTCGCCCTCATAGACAAGCGCGGCGGCGTGCTGAGGGTGCGCGGCGCTGCCGGGTTTGCCGACGACGAGGCGGCGGCGCGGCTGGAGCTGCCGCTCGACTCGAACGCCCCGCACGTGAAGGTCGTCCACGACGGGCGGCCCGCATGGATCACGCGCGACGGCGATGACGAGGGGCGAGTCTTCCTCAAGCAACTCGGCGCGGGCGCAGACCTCTTCGCCCTGCCGCTCTTCGGCGGGCAGCTCCCGCGCGAGCGACGCGACGCAGACCTCACGCTCGGCCCCGGCGAGGACGGGCAGTCCTGGTCGCCGCGCACGCTCTGTGTGGGCGCGCTCTACGTCGGCGCGCGGCGCGAAGAGACGGAAGACGAGCAGGCCGATCTGCTCGCGCGCTTCGCCGAGCGCGTCGGCGGCGTCCTCGCCGGCACGGCCCAGACCGAACGACTGGGCGCGAGCGTGCGCAAGCTCCAGCGTGAGCGGCAGTGGGTCGAGTCAATCATGAAGAGCGTGGCCGACCACATCATCCTCACCAACCTCGACAATGAAATCCTCCTCCAGAATCGGCGGGCCGAAGAACTCTTCAGCGACCGCCGCGACGCGAGCGAGGGCAAGCGCCGCGCGCTGGAGATGAACGACCTCCTCTTCTCCGCATACCTTTCGAGCGCCGCCGTCGCCTCCGAGGAGATCGTCGGTCGCGACATCACGCTCGTCAATCCCATCGAGGGGTCGGACATACACTTCGAGGTCATCTCCTCGCCCGCCCTGAACGCGCGCGGCGAACGCATCGGGCTGGTCTCCATCTTCCGCGACGTGACCGACCTGCGGCGGGCCAACGAGGAGCTGGCGCGCAACTTCGTCAAGCTCCAGCAGACCGAGGCCGAGGCCCGGCGCGAGCGCGACCGGCTCGACCTCATCCTCGAACACGTCGGCCATCCCATCGCCGTCTGCGACTCCTCCGGCAAGTTCATCCTGCTCAACCGCCGCGCCGAGCTTCTGTTTCAGGAGGATGATCCGCAGCCCGCGCCCGCGCGCCGCGCCGTGCGCAACAACGCCGTCAAGCTCACCTCGTTCATCTCCGCTCTGGCTTCGGGAACCGAGACGGGCCGGCAGGCCGAGATCGAACTCATTGACCCGGAGACGGGCGAGGGGCTGCCGATGGAGATCACTTCGGCGGAAGTCCTCGACGCGACGGGGCAGGTGACGGCGGTCGTCTCGGTGCTTCACGACCTCTCGGAGATACGCGAGCTTGAGCGCCGCCGCGTCGAGCAGCAGCTCTTCGAGTCGGAGAAGCTCGCGGCGGTGGGCCGCCTCGCCGCCTCTATTGCGCACGAGGTCAACAACCCGCTCGAAGCCATCAAGAACTCGCTCTACCTCCTCTCGACCGGCAAGAAGATTGAGCAGAACCAGCGTTTCCTCGACGTGGCGCGCAAGGAGACCGAGCGCGTCTCGCACATCATCCGCCAGATGCTCGGGTTCGCGCGCCGCACGGGCGAGGTCGAGTGGGTCTCGGCCAACCAGCTCATCGAAGAGACTTTGATACTCGTCGAGAAGAAGATGCGACAGGCGAAAGTCGAGGTCGTCGCCGAGTTCGCCCCCGACCTTCCGCAGGTGCGCGCGCGCGCCGACCAGCTCCGGCAGGTCTTTCTCAACCTGCTCTTGAACGCGCAGCAGGCGATGGAGAGGGGCGGGCGCATCCATATCCGCACCTCGCGCCACGAGGCCACGCTCCAGCCGACCATTTCCATCGCGATCAGCGACACGGGCCGCGGCATCCCCGAAGCCGACATCGCCCGCATCTTCGAGCCTTTCTTCTCGACGCGCACGAAGGGCACGGGCCTCGGCCTGTGGGTGACGCAGGACATCGTGCGTCACCACGGCGGGCGCATCGAGGTGACGAGCGCCGAGGGCGAGGGCGCGACCTTCCAGATCATTCTTCCCGTAGACTCTCCTGCGCTCGCCGAAGACAATGCAGGACACAAAGTCTAACCACCGCGCCCCGGCGAACGGCCACCGCGCGGGCCGCCGCTCCCGCGTGCTCGTCGTGGACGACGACGAGAGCGTGCGCGTCACCACCGCCGCCATCCTCGAACAGGAGGGCTACGAGCTGGCGACCGCCGCCGACGGGCGCGAGGCGTTGGAGATGGCCGCGCGCGGCCACTTCGATCTCGTGCTCACAGACCTTCGCATGGACGACATGGACGGCATGACGCTCCTCCACGAGTTGCAGACGCACCACCCCAACATCGTCACCATCGTCCTCACGGGCTACGCCACCATCGAATCTTCGATTGACGCGCTGCGGCAGGGCGTCTACGACTACCTCGTCAAGCCGTGCGTGGTCGAAGACCTGAAGCGCACCGTCTGGCGCGCGCTCGAACACCGCGAGCAGCGCCAGCGCATCACGGAGCTTTCCAGCCCCGTCGTGGAAATCTGGGACGGCGTGCTCTTAGTCCCCCTAGTCGGTACGCTCGACGACCAGCGCGCCGCGCAGATGTCGGGCGCGCTGCTGGAAGCCGTTCGCACGCAGGGCGCGCGCGTCGTGCTCGTGGACATCACGGGCTGCACGGTCGTGGACACCTACACCGCCGCGCACCTCATCAACACCGTCCGCTCGGTGCGCCTGCTCGGCGCGCACACAATCATCACGGGCGTGAGCGCGCACGTCGCCTCCGACCTCGTCCGCCTCGGCGTCCGTCTCGAAGACATCGCGACGCGGCGGCGTCTGGCTGACGGGCTGCGCCTTGCCTTAGAATTAGTGAATGAGAGGCTGGACACTGGAGGCTAGGAGCTTGGTCAGATTGTGAGTAGCGCGACTCGTGCCCGAACGCGCAACGAGTTTGTAGCTGGCCTCTGATCTCCGGCCCCTGGTCTCTGACCCTATGTCCGAAGAAACGACAACGCTTGAGCACGAAGGCGAACCGGCGCGGCTGCTGGTCGTAGACGACGAAGAGAATATCGTCCTTACGATCAGCGAGGTGCTGCGGCTCGACGGCTACGAGGTGGACGTGGCGACGAGCGGGAGCGGGGCCATCGAGCAACTCGGCGCGCACGAGTACGACCTCATCCTCACGGACTTGCACATGAATGAGGGCGACGGCCTCTCGCTTCTGGAGGAGGTGCGCCGCCGCGCGCCGCTCACCATCACCATCGTGCTCACAGGCTTCGCCGCGCTGGAGACGGCGATTGCGGCGCTGCGCCACGGCGCTTACGACTACCTCACGAAGCCCTGCATCATTGACGAGCTGAAGTACACGGTCAAACGCGGCCTCGAACACCGCCGCCTGATGCTGGCCGAGCGCGAGGCGCGCGCCGGCCTCGAAGATTTGAACCGTGAGTTGGAGCGCCGGGTCGAGGAGCGCACCGCCGAACTCACGCGCGTCAACCGCGAGTTGACGGAGGCCAACCGCGCCAAAGACATCTTCCTCGCCACGCTCTCGCACGAGCTTCGCACGCCCCTGACGCCCGTGCTCGGCTGGGTCAACCTGCTGCGGACGACGGGCGGGCCGGGCGCGGCGGACGAGGGCTTCGTCACGCAGGGCCTCGACGCCATCGAGCGCAATGCGCGCCTTCAGGCGCGGCTCATAGACGATCTGCTCGACATCTCGCGCGTCGTCTCTGGCAAGCTCCGCATCGAGTCCGAGCCGGTTGATTTGTGCAGGGTCGTCGAGATGGCGGTCGAGACGGTGCGCGCCGAAGCCGACGCGCGCGACATCGAGATCAGGGTCGAGTTGCCCGACTGCCCCGTCGTCGTGCAGGGCGCGCCGGTGCGCTTGCAGCAGATCGTCTGGAATCTTTTGTCGAACGCCGTCAAATTCACGCCGCGCGCGGGGCGCGTACGGGTGCGCGCGTGGCGCGAGCGCGGCGAGGCGCGCGTCGAGGTCGCGGACAGCGGGATCGGCATCGCGCCGGAGTTTCTGCCGCACGTCTTCGACCGCTTCCGGCAGGCCGACGGCTCGACCACGCGGCAGTACGGCGGACTCGGCCTGGGATTAGCCATCGTGCGCGCGCTCACGGAGCTTCACGGCGGCTGGGTGCGTGCCGAGTCCGAGGGCCTGGGCCGCGGCGCGCGCTTCACGCTGGGGCTGCCCTGCGCCGTCGCCGCCGACATGCGCGAGGAGACCTTCGACGAAGGGGACGCGGAGGCCGTCTTTCTCCCCATCCTCGTCGTGGACGATTCCGTCGAGACGGTCGAGCTTTTGCAGATGCTCTTCACGCGCCGCGGCTACGACGTGACGGGCGTGTGCTCGGCCTCCGAGGCGGTCGAGCGCGCGCGCGAGAAAGCGCCCAGCCTCATCATCTCCGACATCAGCATGCCGGGCGTTGACGGCTACACGCTCCTGGCGGAGCTGCGCCGCATGCCCGGCCTCGAACGCGTCCCGGCCATCGCGCTCACGGGCCACGCGATGGACGAAGACCGCACGCGGGCGCTGGCCGCAGGCTTCGCCGTCCACATCGCCAAGCCCGTTGACCCCGACGAGCTACTCCGCATCGTCCGCCGTCTCATCACGTAAAAGCTCAAAGCTCAAAGCTCGATGCCCGGAGTCGGTCGCGTCTTCAAACGGCCTTCGCCCCGGCGAGCTTCGCCGCGCCTTCGCGCGAGCGTGATTGTGTGTGCCAGCACCGCGGCGATGATGATCGAACCGCCCACAATCGCCCACTTGGAAGGGCGCTCGCCGAGGAAGAGGAAGACCCAGACGGGATTGAGCATCGGCTCGACGTAGCCGACCACGCCCGCGTCGAGCGAGCGCACGCCGCGCGCGATTCCCAGAGTGAAGAGCGTGTAGGCCAGCCCGATCTGAATCACGCCGAGGTAAACGATAATCGCCGCATCCTTCAACGTCAGCGCGCCCGCGACGCGCGTGAACGCGGGCGCGGTAATCAGGCAGACGAGGAGGTTGCCGTAGATGGCCGACGAGGCGCGGTTGATCTTCCCTGCCCGCTGGTGCCGGAGCAGCAGCAGGAAGAACGCGAAGCAGACGCCGGAGCCGAGCGCCGCGGCATTGCCCTCCCAGTCCTGCGGCCTCAACTGCCCGACGAAGAAGAGCGACATGCCGCCGACGCAGGCCGCCACGACCGCGAGGTCTGACACGCGGAAGCGCTCCTTGAACATCCAGGGTTCAAGCAGGAGCACGTAGACCGGCGCGGTGTATTGCAGGAAGATCGCGTTGGCGGCGGTCGTCAGCTTGTTCGCTACGACGAAGAGCAGGAGGAGTGCCGCGTACAGCACCGACGTGACGAGCATCAAGGGGTTCAAACCGAACCCTTCACGCCTCGTCAGAACAGCGACCGTCAGCGCGGCGAGGAGCGAGCGCCCGAAGGAAAGCTCGAACGCGCCGAGCGGCGTTGCCTTGATGAAGAGGCCGCCCGTGCTCCACAGGAGCGCCGCCGCGAGCACGTAGAGGATGGGCGGCACGCCGCCCGCCCTGCGCCGGAGATGCTCCTCGGTCAATGCCTCTGCCATGAATTATTGTCTTCAGACGGATGCGTCGCGTCCGTGAGTTAGCCGCAGAGGCACAGAGGGCGCAGAGGGCGCACGGAGTTTTCTCTGTGCTGCCTCTGCGCTCTCTGTGCCTCTGTGGTTAGCTTTCGCCCGACGCCACGGTCAACTGAAAGGTCAAGCTTAACCCCGGTAGTGAATCACCTTCACGCGTTCGAGCGTCGCCATCCCGTCGGAGATCAACGCGTCGAGCGCGGGCAGGAAACTTTCGATCTTCTCCCGCGAGTCAACCATCTCGATGACCATCGGCAGGTCTTCCGAGAGGCGCAGGATTTTCGTCGTGTGGATAAGGCTGTGCCTGCCGAAGCCCATCACGCCGCGCAACACGGTCGCCCCCGCCAGCCCCGCCTCCCTCGCTTTCAAGACGATCACCTCGTAGAGCGGGCGGTGGCCGTGCCGGTCGCTCTCGCCGACGAAGACGCGCAGAAGGTATCCTTCTTCAGGGACGTTCATCAAACACCTCACAAAACTTTCGCCAGCGTGTAGCCGCCCCACACCGACAGGAGGCCGAGCAGGTTCGAGGCGACGACGTTCACGGCGGCGTAGGCGAACTCGCCGTCGCGCAGAAGCGTGAAGGTCTGGAGTCCGTAGGACGAAAACGTCGTGAAGCCGCCGAGGAAGCCGACGAGGACGACCGTTCGCGTCGTCTCGCTGGCGACGTAGCGTTCCTGGAACAGGTAGAAGAGGAAGCCGATGAGGAGGCAGCCCGCGACGTTGACGGCGAGCGTCCCCGCCGGGAACGTCTCGCCGTAGCGCCGCGCCATCACACCCGAAAGCCAGTAGCGGCAGAGCGTGCCGATCAGCCCGGCCAAGCCGATAGCTAAGACTCTCAGCATCGGCACATTTAAGCATTAACGCGCACGGTTTGAAAGACGCCCGCCGCGCCGTGACGGAAGGCGCGCGCCGACCTTCCGAACCACGCCTCGCGTGTGCAACAATGCAGCCGCACGCGGGGTGCAGGCATCTAAGTTTACGGCGCGCTTCGGCGCGCGCGAGAATTTCACCCGGACGAAACCGGACGAAAGAGGTTTTTCAGATGAACGAATTTCAATCCCCCAACCGCCCCTCCAATCAGCCGCAGGGCTGGCCGCCCCGCCCTTCGGGTGTGCAGGGCAGCTTCGGCATGGAGACGGCGGCGAGCGCGGGCGTCTCGGAGCGCATGGCGTTCGTCCGCAAGGTCTACGCGCTCTTCTTCGCGGCGACGCTGTTCGCCATCGCGGGCGTCGGCGTCGGCTTCATGTTCCCATCGGTCATGCTCGCCGTCATCGCGCACCCGTGGCTCACCTTCCTGTTGCTCATCGGCGGCGTGATGGGCGCGCAGGCCGTCCGGCTCGTGCCCGGCGTCAACCTCCTCGCCCTCTTCGCGTTCACGACGCTCACGGGCATCATCATCTCCCCGGCCATCGCCATCTACACGCAACTCAACCCGGCCTCGATTCTCCAGGCGGGCGTGCTCACGGTCGGCATCTTCGGCGGCCTGACGGCCTACGTCTTCGTCTCGAAGAAGGACTTCAGCTTCATGCGCGGGATGGTGACGACGGGCCTGATCGTGGTCGTCCTGGCCGCCGTCCTGAACCTCTTCATCGTCGGGTCGAGCGCCGTCGCTTTCGCCATCTCGTGCGCGGCGCTGCTCCTGTTCTCCGGTTTCGTGCTCTACGACACGTCGAACATCATCCGTCGCTACCCCACGAACGAATACGTTGCCGGCGCGCTCTCGCTCTACCTCGACGCCTTCAACATCTTCCTCGCGCTGCTCCGCATCCTGAACGCTGGGCGGCGTTGAGACGCGTTAGATCGCGCGGCGCATTTTGCCTGATGCGAAGAAAGAAATGTCCACTGACGATAGAATCCCGCGACTCGAAAACGCCCTCGCCACGCTGGCCGAGTTGTCGGCTGACCACAATCGGCGCATCGCACGTCCGGAAGAGGCATTCGTCAAGCTCGTCGAATTGACACGCAACCACGACGAGGTGATGGATCAATTCAGGGCCGCGCAAGCCGAGTCGGAGCGGAAGATTGGCGCACTCGCGGACGCCCAAATTCGCACCGAGGATGCGCTGAAGCAGCTCGCAGAGTCTCAGGCACACACGGATCGGCGGCTGGACGCGCTCATTGACATCATCCGGGGAGAGCGAAACGGATAATCACCGAGCGGCTGAAGGTTTATTCCTCCGGTAACAAATGGCGAAAGCGGCGCGGCTCTCATCAAGAGCCGCGCCGCTTTCGGTTTTGTGATCGTGTCCAGACTTTTAGAAGTCGAACTTGATGGCGAGCTGGAGCTGCCGCGGCGTGGCGAAGGTGGTCGTGCCCGATGCGGGCGACGAGAACGAGCGCGGCGTGCCGAAGGCGGTCGTGGCCGAGGGCGGCACGAGCGTCGCACCCGCGAGGTTGAAGAACGTGTTGTTGACCGTCACGACGTTGGCGCGGTTGAAGACGTTGAAGGCTTCTAGGACGAGTCGCACGCGCATGGACTCGGTGAACGCGATGTTGCGCGTGACGCGCGCGTCCACCTGAAAGACCGAAGGACTGGTGAACTGGTTGCGGACTGTTCCGGGCAGGCGGTCGTTGGCGCGGTTGCCGTCGTTGTTCGGGTCGTTGCCGACGATGGCCGAGTAGGGCGAGCCGGACTGTAGCTGAATGATGCTGGAGAGCGTGTAGTCGCTGAAGAGAGCGCGCACCACGCGGCTGTCGCTCCACTTGATGTGCCCAATGTCATAGACGGGGCTGAAGACGAAGCGGTGGCGCAGGTCTGTGTCCGAGCGCGCGTAGTCCGCCGCCGGGTTGATCTGGTTCTCGACGATCTTCGAGTCATCGGCTCCGACCACGACGGTCGTCTGGTCGGGCCGGTCGTCTTTGGCCTTTGAGAAGGTGTAGGCCGCGATGAACTGGAAGCCGTGCGTGAAACGTTGCGTGGCCTGGATGGCGAGGCCGTTGTAGAGCGAGCGCGCGGCGCTCTCGAAGATGCTGATGCGGTTGTATGACTGCCCCGCGCCAGCGGGCCGAGAGATGGGCCGCGCCGTGGGGAAGCGCAGGAACGTGAACGCCTGCCCGTTGGCGGTGGTGAACGTCGTCGGGACGGGCGCGAAGAGGTTGATGTCGCGCGTGCGCGTGATGTGCAGGCCGTGGTAGTAGAGATAGGTGGCCGACAGGCTGAGGTTCTTCAAGACCTCGCGCTCGACGCCGACGCGCCCCTGCTCGACGTAGGGCTGCTGGTAGTCGGGCGCGAAGAAGTAGAGGTTCGGGTTGGACGAGATGCCCGCGGGCGGCGCGTTGAGGATGTTCGGGTAGGCGAGGCCGATGGCGGCGAGTTGCGCGGCGTTGAGGTTGATGCCGGTGACGTTGATGCCGTTCTGCGAGTGCGCCGTGCCGAGGATGATGGCGGGCGTGATGCCGTAGTAGAGGCCGAAGCCGCCGCGCACGACCGTCTTCTCGTCGGGCGAGTAGGAGAAGCCGAAGCGCGGCGCGATGTTGTTCTTATCAGCGGGGCAATTGGCCGTGTTGACGCCGTTGGCGAGCAGGAGCGGGTCTGTGTTCTCGACGGGCGGGCAGGCTAGCTTCTCGTAGTCGTAGCGCGCGCCGAGGTTCAAGGTGAGCTTCGGCGTCACGCGCACGTCGTCCTGCGCGTAGAAGGCGTACTCGGAGATGTTCGGCTTGGTCGTGCCGCCGGTCGTGCCCGCGCCGGGGAAGTTCTGCGTGAAGGCAGAGGGTGTGTTGTTAGCAAACGCCGTGTACGAAGGGAATGTGTAGGAGCCGCTGAAGAGGCCGGGGAAGAAGTTGAAGACGCGGTCGAAGTTGAAGTCGAGGCCGAACTTGTAGTTGCTGCGGCCTGAGACGTAGGAGACGTTGTCAATCACCTGAAAGCGTTTGATGGTGGTCTCGCGCGGGCTGAAGTTGTTGCGACCGAGGTTGAGGCTGCCCGCGCCCGTGTTGATGACGGCTTCGGGCTGGTCTGAGTTGGCCTGACCCGGCTCCTTGTCGCGCGCGAGCTGGAAGCGCGCCTCGTTGACGATTTTCTTCGAGAGCGTCGAGGTCAGAGTGCCGCTGAAGGTGTCGCTCTTGACGAGGCTGTCGCCGGAGTGTTCTTCAACCGAGAGCGGGCCGTTGTTCTCGTTATTGATGCCGTCGAAGCCCTGATGATTGTAACGCAGCGTGAGCTGGTTGTTCTGGTTGATGGAGATGTCGGTCTTGCCGAGGAAAACGTCCTGACTGCGCCCGACCTGATATGTGTTGAGTTTCGGCGTGATGACGGCGAGCGCGGCTGCCGGGGCGGTCGAGAGGTTCGGCACGTCGAGCGGCTGCGGGATGTTCGAGCGCTGGCCGTCGTAGGTGAAGAAGAAGAAAGCCTTGTTCTTCCTGATGGGGCCGCCAAGCCTGCCGCCGAACTGGTTGATGCGAAGGGCCGGGCGCTTGTTGGGTTGGCCGCGTCGCGCCTCGTTGGCGATGGTGATGGGATCGTTGGCGTTCAAAGCCTCGTCGCGGAAGTATTCAAAGAGTCCGCCGTGGAAGACGTTCGTGCCGGACTTGGTGACGACGTTGATGACCGCGCCGCCCGCGCGCCCGAACTCCGCGGAGAAGCCGTTCTGATTGACCTGAAACTCCTGCACGGATTCTTCGGAGAATTGATAGGGCGGGCGGACGCCGCCGCGACCGAGGGCTTGACCGAAGAAGGTGTTGTTGTTGTCCACGCCGTCAACCTGAAGGCTGTTGAGCGTGCCGCGCTGGCCGCCGACGGAGAGGTCGCCGCCGCGCGGGTCGCGTATGACGCCGGGCGAGAGCGTGGCGAAGTCCTGAAAGTTGCGCCCGTTGATGGGAAGGTTCTGGATGGAGCGGTCGTTGATGGTCGTCGCCACGGAGGTTCGCGTCGTCTCGACGGTCTGCTCTCCCCCGGATAGAACCTCTATGCTGACATTCTGTCCGCCTACGGCAAGTTTAATGTCGAGCGGCGTCTTGCCGCCGACGGTGACGATAACGTTGCTCAACGTCGCCGCCTGAAAGCCGGGTATGCCGGAAGTGGTGACGGTGTACGAGCCGGGCGGTAGCAGAATGATGCGGTAGTTACCTTCTCCGTCGGTCGTGGCCGTTCTTTCAAAGCCGGTGGCCTGATTCCTGGCGATGACGGTAGCGTTCGGCACGGCGGCTTGATTAGGGTCGAGCACGCGGCCCTCGATGTTGCCGGTCGTCGCCTCGGACTGCGCGAAGGCGTTGAAGGCTGAGAAGGCAAGGCACAGGCACAGCACGACGAGCCGCGCCGGAACAGGGGGGATTCTCTTCGGCATGATTTCCTCTCTCTGGATGGAATTTCGCGCGACGGGATAAAATGGAGACCGCTGCGCCGTTCGGGTTTCAATGTGGAGTTCGGCCTGCGCCGAAGCTTGCTTTGTGTGCGAAGCGAGATACTACGTCGGTCGCGTCGCGTCGGTCAAGGCGATTGCGGAAGTCGGGCAGCGGGGTCGAATCGCCGCCGCACCTCCGAGGACGGTAATTCCGCCTCCGTGGCCCAAAGTTCCCCCTCCGAAGGCCAAAGTTCCGCCTCTGAGGGGGGAAATTCCACCTCAGAAGCCCATTGTTCGCCCTCCGAGGCGAAACTTTCCCCCTCAGAGGCGGAAAATTCCGCCTCTGAAGCCCGGTTTTCCTCCACGGAGGCGAAACAGTGCGCCTTCGAGGCGGAACTTTTAGCCCTGAAGGCCAAACGGCGAGCCTGCGGGGGTGAAAAATAGTTCTCCGAGGCCCGGCATTGGCCTCAGATGTTTTTAAATGGGTGTGGCGGCTGTCTCAGACCCGTAAGGACGGCTGAAGTTCATTCGCTCCCGGCTTTCACCTGCGCCCGAAGGCGACGGGGCGCAACGCTTCGAGCCAACGTCGGACGCCCGAAGTTTGCAGCAGACTCAACAGGCCCGTGTAGCCGTAGCCGAAGCAGAAAAGCGAGAGAAAAGGAATCGCGCCCCACATACGCATGTGCGCCGCGTAAGCGACGGCGAGCACGAAGTAAAGGGCAAACGTTAGCTCGAAGACGGGCGCGAGGCCGCGCGCACGCCGGTACTTCCTGCGCTTCCACATCTCGTCGCGCGCGCCTTCGACTCTGTACTTCGGCGTGCGGACGAACTCCGACTTGACGCGGAAGAGGGCTTCCGTGACGGCGCGCGCGTTCGAGAAGGCCAGCCCGATGCCCAATCCCATGACGAGCGGCAGGTGCAGGAGGCGTCGGCACGCGCCCGCGCCGTCGAGATACCAGATGGCCGTGCCGTAGAAGAGGACGACCGAGAAGGTCGAAAGCAGGAGCAGAGGCAGGTCGAGCAGCATCAGTTGGTGGAAGCCTTGATTGTAGCGCACGAGCAGGAGCGGGAACTGCAAAAGGCTCGTCAGAATCATCAGGGGGTAGCTCGCGTTCCCCGTGAGGCGGAGGAACATTTCAAGCTTCACGCGCGACGGCAGAGGCGAGCGAAGTATGCGCGGGTAGAGCTTCAAGGCGACTTCCGTGACGCCCTTCGCCCAGCGGCGCTGCTGCGCCTTGAAGGCGTTGATCTCGACGGGCACTTCCGAAGGCGCGTCTTCGTCGAGCAGGTAGATGAAGCGCCAGCCCATCAACTGCGCGCGGAAGGAGAGGTCTGTGTCTTCGGTGAGCGTGTCGTGCTGCCAGCCGCCCGAAAGCTCAATCGCGCGCCGACGCCAAAGGCCCGCCGTGCCGTTGAAGTTGAAGAAGCCGCCCGTGCGGTTGCGAACCGTCTGCTCGACGACGAAGTGCCCGTCTAAGAGAATCGTTTGCAGGCGCGTCAGAAGGTTGTAAGGGCCGTTGATGTGCGACCAGCGCATCTGCACACATCCGACCAGCGGATCGCTGAAGAAGTGGACGAGTTTTCTCAGGCAGTCGGGTTTGGGCACGAAGTCGGCGTCGAAGATGGCGACCAGCTCGCCTTTCGCCGTCTTCAAACCGTTCGCGAGCGCACCGGCCTTGAAGCCCTCGCGGTCTGCGCGTTGGATGTAGCTGATGTCGAACTCTGCGGCGCGGAGTCGTTCGACGGCACGCTCGGCCACGCCGCGCGTCTCGTCGGTCGAGTCGTCGAGCACCTGAATTTCGAGACGCTCGCGCGGGTAGTCAATGGCCGCCACAGACGCCAGCAGACGCTCGACGACGTAGAACTCGTTGAAGAGAGGAAGTTGCACGGTGACGCGCGGCAACTCGTCTTCAGCGAAAACGGCTTTAGGCCGCGGCTCGATTTTGCGGTAGCGCCAGAAATCCACCACCTGCTTGACGCGGTAAGCCCCGTAGAGCGAGAGCACGCCGAGCACGGCGAAGTAGACGGCGAGCACCGTCCAGTCGAAGGCGTCGAGGCGGTAGAGCGGGCTGATGTTCTCAGCCGTCTTCGCCACGGCCTTCTCGACGTACTCGCGGAAGAGCGGGTCGGAGGCGAGCGTGGGCGAGAGCCTGGCGATTGCCTTTAACATCTTCCCTCTTCCCTCTGAGACGGCGTCGGCGCGCGCGCGAGTCCTGCGCCGCGCGGTCGCGCGCACACAAAAAGAACGGGCAGCGCCGGAATTACTTGCGCCGCCCGTCTCGATTACCTTGAGTTGTAGCCGCAAGGACGCCCGCGGCGGAGGGAATGATTGAAGTCCGCAACGCCACAACGCCGAGCCGGAAGGCGACCTGCCTCCGGCACAGCGTTCCGGCGTTGCGGACTTCCGGCCTTCTTACATGCCGGGGCCGCCGAAGCCGCCCGGCGGCGGTGGCGGCGGGGCGGCAGCGCCACCGCCCTTGCCGAAGATCGGGGCACCGATCACACCGCCGAGCAGCGTAAAGAGAAAGACGCAGACGGCAGCGATGACCACGAAGACAACCACGAGGGCCATGCCTGAGAGCGGTATCGAGACTCCCGCCCGCTCCATCTGCTCCATCTGGCCCGCTACCGCCGCAGCGCCGATGAGAAGATTCAGCGGGAGACTGATGACGAGGTAGATGACCGCGGCGATGCCGCCGGTGACCGCGCCCAGGGACGCGCCGCTGCCTGGCGTCACCATCGCGCCGGTGCTCTTGACGTACAGGAAGACGGCGAGAACGCCGCCACCGATGGCCCACAGACAGCAACAGTAGTTGACGACGGGGATTGCGGACAGGAGGCCGGCGACCACACCGCCGATTAGCGCCGCTTTTGTTCTTGGATTCATCTTCTGCTCACACCTTCCTCAAGTTTTAGTAAAGCTCTGGCCTTAAAGTTTCGCGGCGACGGAACTCTCTTCCCGCTCTGGCGTCCCCTCAACCGCGCGACGACGAAGGTTCGGGTCTACCTTCTGAAAAGCTACCTTCCGGAAAGTTACGGGGCCGCCCCTGGCGGGACAGACGCCGCAAACCCATGCCCCACAGGTCTACCAATCCGGGGACGATGTAAAAGGCCGACGCCGTGCCGAGCAGCAGCGCCGTCGAGAAGCGCGACCAGTGCGTGTTCTCCCAGACGTGGAAGAACCCGAGCGCGAAGTCAATCGCGGTCGGGACGGCGGCCAGGATGAGCCACGCGCGCGGTGGCGCGTCCATTCGCGTGACGCGGCGCGCGAGCGGGTAGACGGCTACGCCCGCGAGCGCGCCCACGTACAGGCCGAAACAGCGGGCGCACACCGCGAGCGGGTAGCCCGCGACGTAAAACGAGCGTTCCGGCATCTGGTGACACGCCGGGCTGAAGAACTCGTAGAGCGCCTGAGACAGCAGCGGGAAACCGCGCGCCCGCATCAACGGCGCGAGCACGATCATCGCCACCAGCGACGCCGCGCCCGCGAGCACCGCGCCCCATCCCAACCACGCCGCCCGCCCGCGCCGCGACGACTCGGCGTCGGCCATGAACTGCGGGACATACTCTGTGATGGAAGCTGGCATAAATGAATTTTGGACTTTAGATTTTTGATTTGCGATTTACAGTTCTCGACAACCGGCCTTTGTTGCCGGCTGAATGCCGAGTGCTGAACGCCGGCAGCTTCAACTCAAAAATCACAAATCAAAAATCTAAAATCTGATGACCGTGTCCGGCCCGCCCTCGACGTGGACGGTATCAACGAAGCGTATGTGGCGCGACTCGGTCGTCATCACGAGCGAGTGGGTGCGGCGGCCCGCGCCGAAGAAGCGGACGCCCTTCAGGAGCGAGCCGTCGGTGACGCCCGTCGCGACGAAGATGACCTTCTTGCCGGGCGCGAGGTCGTTCGTGTCGTAAACTTTGTTCGGGTCGCTGATGCCCATCTCTTTGAGGCGCGCGAGCACCTCTCCGGCGGGCGGGACTTTGGACTTGTCAACGCCGAGCCGCTCGTGGTCGAAGACGAGCCGGGCCTGAATCTCGCCGTTCAGACACTTCATCGCCGCCGCCGTCAGCACGCCTTCGGGTGCGCCGCCGATGCCCATCAGGGCGTGGATGTTCGTGCCGGCGACCGCCGCCGAGATTCCTGCGGAGAGGTCGCCGTCGCCGATCAACCGGATGCGCGCTCCCGCCGCGCGCACGTCGTCAATGAGCTTCTTGTGGCGCGAGCGTTCGAGGACGATGACGGTCAGGTCTTCGATGTCGCGCGAGAGGCGGCGGGCGATGGCTTTGAGGTTGTCTTTGACCGGCGCGTCTATGTCAATCGCGCCGCGCGACGAAGGTCCGACGACGATCTTGTCCATGTAGATGTCGGGCGCGTTCAGGAGTCCGCCGCGCTCGGAGGCGGCCAACACCGCGATGGCGTTGTTCGCGCCCAGCGCGCAGAGGTTCGTGCCTTCCAGAGGGTCAACGGCGATGTCAACTTCGGGGAACTCTTCGGGGTCTGCGCCCTCGTGGAAGCCCGCGCCGACTTCTTCATCAATGAAGAGCATCGGTGCCTCGTCGCGTTCGCCCTCGCCGATGACGATGCGCCCGCGCATCGGCACCGCGTCCATCTTCTCGCGCATCGCTTCGACGGCCACGTGGTCGGAGTATTTGCGGTCGCCCTGCCCCATCGTCCGCGCCGCCGCAATCGCCGCCGCCTCGCACACGCTCAGGAAATCCAGGGATATGTTGACGCTGTTCAACTCCTGAGCCATGAACGAAGAACTCCGAAGCCTGAAAGATTTCTGCCGCCGTGAACTGAACGCTTGGGCGCTGGAAAGGCACGTGCATACTACCAGAGAGAGCGCGGAATTAATAGAGGCAAAATACGGTGAGCGGTGAGCGGTGAGCGGTGAGCAGTAAGCAGTTAAAGAAATTTCGCCCTTTACTCAAATGCTGCTCAACGCTCAACGCTCACTTTTTAAGCTCCGGTCGCAGGTTCAGATTCCGAATGAGCCGGTGCAAGTAGTTCGGGTGGACGCCCAGTGAGCGCGCGGCTTCGGTAAAGCTGCCGCCGGAGAGTTCGAGGGCGCGGAGGATAAGTTGCTTTTTAGCCTCGCGCAGGGCGTCGTGGTACTTCGTCGCCGCGGGCGCAGCGCCCGGCGAAGGTTCGGCTTCGAGGATGGTTTCGGGCAGGTCTTCGGGCAGGACGCGCTCGGTCGAGCCGAGCACGACGGCGCGCTCGACAGCGTTCTCAAGCTCGCGCACGTTGCCCGGCCAGTTGTAATTCATCAGACACTCGCGTGCGCCCGGCGCGAGGCCCGTCACCTTGCGCTTGAACCTCGCCGCGTACTTCGCCGCGAAATAATTCGCCAGCAGCGGGATGTCCTCGCGGCGCTCGCGCAGGGGGGGCATCTCGAAGGAGATGACGTTGAGGCGATAGTACAAGTCCTGCCGGAACGTGCCCGCGCGCACCGCCTCCTCCAAGTCTCTGTTCGTCGCCGCGACGACGCGCACGTCAACGCGCATGGTGCGCGTGCCGCCGACGCGCTCGAACTCTCGCTCCTGAAGGACGCGCAGGAGTTTCGCCTGCATCGTCGGCGACATCTCGCCCACTTCGTCGAGGAAGAGCGTGCCACCGTCGGCGACTTCGAGCTTGCCCTTCTTCTGCGCGAGCGCGCCGGTGAACGCGCCGCGCTCGTGACCGAACAGCTCGGATTCGAGCAGCGTCTCGGTCAGCGCCGCGCAGTTGATGGCGACGAACGGGCGCGCGGCGCGCAGGCTGTTCTGGTGGACGGCCTGCGCCGCAAGCTCTTTGCCCGTGCCCGACTCGCCCCGAACGAGCACCGTCGAGTCGGTCGGCGCGACACGCGCGATGAACTGGTAGACCTTCCGCATCGCCTCGCTCTCGCCGACCATGCCGTGCTCGACGCGGCTCTCCTCGCGCAGCAAGTCGTTTTCGCGCTCCAACTGCTCGACGTGCCGCGCGTTGTTGAGTGCGACGGCGGCGAGGCCGGAGATGATGGTGACGAGCCGCAGATGCTCCTCGTCGAAGTGCGTGGCGAGGTCTGTGGCCGTCAGGTAGATGACGCCGACCGCGCGCCCGAAGAGCATGAGCGGCGCGCACAAAAGCGAGCTGAGGCGCGCGACCCGAAGGCTCTCCGAGCTGACGGGGCCGCTGCCCTCGAACAGATCGTTGGAAAGAACGGACGCGCCCTCTTCCAGGACTTGCCCGACGACGGTGCGGCTCACCTTGACCGTGCCCCCCGCGTCCGCGTCGCGCTCCAGTCCGAACTCGGAGACCGGCTCGCCCTCTTCGCCGACGAGCAGTATCGCGCCGCGCTCGGCGGGCACCACCTCGAAGACGAAGCGCAGCAGCTCGCGCTGCAACTCTTCCGGCTCGCGTATCGAGTTGATGATCGTGCTGATCTTGACGAGCAGCGTGAGGTCGCGCGCCAGACCGGCGAGCGCCGGGAGTCGCGACGACTCGTCGCGCGGGTCGAGCGAGAGCGCATCCTGCGCGCGCATTCGCATGGTCGTGTGGGCGTTCAGGTGCTGCTCGCTCACCTCCACGAGGTTCGAGAGCCGCGCGGCAGGCTCGCCCTCGTGCCCCAGGAAGACGAGGCGCGACTCGCCGATGCTGATCTGGTCGCCGTGTTCGAGCAGGTGCTCGCGGATGGGCTTCCCGTTGACGAAGGTGCCGTTCAGGCTGTTGAGGTCAACGAGCTTGTGCCTTGAGTTCTCGCGGCGGACGACGCAGTGACGGCGCGAGAGCAGCGCGTCGGCGATGCTGATCTGGTTCGACGACTCGCGCCCGACCGAAATCTCCTCGCCGCCCAGCTCGAAGGCCGAGTCCTGCAAAGGCCCCGCGACGACGGCGAGTCTCGGATACGTCATCTCCAACGCTTCTCCCACAGTCCGGCGCGTGTCCGGCTCGCCGCTTCCGCGAGCGCGACCGCGCCTTTCAAGCCTCCTGCCTTCTAGAAGTCCTCCGCCCGCGAATATGCCCGCGCGGGCTGTGACCCGGCAACGCGACAAATAACATTTTTGCCCCGCGAATGTCACTGCCTGCGCGCCCCGCACCAGCCGAAAGGATAGGCCGACTATCTTTTCGGATAGACCTCCGCGACCGCAGAGGGCCGCGCGCGCGACCGGCGCGCGCCTTCCCTTCAATATCAATCTCAACTTACTCAAGCGTTTCCACCCCGCGCCGCGCCCTTTGAAATGCGCGGCACGCCGCTTGTCATTGAAGAGTGCGGCCACAAGGGCAGTCGAAAGAAGTTCGGGTTTGAAAAGTTCTGCGGCAGGCACTGGCGACGAGCGGACGGAGACGGCAGCCGCTCTTAAGAAACGCCGGGCTGAGTCGAAGCGCGAGCGCAAGCTTCGGAAAGAGATGCGTGTCGCACAGCAAGGCCGGTTACGGGCCTGAGAGATCGTGACCATCGCAGCGCGCCGAAGCGCCCCCGAAAATTTCCCGCCCCCCTGGCCCACCTTGAAGCTCAATCACCCCGCCTAACCCCTGAGCTTCAGCACAGGGCAGCGACCCTACCCCTTCCAGGGCCGCTGCCCCGAACGCTTTTACGGACAGCAAGCGGAAGGCAGTCAGCGGTGAGCAGTCG
>DATARW010000062.1:0-41032 GCA_036263975.1 Pyrinomonadaceae bacterium
CCCTTTGCCGACTCGCACCACGTCCAGTTCGACTTCTCCGTGTCGGTGAAGATGATGCGCGCCTCCTTGTAACGCTCCGGCGTGTCGCTCCAGACGTACCAGTCGCGCCGGGGCGAGTCGGGCGACGCGCTCGCCTCCTTGAACCAAGGGTGCGCGTCCGACGTGTGATTGACGACGAGGTCTGTGATGACGCGTATGCCGCGCGCGTGCGCGGCGTCGAGGAAGGTGCGGAACTCTTCGAGCGTGCCGTATTCGGTGAGGATCGCGTAGTAGTCGGCGATGTCGTAGCCGCCGTCGCGCAGGGGCGAGGCGTACATCGGCAGGAGCCACAGGCAGTCAACGCCGAGCCACTGGAGATAGTCGAGCTTCTCGGTCAGGCCGCGGAAATCGCCGACGCCGTCGCCGTTCGAGTCGTAGTAGCCGCGCACGTAGATTTCGTAAAAGACCGCGTCCTTGAACCAGAGTGGATCGTCGCGGAGCTTGCTCGTCTCGGCCATCAGTCTTCAGACTTCCTCCTCGTTTGGTCTGTCGGTTTGAGCTGCAAGATAGCGGCAAGGCGGCGGGAAAGGCAAGGGCAAGGGCGACGCGTCGAAGCCGGAAGGCCCGACGACCATGCGCGCCGCGCCGCGACGTTTTGAAGGCGACGGGCGGCGTCGGCGGAAAAGGCGAGACAAAAGATTGACAGTCGTGGTAGCTTATGCACGCACGCTCGGACTGAGTTACAGCTTATCGAAAAGATGCGTCCCCCTCTGCGCCTAATTATCGGCCTTGCCGTCGCCGTCGTGCTCTCCTTCCTCGCAGCCTGTCAACAATCCGCACACGCCGACGCCGTGAAGGAAGCGCGCGCCGACGCCGCAGCACGCCCGCCCATTGTGCCCGCCGCCGTCGGCTGGGACGACTCTGATTCCGACGGCATCCCCGACCGCGAAGAGCTGCACGCGTTCACCGACCGCGAGAGTTTCCGCGCGTGGTTCACGGAGGTGGCCGAGCAGCAGTTCTACCAGCCGAGCAGGGAGTGGAACGAAGACCAGCGCGACTGTGCAGGGCTAGTCCGCTTCGCCTGGCGCGAGGCGTTGCGCGCGCACGACCGCGCATGGTTCCTGCGGATGGGCGAGGCTTACGAACCCGTAGCGCCGGACGTGAGCGCCTACACGTTGGAGCACAGCCCCGTCGGCGAAAAGCTCTTTCGCACCGCCGCCGGGAGCTTCGCCGAGTCGAACCTTTCGGACGGAACCTTCTCTGAGTTCGCCGACGCGCGCACGCTCAAGGAGTTCAACAGCCTCTTCGTCAGCCGCGACCGCGTGCAGGCGCGGCCCGGCGACCTGCTCTTTTTTCACCAGCCCTGGGTGCAGAAGTACCCCTACCACGTGATGATCTACCTGGGCCGCGCGCGCATCGCTTCCGAAGGCGCGGACGACTGGGTCGTCTATCACACAGGCTCAACGCCTGCGGACGCCGGAGAGGTCAGGAAGGTTCGGCTCTCCGTGCTCGAACACCATCCGGACGCGCGCTGGCGTCCCGTCGCGGGCAACCGAAACTTCCTCGGCTTCTACCGCCTGAAGATTTTGCAATGATCGGTTCGGAGTGATTATGACCCGTCGCACACTGCTCACGTCCGTCGTCATTTATCTGGCCGCCGTCCTGCTCGTCGCCGGCTTCGTCGTCCTGCGCGTGAAGACGCAGCACCGCTTCGCGGCGCAGACCGCGCCGGAGACGCTGCCGGAGACGGGGCGCACGCCCACGCCGCCCGACGAGCACGCCAAGCCCTTCTTCTCTCTGCACACCAACCGCACCTACGCGACGACCGACCGCGCGCGCGTCTGGGTCAACTACCGCGGCGTGGACGCGCTCGACTTCCGCGTCTACAAGGTCAAAGACCCGGTGAAATTCTTCCGCGGCCTCGACAACCCGCATCAGGTCGGCGAGGACGAAGAGGAGGCGGTCGGCGAGACGATAAAGCACAAGCCGACGTTGCTCGAACGCCTCCGCCAGTTCAAGAGCTGGGGCTTCGGCCTCGTCAGGTCATACGTCCGCGCGCAGCTTCAGAACCAGTCGCGCAAGGGCTTCAATCAACGCTTCCGGCCCGAAGAAGACGACACGAGTTTCCGCACGCCGCTCTCTGTGGCCGACTACGCGCGCGTGCCCTTGCTCAACCCTGACCAGATGGTCAGCAGTTGGCGCGAGAAACTTCCGCCGCTCGAAGACGTGTACGACCGGCGCATGATCTCTTTGGGCAAGCGCGAGCCGGGCGTCTATCTGGTCGAAGCGGTCAGCGGCGACCTGCGCGCCTTCGGTCTCATGATCGTCACGGACATCGCCACCGTCGAGAAGACCTCGCCCGACGGCTCGATGCTCGTCTACGCCGTTGACCGCGCGACGGGACAGCCGCGCGAGGGCGCGAACATTTTAGTCATCCGCAAGAAGAACGACGTGACTTCCGGGGCGACCGACAAGCAGGGACTACTCCAACTCAAGATCGAGCAGAAGAAGCCCGCCGCGGGCAAGGACGCCGAAGGAAGCGACGACGAGGCGCAAACGCAGGAGGAAGCGAACGCGGAGACGCAGACCGACTCCTACCTCGTCATGGCCTCCGCGGGAGAGAACTTCGCCATCTCCGACCTTGAGTCTTACTACTTCGGCGGCGTAGGCGGCGAGGGCGACGCGGAGGGCGGCGGCGGCGACCAGAATTTCACCGGCTACATCTACACGGAGCGCCCCGTCTATCGCCCCGAACAGCACGTCTATTTCAAAGGCATACTCCGCAAACGCACCGACGCGGGCTACAAGCTTCCGGCGGGCAAGACCGTCTCCGTCACCGTCGCCGATCAGACCGGCGCGAACATCTACGAGCAGGACTTGCCGCTCTCCACGCGCGGCACCTTCAGCGGCGAGCTGGATTTGCCCGAAGAGACGACGCTCGGCAACTACACCATCAACGCCTCGGTCGGCGAAGACTCGGCCACCGGCAACTTCGACGTGGAAGAGTACAAGAAACCCGAATACAAGGTGGCCGTCACGACGCCGCAGGCGTTCGTCAACACCGGCCAGAAGACCAGGTTCACCGTCTCGGCCAACTACTTCTTCGGCTCGCCCGTCACCCACGCGAGCGTGAAGTATTACGTCTACCGCTCGCGCTACTACGGCTGGTGGCGCAGCAGCGAAGAGGACAGCGAGGACGAGTTCGGCGCAGACCCGACTGCCGACGAGAGCGGCAAAGAGTACGGCGGCTCCGGCGACGAGATGGTCGTCGAAGGCGACGGCAAGCTGAACGATCAGGGACGGCTCGACATCGAATTCACAGTCCCGCAGGCCGACGCCAAAGACACATGGGATTACAGCTACCGCCTCGAAGCCGAGGTCACTGACGCCTCGCGCCGCACGATGGACAGCAGCACCAGATTCACAGGCGTCCGCAGCAACACGGTCGCCTACGCCTCGCCCGACCGCTACGTCTATTATCAGGGCGACGCCGCGAAGATTGCCGTCAAGGCCAACGACCGCGAGGGTCGGCCCGTGCAGACCCACGTCAAACTCACCTTCTTCGAGCGCCGCTGGCAGAAGGTCGTGAAGAAGACCGAGGACGGCTACGAGTACCCGGACTACGAGCCGAAGGAGCGTGAGCTTTCGTCCGCCGAGGTGGACACGAATCCGCAGGGCGATGCGAGCCTCGACTACACAGTTCCCATCAGCGGCGACATCGAGATCAAGACGACCGTCGTCGAAAACGGTAAGCCCGTCGTGATGGAAGCCGGGAGCCTCTGGGTGGCCGCGCGTAACGGCGAGTGGTCTGACGTGTCCTACGAGGGCGAGGGCCAGATCAAGCTCGTCCCCGACAAGAAGTCTTACCGCGTCGGCGAGACGGCGCACGTCCTCGCCCTGCTGCCGAAAGAGAAGGCGCACCTGCTCGTCACGACCGAGTTGTCGGGCGTGTTGGGCGTCCGCCAGATGGACGTGCCGGGCCGGGCCGCCATCATTGACGTGCCCATCGAGGCGCGCTTCGCCCCGAACGTCTTCCTCAACGTCACCTACGTCCGCGCCAGCGAGATGTACTCGCAGGACGTGTCAATCATCGTGCCCGCGCGCGACAAGCTCTTGAACCTTCAGATCATCCCGAACAAGAAGGAGTTCAAGCCGCGCGAGACGGCCTCCTACACCCTGCTTGCGCGCAACGGTGACGGCTCGCCCGCCGCGAACGCCGAGGTGAGCTTCGGCGTTGTGGACGAGGCCATCTACTCCATCTCGCCCGAATCGGTCGAAGACATCCGCCGCTCCTTCTACGGTCGCCGCTACAACTCGGTGCAGACCTCGTTCTCTGTGAACTTCCAGTTCTCCGGCTACGCCGGGAAGAAGGTGGTCAATCTCGCCGAGAACCGGCGCGCGCGCCAGCTCGCCGACTTCAAGAACGACACGACGGTCAACCCGCAGGTGCGCCGCCTCTTCAAGGACACGGCCTTCTGGCAGCCCTCGATTGTGACGGGCGCGGACGGCAAGGCGACCGTGAAAGTCGAGCTGCCCGACAACCTGACGACGTGGCGCGCGACGGCCCGCGCCGTCACCGCCGACACGCGCGTCGGCGTCGCCGTCTCGAAGGTGGTCGAAAGAAAAGATGTCATCATCCGCGTCGCCCTGCCGCGCTTCCTGACGGCGGGCGACACGGTGACGCTCTCCGGCATCGTCCACAATTATCTGAAGGCCGACAAGGTGACGAAGATCACGATTGACGTGGCGGGCGCACGGCTTCTGGACGCGCCCGCGCAGACCGTGACGATTCCGAGCCAGGGCGAGTACCGCGTCAACTGGCGGTTGAGCGCCCCCGCCACGGGCGACCTGAAGGTTCTGGCGAAGGCGCTCACGGACACCGAGTCGGACGCGCTGGAAACGGTCATCACCATCGTCCCGCGCGGTTTGAAGAACACGCGCGCCGACTCGTTCGCCATCGCGGACGACGACGCCGACAAAGTCTTCACCTTCACGCTTCCCGCCGACGCCGACCCGAACGCGCGCACGCTTCGCGTCGAGGCTTCGCCCTCCATTGCGGGCACGCTCTTCGGCGCGCTCGACTACCTGACGAGCTACCCCTACGGCTGCACCGAGCAGACCATGTCCTCGTTCCTCCCGAACGTCATCGTCACGCAGGCTCTCCAGAGCGTGCAGACGGCGACCATCAAGGACACGAACGACATCGGCAAGAAGACGCGCCGGGGCTTGCGCCGCCTCTACGCCTACCAGCACGACGACGGAGGCTGGGGCTGGTGGAAGGACGACCCGACGACCGCCTGGATGACGGCCTACGTTATTGACGGACTCGTGCAGGCGCAGAAGGCCAGGTACGACGTTGACGACACGCGGCTCTCGAACGGGCGCGAGGCGCTCAAGAAGATGCTCAACGAGGGCAAGGACGACGCGGGCGGCCTGACGGATGACGACCGCGCCTACGCCGCCTACTCGCTCGCCGAGAGCGGCGAGACTGACATGCGCTACCTCGGCGACCTCTTCAACAACCGCGCCAAACTCAGCCCTTACGCCCGCGCCCTGCTCGCGCTCGGCCTCAGCGAGCGCGGCGACAAGCGCGCGCCGGTCGTCGCCTCAGACATCGAGCGCACGGCCAAGGGCGGCGGCGCGGACGCCTACTGGGACAACAACACCGAGGCGACGGCGCTCTCCGTGAAGGCGCTGGCGCGCATCACGCCCGCGAGCGAGGTTCTGCCGAAGGCCGCGCGTTGGCTCGTCGGCCACCGCCGCTTCGGTTACTACTGGCTCTCGACGCGCGAGACGGCCTTTGCCATCTACGCGTTGATTGACTACGTCAAGGTGAGCCACGAACTCGATGCGAACTACTCGCTCGAAGTCTACGTCAACGGCCAGCAGGCGCTCCAAAAACAGTTGACGGGGGCAGAGGCATCCTCCGCACAGGTCTTCACCTTGCAGCGCAAGGGCGGAGAGGTCGGCGCGTCGAGCGAGGTGAGAGTCGTCAAACACGGCCACGGCATGCTGTATCTGGCGACGGCCCTGACGCACTACACGAACGAGGAGCAGACCGCCGAACAGGGCGTGCCGCAACTGAAGCTGCACCGCGACTACATGCGCCTGAGCGTCGTCGAGAAAGAAGGCTCCACGCTCGGCTGGAAGGTCGAGCCTTTGACGGGCGACGTGCATTCGGGCGACATCATCGTCTCGCGGCTCAGGCTCGAAGGCGAGCGGGGCCAATACCTGATGATCGAAGACCCGATTCCCGCGGGCTGCGAGCAGGTCGAGTCGGTGAGCGGCATTGACCTCAATCACGACGATAAGGACTGGAGCGACTGGTACAGCCAGCGCGAGTTCCGCGACAACCGCGCCGTCATCTTCGTCAACTCCTTCGACGGCCATGCGCAGTTCCAGTACGCCATGCGCGTGCAGGTGCCGGGCCAGTTCCGCGTCGCCCCCGCCCACGTCGAGCGGATGTACGAGCCGGACATCCGCGCCAACTCGGCGAGCGCCGCGCTGACGATACTCGACAAGTAGAAGGTCGCCACAGTTCAAAAGGACAGGTCAGAGATGATTAAAGACTCGCTCAAGGCCATCGGCAACTCGGCGGTCGGCCTCTTCCGCAACCCTCTGGGGCTTCTGCTGCTGTGCGTGCTCTACTTCGCGCTGCTCGCCTGCCTCTACGTCTTCTTCGCGACGGGCGTGGCGAGCGCTTGGCAACTCGTCCTCTCGGCGTTGACCGCGCTCGCCGCGCCGCTGCTCTTCTTCGTCCTGCAAGCGGCAATCGCCAACTTCGCACAGCCGGAGGCGGCGGGCGGCGGCGCGCTCGCGCGGCACACGCTGAGGGACTTCCTGAAAATCCTGTTGCTCAGTCTGCCCCTCATCGCGCTCGCCGTCGGGATAATCTACCTGCTCGGCGTGCTGCAAGCGCACCTGCCTAAAATCGAAGACGCGCCGCACGCTCTCCTGGCCGCGACGCACGCAGAGCCGCCCGCGCCCCTCCACTGGCAGGAGGCGCTCATCTCCATGCTCTGGCTGCTGCTGCTCGGCATCATCTTGCCGCTCGTCGCCGCGCACCTCTGGCTCTCGGCGGCGCGGTTCGGGCTTCTGCCGACGCTGAAAAAGATTCACCGCGTCGTCGCCCGCGCCTTCCGCGCGCAGTCCGTCCTTATCTATGCCGTCGGCCTCTTCGTCTTCGGCCTGATGCCCTACTTCATCATCTACACGCGCACGCCCATCTCGAACGGCTGGGCCGAGCTAACCATCTTCACGCTGCGTCTCCTGCTCGCCTTCGTCTTCACGCTCCTGGGCTGGACGATCACGCTCGGCGCGCTCGCGCGGACGACGCCCCCTGTGCCGGATGTCGTCGGCCCGTCGGTTCCCGTCGAGGGCACGCCGCCGAACAACCTGGCCGCGAGCGAGGCGCAGACGAGCGACGTAGCGGCCTAATGAGTAAGGCAAAAGTAAAAAGGCAAAAGGCAAAAGAGAGCGACGAGCAGGACGCGCTTCATTCCAATGAAGGCGAGAAGCGTCGCACTCTCCTTGCTCTCCTTCTTTTGCCTTTTGCCTTTTTACTTTTGCCTTCACGAATGCGCGGGCTGGCGCACGGGTGCGTGTGCGCGCTTGTCTTTCTTTCGTGGGCTGTGCCGGGGGGCTTGGGCGAGCGTCGTGCGCGCGTGCCTGCCGCGGCGCGCATGAGCGAGGACGAGGCGGATGAGGCTTTGCAGCGCGCCGCACAGTCTGCGCTCGGCGGGCGCGAGGGGACTGTCCTCGTGCTGGACGCGCAGACGGGACGCGTGCGCGCCGTCGTCAACCCACGCGTCGCGTTCGAGGAGGCGACGCCGCCCGGCTCCGCGATCAAGCCCTTCACGATGCTCGCAGCCTTGCGCGCGGGCACGCTCGACGAGGGCACGCGGGCGTTCTGCCGCGGCCACTACGAACACGAAGGCTTCCGTATCGCCTGCTCTCACCCGCGTTACAAATCTGCCTTCGGCCCGGCGCAGGCGCTCGCCAACTCTTGCAACTACTTCTTCGCGCGCACAGCCGAATCGCTCGACGGCGACACGTTCGCGCGGACTCTGCGCGAGTTCGGCTTCGGCGCACAGACGCGCGGCGGCGGCGACTCGGAGTCGGCGGGACAACTTCCGCGCGAGACGCCGCGCGTCCCCGAAATGCTCGGCGACAGCGAGCAACTCCGCGTCACACCCGCGCAGCTTGCGACCGCCTACGTCGCGCTCTTCAACGGGGGCCGCCTGCTCGTTCCGCAGCGCGCGCCCGCCGGAGGCTTCGCGCCGCGCGTGCGCGCGACGCTTGAGGTCGCGCCCGCACACCGCTCGCTGATTCTCGCGGGCGTGCGCGGCGCGGTCGCCTACGGCACGGCCTCGCGCGCAGGGCTGGCGACGCTGCCCGCACTCTATGCCTTCGGCAAGACCGGAACCTCGACGCCGCAGGACGGGTGGCGCGCGCAAGGCTGGTTCGTCGGCTTCGCCGCTGACAGGAGTCAGGGCAAAGGCGCGCGTCCGGGTTCGGACGATGGCGCGGGCTTGAGTGCGAGTCAAGGTTCGAGCGAGGACAAAGCTCCGCCCACGCGCGTGCGCCTCGCCGTCCTCGTCTTCCTCAGACGCTCGCGCGGCGCGGAAGCTGCCGAACTCGCGCGCCCCGTCTTCGAGGCTTACGCGCGCACGCTCGCGCGGCAAGACGACCCTCAACTCGCTGCACAGTCTTCGGACGACGGCGCGGCGGACGGCTCGTCTTCGAGTTCGGAAATCTCGTCTTCAAGTTCGGAAGTCTCGTCTTCGAGTTCAAAAGAAGCGTTCGCTTCGGGTGCGCCGGACGAGAGCGGCGCGTTGGTGCGCGTGCGCCTGTCGCGCGCGGACGCGACCCTTTCGCTCCCGCTCGACGAATACGTCTTCGGCGTGCTCGCCGCAGAGGGCAGCGTCGAGACCGAGCCGGAAGCTTTGAAGGTGCTGGCCGTCATCGCGCGCACATACGCGCTCAGGAACTTGCGCCGCCACGCGCGCGACGGCTACGACCTCTGCGACACGACGCACTGCCAGCGCTTCATGCCCGTCGCCGACGAGAGCGCGCGGCCTGAGTTCTACGAACTCGCCCGCCGCGCCGTGGCGGAGACGGCGGGCGAGACGTTGCGCGACTCGCGTGGCCGCGTCGCCGAAAGCTACTTCAGCGCCGCGTGCGGAGGCCGCACCGCCGACATCTCGAAGCTCTGGGGCGAGCGCCCGGCACCCCCTTACCTGCGCGGCGTGCGCGACGACTTCTGCACGGGCGCGGGGCCGCAGACGTGGACGGACGTGATTCCCTCGGCGCAACTGCTCAGAGCCTTGCGCGCCGACGAGCGCAGCGACGTGGGCGCACGCCTCGACTCGGTGCGCGTCCTGCGCCGTGACGAGACGGGGCGTGCGGAGTTGGTCGCGCTCGAAGGCGAGCGCCGACGCACCCTGCGCGGCTGGGACTTCAAGATCATCGTCGGTCGCACGCTCGGCTGGAACGTCTTGAAGAGTTCGCGCTTTGAAGTGACGCGTGCGGGTGCGGCCTACGTCTTTCGCGGCACGGGCTTCGGCCACGGCCTCGGCCTGTGCCAGGCGGGCGCGCACGTGATGGCCGCGCGCGGCGCTTCCTATCGCCAAATCCTCACACAGTATTTTCCGGGGACGAGCGTCGGTGGCGCAGGATTGCGGAATGCGGATTCCTCTCGATTGCCGAACGCGGATTCCTTTCGATTGCGGAACGCGGAATTCGGATTGCGGGATGACGAGACTGTCGCCGGACTTCAGCCTCGTTTCGTGAATGCGTCCTTTGAAGCGAGCGATGAAGTGGTCGAACCCACCGTCCTCTACTCATCACTCCGCAATCCGCATTATGAAATCGAAGCGTCCGCACTCCGCGCCGCGCCGCCGTCAACCCGCAACCCGCAATCCGCAATCCGCAATCATCTTGCGAGCGAGCACTTCCGCGTGAGCTATCCGGCGCGCGTCTCGCGGCGCGAGGTCGAGTCGGCGCTCGGCACGCTCGAAGCGGCGCATGCAGACTTGTCGCGCCGCCTTGAAAACGCCTCGGTCGGCGGCGGCTTGCCCGTCGTCGAGGTGTTCATACACGAGACGACGGGCGACTTCGTCGGCGCGACCGGACAGCCCGCGTGGGTCGCGGCCTCGACTGAGGGGCGGCGCATAGAGCTTCAGCCGCTCGAAGTGCTGCGGCGGCGCGGCGTCGTCGCTGCGACGCTCCGCCACGAGTTCGTCCACGCGGCGCTCGAAGCGTTGGGGCACGGGCACGCACCGCGCTGGCTCGTCGAGGGTCTGGCAATCTACGCCGCGGGCGAGGGGCCGCAGCTTGCGCGCAACGCGCCGCGGCAGCAGCGCGTCCCGCCCGACGAACTCGAACGCCTGCTCGCGCGCCCCGGCTCGCCGCAGGAGATGCGCGCCCTCTACGCCGCCGCCTACAGGGAAGTGAGCGAACTCATCCGGCGCGAAGGCGAGGCGAGCGTGTGGCGTCGCGCGACGCAGTGAGTCTGTGGCTGCGACGCGGCGACTGCGGCTTGCGCGTCTCCGCGTTTGCTCCGGCTGCGGCGGGGCGGGATAATCCCGGCGGCACACGACATTCGATCATGGAAGACGCCAGACGCACGCAGACACGGACTGACGGGCCGAACCGCTTCGCCCGATACGCCTTCGGCGTGACGGCGCTGACGCTCGCGGTCATCCTCTGGGGCGCATACGTGCGCGCGTCGCGTTCGGGCGACGGCTGCGGCGCGCACTGGCCTCTGTGTAACGGCACGGTCGCGCTCCCGCAGGCGGGCGCGACCAAGACGATGGTCGAGTTCGCGCACCGCGCGACGAGCGGGCTGGACGGTCTGGCAATCGTCCTGCTCGTCGCGTGGGCCTTCAGGAAGTATCCGCGCGGCCACGCCGTCCGCGCGGGCGCGGGCGCATGCGCCCTCTTCTTCGTCACCGAATCGCTCATCGGCGCGGGCCTTGTCCTTCTGGGACTGGTGGCGAACGACGCTTCGCTCGCACGCGCCGCATATCTTTCGATTCATCTTGTGAACACCTTCGCGCTGCTTGCGTCGCTGGCGCTGACTGCGTGGTGGTCTTATGTGGATGCGCGAAGGCGCGTGCGTTTGGGCCAGTGTTTACGCGGCAAAGTCGGCGCGGCGCTCGCCTGTGCGCTGGCTCTGGGCGTGAGCGGCGCGGTGGCGGCGCTCGGCGCGACGCTGTTTCCCGAAAGCACGCAGGCGGAACTCGTTGGCCGCGAAGTGACGCCGCAGGCGCAACTCCTCTTCAGCCTGCGCCATTACAAGCTGCACCCGCTCCTCGCCGCGTTGGTCGGCGGCTATCTCGTCTACTTCGCGGTTTCGGTCTTGAAGGTTCGGCGCGACAGGTGGGTGAGGGGCTGGGCGGCGTCGGTCTTCTTTCTCGTTTTGGCGCAGCTCGGCGTCGGTCTTCTGAACGCGGCGCTGCTCGCTCCCGTCTGGTTGCAGATCGTCCATCTCCTGCTCGCAGACCTCCTCTGGCTCGCGCTCGTGCTTCTTTCGGCGTCGAGCCTCGCGCAGACGCAGAAGCCGTCGGAGGACTTCGAGCGAGTTAGTCTTGGTGCGGCGATGGAAGTCTAAAGTTTCGTTCACCAGCGCGCGTCGTAGCGAACGAGTCCCGCGCGCCAGCAGCCTTCGCCGAGGACGGCTATCCCGCCGTCGAGCGTGAGCGGCGAGTCGGAGGGACGGCGGACGCGGTAGGCGTGGCCTTTGGGCGAGGCGACGTTGAGGACGACGCGCTCAGGCTCGATGGCGGCGACCGTGGCCGCGCGCCAGTCGGCGCGGCAGCGCAGGACGAGCCGTGCGCCGACGGGCAGCGAGCCGAGCGTCCGCGACTCAAGCTCACGCGTCGGCGTCGGCGGCTCAAGGGTCTGCGACTCCGGCGCGGTTGTCGGTTCATCAATCCCGTCCTCAATCCCGTTCGCGAAAATCAACTCCCCGAACCCGGTCGCTGAAGTTGAGAGGCCGCCGGGCGTGGCGTCGTGCGCCACTGCGTCCGGCGGCCTCTTGGAGGTCGTGCCCACTTCCGTTTCTTACACTTCGAGCGGCGAATCTTCAAACGGCAGGTCTGGCTGCGCGGGCTTCTCGCGGCAGGCGGCGAAGCAGCGCAGCGCAAGTGTCATGATGACGAGCGAGGCGGCGATCCAGAAGATGGCCCAGAAGATCGAGGACGAGAGCGGCCAGATGGGGAACATGCGCGCCATGTTGCCCGCGTCGGTCTGCGTGCCCGAGTTGACCGAAATCAGGAAGAGGTCGCGCAGGTTGAAGAGGGCGTTGAGAACGCACTGCACGGCGAGGAAGCTGACGAGGAAGTTCGCCACGGGGCGGCTCGCGTACTTCGCGGCGGCAAGCAGGCCGATGGTGATGAGCGCGCCCGCGACGACCGTGAACGGGTTGAAGGAAAAGTTCGTGAGCGGCATGAAGAAGCCGAAGACGACCGTCAGAGCCGCGATAATGACAGCCGAGCCGATGAGCACGACCCGCGCCTTGACCTGGCGGCGCACGAGCCACAGCAGCAGCGCGCCGAAACTGATCGCGCCCAGATAACCGGCGCTCGAAATCAGCACGCCGGAAAAGGAGAAGCCCGGCGGCGTCAGCGTCTCCGTCAGGCCGCTCGTGTCGAGCGCGACGCTGAGACTGCGGACGGAGTTGCCCGTCAACACCGCCGCGAGCGCGTGGCCGCCCTCGTGGATGAAGGTGACGAAGAGCTGGAACGGGTAGGTCAGAACCCACGCGTAGGGAACGAACCAGAGGGCGAGCGCGAGCGCCGCCGCCGCCAAAAGCGCCTTGACCTGCGGGCGCGCGTCGTGTGCGATCTTATATTTCATCTGTCAATCTCCGCTACCGGGCGTGTGCTGCGTTCACGTCAACTGATACGTCATTCTACGACGAAGCGTTCCGGGTTGCAATAAACAGGCTCCGACTCATCCGTGCCGTCATCGGTTTGATGACGGGCTGGAGTTACATTTAGAGAGCATATACTTTACAGTAGGAGGCATCTTACAGAGAGATAAGGTCGTTTAATGTCCGAACCCTTCCGCAAGAATCTTCGCCGCCCCAACCGTGGGAAACTGGCCTACTCGGTCTGCGTCCAATTCCTTTTCATGCACGTGGCCTGCCTGCTCGCAATTTGGACGGGTGTCAGCACGGTGGCCGTCGTCGTCGCTCTGAGCCTATACGTCGTCCGCATGTTTGCCATCACCGCCGGATTTCATCGCCTCTTCGCGCATCGCACTTACAGAACCGGCAGAATCTTTCAGTTCCTGATCGCGTTTACGGGAACGGCGGCCTATCAGAAAGGGCCGCTCTGGTGGTCGGCACATCACCGCAGCCACCATCTCCACGCCGACACCGAGAACGACCCGCACTCGCCGCTCGCCAGCACCCTCTGGCGTTCGCACGTCGGGTGGTTCCTGGCGCGCGACAGTCAGACGACTGACCGCAAGCTCATCTCGAACCTCATCAAGTACCGCGACCTGCGCTTTCTGGATCGGTACTACTCGCTGCCGCCGGCCCTGCTGGCAGTCGCGGCGTTCGTGTTCGGTTCAGTGCTCCAACGATACGCCCCCGGCCTGGGCACGTCGGGGTGGCAGATGTTGGTCTGGGGGTTCTTCATCAGCACAGTGCTTCTCTATCACGGCACCTTCACGGTCAACTCGCTGGCGCACATCTTCGGCGGACGCCGTTTCGCGACTGAGGATAACAGCCGGAATAACTTGCTCGTCGCGCTCATCACACTCGGCGAGGGGTGGCACAACAATCATCACTACCATCCTTCGTCGGAGCGGCAGGGCTTCTACTGGTGGGAGATTGACGCCTCGCACTACATGCTCCGCGTGCTCTCCTGGTTCGGAATCGTGTGGGGGATACAGACGCCTCCCCCGCGCCTGACTTCCCTCCGCATGAAACCAACGCCGAACGAACGCTGAACTCGAACGCGCCGGCAAGCGCGCGGGCTAAAGGAGAGCGCCCCTCTGTTCAGCCGAGCGAGAAAAAGTTGCGGATGCGATTCAGGAGGTCGCCCTGATGGCGGCGCATTCGCTGGCGCATCACCTCTTCGCTCAGCCCCTCGCGCACCGCCTCCAGCTCGGCGCGTCGGCGCGCGAGCACATGCGAGATGTCCTCTGCGATTTCGGGCCGGCGCTGGAGCACCGCGTCGAAGGACTCTTTGTCGAGGCGGTAACACTCCACGTCGGTGCGCGCGAGCACGGTCGCCGTGCGCGGCTCGCCGGTCATCAGACCCATCTCGCCGAAGAAATCGCCGCTGCCCAGCACCGCCACCTTCACGCTCAGGCCGTCTTCGCCGGTGAAGCGCACCTCGACCTCGCCGCTCGTGATGACGTAGAGCCAATGCGCCACTGCGCCCTGTCTCGTCATCGCCTCGCCGCGCGCGAACGGCGCGACCTTCAGACGCCCCGCCAACTCTTGCCGCTCCGCGTCCGTCAGTGTGCGGAACAACTCGACGCTCCGCAGCGCCTCGCAGCGCCGCCCGACCTCCTCCTCCCGCTTGCGCGTGCGCCGCCCCTCGTCCTCCTCGGTGATGAAGAGCGAGCGGGCGGGAATCGAGAGGGGGATGCCTGCGCGGCGCAGGGCGAAGTAGATGCGCGCGCGCACGACCGAGTCGGTCGGGTCTGTGAGCGCGAGGTCGGTGAGCCAGTAGCGCACGGCGTAGCGCGCGTAGCTGTCGAGGAAGTCTGCGACGATGCACTGCGGGGGCGGCTCGCGCGCGACGTTGGCTATCGGCTCGGCCAGAAGCGCCGTCACGACGGCGTCCGTCACGTCGGTCGGCGCGTAGCGGAAATCAACGTTGAAGTAGACCCACTGCCGGTGCGGCTGCGTCAAACCGCCGCGCCGCCCGAGCACCGTCACCTGGCTCTTCATCAGCACGCTGTTCGGGATCAGGATCGTGTCCCAGTTGCGCGTCTCGATGGAAGTGTGCCGCCAGCGTATGTCCACGATGCGCCCCTCCTGCTGGTCAATCCGCACCCAGTCGCCGACGCGAATCGAATGTTCCAGTTGCAGGGCGAGTCCGCCCATCGTGTTGCCCAGCGTGTCCTGAAACGAGAGGCCGATGACCGCCGTCAGGAGCGCTGAGGTGGCGATGATGCCGGTCGGGTTGAAGCCCGCGCGCGCCAGCAGGGCGACGGCCACGACGACGTAGGCGAGGGCCACGAGCAGGTCGCGCATGATTCGCGGCGGCCTGAGCCGCGCGCCCTCCAGCGCCACGTCGAACAGGAGCACGCCCGTCACGTTGATGACGGCGAGGCACTCGGCGAAGGTGGCGCACCAACTGAGCCAGAGGTAGGCCGCTCCCGCCGCTCCCGCACCCCCCGCGTCCGCGCCGTAGGAGAGGAGCGCGGCGGACGCCAGAAGACACGCCAGCGCCAGCGCGAGAAGCAGCACCGCGGCGCGCGCGCGCGGGCGCGACGCCGGTCTCAGGCCGAACAGCAGGAGGGCGACGACGAGGAACCCCAGGACTACCCAGAAATTCCCCGCCGACCCTGCGGCGGTCTGTATGTTTCGCCAGAAGCTCATCGGAAACGCGCAGCCCTGAAGGCGCGCACCGGCGCGGCGCACGCGGACACGCCTGCCTGCGAAGGTAAGTTAGAGCTTGTCAATCGGGAGCTTGCAGACCTGCGTGCCCGACACGATAAACAGAGGGCAACGCAAGGCGTCGGTCATCGGGTTCATCCTTCTCGAAGGCATTCTAGCTTAGGAGCGGGCGATGCGGAATATAAACGTTCTGGGCCCAGGGTCTATTCATTCGCGGCGGCTGATGCCGAGCGCCGCGAGTGCTAAGGCCAGCCGCGCGGCGTAACGGCGGCACGCCGCAGCGATATTCTCCGCCCCGCACAGCCGCAGCGCCGAGATGACGACGTTCCGCAGCGCCGCCATCACCTGCGGGGCGTGCCCGGCTCTGACCTGCGAACGGTCTTCGTCGAAGGTCACATCCCTCACCCAGTGCAGCCTGTTCTCGATGTGCCAGTGCTCGCGCCACAGTCGCAGGAGTTGCTCTGGCGTCGCCCGCTCCGGCCCGAGGCGGAGATGGGCACGCCCCTACGAGGAAGCCGTCCGGCAGGCCGCCGCAGGGCCAGACGTTAGTATTCTTCGCCGACTTGTGGTTCCAAACGCCGCCAACTTATGAGTTAAGTCAAGGCAGCGGGTTTGACGGGCGGTGTGATAACATCGCTCCGTATAGACCGGCTGCTTTTTTGTTTCGCCCGAAGGACGGCTTCACTTATAACTCTGGTTTCGACTCTTGAACCGCAACCTGCCCATCGGAATCTTCGACAGCGGCGTCGGCGGCCTGACGGTCTACCGTGCGCTGCACGAGCGCCTGCCTTCGGAGCGTTACGTCTATCTGGGCGACACGGCGCGCGTGCCCTACGGGACGAAGTCGCTGGCGACCGTGGAGCGCTACGCGATTGAGAACGCGCGCTTCCTCGAAGCCCGCGGCATCAAGCTTCTGGTCGTCGCGTGCAACACCGCGTCGGCGCTGGCGCTGCCTGCGATTCGCAAGAGCGTCGGCGTCCCCGTCGTCGGCATGATCGGGCCGGGCGCGCGTGCCGCCGTGCGCGGGGCCGAGTCGGCGGCGGGCCGGGTCGGCGTCATCGCGACGGAGTCAACTATCAAGAGCGGCGCTTACAGTAAGGCGATCAAGGGACTCGCGCCCGGCGTCGAAGTGTCGGAGCGCGCGTGCCCGCTCTTCGTCGCGCTCGCGGAGGAAGGGTGGGCGGAGACGGAAGTGGCGCGCGCCGTCGCCGAAGAGTACCTGAAGGATTTGCGCGAGCGCGAAGTGAGCGCGCTCGTCCTCGGCTGTACGCACTATCCGATCCTGCGTGGTGTGATTCAGGAGACGGTCGGCGAGGGCGTTCGTCTGATTGATTCGGGCGAGGCGGCGGCGGCGGTTGTGGAGGATTTAATTGACAAGGAAGGGTTGCGGCGCACGGCGACGCAGGAGCTGCGCGACCTGCGCGAGGCCGGTGCGCGCGAGCGCTTTTTGTGCGATGATCTGGATCACTTTTACGTGACGGACGCGGCGGAGCGCTTCGCACATGTGGCCGAGCGTTTCCTGGGGAGCGCGCCGCGCCGCCTTGAAGCCGTGGAGGTCTGGGGGCACGATGAGCTTCAAACCCGCTAGCGAAACGCCGACGCGCACGGACGGTCGGCGTGCGGACGAACTGCGCGAGGTTCGCATCACGCCCGGCTTCATGCCCTACGCCGAAGGCTCGGCCCTCATCGAGATGGGGCGCACGCGCGTCATCTGCACCGCCACGCTCGAAGACCGCGTGCCGCAGTTCCGGCGCAACAGCGGGCAGGGCTGGCTCACCGCCGAATACTCGATGCTGCCGCGCGCCACGCAGCAGCGCACGCAACGCGAGACGGGCCGGGGCGGCCCCTCCGGCAGGACGCACGAAATCCAGCGTCTAATCGGTCGTTCTCTGCGGGCCGTGACGAACCTCACGCGCATGGGCGAGCGCACGATCACGCTCGACTGCGACGTGCTCCAGGCCGATGGCGGCACCCGCACGGCCTCAATTACGGGCGCATACGTCGCGCTCGTGCTTGCCTGCCGCCGCCTCGTCAAGGAAAATAGGCTCGCCGCCGTTCCCGTCAGCGGCGAGGTGGCCGCCGTCAGCGTCGGGATAGTCGCGGGCGCGGCGCTCTTAGACCTCAAGTACGACGAAGACTCGCGCGCCGAGGTTGACATGAACGTCGTCTGCACGGGCGACGGGCGCTTCGTCGAATTGCAGGGCACGGCTGAAGGGCAGCCGTTCTCGCACGCAGAGATGGAGCAGATGCTCGCGCTCGCGCGCCGCGGGCTGGAGACGCTCTTCGCCGCGCAGCGCGCCGCGCTCGACGGCGTCGCGCTCTAGCTTCCGAAACCCGACTCGCCATTTCTCGAACCTCAGAGAGGAGTAACCGAAATGCCCGTAGTTTCACTTCGCAAGTTTACTGAGGCCCTGTTGAACGGCGTCGCCCCGGCGCTCCTCGCGTTGCTTCTGCTCGCGGCGGCGTGTGTGTGTGCGCGCGCGCAGGCCATCGGCGCGAACCGCGGCGACATCGGCGCGACCGGCGGCACGCAGGTCATCCAGGGGCACATCGTCAGCCCCACGGGCAAGCTGCCCGACACGCGCATTCGCGTCACGATCAGCGGCACGAACAGCACCCCGCGCACGGCGACCGCCGACTCCGACGGCAACTTCACCTTCAGCGGCATCGAGGGTGGCCCTTATGATTTGGTGATTGACGCGGGCAAGGAGTACGAGACGGCGCACGAGTCCGTCTACGTTGACGCCGGCAAGCCCATCTACAACGTGCCGATCTACCTGCGCCTGAAGCCGGAGGCGAACCCCGCGCTCGCCAGTGTGCCGAAGCCCGCGCTCGACCTCTTCATCAAGGCGCTCGACGCCGAGCACAAGAACGACAACGACAAGGCCGCGGCGCTCCTCAACGAGGCCGTCGCGCAGTACGCGCAGTTCGGCCTCGCCCACAACGAGCTTGGGATGCTCTACTTCAAGACGGGACAGTTGGACAAGGCCGTCGAGGAGTTCAAGGCGGCGGAAAAACTCATGCCCGACGACTCTCAGACCCAGATGAACTACGGCCTCGCCTTGCTTGAGAAGAAAGACTACGCCGAGGCCGAGAAGCAGTTCCGCCGCGCCGCCAAGAAGATGGACAAGAGCGCGCAGTTGCACGTCTACCTCGGCGTCTCCGTGATGCGGCAGAGGGGCACCGACCCGAACGAGGCGCAGGCGAAGCTGGCCGAGGCGGAGCGGGAGTTTCAGCAGTCCATCAAGCTGGGCGGCGACCCCGCGGGCCGCGCGCACTACTACCTGGGCGGCATCTACTGGTCGAGGCACGACAACAAGAAGGCCGTCGAAGAGCTTGAGCTGTACCTCAGGCAGTCGCCCAACGCGCCGGACGCTGAGCAGACGCGCGCCACCATCAAAAAGTTGCGCGGGTAAATCGTGACGCCGCCGAGCGCGCGCTCTCCGCCAGGCCGCGCCGGGCAACACAGCGCGACTGCTCGGACATCTGACCGGGTTCTGACCCGCGAAAGTTTTACCGCCGAAGCCGCCCCGCCGAGGGGCCGCCGAAGGCAGAGGAGTTAGACGAAGCCATGAGACGCGCGAAACTGCTTGCGGTCTGCATCATTGCCTTTGCGTGTGCCGCGGCGGCGGCAGCCGCGCAGGAGGAGTCTTACACGAGCGAGACGGACAGCTACTCAATCGAGCTGCCCTCGCAAATCTGGAAGGCCGTGCCGCGCACCGACGGCGTCCACGAGCACACCGAGTTCGTCAACGGCGACCGCTCGGACGGCTACCTGAGAGTCCGCAAGGAGGTCGTCGAAGGCGGCGCGAGCCTTTCGGACTTCGCGCGCGGCGAGCAGGACACGAAGCTGCGGTACCTGCCCGGCTTCGTCGCCAGCGGCAAGCAGGAGCGCTTCAATGGTCGCCTCACAGGCGTCGTCACCGGTTACGAGTACACGAGCGCCGGCAAGCCGATGGCCGGGCGCGTCTATTACCTTCAGGCCGACCCGCGGACGGTCTACGTGCTCCACTTCACGGGCACGCGCGACAAGCTCCAGCGCATACAGAACCAGACCGACGCCATCGCCCGCAGCTTCAGACTGAAACAGTGAAGGGGAAGTCGGAACGCTGAATGAAAAAACGTCTGCCTTTATTCAGCCGTTCAGCGTTCCGACTTCTGACTTCAAGTCTGACTTCTGACTTTAAGTGCTCTGTAATTGAAGTTTTTACCTAAATTGCCACTACCTTTAGCCAGGGGGAGATGGGCGAAAGATTTGGCTGAAGCCAGCAGCTCTTTGCTTCTGATCCTACAGCCAAAGCTGTAGGCAACTTGAAGAACTTTCATGAACAGCATTATGTATGAGTCGAAAACTCGCGCGCGGCCTCGCCATCGAGAAGTCGCCCATTGACGGCAAGGGCTGTTTCGCCACGCAGCTTTTCCCGAAGGGGAAGAAGATCGCCGAGTACGCGGGCGAGCTGATCTCACGCCGCGAGGTGGCGCGACGCGTGAAGACGAGCCGCAAGCACCGCATCTGCCCCATCAACTACCAGTGGCACCTCGACGGCGCGCGCGGCGGCAACGGCACGCACTACATCAACCACTCCTGCCGCCCCAACTGCTACATGAGGGTTACGCGCGGCCACCTCCTCTTCATGGCCCTGCGCGACATACATCCCGGCGAAGAGATCACCTGCGACTACATTACGACACACCACCCGGACGACTATCGCTGCCGCTGCAAGTCGCCCGACTGCCGCGGCACAATCAATAAAAAGACGTGAGCCGTGAACCGTGACAAGACAGGACTGCTTTCCTCTTGTCACGGTTCACGGTTCACGGCTCACGTCTTCAAAGTCTGGGAAGCGTGAAGCTGAACTTCGAGCCGTGGCCGACCGCCGATTCGAGGGAGACTTGTCCGCCGTGGCGCTCGACGACCTCGCGGACGAAGGAGAGGCCGAGGCCCGTTGACTCCTCCTCCTTGACGCGCCCGTCGCGCGCGACGCGGTAGAACTTCTCCCACACGCGGTCCTGGTCTTCGAGCGGGATACCGTAGCCGCGGTCTTCGACCGTGAGGCGCACGGCGTCCGCTTCGAGCGCGGTCGAGAGCGTGATGGTTGTCCTTTCGGGGCTGTATCTGATGGCGTTGTCAACGAGGTTGGCGACGACTCGCGTGATGAGGCTGCGGTCTGCCGCGACGGGCGGGAGCTTCTGGCCGTCGCGTCCGGCGAGGCGGATGCGCTTGCGGCGCGCGGCGGGCTGAAAGCTGCCGATGGTTTCGCGCAACACGTCGTCGAGCATGAGCGGGGCCATCAGCACCTCCTGCCGGTCTTTCTGTTCGAGCCGGGCGACGGAGAGGAAGGTCGAGAGCATCCGCGCCACGCGCTGCGCCTCGCCGTTGATGATGGAGAGGAACTCGCGCGCGTCCGCCGGGAGGCGCTCGTCGGCCAAGAGCAACTCGGCGAAGCCGTTGATGGAGGTGATCGGCGTCCGCAGCTCGTGCGACATCAGCGACAGCATGTCGCTCTTCAGCTTGTCCAGTTCCTTCAACCGCGTCACGTCGCGCACGGTGATGGCGAGGCAGAGCGGCGGCGGCGCGTGCCCGTTCCTCTCGGCGCGCTCCGCCGCGTCGCCCGACGCCGCGTCGGTGACGAGCGCGACCCGCAGCGCGAGCGTCTGGCTTCGGTCGAGGAAGGTCAGCTCGCGCTCGTATGCCTGTCCGGTCTGGAGCACCCGGCGGACGGCGATTGAAGGCTCGTCGAAGACGCCGGTGCGGAAGCGTTCGAGCAACTGAAAGAGATCGAGCGCCTGGCACTCGCGCGCCGACACGCGCGCGGCTTCGAGCATCCGCGGATTGACGTAGGCGAGCGTGCCGTCGAGATAGGCGACGGCGTGCGCGTCCGACGACTCCGAGAGTACGAGACCGGCGAAGCCCTGCTCGGTCAGAAGACCGCTCACCACGCCGAAGGCTTCGAGCCGCTGCCGCGCGGCGCGCGAAGAGAAGAAGGTCGAGCGCGCCCCCGGCACGTCGAGCGAGCGCGCGTCGTCGCGCTGAAGGTTGCGCGCGAACTGCGCGCTCACAGTCATCATCAGCGGCCTGTCCGACTCGTCGAAGCTCCCGCGCAGGCGCAGCAACAGCGCGCCCACGCATTGCCCGTCGTGTCCGAGCGGCACGGCGACCGACGAGCGCGAGACGCCCGCGACCTCCGCCCCCGCCTGCACGATCATCTCGCCCTCGCTCATGGCGCGCTCGCACATCGCCACGCCCTCGCGCCACGCGAAATTGCGGTCGCCCTCTGCGCCGACGCCCGCGGCCTGCCGCAGCCGCGCCGCCTGCACGGGCACGCCCGCCTCGTCGAGCCGGAAGATCACGGCCTCTTCGAGCGGCAGCACGGTGTCGAGGAGCTTCAGCCCGCTCAGAAGGCGCGCACTCGCGCCGCGCCCCTCCAGCGCCGACGGCTGGACGGCGACGCGCTCGACGTTCGTCGTGAGCAGGCGGTCAATCGTCCAGAGGCGTCGCGCCTGCGCTGCGGACAACGAGCCGAGGCCGGCGAACATCATCGGCGCGAACACAACGTCGAGGTGCGCGAAATGGGACGCCGCGAGGCTCGCGACGCAGAGCGCGATGAGCGCGAGCGCGACGAGACGCAGCGCGTTGCGCGCCCCCAGACGCTCCAAAGCGAACCCTCCGCCGACGCCCGCCGACGCGATCAACAGCAGAACCACCCAAGCCTGCGGCGGCACGCTCCGGTTGGCCGGGTCATCGAACAAAAACAGCGACGCAGGCGACGACAGTACGCCCACGCCCCACGCCGCCGCGACCAGCGCCGACACGCCGAGCGACAGCGCGACCGAGGCAGAAACCGACTTGAAAGAAAATGAAACGGGACTCTTCAAGGCTTTCGAGAGGGCAAGTTTTTAAGGTAGATCTGCCGGAGACCGGCACAGGCGGTCGAGAGACCGAGACCGAAATCATCTTACAACGCAGGGCGAGCACTTAACAAGAGTAGTTTATTACGCGCCGCGTCGAAGCGTCCTTACTCAACGTCGCATAAACCTCCCGCTCCGACGAGCCAAACTCTCTCATCAGCGACGCAAGAGCGCGCAAACGCAACGACTCGTTTCCACTCAGAGCGGCTACGTTTCCTAACGAAGATGTTTCATCTCTCAATGGAGATACTTCGTCTCTCAATGAAGATGCTTCATCTCACGGGAGAGAGGCAGCAACTCCCTTCAAAGAGGCGACCTCTCTTCTGAGAGACCTTGCGGCTCTTCTTTCGGATGAAGGCTCGCCGACGGATGAATCAAAGAAAGGGCAGGTTTTTAACTGTATTCGCTACGGGTTGTATCGGAACCGTCAAGCGGAGGAGACGGAAACGAGCGCGTCGAGCAGTTCCGCCTCCTCGTCTTCCGAGACGGTGCGGAGGTCAATGACGACGCGTTCTTGTAGTATGCGCGCGATGACGGGCGGCATGCCGCGCCGCAGTCTCTCTTCAAGCGCGGAGGCCGTGAGCGCAGCGTGCGTGAGCGCGAGGAGCATGGTCGGCGGGCACGTGGTCGGCGCGGAGCCGCCGCCGATGGCCGACTCACCTTCGACGATCTCGAAAGCGAGAGCGCCTTCGCCGAGGCGCGGGCGCAGGCGTCGGCAGAAGGCGCGGACTCGTCGCTTGATCTCTACGCGCGTCGCGGCGAGCATGCGGAGCACGGGCACCTCGCGCACTGCCGCGCCGCGACGGTAAGAGCCGAGCGTCGCTTCGAGCGCGGCCAGCGCGAGCTTATCGGCTCGAAGCGCGCGGTAGAGCGGATGTCGCCGCAGGCGTTCGACCGTCTCGCGCCGCCCGACGACGAGGCCGGACTGGGCCGCGCCGAGCAGCTTGTCGCCGCTGAACGTGACCACGTCCGCGCCCCGCGCAATGGATTCGCGGATGAACGGCTCGCCCGCGAGGCCGTGCGGGCCGAGGTCGAGGAGCGCGCCGGAGCCTGCGTCCTCGTAGAGAAGAAGGTTTCGCTCGCGGGCGAGGCGCGCGAGTTCGGCGAGCGTCGGCGCGGACGTGAAGCCGACGATGCGGTAGTTCGACGGGTGTACGCGCAGGACGAGGCGCGTGCGCTCCGTGACGGCGCGCTCGTAGTCGGAAAGTTTCGTGCGGTTGGTCGTGCCGACCTCGATCATCGTCGTGCCGGACTGCTCCATCACGTCGGGCACGCGGAAGTCGCCGCCGATCTCGACCAGCTCGCCGCGCGAAACTATCGTCTCGCCGCCGCGTGCGAGCGATGCAAGCACGAGCAGCGCGGCGGCAGCGCAGTTGTTGACGACGAGCGCGTCTTCGGCTCCGGTCAACTCCGCGAGCAGCGATTCGGCGCGCGCCCCGCGCCGCCCGCGCGCACCGGTCTCGGTGTCGTATTCGAGCGTGCAGTAGCCTGCGGCCTCCTCGACGACGCTGCGCCGCGCCGCTTCGGACAGAGGGGCGCGACCGAGGTTCGTGTGGAGTATGACGCCCGTCGCGTTGACGACGCGGCGCAGTCTGCGCGTCGTCTCCTGCTCGGCGACGCGCGCGAGACGGCGCGCACCTTCGGCGAGCAAAGCCTCGCGCGTGAAGTAACCGTTCGCCGCCGCGCCTTCTTCCTCCTTCATCACGGCGCTCTCTTCCTCCTTCAACGCCGCACCTTCTTTCTCCTCCTTCAACGCCGCGCCTTCTTCCTCCTTTGCTGCCACGCTCTCATCGGCGACGTTGGATTCAACTCCCACGTCGCCGCCCGCGCGCAACTCTGCGCGCATCTCTTCGGTCACGGCGCGCGCGAGCGTCGTCAGGCGCTCGGCACCGAGCGTCGCGCGCAGCACGCGCGCTTCGGGCGTGTGAAGAATCGCGTCAACCGAAGGCAGCGCGCGCAGTCGTTCGGTTAAGAGTCGTTCGGTCAAGGGTCGTCCGGGCATTTCCGCGAGCAGGTAGTCAGAGACCATGCGTCGGTGGTAAGTTTTACCGGGGCCTTCCGGCGTCGGACATTCTACGCCGCGGGCCGCCCCGAAGGAAATCGAAATGCCGAACTCACTTCAGACCAGCATAAGGAAGCGCGCGAGCGAGCTGGCGGACGCCGCCGAGGCGGGCGACGCGGGCCGCGTCGAGGCGCTGCTCGCCGCGGGCGCGCGCGCCGACGCGCCGACGCGCAACGGCGAGACGCCCCTGATGCGCGCCGCGGCGCTGGGCTACGAAGACGTTGCGCGCGTGCTCCTCGACGCGGGCGCTGACGCCTGCGCCTGCCGCGAAGACGGCTTCACGCCGCTCATCCTCGCGGTCTTCTTCGGCCACGAACGCGTCGTGCGACTCCTCCTCACCTACGGAGCGGACGCTTCCGCACGGACGCGCCTCGGCACGACGCCGGAAAGTTGGGCCGCCGCGCGCGGCTTCGCGGAGATTGCCGCGCTGCTGCGAAGCGCCGAGGCCGCGCGACCACGCGACCGAGCGAAGGCGCGTCAGGTCGAGGCGGCGGGCGCGGCCGTCTTTGAAAGAAGCAACGCTGGGAAGGGGAGAGTGTCGGGCGCACTCCTGGCCGCGGCGGGCGGGCGCGGCGAAGCCGGAGCGAGCCTCACCGCCGCAGACATGTTCGCCGCGGGTAAGACGGCTGCAAACTCACTGGATGAACCGGCGACGAATACGGCGGGCGCGGCGACCGGCTCGGCAAGTGTCCCGGCCAACGCCGGCAAGAGGGATTCCGGCTCGCTTGACGGCGCGGTGAATGTTTCCGTGCGGCGCGGCGGCCAAGTGCCCGCGCACCCTTCGTCTTCCGTCTTTCGCCTCGGAGATTTCCTGCGCTCGTGGCAGGCATCGGTCGGGACGGCGCTGCTCGTGCTCGCCTTCGGCGTGGCGGCCTACTCCGTCTGGCGCGGCGGCAAGACGCCACGCGAAAACTCACAGCCCCCGCAGGTCTCGCCAAATCCCGCGCCGCAGACCGCCGCACAGCCGCCCGCGCCCGCGCCGAGCGCGCCCGTCGCGCAGGCATCGCCCGCCGCGCAAGCATCGCCCGCCGCGCAAAATGGCGTCCTGACTCCCGGCACGCCGGGGACTACATACGTCACGCCGAATCCCGCGAGCCAGCCGTTCTACGTCGCGCCGGGCGCGTCGAGTTCGGGGCAGGCGGGCATATCGTCCGTGCCCACAGTCGTCTCGGAGAGCGACGCGCCGTCGCCCGAAGACGCTTCGAGAGCGAGGCGTCGCAACGACAGCGGCGCGCGCGACGCGGCCTCCGGCGCTCAGACGGCGGGGAGTCGTGACGACGTGGGCCGGGAAGGGAGCGTGCGCTCCGACGCTCCGGGCCGCGACACGCGGACGCCCGGCTCTGAATCACAGCCCGCGCCGCCCGCGAGACAGACCCAGCCGCCTCCGGCCCCGCAGCCCTCGGCCACACCCGCACACGGCAAGGTCATCCAGTGGCCGCCGCAGTGAAAGTCAGAAGTCAGAACGATGAACTGAAAACCGGCTGTCTTTATGGCTCATTGTGCATCGTTCTGACTTCTGACTTTAATTTTGTTGACACTCCTGTGTCCAAAACCTATGCTCGAAAGTATGGGCCGCGCGGGTGCGGCTGAGGAGGATTGAGGGAAGTGCCGATTCGTGAGAACCAGTATGCACGGCGCGCGCGGGAGCGGGAGCAGAACACGAAGAAAGTTCTCCAGCGCGACTCGCAGCCGACGCCGGAAGAACAGCTCGTCCGCCTCGAAGACGACATCCGCCGGCTCAAGGTCGAGTTCGATACCTACTTCAACGGGGCGGCCAAGCGCCCGCCCTACGACACGAAGGGGCGCGTCGAGACCATCATCAAGCGGCTCGCCGACGAGCGCACGCTCAGCTACGCGCAACGCTACCTCTACAACTCGCTCGTCGCGCGCTATACGTCCTTCCATCAACTCTGGCGGCGGACGATGCAGGAGCGCGAAGAGGGACGCGGCGGTCACGCGCCCGCGCGGCGACCCGCGCAAGGCGCGGGGGACGTGCAAGAGTCTGTGCCCAGCACCTTCGTCTGCACGGACGCGCAGGCCGACGTTGCGACCGTGAGGAGCCTCTACGAGACGCTCGTCGCCGCCAAGCGGAACTGCGGCGAGCCGACCAGCGACCTCACCTTCTCGCACTTCCACCGGATGGTCGCCGAAAAGTCCGAGGCGCTCAAAGAGCGCGCCGGCTGCGAGCGCGTCCACTTCTCCGTCGCCGTCCGAGACGGTCGCGTCCAGTTCAAGGCGAAGGCCGAAAAATAGAAGTAAGCAGAAAACAGTAAGGGTAAGCAGTCAAGACGAACGAGCGTTTTTGACTGCTTACCGCTTACTGCTTTCTGCTTACTTCTTACTTGCTTTCTTGAGTGCCTTGCTTCGTGTTGCGCTTGCCGGCTCTTTAGGAAGACCGGAAGCGGTCAGTGGCCTTCGACGAAAGCTGAAGTTGGGGAGATTACATCTTAATCACTTTCTCGGCCTGCGGGCCTTTCGGCCCCTGCGTGACCTCGAACTCGACGGTCTGCCCCTCTTCGAGGGTCTTGAAGCCGTCGCCCTGGATTGCCGAGTAGTGAACGAAGATGTCGGAAGAGCCGGGCTGCTCGATGAAGCCGTAGCCCTTCGCGTTGTTGAACCACTTGACCTTACCGGTAATTCTGGACATAGCTGACGAATCCTCCTAACGATTCGGAAAAAGGGTGGGCCGAAAACTTCTCGCCCCGCCCGCAAGGTTGACCTTCAGCGAGCCGGCGCGCGCCCCGCCGAGGAGGTGCGCCCCACAAACTCCACTACAAAAAAAGCCCGCGCCCGATGGCCTGCGACGTTCGAGTCATCGTCGGCTCATCGTTCACGGACTGGGGACAGAACCACTGCAACTTCATTGCTAATGCTTGCAAGTCTAACGCGGGTAGAACTTTAAACAGCCCGCAGCTTGAAACGACGGCGCATACTAAGCGAAAGCGCACGAAAGTGTCAAGCACAAAAATCTTCGCGCCGCCGCGAAAGATTCGGCACGGCGACCGGGTTGAAAACCGTTAGCGCGTCGGCAGGTAGTGGAGCGGGCTGACGGCAACGTCATCAATACGCACCTCGTAGTGCAGGTGCGGCCCCGTCGAGCGGCCCGTCGAGCCGACCTGCCCCAGCTCTTCGCCACGCCTGATCGCCTGGCCTGCGGCGACTTCGATCTTCGACAGGTGGCCGTAGCGCGTCGTCAGGCCGTGGCCGTGGTCAATGACGACCTCCTGGCCGTAGCCGTTCTGCCAGCCCGCCTGCACAATCGTGCCGTCCGCCGCCGCGACGACCGAAGTGCCGCGCGGGGCGGCGATGTCCTGACCGGGATGAAACTCACTTGAGCCTCCGCCGAACGGATTGCCCCGGACGCCGAATCCGTCGGTCATCTCGCCCTCGACGGGCCAGATTGAAGGCACGCGCCCTTGCAGCGCGGCTTCGCGCGCCTGCAAGTCCTCTTCGAGCCGCGCGGCCCGCGATTCGACGTTCGCAATTGCGTCGCCGTCGAGCTTCAGCGCGGGGCCGCCCGCGCCGTGCGTGCTCGTGCCCTCCTCCTCGCGCGAGCCGCCCGACATCTCGGACAGGCGGCGCGAGGCGTCCTCGATTGCGTCCACGCGGTTTTCGAGCTTCTGAAGCTGCCGGCGCTGCCGCTCGTTCTCCATTCGGAGGCGATCATTCTCCTCCTCGATGCGCGTGTGTGTCGCCTGCTGCGACAGGCCGTAAACTCCGTAGGCGGCGGCGCAGAAGACCATCGTCGCCGCGAGGGCCGATGCCTTGACCCAGCGCTTGTGGACGGAGAAGCGGCGGATGGATGAACGCGAACGCGAGGTTCGGGAAACGATGAAAGCGTATAAACGCTCGTCTCTGTTCATCGGAGTGTGCTCCTTGAGCGCCCCGTCCGCGCGGCGTACATGGGGAGTACGCACGCGGATGAGCGCGTAAGGCACTGTCTGCCGAAAGAAGGCGACGAGTGCGAGACTATTGATTTACCGGGTTCTTAGTTGCGAGACCCTTCCTGAAGGTGCTGCCGAGGCCCGACTATGACACATAACACGGCGGGCAACTGACTCCGGGGCTGCACAAGGGGCTAGAACCTATCACACGAGTTTATGGATTGCAAACGGCGGTCGGGCCTGAAACGCTGGCGACGGGCGTCGAGACGCGGCGGGCAAAAAAAGACGCCCGCCGACCGGGAACTTCGTCCGGTGTCGGTCGGCGGGCGCAAACAGGAGGACTCGTTCGTTCGGGCGAGCCGATTAAATCTCTTCGGACTCGCGTCGGCGGTTGCGGCGCACGCTCAGGAACGTGATGACGATGAGCAGCATCAGCCCGATGAAGGCGATGACGATGAGAGCCTTGACGGCAAACATGATGAAGCCGACGAGCGCGATGAGCTGCTTGACCAAAACGACGAGCAGCGCGATGAGCGCCAGGATACCTCCGAACCTGCCGGCCACTTGAAGAACTGACATCTTCTGAAATCTCCTTCCCCGGTTTGAACGCGAAACCCGAACGGCCCCGCCGCCATCTTAACAAATTCCGCTTGACGCGGCCACGCCCCCCGGCGGTCTGTTCGCCGCCCGCGCTCACGCGCGCGGCTCGGTCGGCCACACGCCGACGCCCTCGCGCGCGGAGACCTGCGTCGCGAACTCGCCCGTCCCGAACCTCGTCAACTCGCCCGGAAGCGACGCCGTCGTGCCGCCGACGACCGACGGCGGGCGCGTGAAGGAGTCGAAGCTCAAAATCTCGCCCTTGCGGCGCGTGCGCGTCCAGTCGAAGAGCATGTATCCGCCGAGCAGGACGAGCACGACGGGGAGGAACTCGCGAACGGGCAGTTGCACGTTGAAGATCGTGTGGAGCAGGAAGACCGTGCCGAGCGTTATCATCGTCACGGCCCACGCGAGCGGGTTGCCGTAGAGCCGGCGCGCGATGGCGTCCTGCTCGGCGTCGGGCGCGAAACCCGCGCGGATGACCTGCGCCGTGCGCACGGCGTCAACGGCAGCGAAGAGCCACGTGCCGATGACGCCGAGGACGAAGAAGGCCGTGCCGTCCGTGACGGTCGCCATCTGGAAGAAGCTCGCGAAGATGGTGAAGTGGACGAGGGCCTTCGAGGTCTGGCCGTTGTAGGCCGCGCCGAGGCCGGGGCAGACGAACGAGAGCAGGAGCGCCACAAACGCCGAGGTCTTGCGCCTGACGAACTGCGAAGTGGCGGGGCGCGACTGCTGCTGCTGGAGTTGCTCGACGCCCGTGACGATGCAGTCCTGGCAATACGGGAAGCCGCGTATGCGATGGTCGCACGCGGGGCACAAGGGGCGACCGCAGCGGCTGCACTGCACGACCGCGCGGTTTGTCAGGTGGTATGCGCAATTCATCAGACCTGCTGCCAACTTCTTCGCCCTCGCTCGCAGAAACTTCCAGACCTTCGAGCTACTGCTTCACTGTCGCGGTCATCAGCGACCACTCTCTGCACGGCCCTTCAGTGGTTCTTCTGCTCCGGCTGTTGAGTGCCGTTCTGCTCCGGCTGCGACTTTGAATCACTCGTCCCCTGCGGCGACGGCGAGCCGACGAGTTCCGTGGTCGCGCGCTTCAACTCGCCGGCGTGGCTCGCGCCGTAGGAGTAAGTCCGCGCAGCGAGGCGCAGGCTCGCGTTGTACATGCCGCCGATTGAGCCGTCGGGCGAGAGCGTGCTCGTGCCGACGAGCACGGCCAGCAGGAGCATCGTGGCAACCGTGGCGAGCTGAGGCGTGACGAGCGCGTCGAGCCAGCCGCGCAGCCACTCGGCGACGCGCGCGCCGACGGGCGCGCGAACCTGCTCGGCCTCGGTCGTGCCGAGCGTCGCCTGAAGTATGCGCTCGTGCAGGCCCGCGGGCACGAGGCGTTCTTCGCTGATGTAAGAATAGCAAGCGCCGATGGCGCGCACGACCTGACCGGGCAGGTCGGAGCAGCGCCCGCAGAGCGCGGCATGGCGCTCCCAGCGATGATAGAGCGTGGCGGGCAGGAAGCCGTCGAGGTAATCGGTCAAATGCTCCTCGAACTCCTCGCACGACATCGAGGTCTCCGGCGCGGTCTTCAGAAGGATGCGCGCCTCAAGCTCGGGCGAAGGCTGGGGCGGCACTGACGCGCGGCACTCGACGACGGCGTTGCGGACTTCGCTCAAAAGGTCGTGGCAGACCGGACAACGCAGGGCGTGCTCGGCGCAGGCGCGCTGCACCTCGCCTTCGAGCGCCCCGTCGAGGTAATCCGTCAGACGATCTTCAAACTCTGCACAAAGCATCTCTAAGTTCGCTCCACCCCTTCCACTCCTTGGTTTCTAACTCTGAACAGTCCCGGCGGCCTCACCCTGACGCGCCGAACTGCTCATTTACCTGAGACTCGTCGTATATCTCCACACCCGGCAGATCGTCGCGCTACGTCCGTCCTTCGGCTGGCGTGCCTGCGAACGTCCGATGTTATCAAACGTCGCTCATCGCGACCACGCGCATGCGGCGCAGGATTTTCGCAAGCTCGATGCGCCCGCGGTTGATCCTCGACTTGACCGTCCCTTCGGGAATCTTCAGGAGGTCAACGATCTCCTGATAGCTCAGCTCCTCGATGTCGCGGAGGATGACGCAGGTGCGAAGGTCTGGCGGAAGCCGATCAATCCCGGCCTGCACCTGCTCGCCCAGTTCGCGCCGCTCCATCTCGCGTTGCGGCGTGTTGCCGGCGGCGCGCAGGTGGTACGTGTGGCCTTCGATGTCCTCGGCGTGCGTGTCCTGCGGCGCGCGCTGACGGCGACGGTAGTCGTCAATTATCAAATTACGGGCGAGACGCATCAGCCAGTTCTGCAAGTCGCCCTGCTTCGAGTCGTACTGTTCGAGCGAGCGGTAGACACGGACGAAAACTTCCTGCGTCAAGTCCTCCGCCGAGTCGGCGCGCGAGGTGAAGCGGTAGGCCAGGTTGTAGATGCGCCGGGAGTAGGTCGAGACGATCTCCTCCCACGCGGCACCGTCGCCCGCGCGACACCTCCTGACCAACTCAGCCCCTTCGCCGACCGTCACCGCCTTAGCTACTCCCACCTCGCGCCCTCTCGAAAGTCCCTCCACGGCGCGGCCCGCTCACAGCGCCCGCGTGGGTGGTCAACCCCTTGTCAAACGGGCATTACGACCGCCCGGAGGGGAAAGTTCCGCCGCCCCGAAGCGCGTCCGGACGCGGCGGACGACGTGCCTCAACCTGTCTCCTCGTAGCGGCGGACGCGAGAGAAGCGCACTCGCTCCCCGCTGTGACTATTATAGCCTAACGATGCTACACTACATCTTGTGTCGTTCGACGCGCGAAGTCAAACATGAGCACTAGAAGGGACGGCTGCCGACCGGGCGCGTCCCCGGTGCGCCGGGCCGTGGGCAACTCACCCCGGAATTATAAAGCTTGCGTAAGTACCTGAAATTCGTCGCGCTCTGCCTGCTCGCCGCGGTTATCCTGGCGTGGTTCGGTCGGAGTTTGAACTGGGCCGAAGTGTCCGGGGCAATCGGGCGGGCCGACCGGCTTCTGATCGCCGCGGCGGTCGTGCTCGTCTGGCTGACCTACCTGATCCGAGCCTTCCGCTGGCGGACGCTGCTCGCGCCGCTCGCGCCGCGCGCCTCCCTGCGCGAGGCGTTCGCCGCAACGACCGTTGGCTTCGGCGCGACCTTCCTCGTCGGGCGGGCCGTCGGCGAGGTTCTGCGCCCGGCCTTCCTGTCGGTACGCGACCGCGAGGTGCGGCCCGGCCCGGCCTTCGTCACCATCGCCGTCGAGCGTCTCTTTGACACGGCAGCCGTCGTCGTCCTCTTCGCGGGCAACATGCTCGTCCTGCGTCTGCCGGGCGTCGGCGAGGACGTGACGGCGCGCATACGCACGTGGGGATTAGTCCTGCTCGTCGCAACGCTCGTTGGCCTCGCCGCGCTCGCGTGGCTCAGGCGGCACGCAGGGGCGGCCACACGCTGGCTCGACGCGAAGTTGGAGAAGATGCCGCGCTTTTTCAGGCGGCCCGTAAAAATCTTCGGCGGGCTGTTGGGAGAGACGGCGCAGGCGCTCGGCGTGCTCTCGGACGCGCGTGAGCTTTTGATCGTGGTCGGGTGGACGGCTCTGTTGTGGGCGATGATCACGCTGGCAAACATGCTTGTGCTGCGCGCGTTCGGGCTGACGCTCGGCGTGAGCGAGACGGTCTTCGTTCTGGGCTGGTCGCTCGTCGGCTCGCTCGTGCCGACGCCGGGCGGCGGCGCGGGCACCTACCACGCGGCCACGGCCTATAGCCTGATTACATACTTCGGCGTTGACAAACAGGATGCGGCGGCCACGACCATCGTCCTGAACCTCGTCGTCTTCGGCTCGGCGCTCTTCTTCGGACTCTACTACTTCCTTCGCAGCGGCCTCAGCATCGCGCGCCTGCGCGAGCTGGTCGCCCGGCAGGAGGCGGAGGCCGAAGCGGGGAGACGCGCGGAAGCCGATCCACTGATTCCGACTCTGAGGCCGGTTCGAGACTAAAGCTCATGAAATGCCCCTTCTGCGGTTACCTCGAAGACAAGGTCGTTGACTCGCGCGAGTCGCGCGAGGGCGAGTCAATCCGCCGCCGCCGCGAGTGCCTGCGCTGCGAGCGGCGCTTTACGTCCTACGAGCGCATTGACGAAATCCCCTACATGGTCGTCAAGAAGGACGGGCGGCGCGAGCCTTTCGACCGCAACAAGGTGATGGCGGGCCTCTTGCGCGCCTGCGAGAAGCGGCCCATCCCGGCGACCAAGCTCGACGGCATCGTCAACGCCGTCGAGAAGTACGTGCAGGAGTCGCCGGAGCGCGAGCGGCCCACGACGAAGGTCGGCGAGATGATAATGCGCCGGCTCAAGGAACTCGACAAGGTCGCCTACGTCCGCTTCGCGTCGGTCTATCTGGAGTTCGAGGACGTGACCGAGTTCATGAAGGAGCTGAAGACGCTCGTCCGGACGCGCTCCGGGCCGGGCGCGTCGGCGCGCAAATGACAAAGGCCGTGAACCGTGAACCGTGACAAGCGGCCTCCGCTTCATCGAGGCTCGAGGCTTGCGGCACACGGTTTTATCTCGTCACGGTTCAGGGTGTTTATGAAGAGAACGCTGCACGCGACGGTTTTCGACCGGGCCGATTTGGAGCGGCTGCGCGGGCGCGTGGGACGCCTCATCGTCGCTTTGCAGGAGGCGTCGGAGATGGTGGCGGGCGAGGCGGGCACGTGGCTGCCGCCGGTTGACCTGTGCGAGTCCGATTCGTGCATCACCGTCCGCGTGGAGTTGCCGGGCGTGCGTGCCGAGCAGATCGAGGTCGCGCTGACGAACGAGCACCTGAGAGTGCGTGGCCGCAAGCGCAAGGGCGCACCGCGCGGCGTCATCTCGCATCTATGTTCCGAGCGCAACTTCGGACAGTTCGCGCGTACCGTCCCTCTGCGCTGGCCGATTCGCAAGGACGACGCGACCGCCGAGCTGAAAGACGGCCTGCTCACCGTCCGCCTGCCAAAGCTCGAAGACCGGCGCGGCGGCGAGCACAGGATTGAAGTAAAGGAAAGTGATAGGCTGGCAAATGGTGAATAGTAAATGGTGAATAGTCGTCGAGCGACGACAGGCTTGAACAGCCGCGGCGCGATTTGAACGGCTCTCGACCGCCATTCACCATTCACCATTCACCGGGAGAGTTATGCCCCAGCAGATTTCCAACATCGCCGAATCAATCGAGGCCGTGGAGAGCGGCGAGCAGCACTTGCAGATTCCCGACGCGCTGCCCGTGCTGCCGCTGCGCGACATCGTCATCTACCCGTTCATGATCGTCCCGCTCTTCGTCTCGCGCGAGAAGTCCATCCGCGCCGTGGACGTGGCGCTCGGCGAGAGCCGCATGATCTTCCTCGTCTCCCAACGCGACCTCGACAAAGAGGAGCCGGCGGGGGAAGACCTCTACACGACCGGCACGGTGGCCGTCATCATGAGGATGCTCAAGCTGCCCGACGGGCGCATACGCATCCTCGTGCAGGGGCTGTCGCGCGCGCACGTCGAGGCCATCGAGGACACGGGCGAGTACCTGAAGGCGAAACTTACGCCGCTGCCCGAAGCGGCGACGCCCGAACGCTCGCTCGAAGTCGAGGCGCTCGTCCGCAACGTGCGCGCCTCGATGGAGCGCGCGACGAACCTCGGCAAGAACGTCTCGCCCGAAGTGATGGCGATTGTCGCCAGCCTCGACGAGCCGGGCCGCCTCGCCGACCTCGCCGCGTCGAACCTCGAACTCAAAGTGGAGGACGCGCAGTCGGTCTTAGACATCGGCGACACGACGGCGCGGCTCAGGCGCGTCAACGACCTCCTCAACAAGGAGATCGAAGTCCTCACCGTCCAGCAGGAGATCAACACGCAGGCGCGCGCCGACATTGACCGCTCGCAGCGCGAGTTCTTCCTGCGCCAGCAGATGAAGGCCATCCAGACCGAGCTGGGCGAAGGCAACGAGCTGGCCGAGGAGATCGCGCAGTTCCGCGAGAAGATCGAAGCCTCCGCGATGCCGAAGCACGCCGAGGAGGAGGCTCTGCGCCAGCTCAAGAAACTCGAACGCATGCACCCGGACGCGGCGGAGACGGCGACGCTTCGGAACTGGATGGAGATCATGACCGACCTGCCGTGGTCGAAGGCGTCCGTGGACAACCTCGACCTCGTGAAGGCGCAGCAGATTCTCGACGAAGACCACTACGGTCTTGAGCGCGTCAAGGAGCGCATCGTCGAGGCTCTGGCCGTCCGCAAGCTGAAGGAGAAGCCGAAAGGATCGATCCTCTGTCTCGTCGGCCCGCCGGGCGTCGGCAAGACTTCGCTCGGACGTTCCATCGCGCGGGCGCTCGACCGCAAGTTCGTGCGCCTCTCTCTGGGCGGCCTGCACGACGAGGCCGAGATCCGCGGACACCGGCGCACCTACGTCGGCGCGATGCCCGGCAGGATCATTCAAGCCTTGCAGCAGGCGGGCACGAACAACCCGCTCATCATGCTCGACGAGATTGACAAGGTCGGCGCTGATTTTCGCGGCGATCCCTCGTCGGCTCTCCTCGAAGTCTTAGACCCGGAGCAGAACAATTCTTTCCGCGACAACTACCTCGGCGTCACGTTCGACCTCTCGAACGCGATGTTTATGACGACGGCCAACATCCTCGACACCGTCCAGCCCGCTCTGCGCGACCGCATGGAGGTCATCAGGCTGGCGGGCTACACCGAGGAGGAGAAACTGGAGATCGCGCGCCGCCACCTGCTTCCGAAGCAGATCGAGGAGAACGGCATCACGGCGAAGAACGTGCACATCTCGAAGCGCGCCCTCTCGTCCGTCATCCAGCAGTACACGCAGGAGGCGGGCTTGCGGCAGTTGGAGCGCGAGATCGGGCGCATCTGCCGCAAGGTCGCGCGCCGCATCGCGGAGGGGAAGTCGGAGGCGGTGCGCGTCACGCCGAAGAACCTGCACGAGTATCTGGGCACGCCGAAGGTCTTCCCCGAAGAGATTCTGAAGAAGGATCAGGTCGGCGTCGCCACCGGCCTCGCCTGGACTGCCGTCGGCGGCGACGTGCTCTTCATCGAGGCTCTGCGGATGAAGGGCAAGGGGCAACTCGTCCTGACGGGCCAACTCGGCGAGGTGATGCGCGAGTCGGCACAGGCCGCCTACTCCTACGCCAAATCGCGCGCGCGCGAACTCGAAATCCCCGAAGAGGACTTCGAGAAATACGACATGCACATCCACATCCCCGAAGGCGCGATTCCGAAGGACGGCCCCTCCGCGGGGATCACGCTAGCGACGGCGATGGTTTCGTCGCTCGCGCAGCGCCCCGTCCGCAAGGACGTGGCGATGACGGGCGAGATCACCTTGCGCGGGAACGTCCTGCCCGTCGGCGGCGTCAAGGAGAAGGTCTTGGCGGCGCGGCGCGCGCGCGTCTCCAAAGTCATCCTGCCGCACCTCAACCGCCGCGACATGGACGAGATTCCGAAGGAACTGTTCGGCGAGATGCAGTTCGTCTTCGTCGAAAACGTCCGCGAGGTCTTCCGCGAGGCGCTCAAGGAGAAGTCGTCGCAGCCCGCCCCGCCCGTCCGCGAACGAGCGCCGCGCCTGCCGCAGGCCGCCGCACCCCTTCGGTAAGGCAAAAGTAAAAAGGCAAAAGTAAGGGAACACATCTGTCTTCCTTCTTTTGCCTTTTTACTTTTGCCTTCGCCTGGCGCAACGCGCCGAAGCAGTCCGGCATCAAAAAAGCTCACCCGGCGAACGTGCAAAAAGTCAGGAAATTTTGGCCGTTTCGCCGTTTATTTGCAAGTAGATGCCGAGTTGACAAATTTGACACGTGCCGGGGCGTGTGCTAGGCTTCAGACGGTTTTAGTGGGCTTTGCTTTCCCCACAGGGGAAGCCCTTCGCGCAGAGCCGTCCTCGGACGCGGGTCTAAACGTCCCGAATAATTCTTTAGTGGATGCCGCTCGTGCGACCTGTCGGCTGGGTCGCCATCGTGGATTCGCTTTTACTCTCGCAGAGGAGATCAACGATTGAAGAACACGAGCCTCCCCCGCCTTATCGCCAACGCCGCGCTGCTCGCCGCATTCGTCGCGCCCGCCGCCTCGCTCCGCGCGCAGGTCGCCACGCAATCATACCTTCGTAACACGCCCAGCGAAGTGGAGCGCGAAGACCCGCGCGTGCAGGCGATCATCGCCCGCGCCGAGGAGAAGTTCAAACTTGGCGAGCTGAATCTCAAGGACAACAAGCGCGAGGCCGCGCGCCAGAAGTTCGACGAGGCCGTGGACGCCGTGCTCGAATCCGGCATGGACGTGCGCTCGAATCCGCACCTTCAGAACTACTACCTCGAACTGGTCGAGCGCGTCTACCGCTACGAAGTCCCGCAGGGCGTGCCGTTCGCGCAGCCGCAGAACGGCGCATCGTTTGTCGAGGTCGCGCAGAACGACAACCCCCGGCAGGTCGAGCCGCCGCAGGTCGGCTTCACCGAACAGAAGTTCGAGCCGTCGCCGCTCGACGAGCTGAGCAAGATCGAACTGAACGAGACCGAGAAGAACGTCTCCGACCAGCAGGTCGCCGACGCCGAGTCGGTCAAGAACACGCTCGACTTCCCCTTCAAGCTCAACCCACTCGTCCTCGGCTTCGTCAACTACTATCAGGGCCGCGGTCGCGCGACGATGGAAACGGGCCTGCGCCGCTCAGGGCAATACGCGGCGATGGCGCGCAAGATTTTCCAACAGGAGGGCGTGCCCGAAGACATCATCTGGCTCGGACAGGTGGAGAGTTCGTGGCGTCCGACCGCGCGGAGCGAGGCGGCGGCCTCCGGCCTCTGGCAGTTCATCCCCGGCACCGGCGCTCGCTTCGGCCTGCGTCAGACCGCCTACGTTGACGAGCGCAACAGCTTCGAGAAGGCGACGCACGCTTCGGCGCGCTACCTGAAGTGGCTCCACGACCGCTACAACAACTGGGAGCTGGCGATGGCCGCCTACAACACGGGCGAGGGCAACGTTGACCGCGCGATTGCGCGCGCCGGGGTCTCCGACTTCTGGGCCATCTACCCCTACGTCGCGCAGCAGACGCGCAACTACGTGCCCAACATTCTCGCGGTGATTCTGATCGCGAAGAGTCCCGAAAAGTACGGCTTCCGCAACGTCCAGAGGATGTCGCCGCTCCCCTACGACATCATCAGCGTGCCGTCGGCGACGAGCCTCGACCTGATCGCCTCGCTCTCGGACACGAGCGTTGATTACGTCCGCAGCATCAACCCGGAGTTGCGCCGCGACATGACGCCGCCGGGCGAAGCCTACACGGTGCGCGTGCCCGCGAAGCGCGGTCGTCAGGTCGTTGACCTTCTCAAACGCATCCCGGTCGAGCGCCGCAATCAGGTGGCGCGAGTCGTCCAGGCCGCGCCGGGCGAGAGCTTCGAGTCGGTGGCGGGTCGTGCGGGCGTGAGCGCCGCGCAGCTCCAGCAATGGAACGCGGGCGTCAACCTCTCGAAGGGCGGCGCGCTCGTCGTGCCCGCGGGTGGCGGCTTCGTCCGCACGCTCAAGACCTACGAGCGCCCGTCGTCGGGCGGCGCTCCCGCCGGCAACAGCCTCGTCACGGTGACGGCGCGCGGCGGCGAAACGCTCGCGCAGATCGCGGCGCGCTACAGCGCCTCGGTCGAGGAGGTCGTCAAGCTCAACGGCGTGGCCGCCGACGCGCCGCTCTCGCGCGGCCAGCAGCTCAAAGTCCCGACGCAGGGCCGTCCCGCGGCGGCGCAGCCCGCGCCCGCGTCGCGCCGCCGGTAACAGACCAGGACACACGCTCGTCCCTTCCGAGGTTCGGGCGAGAGGGCAACAGGCGAGCGCGCCTTCGGACTTGAAAGAGCCGAAAGCGCGCTCGTTCGTTTTCGCATCGCAAGCTCCCGCACGATCTTAACCTCGAAGGCTCGAACGACAGCCGTCGGCGCTCCCACCCACGCGCCCGAACAGCAAGCGCGCCCCACGGCGTCGCAGAGGGAGACCTCACGGCCATGCTCTTCCGCACGCAATCCGCCGCCGTCTATGGCATAGACGCAGACCTCGTGGACATCGAAGTTGACCTGACGCCGGCCCGCGGCGAGGCCGACTCGCCCTCGTCTGTGACAATCGTCGGCCTGCCCGACCTCGCCGTGCGCGAGTCGCGCGAGCGCATCCGCGCCGCCATCAACAACAGCTCCTTCTTCTTCCCCTTCCACAAGACGACCATCAACCTCGCGCCCGCCGACGTGCGCAAAGAGGGCGCGAGCTTCGACCTCCCCATCGCGCTCGGCATCCTCGGCGCGAACGGCGACCTCGGCGACGCGGAAGACTTGACCGACGTGCTCTCGGTCGGCGAGCTTTCGCTCGACGGTCGCGTGCGCCCCATCCGCGGCGCGCTGCCCGTCGCTGTGCGCGCGCGCGCCGCGGGGATCAAGAGCATCCTCCTGCCCGAAGAGAATGCGACCGAGGCCGCAGTCGTCGCGGGCGTCGACGTGTTCGCCGTCTCGACCTTGCGCGGCGCGGTCGAGCTGATCGCGGCGCTCCGGCGCTCCGGCGCGGACGCCTGCCCGCCGCTGCCTGTCCGCGTGGACGAGACGCGGCTCCTTTCGACCGACGGACGCTACGACGTTGACTTCCGAGAAGTGCGCGGCCAGCACGCCGTCAAGCGCGCGCTCGAAGTCGCGTCCGCAGGCTCGCACAACATCCTCCTCATCGGCCCTCCCGGCTCCGGCAAGACGATGCTCGCGAAGCGCCTGCCGACGATCCTGCCGCCGCTCGAATTCGAGGCCGCGCTGGAGCTGACGAAGATTCACTCCGTCGCTGGGCTGACGGGCCGCTCCGGCCTCGTCACCGAGAGGCCATTCCGTTCCCCGCACCATACCATCAGCGACGCGGGACTCATCGGCGGCGGCGCGATGCCGCGCCCCGGCGAAGTCTCCCTCGCGCACCACGGCGTCCTCTTCCTCGACGAGTTGCCCGAATTCGACCGCAGCGTCCTCGAAGTCCTGCGCCAGCCGCTCGAAGACCAGCGGGTGACGATCAGCCGCGCGGCGATGTCCCTGACCTTCCCTGCCTCCTTCATGCTCGCCGCTGCGATGAACCCTTGCCCCTGCGGTTTCTGGAACGACCCGACGCGCGAATGTCGCTGCACGCCCCTGCAAATTCAGCGTTATGTCGGGCGCATTTCGGGGCCTCTGCTCGACCGCATAGACATACACGTTGACGTGCCCGCCGTCCTCTTCAAAGAGTTGCGCGGCGAAGCGCCCGCGGGCGAGTCTTCAACGGAGATTCGTGCGCGCGTCGTGCGTGCGCGGGAGTGCCAGCGCGAGCGCCTGCGCGGCGAGGGCGTCTTCGCCAACGCGCAGATGTCGCCGCGCCACATACGACGCTTCTGCCACATTGACGGCGAGTGTGAGCGGCTGCTGGAGCAGGCGATGTCGAGGCTGGGGCTGTCGGCGCGTGCCTATGATAGAATCCTCAAAGTCAGCCGCACCATCGCAGACCTCGACGGGTCGGACGCGATCCGTCCGGCACACGTCGCCGAGGCGGTCGGCTATCGCTCGCTCGACCGCACGTACTGGGCCTGAAAGCGTTGGCTGCGACAAACGGCTCGCGCGCGGCGGCAAATTGTTGATTTCGGACGGGCCGAGGGCAACGACGCGCCGCGAGCGCCGCATCACAGTCGCGTATGAGACCCGGGTGTGGCCGCGAGTCGAAAGCTCGCCGTGCCGCGAGCGCCGGGAAGCTCTTCTAACTCGACGAAAAGGTGGACGCGCCGCAGTGACGGCTAAAGTAGAAAGTTGTGGGTTGAAGAACGGCGACCTTCTGCTTGGCCGGATGTTCGGACAGGTGACGACACCCGAGTTCGAGAGAGAGACGGCCACGGACTATGAGCTGACGCGTGCGGCGGCGGGCGGCGACATGGCTGCCTTCGAGGAGTTGTACTCTCGCCACTCTCGCCGGGTCTATTCGCTCTGCCTGCGGATGACGGCCAACACCGCCGAGGCCGAAGACCTCTCCCAG
>DATARW010000040.1:0-42406 GCA_036263975.1 Pyrinomonadaceae bacterium
GAAAGACGGCTTCTTTTCAGTTCAGCGTTCGGCGTTGCGGACTTCTGACTTCCGACTTCTGAGTTTTTCTAAGAGGCCGAGCCGAGCAGGTACATCTCGCCCTTCGGCGCGCTCTCGCCGCCCTCGCGCTCCAACGTGACGGCGAAGGTGGGCTTACTGATGCCCGACGGCAGGCGGTCGTTCATGCGCGCGCGCCCGTCCGCATCCGACTTGAACGTCCCGCCGGGCAGCGGCTTGTTATCGGCGATGAGCCAGAGTTGGTATGCGTGCCCCGCGGGCGCGGGCGGCAGCCCCGAAGCAAGCATGGCCGCGCGCCCCGTGGAGCGGTCGTAGGCGATGAACGCGCGCGCCCGCGGCGCAACGTCCTTGCCTGCGAGTTGGGCCATGCTCGTGCCGGGCGAGGCGAGCAGGTCGTTCACGTCGCGCGTGCGCGCGAGTTGTTCGCGCTCGCCCGCCAGCGCTGTCTGCGACTCCCGCAGACGCTGGGACACCCGCGTCAACTCGACTTGCAGCGTCTGTGCACGACTCCGGAGAAGGAGCGTCGTCGTGCCGAGCAGGGCGAAGGCGACGACAACCGCCGCCGCGCCGAACGCGAGCGACGGACGCGCGCGCAGAAGCTGCCACAGGCTCATGCGCGCGAGCAGGCCACGCGCCTCTTCAGCGCCGACCGCGGGGCGTCGTGTGCCAGCGTCGGTGGCGTTCGTTTCGCGCGCGAGTTCCGACGTTGCGGCAGCCCCCGCCGTCGCGTGCGCTGCATCCCTCCGGGTCGAGGGAGCGAGGCCGCGCACCTGTTCGAGCACGCGCGAGCGGAGATGCGCGGGCGGCGCGACGGGCGCGACCGTGAAGGCGAGCGCCGCCGCAGCGTCGCACAGCTCGCGCAACTCCGCGCGGCACTCGGCGCACGACGGAAGGTGCTCTTCGAGCGCGCGTCGTTCGCCCGCGTCGAGCGCGCCAGCCGCCTCAAGCGCCAGCAACTCTTTGTAGTCTTCGTGCCGCATCGAGTCCCTTCCGTGCCGCCTCGCTGCACTCGTGCGAAACCGAGAGCCTGTGTCGCGCCCGCAGCGCGACGCCCGCCCTCTCCAACGCCCGCCTGCCCTCCGCCCGAAAAACCCTCGCCTAAAACCCCCGCCTTAAAAACAACTCACCCGCCCGCGAACTGAACACATATAAACTCAACCGCCCGACTTCCCGCCGCGACTTGCAACTGACTTCACGCCGCGACTTTCAGCCGAGTGGAAACTGAAGCCGTCTCAGACGGCGAACTCGCTGAGCCGCGCGCGCAAAAGCTCGCTCAGCCTCTTCAGCCCCGCGCGCGTGCGCGTCTTCACCGTGCCGAGCGGCTGGCCTTTCGCCGCGGCGATCTCCGACTGCGACATGCCTTCGAGGTAGGCGAGCAGGAGCACCTGCCTCTGCTCCTCCGACAGCTCGGCCAGCGCGCCGCGCACGACCTCTGCGCGCTCGGAGCGCAGAGTCGCGTCGTCCGCGCCTTCCGAGACACGCTCGCCCTGCGGCGGCGCGTCCACGGCGGAGCGCAGTGCCGCGCGTTCGCGCGAGTCGAGGGCGCGCAGGCGGTCAATGGCGCGGCTGCGCGCCAGCGTCACGAGCCACGTGAAGGCGCGACCGCGCGCGGCGTCGAACGAGTGCGCCTGCTGCCAGACCTGTAGGAAGACCTCTTGCAGAACGTCTTCCGCCTCGGCGCGGCTGTGCAATATACGGAGCAGGAGGCCGAAAAGGATGGAACTGTATTTGTCGTAGAGCGAAGCGAACGCACGCTCGTCGCCGCCCGCGACCCCTCGGATGAGGGCGGCTTCTTCGGCGTCCGATTGTGGTCTGGCGAGCGACAAACCAGTGGCCCCGCTGACAAGAGTTAGGCTGCGCACTCCCTGAATTACGAGGGCGCGCAGCCACGTAGATTTGCGATTTCGGATTTTTGATTTGCGATTGCTGGCCGTTGACCGTTGCCGTTCAGCTTTCGTCTAAGGCCAAAAGCCGGTTGCCGACGGCCCGCCGACGGGAGCTTCGCAAATCGCAAATCCAAAATCCAAAATTTCCCTCACGCCACCGTGATCTCTTCCGAGAGGTAAACGTCCTGAATTGCGTTGAGCAACCCGACGCCCTCTGCCAACGGGCGCTGGAAGGCTTTGCGTCCGGAGATGAGGCCCATGCCGCCGCCGCGCTTGTTGATGACGGCGGTGCGGACGGCATCGGCCATGTCGCTCTGGCCCTTCGATTCGCCGCCGGAGTTGATGAGGCCGCAGCGGCCCATGTAGCAGTTCAAGACCTGATAGCGGACGAGGTCTACGGGGTTGTCGCTCGACAGGTCTGTGTAAATCTTCGGGTTGGTCTTGCCGTATGAGCTTTCGATGTTGAGCGCGTTGAAGCCGCCGTTACGCTCCGGCAACTTCTGCTTGATGATGTCGGCCTGGATGGTGACGCCGAGGTGGTTGGCCTGTCCCGTCAGGTCGGCGGCGGTGTGCATGTCGCCCTCTTTGGTCTTGAACTTCGGGTTGCGGAGGTAGCACCAGAGGATGGTCGCCATGCCGAGTTCGTGCGCGTGCGCGAAGGCGTCGGCGATCTCGACCAACTGGCGGCCCGACTCTTCGGAGCCGAAGTAGATGGTCGCGCCCACGGCGACCGCGCCCATGTCGTGCGCCTCCTCGATGGTGCCGAACAAGATTTGGTCGAACTTGTTCGGGTAGGTCAGAAGCTCGTTGTGGTTGATCTTGACGACGAAGGGAATCTTGTGCGCGTACTTGCGCGCGACGATGCCGAGCACGCCGAAGGTCGAGGCGACGGCGTTGCAGCCGCCCTCGATGGCGAGGCGGACGATGTTTTCGGGGTCGAAGTAAATCGGGTTGGGCGCGAACGAAGCGCCCGCCGAGTGCTCGATGCCCTGGTCAACGGGGAGGATGGAGAGGTAGCCAGTTCCGGCGAGCCGCCCCGCATCGAAGAGCGTTTGCAGCGAGCGCAGAACCCGCGGGCTGCGGTCGGAGTGCGCCCACACGCGGTCTATGAAGTCGGGGCCGGGCGTGTGGAGCATGTCTTTGGAAACCTTCGGCGCACTGAATTCGAGCAACGCGCGCCCGTCCTCGCCGAGCAGCTCCTCGATGCGTGCAAGGGCCGACCCCTCGCGCTTGAGTTCGGTAGCCATGATTTAAATCCTCCTGAAAAGAATCGTGCGAGCGACCCGTTGAGATTCCGACCGGGCGCGGATTATAGCACGACGCGACGCGCCCCACGGAAAGAAAGATGAGAGGCCGCAGCGTGCTTCCCCCTCTCCGCCCACCCGCCTGCATACGGCTTTTTACCGCTTGCGCCGTTAATTGCATGTCCCGCAAGATTCTTTTTTAGCGTCACTTAACTCCGAAAATCGGAAAGCCGGTTGCCATCCATGAAATAACCGTATAATCTCCCGCGCCGTGCTGCCACCTCGTCGGTCAACTCGGCTCGACCGACGCCACCTCCGGGCACACCGATACTGAGCCGCGCGTGACCCGAAGCTCACGGCAGCACTAAAAGGTTTTTTGACTCAGGCCGGTTGCCTAGAACAGCGCCAGCACGGTTCCGACCAAGCCCAGCGCAGCCTCCGCCACCGACACGTCGGCAGCAGAGGTTTCAGCAACGGTCGCCGACGACGAGATGCTCAGTGGTTCTATGTTGTTACTCTGAGCCGTCGCGGACGCGGGAGCAGTCGGCGGTGCAATTTCTCCACATTCCATAGTGCCCGCGAACGCGGAGGTGGTAAGCATGAGCGTAAGAATGAATGTCGGGCAGAGTTTCTTCAGTTTCATCACGATGTCTCCAAGTAGTGAAGTCATAGGTTTTGTAAGGAACGGTGAGATGCCGCCCTGAATAGATTTATCGGAACGAGGAGTCACCGGCCTTACACGCGGCGGTTAGAATGCGCCTTTACCGCCGCAGATGCAAAAACTCAGCTACACTGAAGGATGCCCTCAGATGACCTTCAAAGGATGACCCTCACATGAGCCTTAAAGAGCTTCTTCAGCAGATCGCCGATCCAAACCTCACGCCCAGCGAGCGAGCGCGACTATGCATACGCATTTCCAAAGAATTGGAAGAATCAGGCAAGTACGAAGAGGCGCGCGAAGCCATGCGAGAACTATGGCCGCATGTGTGCGAACGCCCCCTGCTAGACAGCCTCGACGCCCCAACTAGTGCGGAAGTCTTATGCCGGGTCGGCGTACTCATGAGTTGTATCGGGAGTGCGAAACAGATTGAGGGCGCGCAGGAGATTGCGAAGAATCTACTTAGTGAGAGCCTTGCGATTTTTGAGGAATTGGGTGATGCGGAAAAAGTAGCCGAGGCGCAAATTAACCTAGCTTATTGTTATTGGCATCAGGGGGAGTTTGACGAGGCGCGTGTGCTGCTACGTGAGGCGCTAAATCGTTCGCCCGATGCTGAAAGTGAAATCAGGGCATTGGCCTTAATTCGCTACGCAATAGTTGAGAGGTCGGCGGGAAGATTTAGCGAAGCTTTACGCATTCATATTGAAGCAGCGCCCCTATTCGAAAAGATAGGTAGTCATAAACATAAGGGGAATTTTCATGTAGGACTGGCGATAACGCTAAAGGAATTGGGCGCGATTGAGCGACGGGAGGATTACGTTGACCGTGCGATCATCGAATATGCCGCTGCCAGCTTCCACTTCGAGCAGGCAGGGCACGCGCGCTTTCTCGCGCGCGTCGAAAACAACTTAGCGCTTCTACTATCAACCGTAGATAGGTTTACGGAGGCGCATGAGCATGTTGGGAGGGCGCGGAGGATTTTCGCGGGGTTGAAGGATGCGGGCAGTGTGGCGCAGGTGGACGACACGCGTGCGCGGGTGCTGCTTGCAGAGGGGAAGCGCGCGGAGGCCGAGAGGTCTGCGCGTGCAGCCGTGCGTGCGCTCGAAAAGGGGGACGGGCAGGCCCTCCTGGCCGAAGCTCTCACCACACACGGCGTCGCGCTGGCGCGCACGGGGCAGTATGCACGTGCGCGCCGCGCACTGGAACGCGCGCTCGCGGTCGCCGGTCGGGTAGGAGACCGCGAGGGCGCGGGACGGGCGGCGCTCGCCGTCGTCGAGGAGCTGGGTGGGCAACTCGACTTCGGAGAATTGAGCGCCGCCTACGGGCGGGCCGCCGAGTTACTCGGCGGCTCGCAACAACCGGGGGTCAAAGAGCGTCTGATCTCTTGCTCCCTCTTCGTGCTGAGCAAGAATCCGGCAGCCGAAGCGCACGGCCCCGCCGAGTTCGACCCGCCGCGGGATTGGAAAGGCTTCTCTCTCCCGCGGGAGGTGCGCCGCTACGAGCGGCTCATCATCGAGCGGGCGCTGAAAGACGCGGGCGGCGTTGTGACGCGCGCCGCGCAGCTCCTCGGCTTCAAACACCACAACAGCCTCATCTCGCGTATCAACAAGCGGCACACGAATCTGCTTCAGGCGCGCTCGCCCGTCCTGCCGCGCAAACGCAGTATCATACGCGAACCCGACAGCCAGCACAAACAGCCTGAATCGAAAAAAAATCGCGCGGTGACCATTTTCCACGTCGAGGACGACCGGCACGTCGCGGACATGTTGAAGGATATGTTTGAGGCTGAAGGATGGGAGGTCGAGACGTGCGCCGACGGCGCGAGCGCGTTGAAGAAGCTGGCGGGCGACGCGCACTACGACCTGCTGCTCTTCGACCAGGGCCTCCCCGGCGCGAGCGGTCTGGAACTCGTGCGCGCGGCGAGAAAAATTCCGCACCGCCGCCGCACGCCCATCATTATGCTCTCGGCCAGCGAATGCGAGGCCGAAGCCTGGCGTGCGGGCGTTGACGCATTCCTACGCAAGCCCGACGACATCCGTTCCGTCACCGCGATGATCTTACGGCTCCTCGCCGAACCCGAAGCGGACGAAGTCTGAAGGCCGCCCCGCGCGGCGCTTCTGCTCTGAAGAACGAACTCACGCCCCCTCACAGACATTGGCCCCGAGTAGCGGCCACCCACGCGACTCTCACAAAAGGAGACTCACCATGCTCGAACGATTGGCGACGCTTCTCGCAGCTACTCTCTCCCTATCTCTTCTTCTCAGCGGCGTGCCGTTCACCAGCGCGTCCGCGCTCACAACCCCCCAGCCCCGAACAAAGGGAAGACCTCCTCCTCCTGCGCGGTCTGCCCCGCCAGATCGCAGGGCACCCCGGCGCAGGCCGCCGACGACGCCCTGTCCACCCTCGGTCGTCGCACACAGACACAGCCCCTCGTGCCGGTTCAAGCCTACGCCTTCGACGGCGCGCGCCTGAACTTCGTCAGCACCTCGAACGGCAGCCTCGCCTTCGCCGTCAACGACCTGGAAATCTCCGGCCTGATGCCGCTCTTGCTTCCCGCGCGTATACGCGAGCGACCGCGTTGAAGACGCGGGGCTGGGTGCTGCTCTCTGGCTGTGGTCTGCGCCGCCGCTGCCGGGGTAGTTGCCATGCTACAGGTCTCAGCCGCAAACGACGAGTATGATACCTGTATGCTGTCAATCCCTGACCAATGCACGGCGTTTTGTCCGAATGGTTGAGCCGGATGGAAGCATCGAAACTCGCGCAGGAGGCATGCACGGAGAGTGCCCCCTGTCTCGGTCTTGTTAATAGTCCCGGGGATTTCAATCGCGCTTAACGTCGCCCTCTACGTCGCCAGAAGAAACCCTTCATCCAACTTTCGCTGACTTTAAACGGGGGTATGGGCGTGCGGCTCAAGCGTCTCGTATCTTTCGGGCGCGACGATGAGGAGGAGCGCGCCGCCGTCTGTGTGCAGCTCGTCGTGGACGCTGCCCGGTAGAGAGCAGTTGAAGTCGCCCGTCGTCATCCGGACGACGCCGGAGCGCACGTCGCCTTCGAGGACGAGGCACTGTTCGAGGCCGAGGTGGCGGTGCGCACGGATGCGCGCGCCCGGTTCCATCCGGACGAGCGTCGTGACCGTCGAACGTTCGCGGTCAACGAAGAGCAGCTTGAAGCTGACGCCGGGGTCTGCGGTCGCACGCCACTCGCCCTCGCCCGCGCGGACGACGAGGAAGCCCGCGCCGCTGCTCGTCTGCCGTGCGGCGTGCGCCGGTTCGTCAACGGCGACTGCCGCGTGGTCGGTAGTTGATTCGTCGGTTGATTCTTCGAGCGCCGTGCGGGCCTGCGTTTCGGCGTGCGCGTTCCGTCCCTGCTCTTCCGAGACGAGCGCGAGCAGGCGCGAGCGCGCGTGCGCCGGAGGCTCAGCCGCGTGCGCGGCGAAGGCGAGGTCGGCGGCGACCAACTCAAACTCCCGCAGCGCGGCCTCGCACGCCGCGCAGCCTTCTTCGAGGTGCGACTCGAAGGCGCGTGCCTCCTCCGCGTCGAGCGCGCCCAGCGCGTAGAGCGCCGCCTGCCCCTCCAACTCTTCTTCCGCCATCGTGTGTCTCATCTCATCCCTTCGTACACGGGCTTCAACATCTCGCGCAGTCGCATCATGCCGAGGCGCGTGCGCGTCTTCACAGTGCCGAGCGGGAGATTGCGCGCGGCGGCGATCTCGCTGTGGCTCATCCCTCCGTAGTAAGCCAGTTCGATCACCTCGCGCTGTTCGGGCGCGAGCGCGTCGAGCGCCGCGCGCACGAACGCGCCCGTCTCGCGCGCCTGCACGTCCTCCTCGACGCTCGCGCCCGCAGCGGCAACCTGCGTCGCCGTCAGGTCGAGCGGTTCGGTGCGCTTCTGTTCGAGCCGCCCGCGCCGCAGGCGGTCAATGGCACGGCTGCGCGCGATGGTCGTCAGCCATGCCAGAGGCGTGCCGCGCTCGGCGCTGTACGCCGTAGCCTGACGCCAGACCTGCGTGTACACGTCGAGCAAGACCTCTTCAGCCGCCGACGAGTCGGCGAGTATCCGCAGCAGGAGGCCGAAGACCGTGCGGCCCGTCGCGTCGTAGAGCGAGGCGAGCGCCTGCTGGTCTCCTTCGGCGACGCCGCGCATCAGTGCGGCGTGGCGCGTCTCGGCGACCCCACTGGCCGCCCTGTGTTCCGGGGGTGAACTCACTTCGGCACAACTCCCCACAAGAGGCTACGTTATCTTTACCACTAACGGATTCCTTCGCACAAATCTTTACACGGGCCGAATCCAATCGCGCCCCGCCTTCCGTAAATCCGTCGTAACTCGCGAGGGCAGGCAGAACCGAATCCGAAACTTAGCGGCGGGCCGGGCCGGAAGAGGCCGAGCCGGCATGTCCGAAGTGTTTCACATTCCAACCGAAGGAGAAGAGACGATGAAGAGCATCCTGAAAGCGGGCGCGGCTATCTCCCTGATAGCGTTCCTCGCGGCGGCTACACTGGTGAGCGCGGCCCACGCGGGCGCGGCGCAGGACAAAATGATGGGCGCGGCAACGCAGGACAAGTCACTTTACGAGCGGCTGGGCGGCGAGGCCGCCATCTCGGCTGTGATTGACGATTTCGTCGCGCGCGTCGCCGCCGATGCGCGTATCAACGGGAAGTTCGCCAAGAGCGACATCGAGCGCGTGAAGTTCCACCTCAAGGAGCAGGTCTGCGCCGTGACGGGCGGCCCGTGCAAGTACACGGGCAACTCGATGACGAAGGCGCACCACAACATGAAGGTCACGGAGGGCGAGTTCAATGCGCTCGTCGAAGACCTCGTGGCGACGCTCGACAAGTTCAACGTCCCGGCGAAGGAGAAGGGCGAAGTCCTCGCCGCGCTCGGGCCGCTCAAGAGCCAGATCGTCGAGGTCAACGGCACGGCGACGGGCACGCCGCTCCCCGCGGACTTCAAGCCCGCGCCGCCGCTCACCGACAAGCAGAAGAAGGAAGGGCCGTTCGGCGACAAGGGTAAGTCGAAGATGTAGACGCTTCGTCGCCGCGTTGCGCGCGGGTCTGCCGGGCACGCGCAACGCGGCGACCAGTGGGCCGCCTTACGTGTTGGAAGGCGCACGCGTCGTCCGAGTCAGACAGAGACGGCGGGTCAGGAGTGAATTCAAATGAGGAAGACAGCAATCGTCGCGCTCGTCGCGCTCCTCCTCGGCCTCTTCGCGTTGCTGCCCGCAGGGCGGCGCGTCAGCGCAGAAGATGCTGCGGCCAGCGTGAGTATCAAGGACTTCGAGTTTCAGCCGCAGCAGATTACAGTCAAGGCCGGGACGACCATCACCTGGAAGAACGACGGCAAGACCGGCCACACCGTCACCGCCGACGACGGCTCGTTCGAGTCGCCCACCATCGGCGCGGGCAAGACCTTCAGCCAGAAGTTCACGAAGGCCGGAACCTACCGCTACTACTGCTCATTTCACGGCGGCAAGGACGGCGACGGCATGAGCGGCACGGTCGAAGTCACGCAGTGAGGCGCGCGGCGATGACTTTGGCAGCGGTCGCGCCCGCTCCGCAAGCGCCGCTGATCGTGGGGGCGAGCGGGTTCGAGATATCGCCGACGGCGAAGACCATCTCGACGCTCGTCTCCTGTTCGCCCGTCACGATCACGTAGCCGCGCTCGTCCGTGTGGAGTTGGTCGCGGAAGAGTTCGCTATTCGGCTCGACGCCGGTGCGTATGAGCACGCCGCGCACGGCCATGCGGAAAGGCTTGAGCGCGCCCGCGCGCAGAATCTCGACGGCATCGACCCTTTCTCTGCCGTGGATGCTTTGCAGCGTCGCCTCCGTGAAGACCGTGATGCAGTGCTCGCCCCGTATGCGCTCGGCGAAGTCGGACCGCGCGCTCAGTCTCTTTCCGCGGTGGACGAGCGTCACGGTCGGACAGACTTCGGCGAGCAGCAGGGCATTCTCCGCCGCCGCGTCGCCGCCGCCGACGACGACGACATCCTCGCCTGCGACCATTTCGCGGTCGCGCTGGCCCGATTCGAGCACGCCGCGCCCCTCGAACTCTTCTTCGCCCGGCACGCCCAAACGTCGGCGGCGCACGCCCGTCGCGATGATGAGGGCGACCCCTCGAAGTTCCTCGCCGCTCCGCAGGCGCACGCGCTTCGCGCGCAGGTCAACGCTCTCGATCTCGGCTTCAGTCCAAAGGTCGAACTCCTTGTCCTCTACCTGCGCCGCGAATCTATCGCGCAGCTCGCGCCCGTCCGACGCCTCGACGCCGAGATGGTTTTCAATCCGGTTGTAGACTCGCAGCAGTTGCCCGCCGATCTCCGCCTCCTGCTCGATGACAAGAGTATCCAGCCCCAGCTCGTCGCACCACAGCGCGGCTGAAAGCCCCGCTGGCCCGGCCCCGATGATGATTACGTCGTGCATGAAAAGCTCTCGGCGTTAAAGCATTCAGCGTTCAGCATTCAGCTTCCAGCTTCTATCCCCTCTGCGGCCTTCGCGAGTCCTTCGCGGTTAAGCTGAAATTTCTGAACCGCGAAGGCCGCAGAGGAGAATTCCCAAAGGACGCGAAGGAATTAAATCTCATGTTGAAGCAGCACGGCGCGCAGTTCCGCGGCCACCGCGTCCGGCTCAAGGCGCGAGGCGGCGAGGACGCCGGGCGCGTCCACGAACTTGACGGCTGAAGTCATTTCGCTCCCGTCCGTCCGCCAGCGGCCCGCGCCCTCCTGCTCAAGCTCGTTCAGACGTTCGACGAGGCCGTCGAGACGGACGCGCGCGACGCGAGGCCGCACGACCGTCACCGCCCAGGAGTAGTACGGGTAATCAACGCGGTAGCTCCAGCCTTCATTCGTGGGCGTGCAGATGAGGAAGATGCGACCGCGCGCGTTGTGTGCGATGGCCGTGTAGGGCGCGGCGTGCCGGGTCGGGTCGAAGCCGTGCGGGCTGTAGAGGTCGGGCGCGAGCGTGACGACCGAGAGGCGCGACTCTTCGTCTTCGACGACGCGCGAGCGCCCACGCTCGAAGCTTTCGAGCGCCCGCTCGATGCGCGCCCACTCGTCGCGCCACAGCGACTCGTACTCGTCCGTGCGCGTAAGCACGCGCTCGACTTCCGGGAGGACGAGCGCGTAAGCGCGTCTCTCATCAATCTCCTTTTCGCCCGCGAGACTGCGCGCGAGCGGCGAGGCGATGCCCTCGGCGGCGGGGCTGTCGCCACCCTGAATCGTGATGCTCGCGCACACCCCTTGTGCGCTCGTGAACTCCGAGAAGTCGCCCGCCTCTGCCGCAGGGACGAGCTTGCCTTTCAACTCCAGCGCGCGCTCGCCCGCGAGCACGGCCCAGACGGAGAGCACGCCGTCGGTGTCGAAGTGGTTGTTCGTAACGAGTTCGATGCCGCGGGCGATCACGTCGCGGTCTGGCGCGGCGACGAAGTTGAGCGCGATCTCGGTCGAGGTGTCTGCGCGAAGATGCGCGGGCGTCTCGTTGCCCTGCCAGTGTGAGAGGTGGACGGCGTTCTCGACCGTGCCGTCAACCGAGAGCTTCGGCACGTCCGCCAGTCCTTCGTTGTAGAACTCGAAGCGCATCCGTCACGTCATCCTTTCCATGCGGTTTGAATTTGAAAACTCACACGCGGCCCGTGCCGAAGTGTAGCGCACAGAGGCGCGGCGGGAGAAATAGCTCGCGCGAAGAGTGCGAGAAAGTTCGTCCGCGCGTGCGGAGCGCGCGTCTTAAGAATCGGGAAGTGGCCGAAGGGTTCGGCATCACTCCAACGGCGCGACGCGGGGTAAGCGCGCGCGTCAGCGGAGCGGTGTCTCTCTCTCCCGTGACTTCGGCGGACTCGGTGAGACGTAAGCCGCCGGCGCTTCTGGTTGCGCCGCGGGACGAAACCGAAATCTTTGAGAAGGGGGAACCGTGTAAGATGAGAAATTCATTGACGAAGACCGCATTGATGTCAGCCGCGCTGCTGCTGACCTCTTCCCTGACAGCGTGGGCGCAGACCCCGACGACGCCCTGCGACACGTGCCAGGATCGTCGGGACATCAGGCACGACACGAGGGACGCGCGCAAGGACAGGCGCGACCTCCGCAGGGACGGGAAAGAGCGCGCGTCTGACGTGCGCGACTACCGCGACGACAAGCGCGACGGCGCTTCGCAGGCCGAGCTTCGCTCAGACCGCAGGGACATCAAGAGCGACACGCGCGACTATCGCCACGACCGGCGCGACCTGAACAAAGACCGCCGTGACCGCCGCGCAGACTTCCGCGACCTCCGACACGACCGCTGAGGTCGCTGAAGCAAACTTCGGAAGCGCGAACGCCGCCACGTTGAGCTGAAGGCCACGGGCTTTCAGCTCAACGTGGCGGCGTTCCTACTTCTGCGTTTCTTTGTTGATTCCTTCGATGCGGATGTGTGGGCTGAGGCGCGTGATGACGAGACCTTCGCGCACGTCGAAGCGGCAGGAGAGAGCCGTCCTGTCCTGCTCCTCGGTCTGGCCCGCGTCGTGGTACCAGAACTGGCAGTTGGTGCAGTCGCCGTTCCAGCAGAAGTCGCCGTAAGAGATCGTCTCCAACGAGAGGAACTGGAAGCCGCGCAGCAGGCGGTTCCGCTCCGGCACCTCCACGCACCGGCCCAGCACCTCGATCACGACGAGCCTTTCGTAAGGGTCTAACAGGTCACTCTCTATCACGCGCTTTGTGAGCCTCCACGTCCTGCCGGCGGTCGAAGACCGAAGGGCGGGCCTTGCGGTGCGGGGCACAGCCGACCGGCTACATTAACAACCTGTCTTCGCCCGCCTCCCAAGCGGCGGCTTTCGCCAGAAAGCAATCCCGACTGTCTTCTACGAGTTCCACCATGCGCTCCAGGAACCACTGTAACCCGAACACGAGCGTGTCAACATTCTCGTCGAACACCTCCGTCCCCTCCGGCCCTTTCGGATACTGCAAGAAGTCCTTTATGAACACAATCTCTTCAATGAGCACCCAAGACGGGTCGTTGATCGACAGGACGTAATCGGAATAATGAACCCGCGCGAAGGCGTTGAAGGCGAATTTGATGTTGTCGAGCATCCGAGTCCGGCTGAACGTCGCCACGAATTCTTCCTGGTCTTCGTCGAAGTCGTAAGACCGCTCCAGCCTGTTCAGCTCGTCCAGGGAGAAGGTGACATCGCACCTGCCCCGCGCGGCGTAGGCGTGGTACGTCATGCGGTAGGTGGCCCCTTCAAAGACCGCGAAGACTGCGCGCGCGTACATCCTGCGCCAGAACGCCTTTCCCTGCTCGTCCTCCTCCGGCGTCTCTTCGAGCGCCATCATACACCTGCTCGCGTCGCCGGTAAGGCGCTTGACGACGCCCCAAAATTCTTCCAGTGAGACGGGATTGTCGTACACCATTCACCTCCCAGACCTCCGCGCTCAGAAGGCTGGCCGGGGTAGAATCACTTTGTCATAGACCTCTTTCAAAGCGAGCCTGCACTGAACGGAGATGAGTTCGACCACGTCTTCCGGCGAGCGGTAGTCCGAGAGCAGCCAACGTCCGTCAGTCTGCCTTACGTATTGCTCCACCCTGCATTCGTCCTGCGCGACCAACAGGTATTCCGCCAGCGAGTCAATCGTGCGGTAGAAGCCGAACTTTTTGCCCCGGTCATATAACTCCGTGGATTCGGACAGCACCTCGACGATGAGCGTCGGGTTAAGAAGCGTGTCCACGTAATCGTCTTCAAACTGCGGCTCGCCGCAGACGACGACCACGTCCGGGTAGGTGTAAAGGCGCGTCGAAGGAACACGGACGCGCATGTCGCTGGCGTATTCTTCACAGGAGCGCCCTTTCAACTGTTGGCCGATCTCGCGCGTGATATTAACGGCGATCAAGTTGTGCCGGCGACTGGCCCCCGTCATGGCGACTATTTCGCCATCAATGTACTCGCTCTTATGCGCGGCCTTGCGCTCGATAGCCAGATACTCTTCAGGCGTCAAGTGAGTTGTCGGCTGGCTGGACATGAGCACCTCCTACTGACGGCGTGCGAGAGCACCTTATGACGAACGCACAGACTTTTATCGTGTCGTTAGGCGTCCCTATGACATTACCTGTTGCCCGACATCTTTATGATACCTTCGATTACTTTATCAATTGCCGCATCACAACAACCAATATATGCAGCTTGGGCAAAAGGAGCGCTATCGCCAGGATCAGGTAGAAACTCGCTTTCGGTAATAGTCACCTCCTTGCCATGTTCTGAACAAATGCGTATTTTTTCCGGCAAGGCTCTAAACATCTCTTTGGTTCTTGGAATAGCTGTAAAGTCGCGATGGTCTATGGGTCTTTGCACTTTTATCATAAATCTCTCCTCTCCCAAGTGAGCATCTAGGCAGATAGTATTACACAACCCTTAATTCTTCGAGCGTTTTCGTAGAATTCAAGAAGATTCCTGAAACTGCACAGCGCAGCTTAACGCCTTTATAAACGTCAAGCGGTGCGGCTGGAATCGCCGCACGTCGGATGCTTCTCATTGCGTAACGCCTGCGCTACACTTGGGGAAACAAAAGGGGGGTGAGAAGAGATGGGACTCGTGATGTACGTGAAGCCGGGGTGCCCGTACTGCCAGCAGGCGCGGGACTATTACAACTCGAAGGGGATCGAGTTTGCCGAGTACGACGCGCAGAACGACCGCGGGCGGCGCAAGGAGATGTTCGCCTACTCGAACAACGACCCGACCGTGCCCTGCATCGTCGAGAACGGCAAGTATGTTCAGTCGGGCTGGGGCGACCCGCCGCGCGGTTGAACGGTGCATGATTGAGTCTGGCCGTGAGCCAGTCGGAATTTTGGATTTTTGATTTGCGATTTTTGATTTAAGCTGTCAGCGTTCAATGCTCAGCTTTCGGCTAAAACAAAAAGCTGAAAGCTGAGTGCCGGACGCTGACGGCTTTCAAATCGCAAATCAAAAATCGGAAATCAAAAATCTAAACTCGTGGTTGGCAAGACGCTCCTCAACTACCGCATCACGGAAAAGCTCGGCGCGGGCGGGCAAGGGACAGTGTACAGGGCCGTGGACGAGCGTCTGGGGCGCACGGTCGTCATCAAGATACTCTCGCCGGAGCTGACCGCGCGCGAAGTCAATCTCAAGCGCTTCGAGCGCGAGGCGCAGCTCGCCTCCTCACTCGACCATCCGAACATCTGCACCATCTACGGCCTGCACGAGACGGACGACGGCCTGCACTTCATCGCCATGCAGTACATCGAGGGCCGAAACGTCCGCCAGCTCGTCAACGGTCGCCCGCTCTCGCTCGATAGCGCCCTCTCGATTGCCTATCAGGTCACGGACGCGCTCACCGCCGCGCACTCGAAGGGCATCATCCACCGCGACATCAAGGCCGGCAACGTGATGGTGACGGACGCGGGGCTTGTGAAGGTTCTCGACTTCGGGCTTGCCAAACTGCTCGACGAGGGGAAGAAGGGCGGCGACGTTCACCTCACGGAACTCGGCGTGCCTTACGGGACGGCGACCTACGCCGCGCCCGAACAGGCGACGGGGCAGAAGGTTGACCACCGCGCCGACATCTTCTCGACGGGCGTGCTGCTCTACGAAATGCTCGCCGGCATCTGGCCCTTCAAGGGGCAGACCACGGTCGAGGTGCGCTACGCCGTCCTGCATGACACGCCCGAACCCTTGACGGAAGTTCGCACGGACAATCCGCCGCCGCTCATTCAAAAAATACTCGACCGCGCGCTCGCCAAAAAACCCGAAGACCGATACCAGCAAATTTCGGAGATGCGCGACGACCTGCGCGCGGCGATGCGCGAAGTGGCGGCGGCGGGCCGAGTCGGAGCCGAGGCGGGCGGAGTGCCGGGCGAGGCGGTGCCTGCGTTCGCGCCGCCGCGACACCAGCCGGGCACGGGCGGCGGGGGCGGAGTCGGTCGAACCTTCCGGCGTTGGTGGCGCAGTCTCACGGGTGCGGAGGCGCAGCCCACCTCTTTCCCGCCCGCGGCGCGCTCCACCTCCGGGCAGGTCGCGGCTGCTCCGAACGCGCAGACTTCGCGCGCGCCCGTCTCGGCGCACGTCAGCCAGTTCGAGACGCAGAAGTCAATCGCCATCCTGCCTTTCAGGAATTCGAGCAACGACCCCGAAGCGAGCTTCTACGAGTTCTCGCTCGCCGATGCGGTCATCACGGAGCTGGCGCGCAACCGCTCGCTCATCGTGCGCCCCTCCTCGATGATCGTGAAGTATCAGGGCAAGCAGGTTGACCCGCGCGAGGTCGGGCGCGACCTCAACGTGAGCGCAGTGCTCTCGGCGAGTTTCCTGCGCGCGGGCGGCTCGCTGCGGGTCAACGCGCAACTCGTAGACGTGGCCTCCGGCGATATGCTCTGGAGCGACCGCATTGATGCCACGGCCTCCGACCTCATCGCGCTTCAGGACAAGATCGCGCAGCATATCGCGCAAGGCTTGAACGTCGAGCAGCAGGCTTCGCAAGTCCCCGGCACGGCGGCGACGACGCGCAACGCCGCCGCCTACGAAGAATATCTACGCGGGCGCGACAACTTCGCGCGCTTCCTCTTCCACACGCTCGACTCGGCGGATTGCGACAAGTCGGTCGAGCACTTCCAGCATGCGATTCGTCTCGATCCTTCGTTCGCGCTCGCGCACAGCGGGCTGGGCGCGTGCTTCGCCAACAAAGTCTTGAAGGGGTTGGGCGGCCCCGAAGACTACGAGCTGGCCGAGAACGCCTTCGCGCGCGCGCTCGCGCTCGACCCCCACATCGTCGAGGCGCGCATCCTCATGGTCTTCATCTACCTCGCGCGCGGCGAGAAGGAGAAGGCCCGCGCCGAAGTCGCGCGCCTGGCGAAGCAGGCCCCGAACGAGCCTGCCGTCTATTTCGTCAAGGGCGCGCTCCACCGCCTCGACGGCGAGTACGAGCGTGCCCTGCGCGCCTTCGACAAGCTCTCGCGCCTCGACCCGGCGGCGCGCGTCGTCGCCAGCTACAACCGCGCACGCGTCTTCATGTACCAGCACCGCCTCGACGACGCGCTCCTCGAATTAGAGCAGGGCGCGAGCGTCGAGCCGAACCACCCGCTCCTGAAAACTTTCCAGGCCGTCGTGCTCGGTCGGCGCGGCAACGTGGACGAGGCCGTGCGCGTGCTGCGCGGCGTGCTCGAAGAGCACCCGCAGATGGACGGCATCCGCCCGCTCCTCGCGCAGCAGCTCATCAAGAAGGGCGAGACGGGGGCCGCGCGCGAGCAGTTGACGGAGCGCGTGCGCGACGCGGCGGAGGCCGACCACGACATCGCCTACTGGCTCGCCACGGCGCACGCCATGCTCGGCGACCGCGACGACGCCCTGCACTGGTTAGAGCGCGCCGTCGAACTCGGCAACGAGAACCGCACGTGGTTCGAGTCCGACCCGAACTGGGAGAGGCTTCGCACGGACGCGCGCTTCCGCGAGTTGATGGGCCGCCTCGAAGCGGCGGAGCAACGGCAACACCTGGGCGACCGTGAGAAAAGTCTGACCGAATCGCCCGACACCGGCCACTCGACGACCAACCCGGAAGCCTACGAGGAATACCTGCGCGGGCGCGATGCGGGCGGTCGCTTCATCTACCACACGCTCGCGCGCGAGGACTCCGACGAGTCAATCCAGCACTTCCGGCGGGCCGTCGAACTCGACCCGAACTTCGCGCTCGCTTGGTGCGCTCTGGGCGGCGCTTACGCCAACCGCGTCATCAAGGGTCTGGGCAACGCCGGGGACTACGCGCGGGCCGAGGAGGCTTTCGGGCGGGCGCTGGCGCGCGACGCGAAACTTTTAGAGGCGCGTCTCCACATGGTCTTCATCTATCTTTCGCGCGGCGACAAGCAGCGCGCGCGCGTGTGGGTCGAGGAGATGAGGAAGGAAGCGCCGAACGACGTTGGCGTGCAGTTCGTCTCGGCGACTCTGGCGCGGCTCGACGGGCGATACGTGGACGCGCTCGAAGGCTTCAGCCGCATGCTCAAGATCAACCCGGCGGAGCGCGTCGTCGTCAGCTACAACCGTGCGCGCGTGCTCATGTACCAGCGACGCCTCGACGACGCCGCGGCGGAACTCGACCTCGGCGCGCAGATGGAGCCGGATCACCCGCTCCTCAAAACCTTCCGCGCGGTTCTCTACGCGCGGCGCGGCGACCCCGGCGCGGGCGTCCGGGTAATGAAGGAAGTGTTCGCGCGCCACCCGCACATGGACGCGCTACGCCCCATCCTCGCGCAGTTCCTCGTCCAGAAGGGCGAGCGCGAGGCGGCGCGCGCCGAACTCACGGAGCGCGCGCGCGAGGCGGCGGACGCCGACCACGACGCTGCCTACTGGCTCGCCACAGCGCACGCCATGCTCGGCGACCGCGACGACGCTTTCAAGTGGTTGGACAGGGCGATCACTTTGGGGAACGAGAACAAGCCCTGGTTCGAGTCCGACCCGAACTGGGAGGATTTGCGCGAAGACGCGCGCTTCAAAGGGCTGATGCGCCGCATCGAGACCGCGCCGGAGCGCGCCGGAGAGGCCCGACAACAGTAAGGCCGCGGCGGCTGCTTGGCCGCGCGGCCACAACCAGAGCGGAGGCTGCCCTGTGAGCACCTTCGTCGTCGGCGACGTTCACGGACGCCGCGCACAACTCCGACATCTCCTCTCACTCCTCCCGCGCGATGCGGGGCGGGACGCACTCGTCCTGCTCGGCGACCTCATAGACCGCGGCGAGGACATCCCCGGCACCATCGCCGACGTGCTCGAACTTCTGAACAACTCGGCGGGCGCGGAAGTCGTCGTGCTCCGAGGCAACCACGAGCAGATGCTTTTAGACTTCCTCGACGACGGCGCTTGGCTCTGGCTTCACCCGGCGGTCGGGAGCAGCCAAACGTTCGGCCAGTACACGGGCGGCCCGCTCACGCAAGAGTTGCGCTCGTGGTGGGAGGAGGCGCAGCGGCGCGTGCGCGACTCGATTCCGCCGGAGCACCTCGAATTCTTCCGCTCGCTCCCGCTCTTTTACGAGGACGAGCACGCCTTCTACGTCCACGCCGGACTCGACGGCGAGAAGCACCCGTGCGAGACGAACGCGCGCCACCTTCTCTGGTCGCGCGACCCGGATTTCTACAAGCACTACCACGGCAAGCCCTGCGTCTTCGGCCACACGCCGACGCCTCTGCTGCCCCTGCTCGGTCGCCTCGGTCGTCATGGCATCTACGTCTCGCACAGCGCCATCGGCATAGACACCGGCTACGATCAAGTCTCGCCGCTCACCTGTCTGCAACTCCCCGAATTCAATCTCTACCAGACCTTCGCCGACGGCCACACCGCGCAGTTCCACATGACCAACTTCATCCCCGAACCCTTCCGCACTTTCCAGCGCAACGGCGCGAAGGCCGACGCTTGAGTCGCCGCCGACGCGCTCGCTCCCGCAACGCGTGCCACAGTCTCTTTGTTGTAAGATGGACGACGTTCGATTTCGACCGGAGTTAAAGATGGAGGACTTTGGAGAATGATTAAAGAAGGCGAAGCCGCGCCGGACTTCGAGGCGCGAGACGCGGAAGGCAATGAGGTGAAGCTGTCTGATTTGCGCGGGCAGAAGGTCGTGCTCTACTTCTACCCGAAGGACGACACGCCGGGCTGCACGAAGGAGGCTTGCAGTCTCCGCGACAGTCATTCGGAGTTCGAGCGGCGCGGGATCAAAGTCCTCGGCGTCTCGCTCGACGACGAACGCTCGCACCGGAAGTTCGCAGACAAGTACCAACTGCCGTTCACGCTACTGGCCGACACCGACCACTCGGTGGCCGATGCCTACGGCGTCTACGGCGAGAAGCAGTTCATGGGCAAGAAGTACATGGGCGTTGACCGCAAGACTTTTCTTATAGACGAGCAGGGCCGCGTCAAGAAAGTTTTCGACAAGGTCAACGTCGAGCAGCACGCCGACGAGGTGCTCGCCGCCTTCGGCTAAGGCAAAAGTAAACCGCTCGCGCGGAAGGCAAAAGTAAAAAGGCAAAAGGCTCAAGTTAAGACGGCAAGCAGCGCGTTTCTCATCCTCAGTAGTTGATGAGAGACGCGCTGTCTGCCTTCCCCTCTTTTGCCTTTTGCCTTTTTACTTTTGCCTTCTTCTTCACCCCGTCCGCTTCAGTTTCCCCGTCCGCTTCGCCCAACGCTCGACGAGGCCGAAGACGTAGAGGCCGAGCGGGATCATCAACAGCCCCATCAGCGTGAGCACCGTCAGTTCGTAGGCGCATGCCGAGAGCGGTGCGCCCGCCGCGGGTTGTGCGCCGTCGCTCAAGCCGATGAGCTTGCGGCTCGCGGAGAGAGCGTAGGTCGCGGGCGAGATGACCGAGAGCGGCTGGAGCCAGCGCGGCAGAACCTCGACGGGGTAGTAGACGCCTGAGACCAGCAGCAGAATCCCCTGAAAGATGCTCGTCGCCTCCGCGCCGCGCTCCGGCGAGAAGACCGGCAGCACCGCCGCCATCAAGCCCAGTCCGATGAAGGCCGCGCTCGAAACCGCCAGCACCACGACGATCCCCGCCCAGTTCGCGCGCGACAAATCAATGTCCACGAAGAGGAGCATCCCCGCGACGATGATGCAGGCGCGCACGACCGCGTAGGCCGTCGCGAAGAGGCTCACGCCCGCCAGATGTACGAGACGCGAGACAGGGGCCATGAACGTGTATTCGAGCGTGCCCTCCCAACGCTCATACGTGATCGAGTTCGCGATCTCCTGAAAGACCACCGACAGCATCCCCCACAGCATCACGCCGACCAGCAGCGTCAGCGTGAGTCTGCGGTCGCCAGCCGCCACGCCGATCAGCACGACCGTCGCCGAGTTCACCACCGCGTAGAAAGTGAAGACGACCACCCACGAGAAGTAGCGCCGCGTCAGGTGGTAGTCGCGGAAGAGGAACGCCCAAGCCTGTCTGAATACCTGTTCCATCGCACTATCCTCGACAGGGGCTCAGAGTTCAAACTTTAGTTTGTTCCGACATGCGGTAAAGACAAGCTAAAGCTTGAACTCTGGACTCTCCCTTCGTTGCAACTCAGTAAAGCCCGCCTCAAGCTTCCGCCAGCGCCGCCTCATTCGACTTGCGGCCAGCGCCCGCGCCGCCCTCGTTCAGTTTCTCGCCCGCGAGCGCGATGAAGGCGTCGTCTAAGGATTCGGCGTTCGAGCGACGCTTCAGCTCGTCAGCCGTGCCTTCGGCGATCAGGCGACCGTGCGCGATGAAGCCGATGCGCGAGCACAGGCGCTCGGTCTCGGCCATGTCGTGCGAGGTCAGGAGGATGGTCGTCCCGTGCTCGCTCCGTAGGCGTTCGAGGAACGTCTGCACATCGCGCTTGCTCTTCGGGTCGAGTCCCGTGGTCGGCTCGTCCAGGAGCAGGAGCGGCGGGTTCACCAGCAGCGCGCGCGTGATGGCGACCTTCTGCTGCATGCCTCGACTCATCTCTTCGAGCGGGTCTGTGTACTTCTCGCCGTCGAGTCCCAGGGCTTCGAGAATCTCCAACGCTCTCGCTTCGGCGTGCTCCTTGTCCATGCCGTAGAGGTACGCCGAATACAAAAGGTTCTCGCGCGCCGAGAGCTTCTTGTAGAAGGCCGCATCCACGCTCACACGCCCGATCTTGCGACGCACCTCAGCCTCCTCGCCGGGGATGCAGTGGCCGAGCAGACGCACCCGCCCGGAGTCCGGCACCAGCAGCGTCGCGAGCACGCGGATGAGCGTTGACTTGCCCGACCCGTTGGGGCCGAGCAGCCCGTAGGTCTCGCCCCGTCCGACCTCGAAGGACACGTCGCGCAGGGCGTGCGTGACGGATGAGCGCGAGCGGATGAAGCCTTTGCGCTTGCGGAAGGATTTACAGAGCTGGCGTACTTCGATGCCCGGATTCGACATTGTCTGACACACCTTCCCGGCCTTCGGGTGGCCGGATAACCGCTCTCCGTGTTGGAAAGAAAGAAACGACCGAGGGTCGTCGGCGGCTGGCTTAGGCGAGTAAGAATCGAATCAACATCGTAGTCACCTCACTTGTCGTGAGTGCGACCAGAATAAACGCGCGGGCGGGTTTTGGCAAGGTCTGAAGAAGGGCTGTTGGGTGTTGTGTTCTGGGTGTTAGGATTTTTTTACCAGAACCCAACACCCTTCATGCCTTCGGCAGACCTTTCTTCGCCACGGTCGTCAACGCCTCGCAGAAGCGGTCGAGTTCCTTGAGCGTGGTGTAGACGCTCGGCGTGATGCGGACACCTTTGAACTCCGGGTGGACGATGGGCGTGGCGAAGATTTTATGGCGGCTCATCAGGTGTGCGCAGACGGCGTAAGGGTCTGTGCCTTCGACGTGGACGTTGGCGAGCGCGCAGGACTGGCGGTCATCGAAGGAGGTGTTGAAGCGTAGATTCGGCTCGTCCCTGAGCCGGTTCATCCAGTAGCGTGCAAGATACCTGAGACGCGCCTCTTTGCGCGCCGCGCCGACGCCCTCGTGGAAGAGCAAAGCCTCGCCGATGGCGAGGCGCTGCGCGGCGGAGCGCGTGCCCGTCTCCTCGAACTTGCGTATGTCGGCGTCCTGGCTGCGCTCGGCGGCCATGAGCGGCCAGACGTTTTTGATCTTGTCGCGCCGGACGTAGAGCATGCCCGTGCCTTTGGGGGCGTGCAGCCACTTGTGAAGCGACGTGCCGAAGTAGTCGCAGCCCAGATCGTCGCGCTTGAACTGAAACTGCGCCAACGAGTGCGCCCCGTCAACGACCGTCTCGACGCCGCGCCGGCGGGCCAGCTCGCAGACCTCGCGCACGGGCGTGATCTGCCCCGTGATGTTAATCATGTGCGAGATGAGGACGACGCGCGTGCGCGGCGTGAAGCCAGCTTCAAAGGCCGCCGTGATTTCGCTCAGGTCTTTCGGCGGGATGGGAATCCTGACCGTCTTTAAGGCGATGCCGTCGCGCCGCTCGCGCTGGCGGAGCGTCGTGAGCATACGCGGGTAGTCCTGCGTCGTCGTCAACACTTCGTCGCCGCGCTTCAGTTCAAGCCCGAACAGAACGGCTTCGAGCGAGTCGGAAGTGTTGCGCGTGAGGGCGACCTCCTCGCGGTCGCAGCCGAACATCTCCGCCAGCCCCGTGCGAATGGTCTCTGACTGCGGCTCAAGGATTTCCCACATCGTATAAGCCGTCGCGTCCTCCTGCTGCCAGAGGTAACGCACGAGCGCCTCGGTGACGACGCGGGGGCTTGGCGAGACGCCGCCGTTGTTGAGGTTCACAATCCCGCGCGTGACGGAGAACGACTGCTGGATGTCGAACCAGAAGTCCTCGTCGCGCGCCGCGTCCTCAGCCGAGAGATGCGCGACGCGCTTGGCCGCCGCGCGCACATCCTTCAGGAGAGACGCGACTGTCGAAGAAGAGAGCGCGGCGAGTCCGAGTCCCTTGCCGACCGATGAAAGAAAGCGTCGGCGGTCGAGCGCGCCGGGGTAGTGTTCTGTGCGTGCTGTCATTGAATCCAAACTCTACGGGACGAGCGAAAATTCTTCAACGCTCTCTGCCGGCGGGAGCAGCACAAAGTCGTGCTCGTTCGCGCGATGCTGAGCCGGAAGGAGAGCGACGCCGTTACGCACGCGCACCTCACGCGGCAACTGGCCGGGGAGGAATTCGAGTGCGCCGATGTTGCGCGCGCCGCTGTAAGCGCCCGCCCGCGCGAGCTTGAGCGAGACGCCCTGTTGCGTCGCCGTCGTCGTGCGCGCCGCGCCGCGCTGGTATTCGTAGCCGTCGCCCGCGTCTTCGTAGAAACTGCTCGCGCCGTCTGCGCCCCGTACGACCAGCAGCGAGAGCGGCAAGCTCGACATCTCGCCCGTGTGCTGGACGACGGGCTGCGTCGGGATCACCGCGCCCGCGCGGGCGAAGAGCGGCAGGCGGTTGAGCGGCGCGTCAATCTCGACCTCCTGGCCGCCTTCGTAGAGTTTGCCCGTCCACCAGTCAACCCATCTGTCGCCCTTCGGGAAATAGACCTTGCGCTTCGTGACTGACTCCGTGACGACAGGCGCGACGAGCAGATCGCGCCCGACGAGGTACTGGTCTTCGACGAGATACGTGCGCGCGTCGTCGGGATACTCGAACCAGAGCGGGCGCATCACGGGTGCGCCCGTCGCGGTGTGCTCGCGGAAAAGCGTGTAGAGGTATGGGAGCAGCCGGTAGCGCAACTCAATCGAGGCGCGGTTGATGTCGGTGAACTCTTTCGGGAACGAGTAAGGCTCGTGCGGGTTCGATCCGTTCTCGGAGTGCGAGCGCAAGAAGGGCGTGAGCGCCGCGGCCTGTAGCCAGCGCGTGTAAAGCTCCGGGGTGGGGTTGCCGGAAAAGCCGCCAACGTCTGAGCCGATTAAGGGTACGCCGGAGACGCCGAGGTTGAGGAGCATCGTGATTGAAAGTCGCAGGTGATCCCACGACGCTACGTTGTCGCCCGTCCAGATGGCCGAGAAGCGTTGCACGCCCGCGTAGCCGGCGCGCGTCAAAACGAAGGGGCGCGCGTCGGGCCGAAGGCGTTTCAAACCTTCAAAGGTCGCGCGGGCCATCTGCATGCCGAAGACGTTGTGGTAGCGCGCGTGCGTGCCCGGCAGGCCGTCGCCCGCGTGGCGCGCAGTCAAAGGGAACGTCTTCATCGGGTGATGAAACAAGTCGGGCTTCGGCGTCGTGTCGGAGAGGAAGACGCCCGGCTCGTTCATGTCGTTCCAGAATCCGGCGACGCCTTCGTCGAGGTTCGTCTTGTAGAGCGAGCCGAACCACTCGCGCGCCGAGGGGTCTGTGAAGTCCGGGAAGGCACAGACGCCCGGCCACACGCTCGCGTGAAGCTCCGTGCCGTCGGCGTTCTTCACGAAGTGACCCGCCGCCTGTCCCTGCTGGTAGGCGTAATAAGCGGGGTCGGCTTTGACGCCGGGGTCAACGATGACGACGACGCGGAAGCCTTCGGCGCGCAGGTCTGCAATCATCTTCGAGGGGTCGGGGAAGCGCGACTTGTCCCATGTGAAGACGCGGTGGCCGTCCATGTAGTCAATGTCGAGGTAGATGACATCCGCAGGGATGCGCGCGTCGCGGAAGCCTTTTGCCACTTCGCGCACGCGCGACTCCGGCGAGTAAGACCAGCGCGACTGCTGGTTGCCGAGCGCCCACAGCGGCGGGAGCGGCGCGCGCCCCGTCAAGTCCGTGTAGTCGCGTAGAACATTTTTCGGCGTGCGCTCACGGCCTCCGGTGAAGACGTAGTAGTTCAGCTCGCCCGACGCCGCGCCGAAGGTCAGGCGCGCAGGGTCGGTCTTGCCCATGTCGAAATACGTGCGCGAAGTGTTGTCGAGGAAGAGGCCGTAAGCGAGGCCGTGCCCCTGCGCCTCTCTCCCCTGCCGGAGCGCGATGAAGAAGCCGATTGACTGGTAGATGGGGTCGAGGCCGCGCGGGTAGCCATAGGTGTCCGTGTTCCACATCACGAACTGCTGCGTGTCGCGCGAGAGCGTCGGGCCTGCCTTCTCGCCGAGGCCGTAGTAAGTCTCCCACTCGACGCGCTTTTTCGAGCACTCGACCGCGCCCGTCTCCGGGTCGAAGACGGTCTGCCGCGCCGGGTCGTCTTCGACTACTGTGTGCCCCTCATCATCCGTCACGGTGATGAGGAACGGGTGACGACGAATCGTGACGTTCGCCCCACCGAACACCGTCAATCCTATCGAATCACTCCCCGCCTCGAAGCCGCTTTTGGGCGCGTTGTACTCCCTAACGACGACGCGTTGCGTCGTGCGCTCTTTCGGCTCGACGGCGTAGGAGAAGTCGCGCTCGAACGTGCCGCCGGGCGCGAATCGCACGCGGACGACTTCCGGCGTGACGAAAGTAACGGCGACGCGCGCGCCCGAAGTGAGCGTCAGCACGACGCCGTCTGCCTGTCGCGAGACTGACTTCACGTCGCCCGCCGCTCGCCACGCGGCGCGCGCGGCCTGCGCCGATGTGAAGAGCAGGAGGAGTACGGAGAGGGTCGAAAATAGCGTCGCAATAAGAGGGGCGCGTCTTCGCCGGAGGCGTTCGGTCATGGCGTGCTCCAGTTTTCTTCAGTGTTTGTTTGCGGACGGGAGCGGCGCGGGCGGCGGCGGTGGCGGCTCTTCGTCCGCGTTTGAGTTCTCTCGGTTGCCGTAGGTGCGCGCGTGCGGCTGCTCGCAGAACTGCTGCACCTGCTGGAAGAGTTGGCCGCACTGCTTTTCGGGCGGCAGCCCGTAGTGCCTGCACTGCTGCAACTGCCACTGCGCGCTCTTCATGAACTCGAACTGGTGCGGCACGTCATCGCAGAAGCCGGGAGTGGGGCGGCTCGCGTCGAGACAGGTGCGGAGGAAGATGGTGTTCTTGACCATGTCTGTGAAGCCCTCGTTGCGGCTGTGGCGCGCGACCGCTTCGTTCACGCAGCCCTCGTTGTCCGTGCGTCGCCCGTACTCCCGCCCCTCGCTGCCCGTCTGCTTGACCGTCTCGACAAGCTGAGGCCCGTATCGCTTCACGAGGACGACGGTCGCAACGACGCTCACGATAATCAGCACGACGAGCAGCCCGCCGATGATGAGCAGCACTTTCAACCACGTGGGCATGGCAATCTCCGAAGTGGTAAGTGATGCGTAATGAGTGATAAGAAAGAGGGACGGATTTTCTTATCACTCATTACGCATCACTTGTTTCTTTCGTAGATAACGCGACCGTCGAAGATGATGGTCTCCGGCTCGGTCTGCAAAATCTCCTTCGGCGCAATCGTGAGCAGGTCGCGCGTGTGGACGACGAGGTCGGCGAGCATCCCCAGCGCGATTTGCCCTTTGTCGCGCTCCTCGAAGGAGGCGTATGCGCCTTCCGCCGTGTAGTTGCGTATGGCGTCTTCGATGGTGATGCGCTCTTCCGGCCACCAGCCGCCGGGAGGCTGGCCGTCTGTGCTCTGGCGCGTGACCGCCGCGTAGAGTCCGAGGTAAGGGTTCATCGGCTCGACCGGCCAGTCTGTGCCGAACGGAACGTGGACGCCGTGCGACATCATCGTGTGCCAACTGTACGCGCCCATCACTCGGTACTCGCCGAGCCGGTCTTCCGCCCAACGCTTGTCCGAGATGGCGTGCGACGGCTGCATCGAGGCGATGATATTCATCTTTGCGAAACGAGCGAAGTCAGACGGGGCGACGACTTGGGCATGTTCGATGCGATGCCTCATCCAGGGCGCGAGAGAGCCGGACTGTCGCCCGTAATAATCTGTAGATGTCGATAAAATCGGCTTAAGGAGTCTGCGTTTATCTGCCGCTTCGTATCCGTCGAGTGCCATGCGGTTCGCGCGGTCGCCGATGCAGTGGAGCGCGATTTGGAATCCGGCGTCGTCGCGCTCGACGATCATCCGTGTCAGTTGTTCGGGCGTCATGCGCGGGATGCCGCTGTTGTGCGGGTCGTCCGAAAAGGGCGCGAGCATGGCCGAGGTGCGCGAACCGAGCGTGCCGTCAACGTAGCCCTTGAGCGCGGTCAGGCGCAGGCGGAAAGGGTCTTCATGGAACGCGGCGAACTCCGTGCGCTCGCGCTTGATGTCTGCGACCGAGTTGGCGAACTGCTGCCACTCGGCAACACGCACGGTGAGTTTTCCGGCTTTGAGAAATTCGCGGTAGAGCGGCGTCGCGTCGGTGCTCGGCACGTCGTTGGTCTGAATCGAGGTGACGCCGTAGCGCAAAGCCTCTGCGAGCGCGCGCGAAAGCGCCTCCGACATCTCCGCGCGCGTCGGCTCCGGCACGACGTTCGCGACCAGACTGCCCGCCGTCTCTTTGAGTATCCCCGTCGGCTCGCCCGAAGAGTCGTGCACGATCTCGCCGCCCTGCGGGTCTTTCGTCTCGCGCGTGATGCCCGCCTTTTGAAGCGCGAGCGAGTTCGCCCAGGTGGTGTGGCCGTCCACGCGCTGTAGGAAGACGGGGTTCGCGGGCGCGACCTCGTCCAAATCTTTCTTCGACGGCCACGCGCCGCCCCACAAAGTCTGATCCCATCCGCGCCCCGTGATCCATGCGCCCGGCTGCAACTCACGCACGCGCGCCGCCACGCGCTGCTTCGCCTCGGCGAGCGTCCGTGCGCCGTTCAGGTCAACGAGCATCAGCGCGCGCCCGCCCTGAAGGAAGTGTATGTGCGCGTCGTTGAAGCCGGGCGTGACGAGTTTGCCTTTGAGGTCAATCGTCCGCGCGCCCGTGTAAGCGGCTTCGATCTCACGCGTCGTGCCGACGGCGACGATGCGCTCGCCTTCAATCGCCACGGCCTCGGCGACGTGGCCGCGCGCGTCCGAAGTGAAGACCTTGCCGTTGACGAGGAGGAGGCTCACGCTGCGACGGCCCTGCGCCGAAGACCTGTGCGGCGCGAGGGCGAGCGCAGAGCAGAGCGCGAGGGCGAGTGCCATTGCGAGCGTAAAGCGCAGGCGCATTTCTTTGAACTCTGACGGGCCGGGGACGGGATGCGAAAGACGCTGCTTTTTATATCACCTTTCGGCCCACGCCGCGCAGCGAAAAAAGAGGCGACTGTCAGACCGTCGCCGTTTTCGCACGCGCACGGTCTTGCCCTAGCCGCCGCTCGCGCATGTAGAGAAGCAGCGGCAGCCCCAGAGAGACCCCCACGATGAGCACGGCCAAGAGCGTCAGCCAACGCGCGCGCGGGCCGAGCCGGGCGCTCTCGCTGCGCGCGAAGACCAACAGCGCCACGGCGGAGACGAGCACGTCCATGCCGAAAAAAGCGCCGATGTGATTGGCGAAGAGCTGCTGAAAAAAGAGAGGCATGTTCAGGCCGTTCGCCGCCACCCAGGGGAGAAATTGCCAGTAGGGCAAAACCACTCCGAGGACGCACAGAACCAGATAGATCGTCTTCAGCTTCATGCCGCTCACCTCGCCGAGTGCTTCCAACGCCGGGGGCGTCGGGCGCGGGAAGGGCGTGTCAAAGCCCTTCCCGCGCATTGACCCTTTGCCTTCCGCTCAATAGGCTCAATGCTCTTCACCGAACGACTTCTCGTAGTCAACGTCTTCGATGAAGCGATGTTGCACGGGAACGCGCGTGGTCTGGTTGGAGACGACAGAGGGGTCTAGGCCCTCGCGCGTGGCTTTGGTCTTCTTCGTGACGCGGAGGCCGGTCAGGTAGTTCGTGCTCTCGCTCGTGCCGCCGCCTTCAAGGCGGTCGTATTCGTTAACGTCCTGGCCGATGAGAAGGAAACGCGTGGAGGCCGGGTCGTAGCGGAAGCGCTGAGTGAGGTCGGTCGCCTCGCGCGAGCCGCTGAGCTGGTTGACGTTGAGGACTCCGTTCTTGATCTCGACCTGAATGTTGCCGCCTTCGGGGTCGCCGAGCGCGCCCGCGCAGAGCGTGCAACTGAGGAGCTTCGTCGCAACCGCCGCGCGTTTGAACCCGTCGCCCGTCTGGCCGAAGAGGATGACGAGCGCGCGGTAGCGCGTGTTGTATGTACCGTCCTTCCCCTCCAGGGCTATGTCTTCGACGAGCCGCAGAACCTTGTCAGGTACGCCGTCCTTGTTCAGGTCGCCTGTCGTCTCGCCCTCGTCGCCCTCGATCTTCCACCCTCGCGGCACGAAATCTTTCGCCGCGCTCCCCGCAGCGGGCACGAGCTTCGGGTCGAGGAAGCGCCGCTCCTCGTCCTGCCGCGGCGCGGAGGCGGAGGCCGCCGCGGAAGTCAGAGGTAAAGCCGCGGACAGTAAAGCCGCGGACAGAATGAATGCGCGCATCATGCTTCTTCCTTTTCGTTGAGATGACATCATGCGGAAGAATGTAACTCGTCGCCTGGGGCATGGAAAGCTCTCAAGACGTTTCCCCTTCGCCCGTGAGCAGCCGTTCGAGTTCGTGCGGCGTCGGGAGCGCGGTGCGCGCGCCTAAAGAGCGGCACTTCAGCGCGGCGACGGCGCAGCCCAGTGTGAGACATCCCTCGATCTCCTCGCCGCAGAGCAGGCCGTGGAGGAAGCCTGTGTGGAAGGCGTCGCCCGCGCCCGTCGTGTCGCGGCAGCCGCCGGGGACTGCGAAGGCGTGCGACTCGATGAAGACGCCTTCGTGATAGACGACCGCCCCGCGCTCGCCCAACGTCATGCCGACCACAGCGTCGGGGCGCAGGAGCGAACGCGCCGCGACCAGCGCCCCGCGTTCGTCGTCAACGCCCGTGAGACGGCGCGGGAATTCCTTCGACGAGACGAGCACGTCAACGTGCGGCAGGAGTTCTCCGAGTCCTTCGTAGATGTTGTCAACGTCAACTGTGACGATTGTGCCGGCGGCGCGCGCTTCGCGTGCGAGTCGCGCGCAGGCGCGCGGGTCGTGCGCGTCCAGATGGAGCACGCGCCCGCGCGCGGCGAAGTCGCGCGGAGCTTCCTCCTCTTCGTAGGCGAGCCGCTCGTCCCTGTCCCACATGATCGTGCGCTCGCCCGTGCGCGCGTCAATGACGATGAAGGCGATCTGATTGCGCGCGCCCTCGACCACTTCGGCGCGCTCCACGTCAACGCCCTCCGAGCGCAGCGCCTCAAGCCCGAAGGCTCCGGCGTCGTCCGAGCCGAAGCGGCCCGCGTAGGCCGTCCGTCTGCCGAGGCGTTGCAGTCCCGCAAGCGTAGTCGCGGTCTGCCCGCCCGCCGCACGCGCGTGTTCGACGAGCCGAATCTTCGTGTCGAACTGCGGGTAGTGGGGCACGACGACGAGGTGGTCAACGGCGTTGAGGCCGAAGCCGACGGCGTCGAACTCTCTCTCTGTTGGCGGCTCGAAGGGGAATCGCACGGGTCTTTATAAAAAACCGATGCCGCAGAATGTAGCAACTCCGGCGCGAAAGGTGAAACCGGCGCGGCGTTTTTGTCCGGCGCTGCGCCGTGAGCTAAACTGTCGGTAGAGAAAGCGAGACGGTACGTGCGAAACGGGTGGAAGCGTTGACGCTGGAAGAGAAGCTTAAGAAGTTGCCCACCGGCCCCGGCGTCTATCTGCACAAGGACGACGCCGGGAAGGTCATCTACGTCGGCAAGGCGAAGAACCTGCGCAACCGCGTGCGCTCCTACTTCCAGTCGGGGCGCGGCCACGACCCGAAGACGCGCGAGCTTGTGCGCCGCATACGCGACCTCGAATTCATCGTCACGGACACGGAGGTCGAGGCGCTGGTGCTTGAATCGAACCTCATCAAGCAGCACAAGCCGCGCTACAACATCCTCTTGAAGGATGATAAGCAGTATCCGCACCTGAAGCTGACGATCAACGAAGCGTTCCCGCGCGTGATGATTACGCGCCGCATTCAGCGCGACGGCGCGCTCTACTACGGGCCGTACCTGCCTGCAAGCCTGGCGCGCCGCACGATTGACCTTATCAATCGCACGTTCCAGCTCCGCACCTGCGACATAGAGATTGACGGACGGCTCCCGCGCCCGTGTCTCGAATATCACATCAAGCGCTGCCTCGGCCCCTGCGTGCGCGGCTTGTGCACGCCGGAGGAATATCAGGAATCGGTGCGCGACGTGCGGATGTTTCTGGAAGGCAAGAACCGGGAACTCGGCGACGAGTACGAGCGGCGGATGGTGCAGGCTTCGGAGGAGATGAATTTCGAGCGGGCGGCGAAGTACCGCGACTTGCGGAAGACCGTCGTCGCCGTCTCCGAGCAGCAGAAGATGGCGGTCGCCCAAGACCTCGACGTGGACATCTTCGGCTTCTACCGCGAGGGCGCGCGGCTCGCCCTGCAACTCTTCACGATGCGCGAGGGGAAGATCGTGGGCCGCCGCGAGTTCTTCTGGGAAGACCTGGCCGCGGACGAATCCTTCAACCCTTCGGCCTTCCTCAGCGACGTGCTCACGCAGTATTACTCGACCGACTACGTGCCGCGCGAGATTCACGTGCCCGTTGATTTTGAAGACCGCGAGCTGTTGGAGAAGGCTTTGACGGAGCGCAAAGGGCGGCGCGTTCGCATACTCGACCCCCGACGGGGGCAGAAGCGCGAGATGATCGAACTGGTGGAGAAGAACGCGCAGATCGCGTTTGAGCAGCGCTTCCGCGTCTTGAAGCCCGACATGGAGCGCGTGCTCGAAGAGTTGCAGGAGGTTCTGGAGCTGCCGCGGTTTCCCTCGCGCATCGAGTCGTTCGACGTGTCGAACATCTCCGGCGCGGAGAACGTCGCGGCGATGGTCGTCTGCGAGAACGGCAAGATGAACCGGCAGGAGTATCGCAAATTCAAGATCAAGTCGGTCGAGGGCGCGAACGACCCGGCCTCGATGCGCGAGGCCGTCTTCCGACGCTACCGACGCCAGCTCGACGAAGGCAATCCTTTGCCCGACCTCGTGATGATTGACGGCGGCAAGACGCAACTCGCCGCCGCAGCCTCGGCGATGCGCGAGCTGGACCTCGAAGCCGTCCCCGTAATCGGAGTCGTGAAGCCGCCGCGCCGCCACAACGATGTCTCGCACATTTTGATGAAGGGGCGCGAGGATCAGCCCATCTACCTCGACTCGCACTCGGCGGCGCTGCGCCTCATCCAGTTAATACGCGACGAGACGCACCGCACGGCGGTCACGTATCACCGCAAGCGGCGGGAGCTTCGCGATTTCACTTCCGAGCTGACGGCCATCCCCGGCGTCGGCGAGCGACGCAAGAACAAGCTGCTCCGCAACCTCGGCTCGATTCAAAAGATCGCGCAGGCTGGCGCGGAAGAACTCGCGCCCTTCGTCGGTCGCAAGACCGCCGAAGAGATCGTCGAACACTTCCGGCGACAGCGCGTGCTCGCCGAGGGCGGGCCGGCGTCAGGAGTGGGGACGGAGCGAGCGGGCGACGAGGCCGAGGCCGCCCGCGAGCAGGACGAACATGACGACGGTGTTGAAGAGGCTGGTGGGCTGGAAGTAGATTTGCAGGTTCATCAACACGCCCACGAAGATGATGACGACACCCGCGAACGTCAAAAGCCAGCCCGCGATTGACCTGCCGTCGTAGAAGAGCAGGCCAACGCCGACGATGAGCGGGAGCAAAGATAGCCCGAACGAATTGTAGCCCCACAGCGTCCAGGAGCCGCCCGTGACGACGACGCACTCGGTCAGCATGTAAGCCCCGGCCACAGTCATCGCCAGCCCGATCAAAAACTCGCCGATGCCGCCCGGCGTGCCGCCCGCGCCGCGAACCCTTCTCTCTTCGTCCTCGATTGGTTCCATGTCGTCCCGCTCCCGTCAGGCGCTCGCCTTCGTCGTCCCGTCTTCGTGACAGAGTACGGGGACGACGCCGACGAAGTTCTCGCGTTGAAGCTTTCCGGGCACAGCTAAAAGCGCGAGTCTACTGCTTCGACTTCTGCAATTCTCACTGCTTCGACTTCTGCAACTCGTCGAGCGTGCGCTTCAGCGATTCGAGCTTCTGCCCGGCCTCGCCGAGCTTGCCCTCGGCGGTCAGGCGCTGGTAGTCGCCGAGGTCTGCGGCGGCCTGATCTATGAGTTCGGCGGTCGTGCGCGCGGCGGCGGCGGCGGCGGGCGGCGGCGGTTGCGCCTTCGAGCCTGCTTCGGCCTGTGCCGGCGTCGTCGGGCCGCCGCCCATGTTGTTGCCGAAGAGGTTCGTCAGGGCCTCTGCGAAGCTCGTCCCGAAGGCGAGGCGGTCTTGCGTGGCGAGGACGACGAGACGCAGCTCCGGCATCGGCGAGCGCTCGGCCTGCAAGTAGATCGGCTCGACGTAGAGCAGCCCGCGACCCAAAGGCACGATGAGCAGGTTGCCGCGTTGCGCGCGCGAGCCTTGCTGGTTCCAGAGCGTCAGTTGCGAAGAGAGCTGCGCGTTCTGGTCTATGCGCGCGTTGACCTGCACGGGGCCGTTGACGAGCTTCGACTTCGGGAACTTGTAGACGACGAGCGAGCCGTAAGCCGCGCCGTCGCTGCGGCCCGCCATCCAGCCGATGAGGTTGTCGCGCGAGGCCGGAGTGAACGCGACCACGTTAACGAACTCCGGCGCGGGCGACGACTCGCCGGGCAGTTGCAGGAGCGCGTAGTAAGGCTCAAGCGGTTGCGCGGCGGGAGCGCCGCCGCCCTGCTGCTTCGGGGCCGACTCGCGCGCCAGGCTCCAAACATCCTCGCGCTGGAAGAAGACCTTCGGGTTCTCCGTGTGATAGAGGCCGTAGGCGTCGGCCTGTGCCTTCAAAAGAGCTTCGGGATAGCGCACGTGCGCGCGCAACTGTTCCGGCATCTGCGCGGAGGGTCGGAAGAGCGCGGGGAAGAGGCCGCGGTAGGCGCGCAGCACCGGGTCTTGCTCGTCGAAGACGTAGAAGGAGACCGCGCCGTCGTATGCGTCCACTACCGCCTTGACGCTGTTGCGGACGTAGTTGACCGCGCCGGACGCGCCCGCGAGATCGTGATGGCGCGCGTATGGGTATGTGTCGGAGGTCGTGTAGGCGTCCATCATCCAGTAGAGCCGCCCGTCGCCGCCGACGACGATGTAGGGGTCTTCGTCGAAGGCGAGGAAGGGCGCGAGCGTGCGGACGCGCTCACCAATCTGTCGCCGCATGAGCAGGCGGCTGTCGGGCGTGACGGCGTCGGCGAAGGGGAGGCGCGAGAGGTCGCCCAACTCCCACGCGAGGACGAGGCGGCGCAACGTGCCGCCGACGCGGAAGCCGCCCGTGCCCTCGTAAGTGGTCGAGGCGTTGGCGTCGCCCTGCGGGTAGTCGAACTCCTTCTGCCCGGTGTCAACGTAGACGTTCGTGTCGGTCTTCTCGCCGAAGTAGATTTGCGGGCGCGTGAGCTTGATCTCCGGCGCGTTGGACTCGGTCGGCATGTTCGAGAGGACGAATTGCGGGCGGCCTTCGGGTGTGAAGCCGTTGGCCGTGTTCATCGTCACGCCGTAGCCGTGCGTGTAGATGAGGCGCTCGCTGATCCAGTTGCCGCGCGCCGAGGCGGGCAGCTTCGCAACGTCCAATTCGCGCGGCGCGAGCATCATCTGCCGCGTCTGCCCGCCGACCGGGTAGCGGTCAATGTCCACGTCGTTGAAGTCGTAGTAGGTGCGTATCTCCTGCACCTGCCGGAGCGTGTCTTGCAGCGCGTGATAGTCCCAGATGCGTAGGTTGTCCAGCGTCGGCTTGTTGTCGGCGAGGGCGTAGGCCGCGTCGTCGGCGTCGGCGGGGAAGTCGCGCGCCTCGACGCGCTCCAGCCCGAAGGCCCGTCGCGTCGCCGCGATGTTATGTTCGATGTAGCCGGACTCGCGGTCAATCTCGTTCGGCTTGACGATGAAGCTCTGCACGTAGCCGGGGACGGCCACGCACGCGACGAGATAGACGAGCAGGGGGAGCACGGGCGTGGCTATCAACAGGCGCAGGCGGCGCAAGGCGAAGCCGTTGACGACGGCGAGGAGGGCGGCCAGCACGAGCACGACGGCGACGACGGAGAGGCCGGGCAGGAGATAGTGGTCTTCCGTGTAGGTGACGCCGCTGAAAATCTGGTGGTCGTCGAACAGGTGCTCGAAGCGCGAGAGGTAGGCGCGCAGGGCGAGCACAAGGAGCAGCACGGCGAGCGCCGTCGAGACCGCGCCGTAAACCGCGCCGCGCGCCGCCGACGACAGCATCTTGCCGCGCGACTCGACCGTCTCGCGCAGGTTCCTGCCGGTCGGCAACAAGCCCAGCACGGCGTAGACGCCCGCGGCCAGCAACACGACCCACGCGAGCGTCAGAAGCCAGGACGATAGCAGTTCGGCCACGGGCAGCGTGAAGAGATAGAAGCCGAGGTGCCTGCCGAAGATGGGATCGTTGTCGCCCGTCGGCGGGCGGTTCAGCCAGAGCGCGAACTTCTGCCAGTCGCCGCTCATCCCCAAACCGTAAACGAGTCCGAACAGCAGCGAGACGACCCACGCCGCGGGCTTCAAGAGGCGCGCGGGCTTGATGAAGACGGGCTGGTTGTTGACGAGGACGCGGCGCGGCGCGAGCGCCGAGACGACGAAGGCGCGCTCCAGCATCCAGAACGCCGCGCGCAACACGACCGCCGTCGCCACGGCGAAGGCGGCGAAGGTCGCCCACTCGTACCAGAACGCCGTCCAGTAAACCGTGCTGTAGCCGAGCGAGCCGAACCACAACGCCTCAAGGTAGACCGACCCCGCACGCGAGGCGGCGACCAGAAGGGCCACGACGATGACGACGAGCGCCCAGCGCCGCGCCTTGTGCGCCTTCGGGTCGTCCCGCGGCTCGATGTCAATGACCTCTCCCTCGAAGTCGTCCGGGGGAACCTGTGCGCTCGACTTGTCCATGATGATAGGATACTCCGAATTTCGTAGAAGTGTAGGCCCCATCTCGCGGTCTTGGAAATCAGGAGATTATGAGAAGCAGACTTCTAATCATCGTCGCCCTCCTCTTCGCCGTCTGCCCGCACGCGTCGCGCGTCGCGGCACAGAAGGTTGAGCGCGCCGCGCGCGCCGACAACTTCGACCGCGCCGAGGATGAGGAGGACTTGAACCGAGAGCTTTGGGAGTACGTGAAGGGGACGCCGTATGAAGGGGCTTTGAAGTACGTCGCGCAGGCGCAGGCGCGCGCGTCGCGCGAGGAAGTGGCGGAGCTTCCGAACGGCTGGCGTATCGCGCCCGCCGGGCGGCAGGTCGAGGTCGGGCGTCTCCCTTACGAGGCCGTGCCCTTCAACGGTCGCCTCGTCGTCCTCAACGCGGGCTACTACACGCGCGAGGCGCAAGAAATATCAGTCGTAGACGCGGCGTCGGGGCAGGTCGTCAAGACGCTGAGGCCGAAGCCCTCGCCAGGTATCCCCGGCTCGCTCTTCCCCAGCGCGGCGGTCGGCGCGGACGGCGATCTCTACGTGAGCGGCGGCTTCGACGAGAAGGTCTTCCGCATCAACCGCCAGTTCGAGATCGCGCGCGAATACAAGGTCGCGGGCTTCGCCGCCGGACTCACCGCCGTTGACGAACATCACATCGCCGTTCTTTATCTGGCCGCGAAGGACGAGAAGGGAACCTACGTCGCGGGCCGCATCGCACTTCTCAACACCGACGACGGGAAGATTGAGCGCGAATCGGATGCGGGCTACTTCCCATACTCCGTGCGCTTCGTCAACGGCAAGCTCTACGTCGCCGTGCTCGGCGAGAACCGCCTGCGTGTCTTCGACGCGCGGCTCGGCCCGGTCAAAGAGTTGGAGGTCGGGCGCAGGCCGCAGGAGATGTGCGTTGACGGCTCGCGGCTCTACGTCGTCAACACCGACTCGGACGAGTTGTCAGTCGTTGACACGACGCGCGACGCCGTGGTTGCGACCGCGCGCGTGAGCCGACCGGGCAGCCGCTTCGGTGCAACGCCCACCTCATGCGCCGTCGCGGGCGGTCGCGTCTACGTGTCGCTCGCGGGCTTGAACGCCGTCGCGGTCTTGGAGCGAGACACCTGGCGGCAGCTCGGCCTCGTCCCCGTGGGCTGGTATCCGACGAAGGTTCTGGCCGGAGGGAACGAACTGCTGGTCTTGAGCGCGAAGGGCATCCGCGCGCGCCGACCGAACCCGAACGGGCCGCAGCCAATCACGGGCGGCGGCGGCCCCGACTACGTTTTGACGCTCCTCAAAGGCAGCCTCTCGATCATCTCGGCGGGCGAGGTCGAGTCGAAGCGCGACGCGTGGGCGAAGCAGGTCGCGGCGGGCACGCCCACGTTCGACGCGCGCCGAGGGTTCAAGCTCCCGATCCGCTACGTCTTCTACATCATCAAGGAGAACCGAACCTTCGATCAGGTGCTTGGCGACCTCGGTCGCGGCGACGACGACCCGTCGCTCGTGCTCTTCGGTCGCGACGTGACGCCGAACCAACACGCGCTGGCCGAACAGTTCGTCACGCTCGACCACTTCTACGCCGACGGCGAGATCAGCGTTCTCGGCCACAGCTTCACGACGAGCGGCTACGCCTCGCCCTTCCTCGAATGGGTCGGCAACGCTGCCTACTCCGGCAGGTACAAGGGCTACCCCTTCGGCATGGTTCCCTCGGTCACGTCGCCCACGTACCTCTGGGACGCGCTCGACGACGCCCGCGTCTCCTACCGCGTCTACGGCGAGAATTACTACCTCTATACGCGCGCCTATCGCATCATCACCGAGACCTTCGGCGCTGAGAGCGAGCTGGCGCGCAAGTTCTACGCGCAGACGATGCGGCTCTCCTCGGACGTTGACCGAGGCCGCATCTTCTACGACTTCGCGCACACTTACGCGGGCCGGGCCGACACCCCGGCGGAAGCCCTGCGCCTGCTCTCCGACGCCAGGTTCACGGGCGCGCTCTCCAACTTCTTAGTCGGCGACGACGGCCTCGCGCGCGCGCTCGGCGCTGACGCCGGTTTGCGCGGGCGCTTCGCCGAGTACCTTTCGCGCTACGCCTTCGACTATCGCTCGTGGGACTTGAATTATTCAGACCTGGATCGCTTCGCCGCGTGGCGCGCGGACTTCGAGAGGCAGTTGCGCGCCGGTCGGCTTGGACGGCTCAACTACCTTTGGCTGCCGAACGACCACACCAACGGCTCGGACACGAAGATACGCACGCCTCAGCAGTTCGTCGCGCAGAACGACGCGGCGCTCGGCCTCATCGTCGAGACGATCTCGCACAGTTCCATCTGGAATCAGTCTTTGATAATCGTCGAGGAGGACGACGCGCAGAACGGCCCCGACCATGTTGATGCGACGCGCACCCTCGCCTTCGTCGTCGGGCCGCACGTCAGTCGCGGCTCGATAGTGCGCGACCGCTTCGACCAGTTGAGTGCGCTCCGCACCGTCGAGCTGCTGCTCGGCCTCGACCCGCTCAACCTGAGCGACCGCGTGGCCGTGCCCATGTTCGCCGTCTTCGACCCGCACCCCGACGCCGCGCCCTACACTCCGACCGCCCCCTCGGCCACGCTCTCGGACGCCGACCGCGCGCGCTACCAGACGCTCACGCGCCACGCCCCTTGAGTCTCCCGCTTATTCTATGCTGATGTATGAACAGGCTGTGCCCGGCGGAATCGCCGTTCAGGAACGTCGCGTGAGAATCTTTCGCAGCTTCGCGCGCGCCTTGTGCAGTTGTGATTTGGAAGTCCCCACGGCGCAGCCGAGCATCCGCGCGACCTCTTCGTGCTCGTAGCCTTCAACGTCGTGGAGGATGAACGCGACGCGGTAGCCGGGCGGCAACTGCTCCAGCGCCCGGTCGAGCGCCACGCGGTCAATCAACGTCAAAGCCTTCGGGCCGCCCGCTGCGACGCCGACCGCGGAGCCTTGCACGTCGCAGTCCTCCAAAGCCTCTTCCCTGCGCGCCCTGCTCTTGCGGAAACGCATCAAGACCTGGTTGACCGTCAGGCGATGAAGCCAGGTGGTGAACTGCGACTCGCCGCGAAAGCTCCCCACCTTGCGGTGGAGGAGGATGAAGACATCCTGCGTGATGTCTTCGGCCTCCGCGACGTTCTGCGTCATGCGCAGGCAGAGGCCGTAGACGAGACGGTAGTGCAGGCGGTAAAGCTCCTCGAAGGCTCGCGCGTCGCCTCCGGCGGCTTTCCGCGCCAGGACGAGGTTGGAGTCGCGCCCCGCGCCGGCCTCGACCGGCGGCGCGACTCCGAACCCCTGCCGGAGCTGCAAAGTTTCTTCTCTCGACATTTTCGACGACTCGCTACCTGCCGTCCGGCGCGTCCGAAGGGGGCGGCGGCTGTTGCTGTCTCTGCGCGAACTTCTGCTTCAGCTCGGCGACCTTCGCCTTCTGCTCCGCCGTCAGCAGCGCGTAAATCTGCGACATCATCCGTGCGTGCGCCACCTCCAACTCGACCTCTATGCCGGCCCTCGACTGCGCCGCGGCGCGCGCCGCCGACTCGTCGAACGTGTCGGAAAGCCCGTCGAGCGGCCCGCCGCCCGTCTTGAACAGTTGTTCGTGGAGACTCTTCGTGCTCTCCCTGAAGCCGTCTTCAATCTGCTTGATCTGAGCCTTCTGCGCGTCCGTCAGATTCAGTTCGTGCGCGAGTGGGCCGAGGCCGCCCGGCCCGCCGTGATGACCCGGCCCGCCCGGCGGCGGCCCGCCGAACCCGTGCGGCCCGTCCTGATGCGCGAGCGCGACCGCCGTCAGCGTCAGAGCAGCGGCGAGCGCCAACGTCCCGCCGATCAGTTTCATCTTTGCCTTTTTCATCTCTTCATCCTTTCGTCAACAGAACCCGGAGTCCGAGGAGTAAACTGTTTTCGCTTCGTCACAATCTACGCCAAGTCGGCGGGCGGCGACGTAAAGAGTCGGTCAACGGCGCGTAAAGTTTTGTCAACTGCCGCCTGACACTTCTTTACGGACGGCGCTCGCGCCGCTGAGATAGAATGTCCCGCTGGCGTGAGGCGCGGGCTGCGTTGCGGGAGAGGGGCTTGATGGAAGAGTTGTTAATTGTTGACGACGACCGAGAGCTGTGCGAGCTGGTCGCCGAACTGCTCTCGGAGGAGGGCTTCCGCGTCGAGGTGTCGAACGGAAGCGGCGAGGGGCTGCGGCGCGCGCTCGACGGCGCACACTCGCTCGTCGTCCTGGACGTGATGATGCCAGGCATGAACGGCTTCGAGGTTCTCCGACGCCTGCGCGCCGAAGGCTCACCCGTCCCCGTCCTGATGCTCACCGCACGCGGCGAGGACGTTGACCGCATCGTCGGGTTGGAGATCGGCGCGGACGACTATCTCCCGAAGCCCTTCAACCCACGCGAGCTGGTCGCGCGCATACACGCCATCCTGCGCCGCGTCGAGCGGCGCGGCGCGTCGAGCAGCAGCGCGGCGCAGGAGTCGCGCGCGCCGGAGCACATCACGGTCGGCGACGTGGAAGTTGACACGGGCACACGCCATGTCAGGCGCGCGGGGCACACGGTCGAGTTGACCAACGTCGAGTACGAGATACTCGTCATGCTGCTTCAGATGGCGGGGCGCGTCGTGAAGCGCGAAGACCTCGTGCGCTCGGCCCTGGGACGCGAACTCTCCCTCTTCGACCGCAGCATAGACATGCACATCAGCCACCTGCGGAAGAAGCTCGGCCACCACGTCGGAGAAGTGGAGCGGATTAAGACGGTGCGCGGCGTCGGCTACATCTACGCGCGGCAGGCCGAGGCCGACAGGAGGGCCGAGGGCGCGTGAGCGAGGTCGCGTTCGGCGGCGGGGGTTCTTAGTTTGCGTAGCCTTTTCTTAAAAGTCTTCCTCTGGTTCTGGCTCGCCACGGTGCTCGTCATCGGGGCGCTGGCCCTCACGTCTTACCTCACGCGCCCGGAGCTTGCGCCGCGCCCGCCGCAGTTCATCGAAGGCATCATGACGGCCTACTCGCTGAACGCCGTCGGGATTTACGAGCACGGCGGCCAGCCCGCGCTCGACTCTTTCCTGCAACATATGGAGAGCGAGGCGCACGTCCGCGCGCACCTGTTCGACGCCGAAGGCAACGAACTGGCGGGCCGTGAGGCCACGCCGGAGGAGAAGGAGATGGCGGCGCGCGTCGTCCGGACGGGCGGCCCCGCTTCGAGGATGTCCGGCGGCGTGGCAATCGAGGCGCGCACCGAACCGGCGCGCGACGGCGGCAGCTACGCGTTCGTCGCCGCGCTCCCCTTGGGGCCGCTGCCGCCCGGACACGCGCCTTCGGGTCAACCCAGGCCGTTCCAACATTTCCTGCCTCCGGGGCCGTTCAACTTTCTCCTCGGCGACACGCCCGCTGCGCTCGGCGCGCGCCTCGCCGCCATGATCCTGACCGCCGGTCTGCTCTGCTACATGCTCGCGCGCTACATCGTCTCGCCGGTCGTGAAGCTCCGCGAAGTGACCAGACAGGTGGCGCGCGGCGACCTCTCGGCGCGCGTCGGCCCCTTGCTCGGCAGGCGGCGCGACGAGTTAGCGGCGATGGGTCACGACTTCGACGCGATGGCCGCGCGCGTCGAGACGCTGGTGAGCGCGCAAGCGCGACTGCTACGCGACATCTCGCACGAGCTGCGCTCGCCGCTCGCGCGTCTGACGGTCGCGCTCGACCTGGCGCGCAAGCGCGCGGGCGAGGGGGCCGCAACACACCTCGACCGCATCGAGCGCGAGGCCAAGCGCCTCAACGAGATGATCGGGCAACTGCTCGCGCTCTCGCGCTGGGAGAGCGACGGGGGCGGGATGCGGCTTGAGACGGTGAGCCTCTCCGAACTCGTCCGTGAGGTCGCGGCGGATGCCGACTTCGAGGCGCAGGGCAAAGACTGTTCGGTAGTCGTCGCCGAGTGCGACGAGTGCGAGACGCGTGGCACGCCCGCGCTCCTGCGGAGCGCCGTCGAGAACGTCCTGCGCAACGCCGTCCGCTACACACCCGAAGGGACAGCTGTGAAAATCTCGCTCCGCTGCCCGCGCGAGGACGGTGACGGCCAAGCCTTGATCGCCGTGCGCGACGAGGGCGCGGGCGTTCCCGAAGAGGCTCTAGCGGACATCTTCCGCCCCTTCTACCGCGTTGACGACTCGCGCACGCGCGAGACGGGCGGCGCGGGCTTGGGCCTCTCCATCACCGAGCGTGCCCTGCGCCTGCACGGCGGCTCGGTCGCGGCCTCCAACGTTCCGGGCGGCGGCTTCGTCGTCGAGCTTCGCCTGCCCCTCAACCACGACGCGCCCAGCGCACACTGAATGACGGCGCGGCGCGAACGCCCCGCCCGGCTTCAGGCCGCGGGGGGGAGTGACTAAATCCGAGCAGGTGGTTAGAGGCGTGCGGTCGGAGCCGAACTTAAGACCCGGCTTTGCCTTTAGCAGTTAGGCCCGCC
>DATARW010000002.1:0-113720 GCA_036263975.1 Pyrinomonadaceae bacterium
GAGCACTGACTGCGACCTCAAGGCTGAACACTTGGCTCTCTGAACAAGCCCGCAACTCTAGAAAAGGGGCGTGGCAGGGCTATAACGCCCGCCTAGCCTTTATTTCACGGCTTTTCTACCCCACCTCCTGAACAGATACCGAGGCGCTCAAGGTTCTACTTCGCGAATTGCGGCACCTGAGTCCGGTGGACATCCTTATCTACTCGGGCCACCCCTTCGACGCCCTATCTGGGTGGCTGCGGGAGAACCCTGGGCTAATAGACGTCTTGATTTCCGAACCTTACGACGAGAGCGCCGCGCAGACATTGGCCCTACGCGGGAGTGACAACCAGCGCATACATTTTCTGACCGAACTGGGATGGGCACGCTTTGCTTCGTTCGACCGGCCCGCAGTCCCGGATGACCGCCATTTCGACGTCATGTTCGACGCAGACGGCACGACTTGGCTGGCGGGCATACCGGCCAGAGACGACATCCGCCGGCTACGGGACGCCATGCGCGCCCTCGGTCACGAGGTCGTCTTCTCCGAGGCTAAATCGCGCGAGGACCTGTCGTGATCCGATTCTGTCCCAACTGCGAAACCGAGCGCGGCCTACACGAGGTCTTCTGCGAGGGCGAACTCGGCCAAGGTGTCTGCGGCTGGGACCTGACCTCCTTACCGATGCGTCCTGAGGGGTGGCGTCCGACCCCCACACCGACAGCGGCGGCACCCACCCCTTCGGCACATCTAGTCTGCCCCAACGGGCACCCGGCGGAGGCCGGAGACCTGCTTTGCGCGACGTGCGGGGTAGACATCGACGTTCAGCCGGCGCAGGCGCCGGCACCCGCACGCGAGCGCGAAGAGATCACCGTCATCGAAGGTTGGCGGCTCGAAGAGAGGCTGCCTTCCAACAGCCGGGTGCGCGAGCACTTTCGGGCGGTGCATGAGGCCACCGATGAGGTCGGGGTGTTGACGCTTTATAGCTCCGGCAGCGAGCCCGACGGGGCGGTCTACGACGTGCTCAGGTCGCTGGACCTAGACCACGTCCCGAAGATTATGGCGGTCGGCCGTTGGCAGGACCGCGCCTTTGAAGTCAGCGAGGAGATCACGGGCGGCACGCTGGCCGAGTTGGGCCTGCTCCCGGACGACGACGCAACGCTAACGCGGGTAGTCGAGGAGATCGGGAAGGCACTTCACAGCTTTTCCGAACACGGGCTGCGGCACCGTGATCTCAGCCCCGAAGCGATCATCGTGCGCTCCAGAGAGCCACTCGACCTCGTCATCACCAACTTCGGCTCGGCGCGGCTCTCGGATTTTGATTTGGACATTGTCTCGCCATTAGAGACCAACCGATACACCGCCCCGGAGGCCATCGCGGGGGGCGTCGCAGCGGCTTCAGACTGGTGGAGTCTAGGGATGATCCTGCTGGAGCAGGTGACGCGCGGCGCATGTTTCGAAGGCGTCAACGAGCAGGCATTCCTGATCCACGTTCTGACCAATGGCGCTCCGATCCCCGCCAGCATCGAGCCCCGGCTGGAACTCCTGCTACGAGGTCTTCTGGCTAGGGATCGTCGCGAACGCTGGTCGTGGAAGCAGGTGCGGCAGTGGCTCGACGGCGAACATCTTACCGCGCCGGCGTCGGCCGGGGGCGAGCCCACAGCGATGCTTGGCGGACCGGCCATCCCCTTGGCCGGACGTTCCTATGCCAGCCCATCCTCGTTCGCCCTCGCTGCGGCGGAACCAGCCACTTGGGACGAGGCCCGGGACAAACTACTCCGGGGCGCTGTCCTCACTTGGGCGCTGGAGGCCGGTGTGGAGTCGAGAATCATAGCTGGCCTGAGGCAGGTGGCGGCACTCGAAGATGTTTCGGACGACCTTCGGCTGGCGCTGGCATTGAAGCTCCTGAACGCGTCTATGCCGCTGATCTGCAGGGGTGACATCGTGACGCCTGGGTGGCTGCTCGACCATCCGGACGAAGGGTACGAGTTGGTCACGGGGCCGGCCCCCGACATGCTGAGTCGGCTGAGCGCCGAGCTCTGGCTGGCACGGCTGAAGACACGCGCCGCGAAAATTCGCGAGCGCGCTAGGCAACTAGAGATCACACTCAACGAAGAGGAACTCCGGGTTAATCTCCTCTCCACGTCTCAGAGTCGCTTGTCCGCGTTGTGGGAGGGCCGGCGGCGCTTGCTGCCTGACACAGACCATTCGGCGCTCTTGGCGCTCATCGAACGGCGCCAGACTTCCGAGGACGATTTGATCCTGCTGCTCTCCGCGGCGGTGGGTCAGTTCCGCACCTCGGACGAGATAGTCGCCGAAGCCTCGGATGAGGCTGAGCGCGCCGGGCTGATGGGCTTCGACCCCGATGCGGCCGCGACACATTTGCAGCGGCAGCGGAGAGAAATCTACGCCGCGCTCGAGAAGAGGGTGCAGGGTTTCGCGCGTTGCGGCATAACTCGCATTGACGAGATGGTAGATCGTTACCGGCTGGAACGGCGCCTACCAATTTCTCATGTGCTGGTCGTGCTGTCCGTGCCACCCGACCTTTGGCGCGAACCACCCAAACAAACTTACGTAGCGACGCTCCTCGACTTCTTCGCTAAACGTGTCTCGGTGGCGGTCCAGCGGGGGCCGCTCAGCCGCATGACGATCGGCAAGACCACGGCCCGTGTAGACCTCAGCGAGATGGGGAGCGAGCGGAATAGCGCGGCGGCCCTGCTAGATCACATCCTCCTGCGAAGCGACCTGCTGGTGAATGTCGACCCGGCGGTGTTTGAAGGCTCTTTGACTCTGGAACGCCGCACACGGTTGCTCCACAGTCACGCCACCCTCTACCGTCGCGACACCGGGATAGACGGCCTCTACATGGGCTTCCCCTTCCTACTCACCCGGGCCGGGTCTGCGTCGAGGCCACGTATCAGCCCCGTTCTGCTATGGCCCGTGCGCCTCCGCGCCGAGGTGGGCGCGCGCGGTAGAGTCTCGATAGGTTTCGACCGCGACCGTGAAGAGGTCCGACTCAACCCGGCTTTCGACAGCCTGTTGGGGCCGGAGATCGTGAAGCGCTGGCAGGAGGCTGCGAAGGAAGTTCTTGCCCGCGAAAATCTTACAGCGGCTGCGGTCATGGATGAATTCGGGATGTTAGCCAACGTCCAAGGCAGGAGCTTGGTCCCGCTGCCCGGAAAAGACGTACGCGTCAGGGCTGGCGAAGACCAGCTAAGCTGCTCCGCGGTCTTTTTTCACCTAGCCTACATGGGGCAGGCGGTGGTCGAAGACTTGCGGCAACTAAAGTCGATTCCGCCGACCGACACTGGGCTCGAGACTTTGCTGAGGGTCTCGGAACCGCCCGCGCGACCTGAGACGGAGGCGGTAAGAGAGGCAGACCAGTTCCTCACGTCAGACAGCGACCCGTCGCAAGAGGCAGCCGTCTTCGAGGCGAGGCGAGGCCCGGGGTTGGTCGTCGAAGGGCCGCCCGGAACCGGGAAGAGCCAAACCATCGTTAATATGGTGGCGGACGCCATCGGCCGGCAGCGCAGTCTTCTCGTCGTCTGTCAGAAGCAGGCTGCGCTCGAGGTAGTCTACAAGCGCCTTGTGGCAGAGGGCCTCGGCGACCGGGTTATCATGATTACGGACATCAACCGCGACAGGGAGCGGACGGTTAAAGCGCTGAGGGAGCAACTCGAAGCCCTGCGGAATGCCGCGCACCTGCGGTCCCAGAACTGGCGGCAGACCCGGCTGCAGACTGCGGCCCGCGTCGAATCGCTGGAGCGGGAGCTCGATCTTTATCAGGCGGCCCTCCACGAGCCCGACCCGGCGACTGGGTTGACGTACCGGCAGCTACTCGGGGAACTCATCTCGCTGGAAAGTGAGCAGCCGCCTCCGATCAGCACCCCGGGAATGAGGGGAGTGCTGGCCGGACTCGACGTGTCCGACGTAGTCGCAGTCCAAGAAGCCTGCGGGCCGCTGGCGCGATATTGGCTACCCTCCAAGTTTGAAGACAGTCCACTAGCTGTCCTCCGGTCCTTCAGCGCGGAGCCCGGAACGCTTTCCACTTTCGAGGCGAATTTTCAAGGATTTGTCGCGACCGAAATCGCGCGACTAGAAGTCATCGACCGCACTCCCGGCGCGCTGCCTGTCTGTGACACGGAGTCCCTACAAACTTGGCTGCAGGCGAACGCTCCTATCTTCCGCAACCTGACAGACCACAATCGGCACCGACTGAGGCAGTGGCTCCCGCTATTCGAGTCGACAGGAGGAGAGGCGCATGTGCGGAGCCTCCTAGGCGAACTGGCCTCGATAGTCACGGCACTGGAATCCGTCTCCGCGCATGACCCTCAGATGGCCGTCCTAGCGGTCGTAGTTGGACAAAGCGACCAAGATCTCGCCGAGTGGCGCGACCTGGCGGAGGAAATGTCGAAGCCCGCCTCGTTTTTCGCCAAGCTCTCCCCTTGGCGTTGGATGAAAATATCCCGCCTGCAAGGCTTCTTCGCGTCCAACGCTCTGGGAGGCATCGAGGAAATATCGTCGGCCTATGTCGCGGCCGCTAAAGACGAGGCCGCCCTACGGCCTTGGCGGGCGCGTCTCGAATCGGCGGCGGCGGCTCTCGAACCGGGCTCACAGGGGCTGGGCAGATACCCAGGTTCGGCACTTCTGGAATACGCGCGGCTTCTGGAAGGCGAGCTCAATCTCGCTCGCTCCCTGTGGGAGCGGCTGCGGATATGCCCGCTACACGTTCTGGCGGTTGAGGCTATGCGTGCGGCGACGCCTGAAGCCTTCGAGAGCTTTGTCGCCAAAGCACTCCAAGGGATCGAGCGGCACGAAGCTCGTGCGTGTTCGCTGTTGGCCTTGGAGCAACTCGCGCAGTGGTGCATCGAATCTTGGGTCACCGCGCGTGCGGCGGCGATAGCCGACGACAGCACGAACCAAGAGAGCATCGAAAAGATTGCCGGGGCGCTCCCCACACTCGCCGCTTACCAACGCTTCCGCAACAGGGCCGCGCTACTATCGCCCACTGCTGCCACCGTGTTCAGGGTCCTGCGCAGCGCTGAGGATGCCCTCGCGGCGCTCGACGCATTGCACCTAGATTCCGTCGTCCGCCGGACGATCGCGCGCGAGGCCCGCCTTGCGTGGAAGGCTCATCTGGAAGAGGCCGCACCCGTCCTGCTCTTGGAGCCAGACGAACTAGACGCGAAGGCGGAGGCGCTGGCCGAAGCTGACACCCTGATGCGCCAAGCTAATCGCCGGCTGCTGACCGATGGGATAGACATCAGCCGCCTGCGTTCGCCGAGGGAGTGGGAAGACATCACACGGCTCCGCGGCCAGCGGGCACGGCGACTTCGCGAGTTCCTCGAGAGGGGCGTTGACCTCGGTCTGACGGCGCTTCGGCCAATCTGGCTGATGAATCCCGACGTGGCGAGCCGCGTCCTGCCGCTCAAGGCGGGTCTGTTCGACGCGGTGATCTACGACGAGGCTTCCCAGATTCCCGTCGAATACGCCCTGCCGAGTCTCTACCGCAGCAAGGCCGTAATCGTCAGCGGCGACGAAAAGCAGATGCCGCCGACAGCCTTCTTCTCCAGCAGGGTCGAGAACGATGAGGCCGATATTTTTGAAGGTGACGATGCAGAGGACAGACTGTCCGAAGAGGAACGCGCCGAAGTCATCGAGAGTTGGAACCGCCGCGAGATCAAGGACTGCCCTGACCTCCTCCAGCTTGCGAAATCCGTCCTTCCGACGACGACCCTGCAGGTGCACTACCGCTCCGACTACCGCGAGCTGATCTCATTCTCCAACGCAGCCTTCTACTCAAACGGCCTGAGTGTGCCTGTCCGCCACCCGGACGAGGAAGTGAAGCGCGCCAAGCCGATAGAAGTGATTCGGGCGGACGGCGTCTACCTGGATCAAACTAACCTCGCCGAGGCCGAGGCCGTATGTGAGGTACTTAATAAACTCTGGGCCGGAGCGCATGTGGCCCGCAAGTCGGTCGGCGTCGTCACTTTTAACCGCAAGCAGGCAGACTTGATCGAAGAGATGCTGGAATCACTCGCCGAGCGCGACGATGCCTTCCAGAACGCCCTGGCTCAAGAACGCGAGAGGAAAGAAGACGGGGAGGACATGGGCTTCTTCGTCAAGAACGTTGAGAACGTCCAAGGTGACGAGCGCGACGTTATCATTTTCTCTTCCACCTTCGGGCGGAACGCCCAAGGCACGTTCCGCCGGTCTTTCGGTGTTCTCGGACAGACAGGGGGCGAGCGGCGTCTCAACGTCGCGGTGACGCGCGCACGAGAGAAGATAGTCCTCGTCACCTCGATGCCGATCGGGGAGATCTCCGACATGCTCTCGACCCGCCGCCAAGCTATCTCGCCCCGTGACTACCTGCAGGCGTACTTCGAATACGCGCGCGCAATGTCGGCAGGCGAACTCGAAAACGGGCGCACGCTCCTGACGCGCTTGGCAGGCGGTCTGCGGGACGGCCCGCGCCGCCTCGACAGCGGGGACGAACTGGACGGATTTCAGGCCGCAGTGGCCGGCTTCATAGAAGCACTGGGATGGCGCCCCGAACCCGTCTGGGACGATGGACCATTCGGCTTAGACTTTGCGATTGAAGACGCGCGTACAGGCCTGTACGGCATCGGCATCGATTGTGACGCCCCCCGCCACCGGCTGCTGGCGCGCGCCCGCGCGCGGGAGATGTGGCGGCCCCGCGTCTTGCAGAAGTCCATCCCACACGTGCACAGGGTGTCGTCCGCACGCTGGTATCAGGACCCGGAGGAGGAACAGCAGCGTCTCCGAACAGCAATCGAATTCGCCTTACTAAGGAGGTCGGCATGAGCGGACCGAAAATCGTTCGCATCGTCACGCGCGAGGAGATCATCGCCATCTGTGAAGGCCACCTGGCGAGACTGGATGCGGCGGCGGACGAGTGGGTCAGAGTGGGCCGGCGAAATGGCGTGCTGACGGACGCCGAAATCTCAGCCACCCAGTCACGCCGCGAGGCGTTGCGCAACCTCCTGATGCAGGGGCGCTATATGGATCTCCAAAAAGCGGTTCCTAATGAGATTTCTTTCCTCCAGGCGGACCAAGAAGCTAGGCTCGTCCGGGCGGCGTCGGAGAAGGCGAAAGCCCGAGCCGCGCGGAGTCAGACTGAAGCCGTGGCCGCCAGTCTCTTGAAGGCATTGGAGCGGCAAGGGGCAGTAGTGTCGGCAGACCTCCGCGGTGACTTGGAAGAGGCGGCCGCTGGCCGATCCGACGGTGCGGCGGCGATCAGCCGAGCTTTTAGACTTCTCAGTTCCGAGAAGGATTCAACTGTCTCTGATAACCAGCGCCGTCTTGCCGACTCGCTCAAGGAATCTGACGACCGGCAAAGTTTCGCCGAGTGGATGGCCACCCAGACGGGGGGCGTTGAAGACGAAGGCTCCACCCGCTTGGACCTTCAAATCGCGGAACTGGCGGTGATTCTCGGTGATCAGGCCACGATGGAGTTCGAGGAGCGGCTGCGTCGCATATCCTCTTCAGAGCCGCAGTCACGGCGCGCGCTGTTGATGGATAGTCTGGCGGTTGACCTCGCGCAAGCGGTGACTAGGGCGAAAGATCGTGTCGCCGTCCAGTCACGTTTGAGAATGTTCGCGGCCGAACTCTCGCAGTCCGGCTCCGAAAGCCTCACAGGGATGGCGCGAGCGATCGAGGCTCGCATAGATGAAAAGTCCGAGGTCCTGCTCGACTTAGAGGTAGAGGCGACGTCGGCACTGGACCGTTTCCGTAAGGAGGCCGCGGCTCATGCCAAGCGCCAAGCCATGCTGAAGGGGCTGGCAGAACTCGGCTATCAGGTTTCCGAGGGGCTGGAGACGGCGTGGGCACGTGACGGGAAGGTCGTAATCAAGAGGGCTTCCCAACCCGACTACGGAGTCGAGATCGGCGGCCGCGTCGACTCGGGGCGTGTGCAGATGCGAACGGTGGCGTTCAGAAACGCTGGCGCCCCCACCGAAGTTGCTCGTGACCAGGATGCTGAAACGATTTTCTGTGGCGACGTGACAAAGTTGCAGACACTGTTCGCCGAAGTCGGGGGCGAAATCGTCATCGAGCGCGCTCTTCCAGTGGGTGCCGCTCCCCTGCGGGTGGTCGCTGAATCCTCCGACGACACGAATGAGTTTATCCGCGAGCGTGCGCCCGACAAATTTAGACGTTTATAGAAATTCTTATGACGTAAGTGTCAGGTTGGGTACTGATAAAATCCAGCCGAGCCTAGATTCTGGCATACCAGTTCGAGTGATTCGGGTACAGGCGTAATGCCGGTCTGTATCGCCGACGATCTAACGGAAACATCCCCGAGAACGGCCTCCCGTTTACCGCCGACGATCTGATACCAGCCCTTTGGGATCTCGAACTCCGGATGATATTCGCCGAGCGATAACGGCGGTTCGCCGTGCCGCCACCAGTTCACGATTAGGTCGGCGAGGTTCCCGCACACCCGCCCTTTATCGTCAACGAAAACCAAGAACTGCCCTTTGTACTCCTCGGTCGTGGCGTTATTCGTGACGGTCATCCTGACGACTTCGGGGATTAAGAAGACGTTGAACTGGAATGCCTGAGCCACCTCGGAGGCCAGCCTGTTTTTTTTCAGCCCTCTCAGGACGAGTGTCCGGATACCTTTCTGCTTCGCGCGGTCCAGTGCGCCGCGGGTGTACCCGTTCACGCAGACGAAGATGCCATGCTGCGGGGGGATGCCCACGTCGTCCAACTCGTCGATGAATTCGCCGACCTTACCCGGGTCTATTTTTTTGCTTTCATTCTTACAGGAGAATGCGATGCGCACCGGGTAGTCGGCGACCGTCGCCGTGACCAGCATGTCGATCTCACGCTTCCGCGTCTGGTCCCCGTGGACGGGAGGCAGGAAGACGTTCCGCTCGACTTTCACGCCGGGCATGTCATGCAGCATGGCGACGATGGCCTCGACCAGTTTGCCTTTACGGGCCGTTTCCGCCGGTTTTTCCCGAGCTCGTTTAGGAGCTGACGACGCCTTTTTGTTCGTCGGAGATTTAGTTTTACGCCGATCCTCTTTCACGTAGCACTTTTCTTGGCCGCCATTCCGTCCTCTAATCAAAGACAGTGAACAAATCTAATACCGAGACTCTTAGCTCGTCGAAGCGCCGCTCAACCCATTCGTTCAGCCTGTCATCATGCCGTGCGCACTGAGATACCGATTCAGGACGTGCTTGAACCTGTAGAGAGGCTCGTGCGGCTTAATATATTCATCGATAATCTCGGTGAACGGGACCACGTCTAAGTACGGGAGGACGCTCTCCAAATCCTCCACCGTCAGCAACGACAGCGGGCGAACGAGTGCGGGATCGAGCCTACGATTTTTAATCTCCTCGGCGAATAAATTCCTCAACTCCCGGTTCGCGAAGCCTATTTGCAGGGAGAAGTCTTGGACGATGAGTACGGGATAAACTCTTCGGACGTGGCCGGCAGCCTCCAGGGTGTATCGGAGGGTCGGCCTGTTGTCCTTGTCCCGCTCGGAATACGTATGACGCCTTTGGCCGGGGTCGTTGTTGAAAACCGCCTCTAGGTTGGCGGCCAACTGGCGTACGCCTTTACCGAACCTCTCATGGAGGTCATCCAGCAGCACTCCCGCTGGCCGCTGTACTTGGCGCTAAACTCAAGGTACTTGCCCTTCTCCTCTACCGCGATCAAGGCGTCGCCGTAATCAATAACTGCGTCGAAAGCCTCCGTATTCGCCCTGTCGGGCTTGTTGACATACCGGGTGGCGCCGCCGGCCTCGAACGCCTCCCTGTGATGCCGCTCGTAGGCGTCCGCCGAGTAGACGATGATCGGAGTATCGGGTGCCTGCGGCGCAGTTCGCGGCACAATTCAAGGCCGGTGTCGCGGGGCTCCATCTTGTCGAGGATGAAGAGGTCAAAGCCGCCCCCGGCGAGTCGCAGGGCGTCTGCCACAGTGGGGCAGCGGCGGTGTCGTAGCCCGCGCGGCCGAAGAGGCTGGCGAGCATTTCGAGGATGTCCTCGTAGTCGTCAACGCAGAGGATGCGCTTCATCGCAGGGGGCATCGGGGAACCTCCCGCCATCCGTTCGAGTCGCGGATTATACACGCCCCGCATAAACATTTACAGACGTTTTTCCTGCCCCGGCGAGAGGCAATGACACCGTGGCCGCCCGCAGAACTAATCCGGGCGACAGCGCATGACTCACCCAAGCCCGCGAATATAGAATTACTGGAGTTACGGCACTTGAGACGGCTATATGGGGGCTGTCCTGAGACCCGCGGCGGGGAACTTACTCTAATGCTACAAGCTTACGTGGACGAGAGCGGCACGCACGACGCCTCCCGGCACTACATCGTGGCGGGATACATCAGCACCGCCGACGAGTGGGAAAAATTCGACGAGGAATGGGCCGGCGTGCTCGACGACTACGGCCTGAAATCATTCCACATGGTCGAGTTCAAGAGCCGCTTCGTAAGGCGGAAGAGCCAATACCGCCACATCGACAAGCCTGACGGCGACAGGATGCTCGACCGGCTCGCCAACGTCCTCAGCCGGCGCGTACTGACCGGCGTCGCCGGCGTCCTCCCAATGGACGCGTACAATCAGGTGGTCAAAGGAAGGTACGAGAAGTATCTAGGTCGGCCTTACACCCTCTGCACAAACATCATGCTGATGGCCGTCGGCCTGTGGGCGAAGGAGGTGGATTACTCCGCCAAATTCCAAGAGCCCATAACCTTCTTCTTCGAGCGGGGCGCGCAACACAAAGGCGAACTGGAGAAGGCGTTCAGGGAGGCGGCCGAACTCCCTGAGTTTAAGGAGCGGGGGTGGTTAGGGCCTCAAACCTTCGTCCCGAAAGGCGGCGGGCGGGGGCTGGAGGCGGCTGACCTTTTAGCCCACGCCGTCCATTCCGAGATGCGTGGCCAAGTTGAAGACATGCCTCCTCAAAGAATTTTAAGCGGGATCGAGAAGACGCCTCTCAAGATTTTAGGAATCGATGAGAGAGGGCTGCTGATCGCAACGCTGATGAGGATAATTTGATGCTGATGGAGCCGAGCTAAGAGCGGTCGGGTTGAATGAGTTGCAAGTCCCGCGCCCGAAAATTACGAGCTGGTCAAGGTCGGCGCTCCGGGAATAAGACCATTTGCGTTGCCACAATTTGTCATGGGACTTGCTGCTGCGGGATAATGGCACCATGGTTTCCTCAGATTCCTCTAGCTCCGGCCCGTACCCCAAGTCCGACCGCAATGACGAGTTGGAAGACCTCAGTTTCAGGGCATTCCAGAATGCGCTCCCGGTCCAAAGATTTGTCTTTCGCGACGAAAGAGGCAAAGGCAAGGGGGTGGACGGCTCCCTTGAGTTGAAAATCGACTCCGGCTTCACCAATCTGCGGGGACAGGTGCAGCTAAAGGGCACCGATTCCGAAAAGGTAAATGCTGATGGGTCGGTATCGCTTCAAGTTAAGACCCGAAACTTGGTTTACCTCATCAACGGGCCGAGCCCGATTTACGTCCTTTACGTCGTCCCCCGCAACGAGCTTCGGTTACTGTGGGCGAGCGAGGAATACGACCGACTTAACCGAGAAAATCCGGATTGGCGGCAGCAGGAGACGGTCACCCTACACTTCCGGCACATGCTGACGCCGGATGCGCTCGACCAGATTCATGATCGGATTCGGCGGGAAGCTCAGTTGCACCAGCGCATCCTTGACATATTGGGACGCGCGAGCAGCAACGAGCGAGTCGTCACCGCCATTGACCCTGCCACGTTAGCCAACACCGACCCGGAGGAGATTTACCAGCTACTGCTGACCAGCGGCACAACTATTGTGGCGGCGGGTTACGCCATGCAGGTGAAGAATATGGCGGGCCTTCTTAACCCTGCCGCCGCGCAGTCGCCTCGCATTCAACTCATTCGTGCTTACGCAGAGTACACGCTCGGGCGTTACCAGCTTGCGTTAGGGTATATCGCCGAAGCGTCACTCCGCCTCGGAGAGCTATCGTTAGAGGATCGGCAATTCTTAACTTACGTTCGCGACGGCTGTGAGTATCAGACCGGGCACATAAGCCTTCCGGAGATTGCCGCACGCACCGAGGCTCGGATTAAGCAGGGCACAGGCGTGATCCCTGTTATAGAACGTCTTAACCAAAAGCGCGCCCTGCTCCTCGGGGAAGCAGACATCGAACGGCGGGCGGCACTGCTTACGGAATTCCGTGCCGTCGCTAACGAGATATTGGGGCTAGACGTGGCCGATCCGTTCAAATTATTAGTCCGCTTGCTATTAGCCGAGGCCGAGGGCCATCAATCGATTATCACCTCTTACTCCGACATAGCTCACAATAACTTTATCAAGGCTTTGGGCAGCGACGTCAACCCCGAACAAGTGCTGGACGCGCAACAAGAAAATTACTACCGGTGGGAGGACAGTTTGGAGCCACTTCTGCGGGACGCTGTCGCCTCCAACAACCCTCTCGTTTTTGCCAACGCGTTGCTCATAAAGACGACGGTCAAAGCAGGCTATTTAGCCAATTCCAAGATGCTCGCCTTTATGTTTAATGCGAGCGTGGAGATTTCGCAGAAATGGCTGCACGCCTCAATGGCGGACGCGGAGCGGGCGATGAAGGTTCACGCGCAGGCGGGGCAATTAGAGGGGGAGTTGCGCGCGAAGCTGGCGCTCGCCGACCTCTTCAATTTTGCCGAACAAGAGACCGCAGCTCGTGAGCTTGCGAAAGACGTCCTGCCAAAAGCTCAGGCCATGGATTACGCAGGAATCGTCTCTCATGCCGAGGACATCCTCTCAGGGCACACACTGGCCGAAGGAGCGGAGGCGTGGGTCAGTGCGCAGCTTGCCGAGGACCCGGACTACAGCATAGTGAGCGGGCCTGAAGAGATGCTGCTAAGGTTCGCCCGAGAGTCCCACGAGGCGCTCGGCCTTCCGCCCGAAATGCTGCCCGCCGTGGAACTCCAAGCATTTGCGCTCCGTGACGTCGCTCGCGAGCGGCTGGAATGGTGTCGTCACATCGATCTCATCCAAGAAGGTCTCCGCGCACGAGCCCGCGGCGTGCAGTCAAGTGCGGCTTCTCCTTCGCGGTGTATTTGCCTGAAGTTTAACTACGAATTGGGCGGCGATAGCGCCGACTGGAAAGATGGGATCTCGGCCTTCAAAGAGAGGTACTGCATCGGGTGTCCTGCCCGGAGCCCTAAGCGGCAGAAGGACTGAAGAAAAAATGCGGCAGCGTGTATCCGAGCGCGGAACCGCACCTTAAACGGAGTTGCCACATGAGCCTCACGGAAATCCTCTCTCACCCGGAAGTCGCGGCAGAATTCAACAAATACATCCGTGTTCCGTCGCCGCAGCCGCAAGCCGCGGCAACGATGGTCGCTCCGCCCCGTTACCACTACTCTTACGCCCTCGTCGGCACCGCCTTCGATTACTGCCTGCGCTTCTGCATCGCGACCTGCAACCAAGGACTCGTCGCCGAGCAGCCGTGGGTGGCCGAGATAGCGGTTAAGTTGATGGAGTGCGAGGAGGAAGAGTTGCCGCCCGGCCTCTCGCTCGAACAGGCGCGCAAAGGGGTCGCGCGCGCCCGCGAGCTATACCGGGAATTCCTCCGCACGAAAGTGTTTACGCGGCAACTGGCCCGCGCCGCCCTCTACCTCGCCGCGCTGGATAAGGCTTACCGCACCGGCCCGGAGACGGTTGTCGTTGACTACTTGCGGGCGCCGCTCCGGTACGAGGTGGAAGATTGCATGAGGCTCGTGCGGGCTGTGCCGCGAGAAATGATTATTGCCAAGAGCCGGGCGGCACTCAACCCGACCTTCGGCGAGGCTTCCTTGCTCGTACACGGGGCGGACGCGGATTTCGTCATCGACGACACGCTCATCGACATTAAGACCACAAAGTATTATCAGGTGACGGCTGCGCAACTACACCAACTCGTAGGCTACCGCATGCTGCTGGCCGCCTGCGAAGAGGGAGGCTCGACGGCCTCGGGGGCGCCGACAGTTACACACGGAGGAATCTACTTCTCCCGCCACGCAAAGCTGGAACGCTTCCGCTACGCCGACCTGATCGACCGCCGGGAGTTCCTGACGCTCTCCAAGTGGTTTATCGATTACGTCTCGGATGATGATACGGAGAGAAAGACACTGGTCCGGCGGGTCGAATCGGTGGAGCTATTTTAGTGTGTGGGACTTAGCTTGAGAGTGAGATACTAACTGCGACTATAATGAGCAGCGCACCACTGATCAACTGACCTTACGGTCAAGGGCAATTTAACAATCAAAGGTAGTAAACCCGTGAGCGAACAACCGCCGCTATTCGTTCATACCAGCCTAACGCACAAGCTGGAGGAGCGGTTAAATAACGCCCTCATATATGTCAGCAAACTCTCCAAAGAAGACGTTTTGCGGTGCGACGGCGGGTGTCTCACACAAATTATCAGGGAGTTCGCGGTCGCGCCGCCCATCCTCCGGCGGGACTTGATGGTCGCCGATGAACTCATCATCGAAGCGGTGGACGAGTCGTTCGACAGAAAAATCGGGCAGACCAACCACTCCTTCTTCATCCCCGTGGAAAGGGACCCGGAATGGCTTGAGGAAGTGCGTAGTCAGAGGCCGGCTGTTGACGGGTACCCGTTGGCGTTTCTTGACAAGAAGCGCGCCCGCATAAATATCAGGCTCATGCTATCCCCCGAGGACGAGGAGGGGGCGCTGAAGCGCAAGTTGGATTACCGGGCCAACCTCGTCGAGCAGTACGCCGCCTCGGTCGCCGAGAAGCTCGTCGAGTTCAACAGGGACTTGGCCGAGAAGATGACGGCGGAACTGAATAAAAGAAAGGCCGCCATACTCAAGGCCCGGAAGGAGTTGGAAAACACAGGGCTGCCGCTGGTCCACAACCCGGAGCACGCTGAGAGGGCTATAAAGATCGAACGCGTGTTGCGGAGCCTCGGAGAAGCCATGACCGGCGCACCCTCTCGTAGCGAAGAGACCGGGGGGTGGGAGGTACGCACTTTCATCGTCCACGGCCACGATCACCAGAGCCTTTACGAGTTGAAAGACTACCTGCAAAACACTCTGAGGCTAGGCGAGCCGGTCGTGCTGCGGCAAATGCCCGGCCTCGGTAAGACGCTGATCGAGAAGTTTGAGAGGGAGGCGGAGGCCGCCGAATTGGTCTTCGTCCTGCTCACCCCGGACGACCACGTCGCGGACCCGTCCGAACCCGACAGCCAAAAGCGCAGGGCGCGGCAGAACGTCATCTTGGAATTGGGCTTCTTCCTCGGAAAGTTGGGCAGGGAGAGCGGCAGGGTTCTTCTGCTGCACAAGGGCCCGGTCGAAATACCGTCCGACATCATCGGGATCGAGTACATCGACATCACCGACGGGATAGAGAGCGCGGGCGAGGGCATCAGAAGAGAGTTAAGGGCGCTAGGTATTTTGAAGTGAAGCACTCCCCGTCGGCTAACCGAAAGGCGCGCTCCAATGAGCAAGAAACCTACAAACCGGAAAGGTAAGAAACGGCCCGGGCCGCGCCCCGCCAAGAACATCTCGTTCGAGTCGGCCATCTTCATGTTCGCGCTCCTCAACGCCGCCTTGGACCAGACGACGATACTGCGCGGGGTGGCGCTGGCGCTGCGCGGGCCTGCCATGATCCGCAACTCCATCTTCAACTTAGCCGTGTCACAGGGCTTCGACCTGCGCCAGCTTTTGGGGCCGGAGGACAGCGCCACGCGCGCGGAAGTGAAAGAGTTAGCCGAGCCGCTGCTGAAGAAGGGGGCCGAGTTCGCGACCTTCGCTCAGATGGCGGACACGTACGTGTTCAGCGGGGTGCGGACGCCGGAGAGCATCGTCTACACCTTCTACATCGGCATCCGGTACGCCGTAGCACGCGAGCGCATGCCGACGAAGGAGGAGAGTGGGCAGATTTGGGAGACGGCCCTGCGGATCGCGCGCGCCTCCAAGATCGGCGAGCCGCACTGGCAAGAACTGGAGGCGCGGGGCCCGCAATACCTTGAAGACTGGATCAACGAGCGCAAAGAAGACGCGCGCAAAAAGTACCAGACCTTCCTCAGCCAGAAGCGGCGGGCCGAGGCGACGGCGCAGGAAGGCTTCGAGGCGCTCATGGCCGAAATCTTCGGCGAGGACGAAGCCGAGGGTCCGAAAAGCGACGAAGGTGGAGCCCCGAAAACCGCCTAAGCCACTCACCGCGCACGACTTTCAGCCGGAAGATTTCGCGCCCGAATTTTCCCTGTACGCCACGCCCGCCGCGCGCGTAAAGTGCTGCCCGGTGAAGGCCGCCTGTGCGGTCCGCTGAGAACATTAGCGAGTGAGGTTTTTCGATGAACGGACAAGGAATGCAAAGCTACTGCGGGAAGTGCTCCAAGATGACCACACTAACGTCGGCGGGCTACTACCCGGACGGGTCGCAGGCGCTGGTGACTTCGTGCTGCGGGCGGGACGGGGGCGTGCTGCATCAGTGCCCACACACACTCTTCTCACAGCCGAGTTGGTTGCCGCTGCTCCTCGCGGGCGTAGGGATTGTCTGCCCCGACTGCCGCGCAGTTTACGACTTGGGGGTGAAGGTCGAGCCGCAGTACCCGGAGGCGGGCGAGGCTCTCAAGGCCGTCGGCTTGATCGCCGGCGTCATCGTCCTGTGCGGCGTCATCGCCAACTCTTTGCAAGGCGGAAACGGCAAAGCGGGGCGATGCCGCTGAAAACTCAATCCGCGGCTGACTGGAGGCAGGCAAGTCCTAGCGTGGACGTTCGCTTCTGCTGGTCCTAAACCGGCACTTTATTCTGCAGGCAAGACTATTTTCCGGAATGACTGTAGGGACGCTAATTTTTCCTTGGAGACGGTAATTATTTTCTAGGGACGCTAATTATTTTCCTTCCACAATCACATCCCTCCAAGGGGGTCAGTGACTGTTCGCCATCTTGCCGATGAGCGTGAAGAGCGGGAGGTACATCGCGATGACGATGGAGCCGATGGTGACGCCGAGGAAGCCGATCATGACTGGTTCGATGAGCGTCAGGAGGCTGGCGATGGCCGAGTCCACTTCCTGCTCGTAGAAGTCTGCGATCTTGCCGAGCATGGCGTCGAGTGCGCCTGTCTGCTCGCCGATGCCGACCATCTGGGCAACCATGTTGGGGAAGATGTCGGTCGCGCGCAGCGGCTCGACGACCGACTCGCCGCGCTCCACCCCGATGCGTATCTTGCTGATGGCCTCTTCGAGGACGACGTTGCCGGCGGTGCGCGCTGTGATGTCGAGCGACTGGAGGATGGGCACGCCCGAAGAGAGGAGCGTCGCCAGCGTGCGCGAAAATCTCGCGACGGCAATCTTGCGCAAGATCATCCCGAAGATGGGCACCTTGAGCATCAGCCCATCCAGCAGGCGGTGGCCCTTCGGCGTCTTGTAGTAGGCGCGCACCCCGATGATCGCGGCGATGATGACGGCCAGAATGACGAGGCCGCCGATGCCGGCGAGGAAGTCGCTGACGCCGACGACGATGCGCGTCGGGAGCGGGAGCTGCTCGCCGGGGCCGAGCAGGCCCGTGAAGATGTTCTGGAATGAGGGGATGACGAAGACCATGATGACCGCGACGACGGCAATCGCGATGACGACGACCGCCGCCGGGTAGATCATCGCCGAGATCACGTCGCGGCGCAGCTTGACGATCTTCTCGATGTAGGTCGAAAGGCGCTGGAGGATGAGATCGAGGATGCCGCCCGCCTCGCCCGCCTCGATCATGTTGACGAAGAGCTGGTCGAAGATTTTGGGGTGGCGGGCCATCGCCGCCGCCAGCGTCGAGCCTTCCTCAACGTCCTGACGCGTCTGCGTCAAGACCAGCGCGAAGTGCTTGCTGTCCTGCTGCTGCGAGAGGATTTCGAGGCACTGTACGAGCGGCAGGCCCGCATCTATCATCACCGAGAACTGGCGCGTGAATATCGCCAGCTCTTTGGCTTTGACCTTCTTGCGCCCGCCGCCGATCTTCGGCACCGCGATCTCGCGCCCCTTCTCCTTGACGGAGGTGAGCATCACCTGCTCGCGTCTGAGGAGCTGGCGCAGCACCTCGCGGCTGTCGGCTGGGCGCTCGCCGACGATCACCTCGCCGAGTCGGTTTCTACCTTTGAAGACGTAAGTGGGCATGGGTTAACTCCTAGTGATGAGTGATAGGTGATGAGTGATGAGCGATGACAAAATGCTTCAGCTTTTTCTTATCACTCATCACTCATCACTCAATCATCTTCTTTTGTTACCTGGCGTTGGGGCGGACGCCGACGGGGCGGGGTTGTGAGTAGGGCGAGGGATGCGGCCTCGGCTGGCCGGGCGGGTTGCCCGCGCCGTTGCCGTTGTTGATGCCTGCGCCGTGTTCGATCAGGTCGCGCAGCTCGTCTGGATTCGACGAGCGCTGCATCGCGACCTCAATCGAGATGAGCCGCTTGTGGTAGAGCGTGGCGAGCGACTGGTTGAGCGTCTGCATGCCGTGCTTGCCCTGGCCGGTCTGCATCATCGAGTAAATCTGATGCACCTTGTCCTCGCGGATGAGGTTGCGGATGGCCGGGTTGGGCACGAGGATTTCCAGCGCCATGCAGCGCCCGCGCCCGTCCACGCGGGGAATGAGCGTCTGGCAGAGGATGCCCTCCAAGACCATCGAGAGCTGCGCGCGTATCTGCGACTGCTGCGCGGAGGGGAACACGTCAATGATGCGGTTGATGGTGGTCGCTGCGGAGTTGGTGTGGAGCGTGGCGAAGGTGAGGTGGCCCGTCTCCGCGATCCGCAGCGCCGACTCGATGGTTTCGAGGTCGCGCATCTCGCCCACGAGCACAACGTCCGGGTCTTGCCGGAGCGCCGTCCTGAGCGCCTCGGCGAAGCCGCGCGTGTCGGCCCCGACCTCGCGCTGGTTGACGATGCAAGACTTGTGCGCGTGCAGGAACTCTATCGGGTCTTCGATGGTCACGATGTGCTCGTGCCGCTCGCGGTTGACCTTGTCAATCATCGCGGCCAGCGTCGTTGACTTGCCCGACCCCGTGGGGCCGGTGACGAGAATGAGTCCGCGCGGGCGGTCGCAAAGCTGCGAGACGACCGTGGGCAGCCCCAGTTCGTTGAAGTCCTTGATCTCGTAAGGTATCGCGCGGAAGACCGCGCCGACCGCGCCGCGCTGGTTGAAGAGGTTGGCGCGGAAGCGCGAGAGGCCACGCACGCCGAACGAGAAGTCGAGTTCAAGCGCCTCCTCGAAGCGATGCTTCTGCGCGTCGGTCAGGACGCTGTAGGCCAGCGACTTCGTGTCGGCGGAGGTGAGCGTGCGCGTGCCCTCGATGGGGCGCAGGTGCCCGTCCACGCGCACCTGCGGCGGCGTGTTCGTCGTCAGGTGTAAGTCCGAGCCACCCGCCTCGATCAGCTTCTTCAGCAAGTCCGAGAGCGAGAGCGTCTCCTGTGTCTGTTCTTGACCGGCCATAACCTTTCCTTGTCTCTTTCAGCCGACTCCGGCTGAAGTCGTTTGCATCGTCGGCTATTGGTCGTCTTACGTCTTGGAGACCCGCCGAGCGCATCTGCTCACTTCTGTGAAGCCATGCTGCGATTCCCGGCGGGCCGCAACGAGGCCATTAACTGCTCGGAGCCAGCGGCGACCGGCCCTGTGAACTCGAAGGGCGTCGTCGTCGCGAGGCTGTAGACGCGACCGTCAACTTCCGTGAAGTAGAAAGTCCAAGTCTTCGAGGGAGCGCCCGGCGTGCCCGTCTCGGCGGTGACGACGAGGACACGCCGCCCGTGCACTTCGCGGACGGCGTCGTTGGCAACCCAGCCGCCCTCGGCCACCATTCGGTCAATGACCGTGCGCCGCAGGGCGGCGATGGGCAGACCGCCGATTAACTTCGTGCGCGCCGAGGAGGGAGCGGCGGCGAGGTCGGACGCAGACAGAGAGACGGGGGAGACGATTGCCACACCCGCCTGCCGACCGTCCGCAGTCTGCATGCTGTAGGCCGCGACGCCCGCGGGCGCTTTGCCCATCGGCGTCCAGGTGCGCGGCACCTGAAAGTCGAAGGGAAACTGAGAGAGGCGCGCGACGCCCGCGTCGGCGACGACGGCGCTGAAGCGCAGGGGCGCGTTGTCTATGACAAGGACGCGCGCGCCCGCAGCGGGCAGGGCCGTGTTCGACGCGACCGTTTGGCACGCCGCGGATTGCTGTTGCTGCTGTCGCTGCTCGGCGCGCTCGCGGCGCGAGCGCATGAGCGCGCGGTGTTTGCGCCACCATGCGCGCGAGTGCCGACGGTGATGCCGGTGATGACCGGCGGCGGCGGCGCGGCGGCTCCACTTGGCGAGAGATTCCGTGATGGGCAGGCCGCTCGCGACGAGCGCGAGGACGACGAGCAAGATGTAAAGAATGCGCTTCATTGCCTATGCCACCGTTTCCCTCACCACTTCTTCGAGCGTGGTGAGTCCGCCCCTGATCTTGTGCAGGCCGGACTCGCGCAGCGTAATCATGCCGTCCTCGATGGCGCGCTTGCGTAGCTCCAGAGCCGACGCGCCGATCAGGATCAACTCGCGAACCTCGTCCGTCACCTCCATCACTTCGTAGAGGCCGATGCGTCCCTTGTAGCCCGTGTTGTTGCACTTCGCGCAGCCCGCGCCCTTGTAGGTCTTGAGCTGCCGCGCCTCTTCAGGCGTGAAGCCGACCTCGATGAGGGCTTCGGGCGGCAGCGTGTGCTCCGCCTTGCAGTCTTTGCAGATGCGGCGGATGAGGCGCTGCGCCTGGATGAGGTTCACAGAAGTGGCGACGAGGAAAGGCTCGATGCCCATGTTCATCAGGCGGGAGATGGTGGAGGGCGCGTCGTTGGTGTGGAGCGTGGAGAGGACGAGGTGGCCCGTGAGCGCGGCCTTGATGGCGATCTCGGCGGTCTCGAAGTCGCGCACCTCGCCGACGAGGATGATGTTCGGGTCTTGCCGGAGGAAGGAGCGCAGCGCCGCGGCGAAGTTCAGGCCGATCTGCTCCTTCATCTGAACCTGATTGACGCCCAGCAGGTTGAACTCCACAGGGTCTTCCGCCGTCATGATGTTCGTCTCCGGCGTGTTCAGAGACTGCAAAGCGGAGTAGAGCGTGTTCGTCTTGCCTGAGCCGGTGGGGCCTGTGACGAGCACCATGCCGTAGGGCTTCGAGATGTTGCGCTGGAACTTGACGAGCGACTCCGGCTCGAACCCGAGCTTCGTCATGTCGAGCATCAGACGCTCCTTGTCGAGCAACCGGAGCACGACCTTCTCGCCGAAGAGCGTCGGCAGCGTCGAGACGCGGAAGTCCAGTTCGCGCGAACGCCCGTGCGCCTTGAGCTTGATCTTGATGCGCCCGTCCTGCGGCAGACGCTTCTCGGCGATGTCGAGCTTCGACATGATCTTGACGCGCGAGATGAGCGCATCGCGCAGGCGCATCGGCGGGTGCATCACGTCGTAGAGCACGCCGTCTATGCGGAAGCGTATACGCATCTCGCGCTCGTAAGGCTCGATGTGGATGTCGGACGCGCCGCGCTGGAGGGCGTCGGAGAGGAGCACGTTGACGAGGCGGACGACGGGCGCGTCCTCGCTCATCCGCGTCAGGTTCGTGAGGTCAATCTCCTCGTCCTCGTCTATGACCTCCAACCCCTCGGCACCTTCCGTGTCGAAGTCCAGTTGGTCGAGCGTCATCGTCGAGTCGGGAAGCGAGCTGTGGTGCCCGTTGCCGTTGCCGTTGCCGTTGCCGTTGGTGCTCTCCTCGAAATCGCGCGCCAGCTCGATCTCGCGCGACTGCGAGTAATACTTCGCAATCGCCTCCTGCACGCTCGCCTCGGAGACGACCACCGGCTCGATGTTCAACCCCGTCATGAACTTGATGTCGTCCATCGCGAAGACGTTCGTCGGGTCAACCATCGCCAGCGTCAGGGTCGCGCCGACGCGCGAGAGCGGCAGCACCGAATACTTCTCGGCCACCTCGCGCGGGATGAGCCGGATGACCGAATCGTCAATGTCGAACAGCTCCAGGTTGACGGAAGGAACGCCGTACTGGCGCGAGAGCACGGCGGTAATCATGTCGTCGGAGACCATCCCCATCTTGACGAGGTTGAAGCCCAGACGGCCCCCGTGCTCGCGTTGGAATTCGAGCGCCTCGCGGAGTTGCTGAGGGGTCAGGAGGTTTTCGCGGACGAGGATTTCGCCGAGTTTGGCTGACATCTTGGAGCGTTCCGTGGTTAAGAACTGCGAAAGTAGGCGGGGCGGCTAAGCTGTGTTGAAAAGAGATTCGCCACCGCACAGTTTGGCGAAAAGGCAAACGTGGTCAACACCGTTGCCTATTGCATGTTACTGTTTAAAGATACGACTGTCAAGACAGTTGATGGGGAGGGCGAAAAGAAAGGAAAAGCCGCGCCCCGTTTGTCTGCGGGCGCGGCTTTTCCTGAAGGATTCGGGCGTTAGAGCGGTTTACGGGCGCTTGCGTCCGTTGGTGCTGCGCGTCGGGGTCTTCTCAGGCTTGACGTTCTCTGCGGTCTTCAGGTATTCGAGCGACTCTTTGGCCGAAGCCTTCAGAGGGTCGGTGTCGGGAGCCTTGTCAACGTAGTGCTGGAGGTAGTTGGCGGCCTGCTGGAACTTCGCCTTGTCGCCGGAGGCGAACAGCGCGAGGCCCATGATGCGGTTCGCGTCAATGTCGTCCGGGTTTTCGGCGAGAACTTTCTGCGCCTCGGCGACGGCCAGATCGGTTGCGCCTGCGTCAAAGAGCATCTGCAAAGTCTCGCCCCTGTCCTTCGACTTCTTGGCCGGGTCGAGTTCTGCGGCAATCATCTCCTGGTTGGCAGCGAGCGCCTCCGCGGCCTTGGTCTGGTCAACCTTCGTCGCCACGAGGCGCATGGCGAGGGCGCGAGAGGCGATGGCCGCATTCTTGTTCTGAGTGAAGGCGGCCTGGTTGACGTTCTCGCCTGTGGGCGAGGCGGCCTTGACGAGTTCGACGGCCTTGCTGGCGGCTGTGGCCGAGTCCGACCAGTCTTTCTTGGCCGCGTCGAAGCCCTGCGTCTTGGCTGCGTCGTCCGCCGACTTGATCGCGGCGTTGTAGCGTTCGACACCGCGTCGGCGCAGCGCCTCGGACAGATTAATCAGGAGCGCGGCCTCTTCCGGTCGCGCGGCGAGTCCCTCCTGATATTGCGCGATGGCTTCGTCGAGATGCCCTGCGGCCAGGGCATCGTTGCCGGCCTTGAAGGTTCGGTTGACGGCATCGTTGCTCTTCGTGATCTCTTCGTTCTTCTTGTTGACCTCGTCCGTCTGCCGCTTCAACTCTTCGGCCTTAGCCTTATCCTCCTTACTCATTGCGGGCGTGCCTCCGCCGGAGGACTTGCCGCCGCCCGCGGCGGCCCCCGCCGTCTTGATCTGGTCGAGCGTCAGGCGCGAGCCGTCGCCCGGGTCGAGTTGGAAGTCGTTGGTCGGGCGCTGCGAGAGTCGAACGTCGCTGATGTAGGACGGGCGCGCGCCGGGCCCGCTGACGACGAGCGTGTAAGTCCCGACGAAGGGGATGCCCGCGTGCTGGTACTCGCCCTTCTTGTTGGTCTTGATGTGGTCTTCCCACTTGATGTCCGTGCGGTAGATGTCTATCTGCGCGCCGACGATTGGGACGATTGTCCCGTCCGCCTGCTTCAGCGTCACCTTGCCGTTGATCTGCGTCACCTGCGCCGTGCCGATGATGCCGCAGGCGGTCAGCACGACGGCGGCTGCGAAGGCGTGAAGTAGTAGCTTGAAACGCATGGTAGTGGTCTCCTACGGTCTGATGATTGCTGGCGCTTCCCCGGATTTAGAGGCCGCGCTTAAGATGCGAGCGCGCCCCGGTCAGTTGTCGGTTTCCGCGCCTTATTTTAGCAGCAGAGCCACGAGATTTGCGAGCTTTTAAGCGTAGACGATGGGGTCTTCAAGCCCTGCCTCGCGGAAGGCGCGCAGGCGCAGCGCGCACGAGTCGCAGTGCCCGCAAGCCTTCTCCTCTGCCTGATAACAAGACCAGGTCAACTGAAGCGGCGCGCCCAGCTCGACGCCGCGGCGGATGATCTCGGCCTTGCGCATGTGGATGACGGGCGTTCTGATCTCGACGTGCGTGGACGGTCGCGTGCCCGCGTCAACGACTCTTTGAAAGGCTTCGTAGAATTCGGGTCGGCAGTCGGGGTAGCCGGATGAGTCCTCGGCCACCGCGCCGATGTAGACGCGCCGCGCGCCGATTACCTCCGACCAACTCGTCGCCGCGGCGAGCAGGTGCGCGTTGCGAAAAGGGACGTAGCTCGTCGGAACCTCGCGCGAGGCGAGGTCTGCTTCCGCGACGGGGATTGCGTGGTCGGTCAAAGAAGAGCCGCCGATGCGCGCCAGGTGTTCGAGCGAGACGACGAGCCGACGCGCGACGCCGTAGAAGTCCGCGAGTTCAAGAAACGCACGCCGCTCGCGCGCCTCGGTGCGCTGGCCGTAGGAGACGTGCAGGAACGCAAGCTCACGGTTCTCCGCGCGCGCGATGCCTGCCGTTACGCACGAGTCCATGCCGCCGGAGACGAGGCAGACGGCTAAATCAAATGATGAGCGATGAGCGATGAGCGATGAGTCGGGCTTATCGGCAAGCCCTGTCTCATCCGACTCTTCGACCTCATCCGCCGGACTGTCGAAAGCTTTCTCGTCGAATCCGCCCATAAAAAGCAAGGATGAAGGATGAAGGATGAAGGCGGAAGGATGAAAGGTTTCAGACGAAAGCGGGCTGCCGCGGCAGTCGCGCTTTCATCCTTCATCCTTCCGCCTTCATCCTTGCTCTCAGACTCCGCGCGCCTCCGGCCCCCAGATGTACTTGTGGAGCTGCAACTGCATTCTCACGTTCAACCCACTTGACGCGACAAGGTCGGCCAGCTCTTTCAAATCCGTCACACCCCAGACTGGCGAGACGAGCACGGCGAGCGCGCGGCGCTGGAGATCATATCTTTCGATGACATCTCTCGCGAACTCCCAGTCGCCGCGGTCGGCGACGACGAACTTGACCTCGTCGCGGTCTGCGCGCAGGCGTTCGAGGTTCGGCCAGTGGTTGCGCTCCGCTTCGCCCGACGCCGGGCACTTCACGTCGAGGATGACGCGCGCGCGCTCGTCCACTTCCGCGGTCGAGACGTAACCGCCGGTCTCGATTAAAACCTCAAAGCCCTCGTCGCACAGGCGGCGGATCAACGCGAACGCCTCCCTCTGCGCCAGCGGCTCGCCGCCCGTCACTTCGACGAGCTGGCAACCGTAGGCGTGCACCTGCCGCATCACATCCTCGATTGACATGCGCTCGCCGCCGTTGAACGTGTACTCGCTGTCGCACCAGGTGCAGCGCATCGGGCAGCCCGTCAAACGCACGAACGTACACGGGCGGCCCGCGTGCGTGGACTCGCCCTGAATCGAGCGGAAGATTTCGGTGACGCGGAGCATGGAAGCGAAATGATGAATGGGTGTTTGGTGTTAGGTGCTGGGTGCTGGAATGTTTTTCCAACACCTAACACCCAACACCCGCCTTCAATTCATCATTCATCATTCAACATTTCACCGGGCGTGTCAAAAGTCGGAAGTTGCGAGCCGCGCGCGCCGGTTCGTGGTAGCATAGCGCGCGGTCGGGTGAAGCCGCTGAGGCGGTCGTGACGGAGATGCCGTCAAACGTCGAACAACTCATCGTCGAGGGTGCGGAGCGCCTGCTGGCGCGCGCGTCGAGCGGGCACGCGCTCGATGTGCGTGCGGTCGCGGCGCGCGTGCGCTCGACGGTCGAGAAATACCTGCTGCGCCACCGGCCCGAAGCTTCCGCGAAGGAAGTCGGCGCGTTCGTTGACGCGTTGCGCGCCGACGAGCTGCTGCTGGTCACGGCGTGCGAGCGCGGCGACGAAGCGGCCTGGAACGAGTTGGTCGAGCAGTACCGCGCGACCGTGCTCTCGGCGGCGCGCACGTCGAGCGCGGGCGAGTCGGAGGCCGAAGAACTGGCCGGGTCGGTCTGGGCGGAACTCTACGGATTGCGCGAGCGCGCCGACGGCAGGCCCGCAGGCAAGCTCGCCTACTATTCCGGTTGTGGCTCTCTCGGCGGCTGGCTGCGCGCCGTCGTCGGCCAGCTCGCGGTTGATCGTCACCGGCGCACGTCGCGGCTCGTGCAGACGGAGGAGGCATCGGAGTTCGACCGCGCGGCGGCTGAGGTTCAAGAGGGCGACGGGTGGAGGCCCAACGTGCCGCGCGACCCCGAAAGCGTGCTGGCCGAACGGGACGCGGCGCACGCCGTCGAAGCGGCGCTCGCGCGCGCGCTCGCCGCGCTCGACGCGGAAGATCGCCTGCTCGTCAAGCTCTACTACTTCGACGGCCTGCGTCTGAAGGAGGCGGGCGCGGTGCTCGGCGTCCACGAGGCGACGGCGAGCCGCAGGCTCACGCGTCTGCACGCGGAGATTCGTCGGCGCGTCGAAGCCATTCTCGCAGGCGAGCACAAGTGGACACGCGAGGAGGTCGCGCGCACGCTCGCCGCGCACTCGCAGACGGACGCAGACCTGCGCTCGATGCTCGCGACCGAGACGGCGGCGGCCGGCGAGAAGCGCGACGAGGTGTTCGAGTGAACGGCGTCGCGCGTGTTGACTGTCGCACAAGCCGAGCGCGTGTTGATTGTCACACGCGTCCGACTCCGGTCGGCGGCCTTCTCCGGCTCCGCGCCGCCGCGAACTCGCGCGGCACGCGCGGCGCAAGTTTGAGGCGGCGACGCGTTCAACGAATGAACGCCGCGTGGCGTCAATTTTCGGTGTGAGATGAAAGAGGACTTCGACAAAGGGATTGACTCGCTGCTGCGCCGTCACGGTGGCGCGGCGGCGGAGGCGCGCGCTGTCGGCGAAGGCGCGCGCGCCGCTCCGTCGGCAGCGCATCTCGACGCGGACGAGTTGAGCGCCTTCGCCGAGGGCGCTCTGCCGCCGCCAGCGCGCCTCGCCGCCGTCTCGCACCTCGCCGACTGCGGGGAGTGCCGTGGCCTCGTCGTCGGCCTCTCTCGCGCGGCGGGCATGGGAGGCGAGCTTGAGAAGCGCGCCGCCGCAACTCAAGTCGAACCGGCAAGACCTGCGCGCAGTCGCGTGTGGCTTTCGGCGCTCTTCGCGCCGCGCGTGCTGCGCTACGTCGCGCCCGCCGTCGCGCTCTGCCTCGTCGCCGCCGTCTCCTTCGTCGCGCTGCGCTCGCGGCGCGGCAACGAAGAACTCGCGCGCCGTGCGTCGAGCGAACAGGCGAGGCGCGGGGGGGCCGCGCGCGTCGAAGAACAGAACGATGCGGTCGGCGGCATGCAGTCGTCGAACGCGAACGTGAGCGTGAACGTCGGCGACGCCTCTTCGGACAATGCGAACGCCAACGCTCAGGACGAAGCCGCGGCCAACGCCCCTGCCGGCGCTCCGCGCGTGGTTCAAGGGGCGAGAGGGCCGAACGCAGAAGGCGAGACGGAGACGGTGACGGCGGAGGAGCCGAAGCGTGGCGAATCAACGCCGCCGCCGGCCACGGACGAGAAGAAGGAGGCTGCCGTCTCCGCCGCGCTCGCTCCGAAGCCCGCGGCGAACGAGCCGTCCGAGGCGGCGAAGAACGAGAACAAGGAGAAGGGCGACCGCGTGTCCGTTTCACAGGAACAGGTCGCCTCGAACGACCAGGCGGCGCAGCAGTCGAAACTTCGCTCGAACCAGCAGCGCAATCTCGACATCGTATCGCCCGACGACTCGCGCAACCAGACGCGCTCGGCCACGAACAACGCTTCGGGCGGCGCTTCCAGTAACGGCGCGCGCTCCGGCGCGCTCGCGTCCACTCCGAGGGAAGACCGCGACAAGACGGAGCGCGGCAGCGACGCGCCCGCGACGCGACGCGCAGGCTCCGCCGACAAGTCGAGCGCGCGAACGGAGGACGACGAGGTTGCGCGCTCCGAAGAGACGCGCGGCGTCGCCGGCCATCGCTTCCGGCGCGTGGGCGGCGCGTGGGTTGATGTCAACTACAAGTCCTCGATGCCTTCGACCGGCGTCCACCGCGGCACGGACGCATACCGGGCGCTCGTCGCGGACATCCCCGAAGTTGGCCGCGTCGCCGAACAACTCGGCGGCGAAGTCATCGTCGTCATGCGCGGTCGCGCCTATCGGATCAGGTAGTAAATGGTGAATGGTTAATAGTGAATAGTAGTTGAGCAATGCTCGACTTGAGCGATTACTACCCAGGACGGATTATCTTCAATCACGGACGACGCTCGACTGCTATTCATCATTCATCATTCACCATTTACCATTCACCATTTACCATTTACCAGCCATGATCTTCCGCAGCCCCTTCCCGGATGTGCCCGTGCCCGACGTGCCGCTCACCGAGTTCGTCTTCGGGCAGGCGGGGCGGTTCGCCGACAAGCCCGCGCTCGTTGACGGCGTGAGCGGGCGCGTCACAACCTACGCGCAACTGGTCGAGGCGATAAGGAGAACGGCGGCGGGACTCGCGCGTCGAGGTTTCCGTAAAGGCGACGTGCTGGCCCTGCTCAGCCCGAACGCGCCGGAGTACGCCGTCGCCTTCCACGCCGCGGCGTCTTTGGGCGGCATCGTCACTCCAATCAATCCGCTCTACACAGCCGAAGAGGTCTTGCGTCAGATCAAAGACGCGCGCGCGAAGTATCTGGTCACGACCCCGCAACTGCTCGGAGGCGTGCGCGCGGTCGCTCGCGGCGCGGGCGTCGAGGAGATGTTCGTCTTCGGCGAGGCGGAGGGCGCTTGTGCGTTCGCGTCTTTGTCGGACGGCGGCCCGGAGCCGGACGGCGGCGCGGAATCGGACGGCGTGAAGGCGGAAGACGGCAGCAGCGTCGCGCGCGTCTCGATAGAGCCGCGCGAGGACTTGATTGTGCTCCCCTATTCGAGCGGCACAACCGGCGTGTGCAAGGGCGTGATGCTGACGCACCGCAACCTCGTCGCGAACCTCTCGCAGCTCAGGGGCGCGGGCTACGAATGGGAGGGCGACACGCTCATCTGCGTGCTGCCGATGTTTCACATCTACGGCCTCGTGGCGATTTTGAACTACGGGCTGTGGTGCGGCTCGACCATCGTCACGCTGCCGCGCTTCGACTTCGAGCAGGTGCTCCGGACGATGCAGGACTACCGCGTCAGCTTAGCGCATCTCGTGCCGCCCATCGTGCTCGCGCTCGCCAAGCACCCGGCGGTTGACTCTTACGACCTCTCGTCTCTGAAGATGATCTTCTCCGGCGCGGCCCCGCTGGGCGCGGAGCTGTCGCAGGAGTGCTCGGCGCGACTCGGCTGCGACATCGTGCAGGGCTACGGCATGACCGAGACGAGTCCGGCCACACACGTCTCGACGCCGAGACGGAACAAGCCCGGCTCGGTCGGCGTGTGCGTGCCGAACACGGAGTGCAAGCTCGTCTCGGTCGAGGCGGGCGAGGAGTTGGGCACAGGCCAACGCGGGGAGATTTGCGTGCGCGGCCCGCAGGTGATGAAGGGCTACCTGAACTGCCCCGAAGCCACCGCGCAGACGATAGACGCCGACGGCTGGCTGCATACGGGCGACATCGGCTACGCCGACCCGGAAGGCTTCTTCTACGTCGTTGACCGCGCCAAGGAACTCATCAAGTTCAAGGGGCTTCAGGTCGCGCCCGCCGAACTCGAAGCTCTGCTGCTCACGCATCCTTCGGTCGCGGACGCGGCGGTCATCCCCAGCGCCGACGAGGAAGCGGGCGAAGTCCCGAAAGCTTTCGTCGTCGTCAAAGAAGGGCACGCCTTGACGGAGGTCGAGGTGTTGAGCTTCGTGGCCGCGCACGTCGCGCCGTTCAAGAAGGTTCGGCGCGTGGAGTTCGTCGCGCAGATTCCGAAGTCGCCTTCAGGCAAAATCCTCCGCCGCCTCCTCGTCGAGCGTGAGCGGGAGCGGGCGGGTTAGCGTCTTTAATCTTTGGCGCGGAGAAAAATCACCACGGGTCACAGAGACGCGGAGTCAGCACAGAGGGCAATCAACTCTCTGTGCTGACTCCGTTGTTGCTATGCGCTGCGCGCCGCGCTAACTTAGGCGGCACAGCAACACACAACACGCCGAAGAAGGGAAGAGAAATGAACAGACGCGCCCCGTCCTTCCGACTCTCGCTGGTCTCGCTTTTATCGCTCGCGCTGCTTTTGGCGTCGTCCGCGCCCGCCGCGCTCGCGCAGGGGCGCGGTAGGTCGCAACGTCGCGTCGAGGGCGGCGCGGCGTCGAGACCGCGGCCAGAGATCACCGCGATGCTCCGCGAGATTGACGCGCGCAACATCGAGCGCACCATACGCAAGCTCGTCAGTTTCGGCACGCGCAACACGCTCTCGGCGCAGGACGACCCGGCGCGCGGCATCGGCGCGGCGCGCGACTGGATTTACCAGGAGATGCAAGCGTACAGCCGCGACTCCGGCGGGCGACTCAGGGTCGAGCTGCAAACGTTCGAGCAGCCGTCGGGCCGCTTCCAGCGCATACAGAAAGCCACGAAGCTGACGAACGTCGTGGCGACGCTTCCGGGCGCGCAGGCCGAATCGAAGGACAGGGTTTACGTCGTCAGCGGGCACTACGACTCGATGTGCACGAATCCGACCGACGCCGTGTGCGACGCGCCGGGCGCGAACGACGACGCTTCGGGGACGGCTGCGGTGTTGGAGCTGGCGCGCGTGATGTCGAAGCGGCAGTTCGACGCGACGATCATCTTCGTCGCGGTCGCGGGCGAGGAGCAGGGACTCGTCGGCTCGACCTACTTCGCCGAGCAGGCGAAGAAGCAGAACATGAACGTGGACGCGATGTTCACCAACGACATCATCGGCAGTTCCACGGGCGCGGGCGGCGAGCGCGACAACCGGACGGTGCGCGTCTTCTCCGAGGGCGTGCCGTCGAACGAGACGAAGCAGGAGGCGGACACGCGCCGCAGCGTCGGCGGCGAGAACGACTCGCAGTCGCGCCAGCTCGCGCGCTTCATCAAGGAGACGGCTGAAGAGTACGTGCCCGGCTTTCGCGTCTCGATGATCTACCGGCGCGACCGCTACCTGCGCGGCGGCGACCACATTCCTTTCCTCGAACAGGGCTACGCGGCGGTGCGCCTCACGGAGCCGAATGAGAACTACAACCACCAGCATCAGAACGTCCGCGTCGAGAACGGCGTGCAGTACGGCGACCTGCCGCAGTTCGACGACTTCGCATACATCGCGCAGGTCGCGCGTGTGAACTGCGCCGCGCTCGCCGCGCTCGCGCTCGCCCCGGCGCGTCCCTCGGACGTGCACATCCTGACTCGGCGTCTGACGAACGACACCGATCTGCAATGGGCCGCGAACAAGGAGCCAGACCTCGCCGGCTACGAGGTCGTCTGGCGCGACACGACCGAGGCCGTGTGGACGCACTCGCTCCGGGTCGGGAGCGTGACGAGCTACACCATGAAGGGCATGTCGAAGGACAACTATTTCTTCGGCGTGCGCGCCGTTGACGCGAGCGGCAATCGCAGCCCCGTGAGCTACCCGCGCCCGCAACGCTAGCTCGCATTTCCGTTGCCTGCCGAGGGGATGGGGCGTTCTAGTTAAAGTCGCCGAATACCCAATTAAACTGTACTCCGGGCCGGAAATTCAGGGCGTCGAGGGGCGGCTTTCGGGCGTCCGTCGCGCCCTGAAACTTTTCCAACTATCGGGCGGGCGTGTGCGTCTAAATCACCGGCCAATGCAAAGCACCTGCAAGTCACGGGTTGCCGGTAGTTCGAGAAGACAGTTTTGAAGAGATCGGAGTCAGTTATGAACGCCCTTTCATCCGCCCGCCGTGGTAGCGCGCGCGCCTTCGCAATCCTCGCCGCGCTGGCGCTTTTCACGAACAGCCTTTTCGTCGCAGGCGTCGCCGCGCAAGTCTCGTCGGCGAAGCAGACCGCCGCGCAGAAGCTGACCGAGGAGCAGCGCATCGTGCACGTGCTCAACCGCCTCGGCTTCGGCGCGCGCCCCGGCGACGTGGAGCGCGTTCGCCGTGTGGGACTTCAGAACTACATCGAGCAGCAGCTCAACCCTTCGAGCATTGACGACTCTGTTTTGGAGGCGAGGCTCAAGAGTTTGCCGACGCTCCAGATGTCGAACGGCGAACTGCTGGCGAAGTATCCGCAGCCCGCGCAACTCCTCCGCCGCCTCCAGCGCGCAGGCCAGTTGCCGCCCGACCTCGCCGCGCTCGTCCAGCAGCGCCAGCAGGGACAGACGCCGCAGCCGGGGCAGCAGAACATGGCGCAGGACGACAAGGCGATGCAGGACAAGGCCGGCCCGCCGAGCGTTGACGCCGAAAGAATCGTCGGCGAGGCGCAGAACGCGCAGGTCAACCCGCAGGCCGCCAAGCAGCAGGCGCAAGACGCAGACCCGCAGCGCCGCGCCTATCGTCAGGCTGTCTTTCAATACATGAAAGAGAACGGGCTTGAGAATCCACAGCGCATCATGGGCGAGCTTGACTCGTCGCGTGTGCTGCGCGCCGTCTACAGCGAGCGGCAGTTGCAGGAGGTGATGGTCAACTTCTGGGAGAACCATTTCAACATCTACGCGCAGAAGGGCGCAGACCGCTGGTTCCTAACCTCCTACGACCGCGACGTGATCCGCCCGAACGCGCTCGGAAACTTCCGCGACCTCCTCGAAGCGACGGCGAAAAGCCCCGCGATGCTCTTCTACCTCGACAACTTCCAGAGCATGAGTCCGAACGCGCAGGTGAACCGCGCGCAGTTCCGCCGACCCTTGAACGACGCAGCCGGGGCCGGGCCGATGCGACCGGGCGGACTCTTCGGCGGCGCACGCATGCGCGACGGCGAGGCGCGCGCGCGCCAGCAGACGGCGATGGCGAGACAGCAGCAGCCGGGTCAGGCCGGGCAGCAGCAGCCCCGCCCGCCGCAGCAGCGCGTGAAGCGCGGCATCAACGAGAACTACGCGCGCGAGCTGATGGAGCTGCACACGATGGGCGTTGACGGCGGCTACACGCAGAAGGACGTGCAGGAGGTTGCGCGCGCCTTCACAGGCTGGACGATCTACCAGCCGCGCGGCGGCGGCATCTACGGCGACGACGCCGGACAGGACAGCCGCGCCGGTACTTTCTTCTTCGCGCCGCGCCTGCATGACGACGGCGAAAAGACTGTGCTCGGCCAGAAGATTCCGTCGGGCGGCGGTGTGGCGGACGGCGAGAAGGTCTTGGACATACTCGTCGCCCAACCCTCGACCGCGAAGTTCATCGCGACGAAGCTGTGCCGCTACTTCGTCACGGACAATCCCAGTCCCGCGCTCGTCCAGAGAGTCGCCGACGCCTTCCACAAATCGAACGGCGACATTAAGACCACGCTGCGCGCCGTCTTCTCGTCGCCTGAGTTCAATTCGCCGGAAGCGCGACGCGCCAAGATCAAGACGCCGTTCGAGCTGGCTGCGAGCGCCATCCGCACGCTCGGCGCGGACACGGACGCGCGCCCCGCGCTCGTCCAATGGATCGCGAAGATGGGCGAGCCGCTCTACGGCTACATCGCGCCGACCGGCTACCCCGACACGGCGGACTACTGGGTCAACACGGGTGCACTGCTCGAACGCCTGAACTTCTCGCTCGCGCTCGTCTCGAATCGCATCCCCGGCACACGCGTTGACCTCTCGAAATTCGTCGGCGACGAGGCCGACAGCAGCCGTGCGGTGGATCAGAGAGGCATCGTTGACCGCTTCCTCGGCGTGATCTTGCAGGGCGACATCTCGCCCAGAAGCCGCGATGTCTTGATGAAGCAGTTGACCGACCAGTCGAACGCGCCCATCACGGCGATGCCCGACCAAGCGGCGGCGAGCATGAAGAACGTCGGCCCCGCGCGCCGCGAGCAACAGACGGCGGGCGCGACGGTCGGCAACCCGGAAGTGGCGCGCATCGCCGCGCTCATCATCGGCTCGCCGGAGTTTCAACGGCAGTAGCCGTGAATTTGTGAGAGAAGTTTTTCGCGCCGCACCGGGGCGCGAAATCAAGAGGTGAGAAGTTATGAACCGCAGATTATTCCTGAAGCACAGCGGGCTGGCGATGGCGAGCATCGGGCTGGTGGGCAGCGCACCTTCGTTTTTGAAGCGTGCGGCACAGGCCCAGGGGCTGACGGTCGCGCCGAACGGTCGGCGCAAGACCCTGATCGCCATCTTCCAGCGCGGGGCCGTTGACGGCCTCAACATGGTCGTGCCGCACGGCGAGAAGAATTACTACGAGCTGCGCCCGCAGATCGCGGTCGAGCAGCCGGGCAAGGCCGGACAGGAATCGGTCGTCAACCTCGACGGCTTCTTCGGCCTGCACCCTTCGCTCGCGGCGTTCAAGCCTCTGTGGGACGAGCGTCGGCTCGCCATCGTCCACGCCGTCGGCTCGCCCGACAACACGCGCTCGCACTTCGACGCGCAAGACTACATGGAGTCGGCCACGCCCGGCGTCAAATCCACGCAGGACGGCTGGCTCAACCGCTACCTGCAAGCGCGCCCCGACCCTACGCAGACGCCCTTCCGCGCCATCTCGATGACGCAGAACCTGCCGCGCTCTTTGCAGGGCAAGGCCGGCGCGCTCGCCATGCAGAACCTGAACGACTTTACCATCCGCGGCGGCGCGCAGACGGCGAGCGTGCAGGGCGGCTTCGAGAGCATCTACGAGCAGAGCGTCAACGACGTGCTGCGCGGCACGGGCAAGGAGACCTTCGAGGCGATTGACTTCCTGAAGAAGGTCAACCCGTCGCAGTACAAGCCCGAAAACGGCGCGCGGTATCCGGGCGGGCAGTTCGGCAGCGCCCTGATGCAGATCGCGCAACTCATCAAGGCGGGCGTCGGCCTCGAAGTAGCCTTTACGGATGTCGGCGGATGGGACACGCACCGCGCCGAAGGCGGCTCGCGCGGGCAACTCGCGGGCCTGCTCTCGCAGTTCTCGCAAGGCATCTACGCGCTCGTCACAGACCTCGGCCCCGCGCGCATGCAGGACGTTGTGGTTCTGACGATGAGTGAGTTCGGTCGCACCGTCCGGCAGAACGGCACGGGCGGAACTGACCACGGCCACGCCAACGCCATGTTCGTCGTCGGCGGAGCGGTGCGCGGCGGAAAAGTTTACGGCCAGTGGCCCGGACTGCGCGACGACCAACTGTTCGAGGGCCGCGACCTCGCCCTGACGACGGACTTCCGCGACGTGTTCGGCGAGATCGCCGCGAAGCACATGGGGAGCACAGACCTGCACCGGGTCTTCCCCGGCTACGAAGGCGGCCCCGCGAAGTTCCGCGGCCTGCTCGGATAAGTCGGGACGCCTTACGAGTAAATTAAAGAGACGCCGCTCTCGAAACGGGCGGCGTCTCTTTTTTGTCGAGACTTGAACCGCCCGCGGTAGCGTGCCGGGTCACCTCTCATGTAACAGCACCCGCCTGCTACCGCGGGTGGTACCGACCTGCTTCACAAACCTACCGCGCTCCCGCTCGTCACCAATCCGTCTTCAAAGGCGTGCCGATAATCACTCGATATGCGACGGGCGCGATGGCGAGCGTCATGGTTATCCAGGTCGCGGGGTACTTGTAGTCTTCGACGAGGAAGAGAATGCGCGGTGGGAGGTAGAAGAGGAGGATGACGGGGCTGAGTATGATGAAGCCGAGGGCGCGCGAAACGGCGTCGCCCACGCCCGCCGCGCGAATGTTTGACCCCGCCGTCACAGTGTTCCAGACCGCGAGATTCACGAGCATGTAAGCGAAGAGGCACAGGTCTGCGAGCGTTTCGACCTCGCGCGAGTTGCGCCAATCGGGCTTAGGCGGCTTGCTGTACGGTGTCATCGCGCGCCAGACGAACACGGTCGGGACTATGCAGAGGAGTATGACCGGAAACAGCACCCAGGGCGTCGCCTCGGTCTGAGCCAGCGCGACAACCGCACAGCCGGTGACGAGCATGAGGCAGAGGTGAAGGATCATCAGACAGCCGAAAGGGCCTGCGTCTCCCTCGTGGCGCGCGAGCAGACGCGCCTGAAGCGGCCTGCGTTTGAGCGCCGCGCCGACCAACTGCGCGGCTAAGGCCGCTAAGATGATGTATAGAAAAGTGTGTGCCGCCTGCACGTCGTCGTTTAAGAACGACAGGATCAAAAGCCGCCCGATGTGGCGCGTCAGGAGCCGCACGAGAAAGATGTTGACCGCGATGACCGCGAGGTCGAATATCAGCCCGCGGTAGTTGACCGGCATGAACCGGCGTCGGCTCTTCTGTTTGCTTTGGCCCGGCAAGGGAATCTCAGAGACGATTTTCGCTTCGCGTCGTCTTCAGGTCGCCTTCAGAAGGCGCGTGACGTATAAAGCAGGCAGAGTGCTTTTACGCTAAACTACGTGCGCGGGTCAACAGCTAAAAGACGCGACCTCGCGGCAAACGACTTTTCGTCGCTTCGGCGAATGACGCAGACAGCCCGCGGCGAGCGCGGGCCGCGCAGCCGACCTTTCACCGCGCGCGCGCTTCGTAATCCGGAGCACGGCATCGTCACCTTCTCGTTACGATTCAACTCTGTTACCTCTCACGTTCCGCCGCTTGCCCTTCTTACTCTCCTCCGCCAGCCTCAGCACATCGCCCGGCTGGCAGCCGAGCGCCCGCCAAATGTTCTCCAGCGTGCCGAAGTTTAGAGCGGTTCAGTAGTCAGTGTACGGGATAACCGCAGTGCGCGAACCACGCAAGCGCGTCAGCTTCAGTGATCGTCAGCAGCGCCGCTACAGCTTCTCGACCAGGGAGAGGCTGACCGAGAAGCGGTCAGCCACTTCCTCCTGCGTCTCGCCGGCTTCGAGCGCCCGGATGATCTTTTCTCGCAGGTCTTGTGAGTACGGTCTCATGGGCGCATCTTCGACGAGGGCGACCCGTACATGCAACATGAAACCGGTCTAGTCATTGCAGTTGTAGGGCTACCTTCACCAATTCAACGTTTGAGTTATAAAGTTAGAAGTTATGCAGTTGAAGAGCATTATGCTAAAAAAGCGGAATGAATCCGCCACGCTCGCCTAAGGGAGTTCAAAGAAGCGGAGGAAGCGTTGCGCCCGCTTGTAGTGCGAGGCTGGCTTGGCGCTCCCCGAAAAGAGGCTCGATATTTCGATGAGGTTGACGCTTCTGACTTGAATCAAGGCGACGCAGCACCGGAGCAGGACGGGCAGCAGGTCGTAGCGGCGGCCCTGTGCCTGGGGGAAGTCGTGGACATCTGCTAAAGCCTACTTGAGGGACGGCAGGCGCATGGAGAAGATGCCCCCTTCGTAGAAGTGTTGGTCTGAGCAGCCTCATTTTACTGAAGGATGCCGCCCCTCTCCCAGAGAATGAATAGACCCTGACTGCCGATTACTCTATCCAATTCCTACTTTATTCCAGTCAGGTCGGGAAAGGACTTGCCGTTGCTTTTCCCGCCGCCAGACCGAATCTTACAAGATACCTTTCTCTCCGGCTCCGGCTCCGGCTTTGGTGCCGGCTCCTTTGGATACTCCTTGGGAATGACGAAACCGTCAGTTGAAGTTTGACTACCGTCGCTAGTGCTTGAACCGCCACCCGTCGGATCAGTTTTTGCTCCCGTATTAATTATGGTGTTACCGCCGATACCAGGAATAGTCATTTTTGTCTTTGGTGGAACTCTTATTTTTCGACCGTCAAACGTTTGAACTATTGCTCCCCCTCCGGGAATTGTCGTAATGGTATTGCCGTAGTCTGAATACGAATAGTTCGCACCGACGCTGACGCCCTTTTCTCCAGTTTGGTCAGTAAAATTCACCGGATCGTTCAGCACGTATCCATAAAGGTTCGTATCTCCGCCATCAAACAGGATGGGGTCTTTCGCCGTCCAACGCCCCGTCTGCGCGTCGTAATCACGCGCGCCAAAGCGCACGAGGCCCGTGTCTCTGTCATAGAGTCCGCCCGCGAAGCCGAACGGCTGGAAGCCGGGATTTGTGTCTATCAGGACGACGCCGAACTCGTTGTAATCCATGCGCTGCGCCACCGCGCCGGTGTTGACATCAACCACCAATCGCACGCTCCCAAGATGATCCGCGATGAGACGATAGGTCGCGCCACCTTTAATCATGTAGTCCGGCACGTTACGCCGACTGCCATAGACGAAGCGACTGACGAGATTATTCGCGCCATCCAACTCGGCAACCGGCGCGAGCTTGTTCTGATAGAGGAAGCCCTGCACGAGTGTGCCGTTCACTTTCTTGCCGATGCGCCTGTCTTGCCCGTCAATCACGTAATCAATCTGCGTGGCATCGGGCAGCGTGACGTGCGTGAGATTGCCGAGCACGTCGTAGCTGTACTGCGTTGTTTGCCCGCTTAAGGTCTGGCTCTGCAACTCGCCGTTCGCCGTGTAGATGTAAGTTGTATTGCCGTACTGCGTCAGGCGATCCTGATTGTCGTAAGTGCCGTTCGTGATTACCCCGCCGAGATTGTAAGTCAGGCGGTTGCTATTGGAGTCGTAGGCATAAGTGACCGTCGGATTGGGGCCGCCGTTAAAAGTCACGTTGGTCAGGCGACCTGCCTGGTCGTAGGTGTAGGCGTAAGTATTGGTCTGGCCGGCGATGCTTTCGGTCTTTTGCGAAACGCGACCCAGTTTGTCGTAGGTGTACTGCTCTTGAAGAAGCTGCGTCGAGTTGAAAGCCGCCGTGTAGCTCGTCGCTTCGGCGAAGCCGTTGTAGCTGACAGAGTCGGTGACGTTGCCGAGCGTCGTGCCGGTCAAGAGTCCGTTCTGCGCGTTGTGTGCCAGCGAGAGATTGCCCGCACCTGTGAGCAGGCTGTCGTTGTCATACGTGAAGTTGACAGTGTTCGCGCCGTTGACGCTCTGCGAGTTGAGGCGGAAGAAGTTATCGAAGGTACGGCTGACGCTGCCCGCGACTGTGCCCGCCCAAGTCGTGCCTGTGTGTAGAGAGCCGTCGTAGGCGAAGGCGAGCGTGCCGCCGCCGGGCGCGGTGATGCCCGCGAGGTTGCCGGTCGTCGCGCTGTAAGCGAAGCCGTACTGCCCGCCGGGAACGCCCAGCGTGCTCAAGCGGCCCGCGCCGTCGTAAACGAGACTGATGGTCTGACTGTCGGGACGGGTGATGGTCGTCAGTTGACGATCAAGGTTGTAGGCATAAGTCGTCTGGCTACTGCCGCCGACGTTCGGGGCGGTATAAGACGCGCCGAGATTCAAGGCATTGAAAGTGAACGTGTGCGCGGGTCGGCCCGGCGGTGTGATCGAAGTCAGGTTGCCGTTGGCATCGTAGCTGTAACCAATCACTCTGCCATCGCGCAGGGTCTGTTGCGTGACGCGTCCTGCCGGATCATATGCATAACTCTCGGTGAGACCGAGCGGATCGGTGAACGACGCGAGGAAGCCCGCGCTGTTGTAACTCAGGTTGTACGCGCGTGCTTCCGCGCCCGCGCCTAAGGTCGCGTTGGACAAGCGTCCGCGTGTGTCGTAAGCGTAGGCAGCAGCGTTGAGACCGCCGAACTGCTCTTGCGTGGTGCGACCCTGCGCGTCAATGGTGCTTGCGCCCTGCCGTCCTGTCGGCGTCGTGAAGGCAAAGGTTTTGTTTGCCGCCGTGAAGACGCGGGTATAGCTTTGCCCGTTGACGTTGAAAGTGTCGGTTTGCGTCGTCAGACTCAAGGGGTCGTTCGGATTCGACAGCATGACGACCCGCGCGAAGGTCGCGTTGAAGCTAAGGCTGCCGGGCGTCGTGATGTTGACGGATGTGTCGAGGGGCGACTGCATTTTCCAACGCGGGTCTGGCCCCTGAGTGACATTCGTCGTCGTGCCCGTTGGTTCGACGAACGTTTGCGTGCCGTTCGCGCGTTCGATTGACTGCGACTGTGTGCCGTCGGGCCGCGTGGCAATGCGTTTGAGATCACCGTTCGCCGACGATTGCACCGCAAAAAGCGTCACTCGTCCGAGAGCGGTGTTGTGCGTGACGGTGTAATTCAAGCCCTGATCCGCGCGCGAGAGAGTCTGGAAACCCGTGGCCGCGTCGTCGTCGCGCGCGAGCCTGCCGAGCGCATCGTAGGTGAAGGTATTTTGATTTCCGCGCGGGTCTTGCTTGCTGGTCATCAAGCCCTGCATCGTGTAGGCGAACTGAGAGACTTGCCCCGCCGGATCGCTGATGCGCGAGAGGTAGCCATTGGCATCAAGGCTAAAGGTTGTGCTCTGGCCGAAGGGGGCGACAAGAGCCGTCGGGTTGCCCGTTGCATCACGCTGAATCGTGGTCACATTGCCGTCGCCATCCGTGACGCTCGTCAAACGTCCCGCGCCGTCGTAAGCGAAGGTGTAAAGGTTCGCGCCCGTCAGCGTGTTCACGGTGCGCTGGTGTCGCCCGTTGGAATCGAAGAAGTATAACTCGTCGCCGTCTTCCGAAGGGACCGTAATAGCCTGAGCGTTGAAGCCGGGCAGAGGTGGAGCCACGCGGCGCACGCGATGGTTCGAGGTCTCGGCGATGTAGAAGCTGCCGTCGGGCAGAAGGCTGATGCGTTGCGGCCCCTGTGCGCCGAAGCCGAGGTCGGCGCGCGGCGCGGGGCCTGTATCGCCGCACGGGTCGGCGGCTGAAGAGCAGCCGTTGCCGCTGCCGACAATGGTTGTGATTTGGCCGTCGGGCGCGATGCGGCGAATGCGTTTGATGCCCGGATCGTTGACGTAGAGGCTGCCGTCCGCGGCGACGTTGAGGCTAACGGGTGCGCCGAACTGTGCCTGCGCCGCCGGGCCGCCATCGCCGCAGGCGTCGGTCGAGTTGGCGCAGACTTGTTGTCCGGGCGTGCCCGCGATGGTCGTAATCTTACCGTCAACCGCCACGCGGCGCACGAGACGATTGCCTGTGTCGGCGATAAACAACTCGCCGTTGAGGCCAACCGCCACCCCTTCAGGAAAACAAAGCTGAGCTTGCGTGGCCTGTCCGCCGTCGCCACTGAAACCGCAGTCGCCAATGAACGTGCCGGTGCCCGCCAACGTGCTCATGATGCCTGACGGATCAACACGCCGGATGCGATGATTGTTGGCGTCCGCGATGTAGAGAGTGCCGTCCGGGCCAATGGTCACATCAAGCGGACTGTTCAATTGGGCCTGCGTTGCCGGGCCGCCGTCACCGCCGGAGCCATTCGTGCCGTTGCCCGCGACGGTGTTGATAATGCCGTCCGCACTGATGCGCCGGATACGGCTGCTACCGAAATCCGCGAAATAGATGCTGCCGTCGCGCGCCAGCGCGATGCCCTCGGGCTTGCAGATCGGCGCGTTCGCAGCCGGCCCGCCGTCGCCCGAGATGCCGCAGTCGCCCGTCCCCGCGATGACGCTCAGAATGCCGTCCGTCGTCACGCGAAAAATGCGATGCTGGTTGGTGTCGGTGAAGTAGTAAGTGCCGTCCGGCGCGGTGACTATGCCGAACGGAGCGTCCAGACAAGCCGCCTTCGCGTCCACATTATTGTTACTGCAAGACGATGAAGGCGGTTGGCCGTTGCCCGCCACGGTGTCAATGACGGCATTCACGCTCTGCACATTGCGGCGCGTGCCATCGCCCTGATACAGCACACGACCGATGGGGTCATAAACGTGATGCACGCTCAGGCTCCAGCCGCCCAACGCTTGCGGGTGATAGTCGAATGTTCCGATAGGCGCGCGTTGAATCTGATGCAGCGTGATCTCCTTCCGTGCACGGTCGCCGGTAATGGGCACGCCGTTGCCGTTGTAGCCGAAGTTAGCCGTGTTCTGGTACGCAGCATCGTAGACGTTACCGATGTCTATCAAGGCGACCTGCTGCCCCTGCGCGACGCGCATGTAAGCGTCGAGACCGTCCCACGTAAAGGTCGCGATCTGGTTGGGCTGGCCCGGATAGATCTGCGTGAACATGCGTCCGGCAACGGTTACGTTCAACTCGATGCGCTTGAGCGGGCCGGGCAGAGTCGCCCCGCTCAAAGGGATGTTAAGCGTATCAGCAGCTCTGTAACCCTGTGTGCGGTCGCTATCGTAGCGCAGGAAAAAAGGAGTGCCGGTGAGCGCCGCTTCTTCGCTCAACGTTTGCCCTGTCAGACCGAGGATGCATCCCAGTTCCGTGCAGGGGCAGGTCAGGCATCCCGGAGGCCCAGGGCCTCCGGCAGAGGGCGGGCCGCCGCCGTTCGATCCGCCTGCCGGCGCTGCGCCCGCCGGTGGCCCGAAGCCCCAGTTCGAGTCCCAACCGGAGAAATGTGTGAGCGGGACGCGCCAGAGCGTCTGGCCCGGTTGATAGAGTGTGGCGAGTTGCTGGCGTTCGGCAGCGTTGACGCCGAGCGCGTTTAAGCTTGCGTCGCTCGCGGGATTGCCGCTGCCGTCAATGTCGAGATTCGCCGATCCGCCGGTGATGCTGAGAATCTTGATGACGAGACCGTTGTCCGAAGGTATCCATATGCCGCTCGCTTTGTCGTAGGAGCCGGAAGGTATGACCGTGCCGGCGGGAAAGTTGAGAAAGTTTTCGTTGTATTGCGCGACCGGCTGATTGAACGTGACGCTTGTCGCACTCACCGACACCGCTTCGTCAATGCTGTACTCCGACGCGTAGGTGTACTGACTTGCCGACGGCAGATCGCCGGGCATCGCTGCCGGCCCACTTGGCCCAACCGTGTACTCAGTGGCGCGCACGTGGAGCAAGGGCAAACTCTCGGTCGTGCCATCCGGCAGCCTCAACGTGGCGGTCGTTCCCTGCTTAAACATGAGCACCGCGCGCCGACTGCCCGACGCATCAGTCATCGTCGTGCCCTGCGCGACCTGGACGGGCGTACTCGCGCTGAGGTCAATGGCCGTCACGTTGTCATCAAAGGGCAGCATGACGACATCATGGGCCATCAAGTAGTCCTGCCACGGCACGTCCATCTGCCGCTGCACAGGCATGAAGCCGGCCTTCGCATAGTTCAACGTCAACAATCCGCCGCCGTTGACCGCTATGTCGAACATGCCATCGGCGCGACTGCGCGTTTGGCCGAACTCCGAATGATTCAGGATCGTGACCCGGACGTTCGGCAATGGCTGATTATTCTCGTCCAACACGCGACCGCGCAGGACGGCTGCGCGTTGCGGCTTGATCGTGCCGGGGGCGACGCCCTGCTGAATGGGGTTCGGGCCGGTGTAAAGAAACTGCGTCGCCGAGCCGACGGTGGTCGTCACGGTTTCATCGAGGGGTGGCGCGACCGTCGCGGGGTCGGGCGGTAGAGCGTTCGAGTCGGGGTTGACCGTCACGGTCACGTCGCTTGTGCGCGTGAACTGCCCGTCCGAGGCGGTCAGGCGCAAGGTGTATGTGCCCGGAGAACTGAAGAGCGCGGATGTGAACGCGCTCGCGGCGCTGCCGAAGATGACGGGGCCGGGGCCGCTCAACTTCGTCCAGGAGATGACTAGAGAATTGCCCGCCGGCAGCCCGTCGTCCGTGACCGTGCCGTTTAGAGTGGCCGCGTTCGGCAGGGCGAGCGTCTGCGCCGGCCCGGCGTTAACAAAGGGCGGCTGGTTCAACGCCTGCGTGTGAACGAAGCGCCCTCGGTACTCGGTCGAAGAGATGAACGCCTTGACCATCTCGGCCTGCACGAAGTCGCCGTTAAATAGATTCAGCTTCGAGAGCCAGAAGTCGTAGCCGCTGAAGTCAGAGTCCGGCGCGTCGTTCGGATTCCTTCGGAGGTAACCGACGTACTGCATATAAACGAACGCCTTGTTGAACTGGCGGCGCTGGAACTCGGCGTTCTCGGCGACGGCGCGCAAGACTTCGGCGCGACCTTGCGCCGTGTTGTTCGCCGTCAGTTGGGCGACGAGTTGGTCGCGCTCAGTTTGAGTCAGCGCGCCGCCGGACGTGGGGTTGCGCGGGTCTGCCGTGTTCGAGTTGAGCGCGTCAACGAACTGTGCGGGAGTCAAAGTTGAAGGGTAGGCGGCGACGAATTCCGGGCGGGCGACGAACTCGGCGACGAACGCCTGCTTGTTCGCCTCGATCTGCCCCTGCCAGTCGCCCTGCCCGACGACAACGCCCTGGCCGATCTCCTGCGTGTCGGGCAGGAAGCTGCGCAAGCGTAGCGTCTCGCCCGTGCCGAAAGCGGCCTGATGCAGCCGATAGACCAGATAGCCCGTGTTCTGAAACTCAATCGAGAGGAAGAAGGCCGCGCTCGTGTTGATGCGGTGTACGTCGCGGCACTGCTGGTCAGTGCCGCACTGCTCTATGTCGTTCGTCCAGAACTGTAGGCCCGAAGCATCAGGCTCGCGGTTGAGGAAGTCGTGATAGTGCTGCCGGACGTAGAAGGCCGTCAGGTCAACGGGGTTCGTCGCGGAGTTGGCCGCGTCGTCGAGGATCGTAAGCATCGCCTCGGCGGGGGAGCCGAGCGCAGGGCCGCCGGTCGGGTTCGAGAGCTTGAGGTCGAGTATGCGGTCGCCTTGTTGGGAGAGAACGTCTGTGAGGAGTACGGAGAAGGTCTTCTGTGTCTCGCCGGCTGCGAAGCGGAGCGTGCCGAGGGCGGCGGTGTAGTCGGAGCGCTCCGTGGCGGTCAAGTCCGAGGTCGCGTAGTCAACCGTCGCCGCGCCCGAAGTGTCGCCGGCGCGCGTGACCGTGATGGTTGCCGCCCCGTCGGCCTCGCGCGCGCTGTAACTCGTCGAACTGAATTGGAGAGTCGCGCCTGCCTGCGTTGCGCCGGAGAGGGTGAGCGACGGCGAAAGCCCGCGAAGCGCATGGTCACCAGTTTGTGCTGTGGCGGCGTCCGGTTGCGTCGGGGCCGCAGCGTGCCGGGAGGCGAGTCTTTCGCCGCGTGAAGAGTAGACGGAAACCGACGCGGGGATCATCAGGAGGATGATGAGCAGCGCGAGAACAATCAACGACCGAGGCTGTCGTTCTGTCGGGCATGGGCAGAACATTACATCTCTCCGTCCGGCAGCACGCGAGCAACTGAACGCGCTCATGCGGGCCGGTGGTTAGTCTGGTCAACTCGGTCGTGGTCGTTCTCCGACCGCAGCAAATCGGCGGGGGCGCACTCCCCGATCACGAAGAGCGAGTTGCGACAGACGCGGTGCTGCCCGCCGCTCGTGCGGACGCCGTGCGCCTGACCCCGCGCCAGCCAGCGGCGGACGCTCTGGGCCTTGATTTGTACCAGCGCGCCGGCCTGCCGCGTGGTCAGCAGTTCAGTGCTGGCGCGGCAAACGGGACATTGCGTCGCCACTGGCTGCCTAACGATTCGCTCCCGCTCGAAGGCGATGATCTCGATTCTTCTTCTCTTTATAATTGTCACGGCCAGTGCTACACTCGGACAAGCTTTTATATGGTGTCCGCGGGTCTTCGACTTGAGCCGGAAGTATCCGCGTTTGCCCCTCATTGAATCCTGAAGACAATCCGAAAAGATTCGGAAAACATTCCGCCGCCGAGTAAACGCCGATGGCAGTTGAAGTTAATAAGGAATATCTGTTAGGGGAATTTTCGCTCGACCCTGACAAGCGGGAACTCAGGAAGGGGAGCCGGGGGCTTCATCTGGCGAGTCGTCCGTTTCGGGTGTTGCTCCACTTGATCGAGCATCGTGACCGGCTGGTCACGCGCAGTGAGCTGCTTGAGCATTTCTGGCAGGGGAAAGATATTTACGACGAGACGTTGACGAAGTGCGTTGGCGCGATTCGTAAAGCTCTCGATGACCGTTTGGATAGTCCTCGTTTCATCGAGACCCGCTACGCCGAAGGCTATCGCTATATCGGGCCGCTTGAAGACCGATTCTTCAAGGCCGGGGTTTCCGTCGTGGAGATCGAAAGAACGCGCGGCGTCAAAGTCGTCATCGAAGAGGAAGAGATTCAGGAGGCGGCGCAGGCGAACGAGCAGGCGCAACCCGTTCAAGTTCCCGCCACGACTCTGAGCCTGAGCGCCCCGAAAACTTCTCGCCGGGCGATGTTGACGCCGGCGCTGGCCTTGATCGTTATCTCCCTCGCGGTCGGCGCGTTGATCACCTACCGCACGCGCGCCCGCTCCGCGTCTGACTCCGGGGCGAGCCGGCCCGCACTCGCGCCCATCAACTCAATCGCCGTGCTGCCGCTCAGGAACCTGTCCGGCGATCCGGCGCAGGAATATTTCAGCGACGGATTGACCGAAGGCTTCATCACGGAACTCTCAAAGGTCAAAGGACTGAAAGTCATCTCGCGCAGCTCGGTCTTCACCTTTAAGGGGAAAGAGATTGATCCACGCGAGGTCGGGCAAAAGCTCGGCGTGGTGGCGATTCTGGAAGGCAGCGTGCTCAAGAGCGGTGATAACGTGCGCGTCGAGGTTAGACTGGTGAGCACCGAGGATGGGCGAGTGCTTTGGGCCAATGATAATTATGACCGTGCGCCGGGCGACATCTTTAAGGCTCAGGACGAGATCGCGCGCGGGATTGTATCAAGTCTGCGGCTGAGGCTGAACGGAGCAGAAGAGCAGCAGATGACTAAGCGATACACGAATAGTCGTGAGGCATACGACGACTATTTGAAGGGTCGCTATTATTGGAACGAACGAACGATTCCCGACGCTTTGAGCAAAGCCGTTAAGTATTTCGAGGATGCGGTTCAGAAAGACCCCGATTATGCTCTGGCATACTCGGGCCTCTCAGACAGCTACGTCATGAGCTACTGGTACACGCCGATGTCCTCTAACGAGGCGTTCGTGAAGGCGCGGCAGGCTGCCGAGAAGGCCGTGCAACTCGATGACACACTGTCGGAAGCACATACCTCTTTGGCGGCGGTAGCTGACAACGAATGGAACTGGAAGGTTGCCGAGACGGAATTCCAGCGAGCCATTGAGCTTAACCCTAATTACGCGACGGCCCATCACTGGTATGCGCTGCATCTGCTTGGTATTGGTAACTCAGAAAAAGCTATCGAGGAGATTCGGCGAGCGCAGGAGAGCGATCCGCTCTCGCTCCCGATTAACGCAGATGTCGGTTACATTCTTTATGGTGCGCGGCGGTATGACGAGGCGATAACGGAATATAAGAAAGCCCTGGAATTGAAGCCGGACTTTCCGATGGCGCTTCAAGGCTTGGCCCAGGCATACGTCAAAAGCGGGAAGCCTAAAGAGGCCGTCGCGCTCATTGCCCGGCTTCCCGACGATCTACAAAACGAGTGCACCGCCGGTTATTTACTTGGCGTCGCGGGAGAGCGCGACGCGGCTAAAAGAATACTGGCCGGAGAAATACAACGCTCGACGCGAGAGTATGTCTCTCCGACGTGCATAGCTCTTGTTCAGAGCGGCTTGGGCGATACGAACCGGGCATTATTTTGGTTGGAAAAGTCATTTCGTGAACACTCCCCTGACCTGTCCAGCATCAACGACCCAATGTTCGACGGCTTACGCACCGATCCGAGATTTGTAGATTTAGTCACTCAAGTCAGGCCGTAAAGTAGCGTCCGCTCGCGTCGCGGGTTTGTCATCTCTCGCGTAACACACGCGAACGCTATCGAAGAATTTCAAAAAGCGAACGAGGTGAGCAAAGTCTAAAGCCAGTTCCCGGCTACAATCACCAACGGGCTTCCTCACCATCAACGGCACTTACGCCTGGAAGCTTGACCCTTCCGACCCGCCAGTTAAGTATGTTAAGGGTGCGTGGCGCAAGAGCTTTCGTGTGCTTGTTCGTGTGACTTCGTGTGATTTGCGCGGACGCTCCTCGTCCCGAATTTCGGAAGCATATGGCGATCATCGGCATTGTGGCAGTTGACCGGAACGGAGCCATCGGCAAGGGCGGCGGCCTGCCGTGGCATTATTCTGCCGACCTGAAGTTCTTCAAAGAGCAGACGACGGGCAGTGCGTGCTTGATGGGTTACAAGACATGGCTGACTTTGAAGAAGCCCCTGCCGAATCGCCTGAACATCGTGCTGACGAGGCGTGCCGACGCCGCGCCGCGCGAGTCCGTCGTGTGGCTGAGGGACAGGCAGTCGGCACTCTCGCTGTATGAGTATCTGAAGTGCGACCTCTACGTCATCGGCGGCGCGCAGGTGTTCGGGATGTTCCTCGACAGGATCGAGCGATGGGTGGTCACGCAGGTTCCGCTCGCGGTCGAGGGCGCGGACACGTTCATGCCCGTGGGCTTCCTCGAAGGGTTCCGCGCGTTCGACACGCGACGGCTCGAAGACGACTTGAAGGTGACGTTCTACGAAAGACCGTCCGAGTGAGGCCCGCCCGCGGGAGTGAACTTGATGGCGTTCGACAGAAGATTCCAGACGACTTGTTGCAGGCGGCTTGCGTCTTAAAACCAGAATCATATGCGTGCGGCACAGTCTCTTCATACACGGCTGTCAGGCGGAAAAGCAGTTAACCACCGCGCAGACACGGAGGGCACGGAGACGGCACAGAACTCTGCTCTGTGCCGTCTCCGTGCCCTCCGTGTCTGCGGTGATGAGCTTCGACACTCCTTCACTCAAGTATGAATAGACCCTGGTGTGCGGCACAGTCTACTCATTCCTGAGCTTGGAGCTTGAGCCTGTGCCCTTTCGGAAGCTCAGGAATAAAGCCGGGCTAATCAAACACGTCACGCACCTCCTGCGCCTGAAAATAATGCTTGAAGAAAACGGCTCGATAAAAGAGAATAGGCCCACAAGTTCCTCCTAGACTCTTCCATAAGGACTAGCCGAACTGCCATGAGAACGATAGCTCTTGTACTCGCCTGCGTCCTCTGTATCCAGACCTTTTGCCTACAACTGCAACAAACCTCCGCCGCCAACGCAGACGAACGCGGGGCGGTCAGCTCCGACATCAACGACAGCGATGCCTTCTTCCAAACGGCCACGCGCGCCCGGCCCGCGCCTGACGTGACGCGGAGGGTCGAGGCGCTGCTCTCGCGCATGACTCTGGAGGAGAAGGTCGGGCAGATGACGCAGTTGGAGATCGGCATGGTCTCGACGGGAAGCGACCAGACGATTCAGATAGACCCGGCCAAGCTTGAGAAGGCCGTCGTGCAGTACGGCGTCGGCTCCGTGCTCAACGTCAAGGATCAGGCGTTGCCCGTCGAACACTGGCACGACATCATCCGGCAAATTCAAGGGGCGAGCCAACGCACGCGCCTGCGGATTCCCGTCCTCTACGGCATTGACTCCATCCACGGCGCGAACTACGTGCAAGGCTCGACACTCTTCCCGCAGGAGACGGGGATGGCCGCGACGTGGAACCCGGCGCTCATGCAGCGCACGCAGGAGATCGCCGCCGCCGAGACGCGCGCCGCAGGCATCCCCTGGTCGTTCTCGCCTGTGCTCGACATCGGGCGGCAGCCTTTGTGGCCGCGCTTCTACGAGACGTTCGGCGAAGACCCTTATCTGGCGAAGGTCATGGGCGCGGCCTTCGTGCGCGGGCTGGAAGGCGAAGACGTTTCCTCGCCGGCACACGTCGCCGCGAGCCTGAAGCATTACATGGGCTACAGCTTCCCTTTGAGCGGCAGAGACCGAACGTCGGCGTGGATTCCTGAGAACTATCTGCGCGAATACTTCCTGCCGACCTTCGCCGCCGCCGTGAAGGCGGGCGCGCACACGGTCATGGTCAACTCCGCCGAGATCAACGGCACGCCCGGCCACATCAATCATCACATCCTCACGGACATTCTGCGCGGCGAGCTGGGCTTTCAGGGCTTCGTCGTCTCCGACTGGCAAGACATTCAGAAGCTCGTCACGCAATGGCACGTCGCGGCAAACGAGCGCGAGGCGACGCGCATGGCCGTCATGGCCGGCATTGACATGAGCATGGTTCCCTCCAACTACAGCTTTGCCGACAACCTCGTCGCCCTCGTCAAAGAAGGCCGGGTGCCTTTGTCGCGCATCAACGAGGCCGTGCGGCGTATTCTGCGTGTGAAGTTCGAGCTTGGACTCTTCGAGAACGCTCTGCCGAACCCGGCGCTGGCTTCCGCCGTCGGCCAGAACGCGTCGAGGGACGTGGCGCTTCAGGCGGCGCGCGAGTCAATGACGCTCTTGAAGAACAACGGCGGATTGCTTCCGCTCGCCAGGAATCGCAAGGTGCTGGTCACAGGCCCGACGGCGAACTCGCTGCTCTCGCTCAACAACGGCTGGACTTACGTCTGGCAAGGCTCGGACGAGTCGCTCTACTCGAAGGGACGCCCGACGATTCTTCAGGCGCTCGAAGGCAAGCTCGGAAAGAATCTCTCTTATGAACCCGGCACAAAGATAACGCGCTCCGCAGGCTCGCCGCCGAACAGCACGCCGACCGACGTTAACGAAGAGGTGGACATCCCTGCGGCAGTGCGCGCTGCGCGCGACGCGGACGCGGTCGTCGTCTGCCTCGGCGAAGGCTCTTACGCCGAGACGCCCGGCAACATCACAGACCTGACTCTGCCCGAACCGCAGCTTCGTCTCGCCGAAGCAATCGAGGCCACGGGCAAGCCCGTCGTGCTCGTGCTCGTCGAGGGTCGCCCGCGCGTCATCAGCCTTGTGGCGGACAAGGCGCAGGCCATACTGATGGCCTACAATCCCGGCAACGAAGGCGGCACGGCGGTCGCGGACGTTCTCTTCGGCGACTACAATCCTTCGGGCAGACTTCCCTTCACCTACCCCCGCTCGGCGAACAACCTTTTCAACTACGACCGCAAGCTGTTCGAGGACGAGGACACGTCATTCGGCAACCTTGCCACGCGCCCGCAGTTCGCGTTCGGCGAAGGGTTGAGCTACACGACGTTCGCCTACACGAACCTGCGCGTCGGCCCGAAGAGCTTGAACGCGGGCGGCACGGTCAACGTCGGCGTGAGCGTGACGAACACGGGGCGGCGCGCGGGCAAGGAGACCGTCATCGTTTACGTGCGCGACGAGGTCGCCTCAATCAGCCCGCCGGGCAAGCGCGTCCGGCGCTTCGCAAAGATTTACCTTGAGCCGGGGCAGAGCCGCGACCTTACTTTCACGCTGCGTCCCGAAGACCTTTCCTTCATCGGTGCCGACAACAAACCCACGGTCGAGCCGGGGGATTTCGACGTTCTGGTCGGCAACCTCACCGACAAGTTCACGCTCCGGGCCGCGCCGGCTCAGGGTCAGGTGCGCGCGCGCAGTCCGGCCCGCCGCTAAAGTTTGCGCGAGGGCGTCGGCGGACATAACCTCTCGCGGAAGAGACGGCTTGAAGAGAGAGACTTGAAGAGATGACTTGAAGGAGGGAGAAGCCTTGAAGAATTACCGTTCACGATCAGTTAAAGACGCCGCCCGTCAACAGGCCGCGTTCATCGCTCTGTTGTTAATCGCGGCAGGCACGGCGCTGGCGCAGGGCGCTCCTTCGGGCGCGAGTGCGCCGGGCCTCAAGAACCCGAAGGGCGACACGGACATCCAGACGAGCCGCGAGGCGTCGCTCCGCAGCGCCGAGGTGGGGTCAACCGCGGGCCAGGTGAACCAACAACACCTCGCGGTCGCCATCGAGCAGACAAAGCAGGACTTCAAGCGCATACAGGTCATACGCAACGACATGGTTGACAACCTCGTCGCCAGGAAGCCGCTCGACTACAAGGTCATCTCCGAGCAGGCGGCGGAGGTGAACAAGCGCGCCAGCAGGCTGAAGACGTTTCTGATGCCGCCCGCGCCGGACGAGAAAAAGAAGGACGAAGTGAAGCAGGTCGAGTACGACGAAGAGGCTTTGAAAGGCGCGCTCGTCAGGCTCTGCAACACGATCTACAGCTTCACCGGCAATCCCATGTTCAAAGACCCCGGAACCGTTGACGCACAGAAGGCGACGAAAGCCGGCGGCGATCTTCTGAACCTCATCGAACTCAGCGACAACATCAAGCGCAGCGCCGACAGGCTGGGCAAGTCGTCGAAATGAAGAGGCCGGCCACGCCGGCCTCCTCCACAGTTTGCCACGCGGCGCAGGACAGGTTCGGGAGCAAATTGATGGGCGAGAGAGGAGTTCCGCTCATGCGAAACCGTCGGCTGAGACTTACGCTCGCGCTCTTCGCGCTCGGACTCGCGCTGTTGCTTCCGGCGTCCACGTGCGGGCAGCAGGCGTGGCGTCTCGTCTGGGACGACGACTTCGACGGCGCGAAAGGCTCCGGGGTTGACCCGACGAAGTGGGGCGCGGAGGTCGGCGGCGCGGGCTGGGGCAATCGTGAGTTGGAATACTACACGGACGGCACGAAGAACGCTCACCTCGACGGGCGCGGCTCTCTCGCGGTCGAAGCCTTCGCGGAGACGCTGCCGCCGGAGTTCAAGTGCTGGTACGGCCCATGCCGTTACACCTCTGCCCGGCTCTACACGAAGAGAAAGTTCACGCAAGCCTTCGGTCGTTTCGAGGCGCGCATCAAGCTGCCCGCGGGGCAGGGCGTGTGGCCCGCCTTCTGGCTGCTCGGCGACGACATTGACTCGGCGGGCTGGCCCGCCTGCGGCGAGATAGACATCATCGAAAACATCGGGCGCGAACCCTCGACCGTCCACGGCACGCTTCACGGGCCGGGATATTCGGGTGCGAACGGCATCGGTGCACCCTACACTCTGCCCGGCGGTAGACGCTTCGCCGACGCCTTTCACATCTTCGCCGTCGAGTGGGAGCCGAAGGAGATTCGCTGGTACGTTGACGGCAAGCTCTACGAGACGAGGACGCCCGCCGACCTGCCCGCCGGTGCGAAGTGGGTTTACGACCACCCGTTCTTCATCATCCTGAACTTCGCCGTCGGCGGCGGCTGGCCCGGCGACCCCGATGCGACAACCAGGTTCCCGCAGACCATGCTGGTTGACTACGTGCGCGTCTATAAAAAAGGATGAAGGCGTAAGGAGGAAGCGAAGGCAGGGTTTTGGGTTTTGGGTGCTGGTAAGAAATTAACCAACACCCAGCACCTAACACCCGACGCCCTCTCCGCTTCATCCTTCATCCTTATTTTTTGCTCACGCCCTCGCCTTCGACAACTTTGATGTAGGTATTGATGGGAAGGTCTGTCAGCCTGTCAACCTTGCCGCTCGGCCAACGAATCTCGACCGAGTCAATCTTCGACGCGGAGCCTATGCCCAGAATCTCGCGCGGGTCGTGCGAAGAGAGGTAGCTGCCGCCGCCGGTCTTCAGACGGCTGCGCTTGACGCCGCCCGCCGTCCAGGTGAGCACAGCGCCGACCGCCGCCGGGTTGCTCTTCGTCGCGACGAGTTGCAGGCCGAGCCAGTGGTTGCGGTTGCCGCCGTCGTTGCGGAGCAGCACGGGCGCTCCGCCGTTATTGGAGACGAGCACGTCCAAGTCGCCGTCGTTGTCGTAGTCGCCGACGGCCATCCCGCGCCCCGAAAAATCTTTAGCGAAGACCGCGCCCGACTGCGCGCTCACGTTGCGAAACGCGCGCCCCGTGTTCTCGAACAGGAGCAGAGGCTCGCGGTATTTGACGCGCGCCGCGCGCATCTCGATGAGGTCGTCCGGGTGGCCGTTGACGAGCAGCATGTCCGGGTCGCCGTCGTTGTCGTAGTCGAAGAACTTCAAGCCCCAGCCGCTCAGAAGCTGCGTGGCCGGGCCAATCTCGCCCGGCTCGTCCGTGAAGGTCAGGTCTTTCTGGTTATGGTAGAGACTGAAGAACTCCTGATCTATGTTGGCGACGAAGAGGTCTTGCCAGCCGTCGCCGTCGTAATCGGCGGCGTCCACGCCCATCCCTGAGCGCGGCTTGCCCGACTCGCTGTACGCGACCCCGGCGGCGAGTCCCATCTCCTCGAACTTGCCGCCCCCCCGGTTGACGAAGAGGAAGTTCGGCTCCGTGTCGTTGGCGACGAACAAGTCCATCCGCCCATCATTGTTCACGTCCGTGGCGACCGCGCCGAACGACTTGCCGGGCGAGCCAGCGATGCCCGACTCCCTGCTCACGTCCCTGAACGTGCCGTCGCCGTTGTTGTGGAAGAGCTGCGAGGGCTGCGGCTTGAAAAAGCGCGGCACGCAGTAGTAGCGCCGCTTCGACTCGTCCGTGCAGTAGAGGTTCTGCGCCGCCTTGTCGTAGAGGACGAAGCTGGAGACGAAGAGGTCGAGTTTGCCGTCGCCATCATAGTCGAACCACACCGCGCACGTTGACCACCCCGGCGAGGTGATGCCCGCCTTCGCCGTCACGTCCGTGAACGTCCCGTCGTGGTTGTTGTGATACAGGATGTTTCGCCCGTAGGCCGTCACGAACAGGTCAACCCAGCCGTCGCCGTCGTAATCGCCCGCAGCCACGCCCATGCCGAAGGTTCCGCCCGCCACGCCTGCTTTGTCCGTCACGTCGGTGAAAGTGCCGTCGTGGTTGTTGTGATAGAGCGCGTTTGTGAGCGGCGCGGTCGGCTTGAAAAAATCAGAGGGGCCGCTGTTGACGAGGTAGATGTCCATCCAGCCGTCGTTGTCGTAGTCGAGGAAGGCGCAGCCCGCGCCGACGGTTTCGGGAAGATAACGCTCCGAAGAGTGCGCGTTGTCGTGAACCCAGGTGATGCCGCTCGCTTTGGGCGGCACTTCTTCAAACGTGACGGACGACTTCGAGGGCGCGGACGCCTGCCTCGCGCCGGAAACGGGCGCGAGGCCGAGAGCCAGCGCGAGCGTTAACGAGAGAACGGCTATCTTGTCTTTCACAATCACGGCCCGTCGGTGTGAAGGCTTAGCTCTGCGCGGGCGCGAATCGCCAGACCGCTCTAGCGTGGGCTTGAGGGCGTAGCGATGTCGGCCTCCTGCGTTTGCGCCTTGCCTGCGTTCTTCAGTCGCTCGACGATTGCCATCTCTGCTTGCGCGCGCTGCGGGTCTTTGAGCAGCGCGTAGAGCCGCGCGAGGTTGTAGTGCGCTTTGGAGTCGTCGGGCTTCAGCCTCACGCCCGCTTCGAGTTCCTGACGCGCCCGCTCATAGTTCTTCAGCTTGAGGTAGGTCGAGCCGAGGGCGATGTGCGCGACGGCGAACGAGGGCGTCAGGCGCACCGCCCTTTCAAAGAGGTCAACGGCGCGCTCGTCCTCGTTCTGCTCCTGTGCGATGAGGCCGAGGTAGTAGAAAGTTTCGGGCGCGGACGTGACCTTCCCCGCGCTCTTCTCAAGCCACTCGCGCGCCTCCGGGTACTTCTTCTGTTTGAGCAGCGTGTAGCCGAGATACATCTGCGCCTGCGCGTTGTCGGGTTGGAGCTTGAGCGCCTGACGGAAGACGCGCTCGGCCTCGAACAGTTCCGGCTGCTTGAGCCAGACCGCGCCCAGAGCGACGAGGTACGCAGGCTCGTCCGGCTTGAGCTGCACGGCCCTTTCGAGCGCGCCCTTCGCATCGTCGAACCGCTCCGACCGCAAAGCGACCACGGCGAAGCGGTAGAGACTCTCCGGCGAATCCAGGATCAGCTCTTTGACGCGCGAGAGATAAGCGGAGGCCGACGCCGCGTCTCCCTTCGATTGGGAGATGAGAGCCAACCCCAGCAGCGCGTCGGCGTTGTCGCCCCGCGCGCCGAGCGCGGCACGGTAACTCTCCTCGGCCTTCCCTGCGTCGCCCTTCTTCAGGTAAGCGTCGCCGAGGACTGTGAGCAAAGGCGGCGTCAATTGGCTCAAACGCCGCGCCTCTTCGATGACGGCGACGCACTCGTCGGCGCGTCCCAGTGTGAGCAGAAGGTGCGCGAGCTTGTAGCTCACGTCGGCGTCGTCGGGGACGAGCCGGTGCGTCTCCCTCAACTCCTTGACGGTCTTCTCCGGCTCGTTCTTGAGCAGGTACAGATAAGCCAGATTCATGTGCGCGCCGACGAATTCTTTATCAGCTCGAAGGGCGCGCGCGAAGAGTGCTTCGGCCTCGTCGAGCCGGCCCTGCTTGGCGCGCACCGTGCCGAGCAGGTTGAGCGCGAGCGTGTCGTCCGGCTTCGCCTTGAGGATGGCATTCAACTGCTGCTCCGCCTCCTGCATGCGGTCGCTGCTGATGAGCGACGCCACGCGCTCAAGCCGCGCCGACTCGGCGTCGCCTTGCGCCCGCGCCGATGCCGCGGCGGACAGGACGAGGCAGAGCGCGGCGGTTGCGATGAGAGCGAATTTCGATTGCATGTGCGACAAGCTACGACTGCCGATAGCACCCGTTTGATGGTCAACAGGGAAATTCATCAACGAAGCGCATTGCTCCTGAACGCTTTCTGCTCGACGAGTCCCTGACCTTCTTTGACGGTCAGAATCCGGTTCACGCCCGCGCCGGTGATTTTATCAACCGCACCGCTCGGCCAGCGGACTTCGATGAGGTCAATCTTCGTCCGACGCTCAAGGCCGAAGTGCAGCCGGAGGTCGCTCTGCGAGATGTAGCTCCCGCCGCTGCGAACCTCGTCCACCTGCGAGAGGTCGCCCGCGACGACTTTAACACGCGCGCCGATGCCGTCGCGATTGCTCCTGACGCCGACCGTCTTAATGAGAATCGAGTTGTTGGCGTCGCCGCCGTCGTTGCGCAGCAGTTGCGGCGGGCCGTCGAGGTCGCCGACGACGAGGTCAACGTCGCCGTCGTTGTCTAGGTCGCCGAAGGCGACGCCGCGGCCTACGCGCTTCTCGGCGAGCGCGGGGCCGAGTTGTTCGCCGACTTCGGTGAACGTGCCGTCGCGGTTGTTGTGGTGCACGAGCTTGCGCTGGCGGTAGTTTTCGAGCTGCGGGTAGACGTGGCCGTTGGCGACGAAGAGGTCAACCCAGCCGTCGTTATCGTAGTCGAAGAACTTCGTCCCCCACCCGACCAGGGGCAGGCTCACCTCCGCGACCTTCGCTTTGTAGGAAACATCGGTGAAGGAGTTTTTGGCGTCGGCGTGGTAGAGCGTGTTGTACTCGTCGGCGAAGTTTGTAATGAAGAGGTCGAGTCTGCCGTCGTGGTCGTAGTCGCCGAGCGTGACGCCCATGCTTCCCTGCTCGCTGCCGTTGTCGTTGACCGCCGTCCCCGATGTGAAGCCGATCTCCTTGAACGTGCCATCGCCGTTGTTGTGATAGAGGAAGTTCGGCGTCGAATCGTTGGCGACGAAGATGTCAGGGAGGCCGTCGTCGTCGAAGTCCGAGCAGATGACGCCGAGGCCGTAGTAGCCGTCGGGGTCGGAGACGCCCGCTTTCTTCGATACGTCGGTGAACGTGCCGTCGCCGTTGTTGTGATAGAGCGTGTCGCCCGCACCGGGAAGTCCCCGCGGGCCGCACTGGACGGGGACGCCCTTGTACTGGCACGTCCTTCCTTTGCCGAACTCCGGCAGGTGGTTGATGTCGAAGTCAACGTAGTTCGAGACGAAGAGGTCGAGTTTGCCGTCGTTGTCGTAATCAACGAAGGCCGCGCCCGTTGACCAGCGCGGGTCGCCAACGCCCGCCTCTTTGGTCACGTCGGTGAACGTGCCGTTGCCGTTGTTGCGGAAGAGATGATTCTGGCCGAGGCAGGTCACGTAGAGGTCGTCGAAGCCGTCGTTGTTGTAGTCGCCGACCGCTGCGCCCATGCCCCAGCCCACGTCGCCGACGCCGGCCTTGTCGGTCACGTCGGTGAAGGTTCCGTCGCCGTTGTTGTGGTAGAGGGCGCTCTTCGTCTTTCCGCCGGACTTCACCAGATCAACCGTCAGGGAGTTGACGAAGTAGATGTCGAGGTAGCCGTCGTTGTCGTAGTCGAAGAGGGCCACGCCGCCGCTCATTGACTCGACGATGTATTTCTTGTCGGGCGAGGCGACGTGGCGGAAAGTGATGCCGGCCTGCTCCGTTATGTCCGTGAAGTGAACTTCCAACGGGGGGAGGCCGAAGGCGGAGACCGTCAATAGAATTTGCGCGACGAGCGACGACAGGAGTCGGATTGCTTTCGCTGATGGGAGTTGAGATGTTTCCCTGGGCAAGACCGGCCACCTCGCGAGCCTTTTACGGAGTCGTCCGGGCGCGCTCCTTCTCTTTCAGTTGCCTGTAGAGTTCGAGCTGGGCGTCGCCCTCGGCCTTTCGGCCCGCAGACTGATAGGCGCGCGCGAGCTGGAAGTGGACGTAAGACTTGTCGGGCGCGAGACGGGCCGCCGTCTCAAGGTTCTCGGTCGCCTCTCGGACGTTGCCTTGCTGGAGCAGGGCCTTGCCGAGTTCGTAGCGCGCTTCGGCGAAGTCGGGCTTGAGCGAGACGACCTCGCGCATCAGGCGTATGCCGCGCTCCGACTCCTGTCGCGCGAGGAGGACGAAGCCGAGATGATACTTGGCCTGTAGGTCTGCGGGGTTCAAAGCCAGCTCGGACTCGAACTCGCGCGCGGCCTCTTCAAACTTCCCATCCTTCAGGTGAATCAGCCCCGTGTAGTAGTGCGCGAGCGGCGTCCGCGGGTCGAGCGCGAGCGCGGCCTTCAGCTCTTCGAGCGCGTGGCCTGTGTCGCCCTGCTCGTAGTACGCCTGTCCGAGGACGATGTGGAGCTGCGGGCTGTTGCCGTTCTTCAAAATCATCTGCCGGATGACCTCGTCGGCCTCCGTTTGCTTGCCCTGCTTGATGAGCGAGAGGGCGAGCGTGTAGTAGAGGCCGACGTTGTCGGGCTTGAGGGAGACGACCTCGGAGAGGAGGGCCGAGGCGCGTGCGTAGTCCTCCGAAAGAAAATAGCTCATGCCGAGGAGTTGTTTGGCCTGCGCGTTCGCGGGCGCGGCGGCCAGAACCCTTTCGAGCGGGGGGATGGCGTCCTTGTAAAGCTCCGCCTTGTAGGCAGCAAGGCCCGCGTTGAAATCAACTCCTTCGAGGCGGGGATTCCACTTCGAGGCGAGGCGGAACTGTTCAGCCGCGCCGCGGAAGTCCTGCCGCTCGGCGCGCAGAAGTCCGATGTCGTTGTGCGCGCTCGCGACCACCTGCCGGTAATAATCTTCGCCGCTCTTCAAATCCTTCGCGGTCTTCTCGTCGGGCGTGCCCGCTTCGGCCACGACGCCCTCGGTCGAGACCATTTCGGGGAACTTGCCGTTCGTCTCGTGCAAATCCGAAGCGTTGAGGTAAGCCTCGGCCTTCTGCTTGTCCCTTGAGAATGATTTTGATTTCAGCTCAGCCGCCGTCTGCAATTCCTTCTCGCCTTCTTCCTTCCGGCCCGCTTTAACCAGAGACTGGCCGAGTCGGTAGTGAGCGGTCGTCACCTGATAGTCGTTGTGGCTCAGCTCCGGGTTGAGCGCGATTGACTTCCTCAGAACCTCGATTGCCTGCTGGTGCTTCTCGACCGCCTGGTAAGCCTGACCGAGGTGGAAGTACGGGTCGGGGTTATCAGGCTCGATGCGCGTGGCCTTCTCCAGATAGCCGATGGCCGGCTCCCACTTCCTCTGAATCACGCAGACGACGCCGAGATAGTAGTTGGCGAAGAACTCATTCGGGTTTGAGTCCAGCTCTACCTTGAACTCCGCGGCGGCATCGTCTAAACGCGAAGCGCCGTCTTTGAGAAGATACGTGAGGCCGAGATAGTAGTGGGCGCGTGGGAAGTGCGGGTCGAGGGCGACCGCCTTTTTGAACTCTTCAATCGCTTCGGGCAGAAAAGATGTCTCGCGGTAGGCGCGACCGAAGATGATGTGGAGCTGCGGGCGGTCGCCGAGACGGGCGAGCATCTGATCGTAAATCTGCCGGGCGGGCGCAAGCTCGTGTTGCTTGAGGTGCGCGAGTCCGAGCGTGTAGGCGATGTCGTAATCATTCGGCGCGAGGCGGAGCGCGGCCTCAAGCTCCGAGACCGAACGGGTGAAGTCGCCGAGCATGAAGTGGGTCTTGCCCAGCATGTGATGCGCGCCGACGCTGCGCGCATCGAGGGAGAGGGCTTTACCGAGCGGTTCGAGCGCCTTCTGATATTGGCCAGCGTCGAAGTAGGCGATTGATAAGTCTACAAGCACGTCCGGCGAGTCGGGGCGGTAGCGCGCGGCTGACTCAAGGGCCACGACCGCCTCCTTGTACTGCGTCTCGGCGGAGTAGATTTTTCCGAGCCTGCCGTAAGCCTCGGCGAGGATGGCCGTGTACTCTGCCTCGGCGGCTGCGGGGTTGCCCGCGCGCCTCTGTGCGTCGGCGGCGGCGGAGTGTTGGCGGATGCTGTCGGGGGGCGACTGGAAGACGAAGAGCAGGAGTAGAACAGGGAGGAAGGTCGCGCGTAAATACATCGTCTGGACTTCTTCGGTCAGCAGGGGAAAAAATCGGACGGAGGGCCGCGTGTTCGTCGGAAGCCCTCCGTCCGTGTTTCGGCTCTGGCCGTACTATATCAGAAGTTCAGCTTGAGGCCGAACTGTATGTTGCGCGGCCCGAGGTCGCTGTTGAGATTGCCGAAGCCCCCGTTCGGCCTCGTGGTGATGACGCCGGGGCTGGGCTGATTGAAGATGAACGCCGTGTTGCCGAACCCGTTAAAGTTCGCGTGGTTGAAGAGGTTGAAGAACTCCGCGCGGAACTGGATGTGGTAACGCTCGGCCATCGTCCAGTTCTTGTTGAGCGAGAAGTCAACGTTCTTGATGCTCGGCTGCCGCACCAGGCCGCGGCTCACGTTGCCGAACGTGCCGAGCGGCGGCAGCGCGAACGCCGCCGGATTGAGATACTGCGTCGGGTCGCTCCCGCTCAGGTAGATGGGCTGGCCGGCCACGAGATTGGGCCGGAGGCCGCCGTTGCCGGGCGCGGCTGCCAGACCGTTGTAGTTCGGGCTGACGCCGCTGAACACGTCGAGCGGGATGCCGCCCAGGAAAGTGACGATGGTGTTGACCTGCCAGCCGCCGAGCACCTGATTGGCGAACCCCATCCGCTTGAACGACGGCAGGCCGTAGACCGCGTTGGCAACGAACGAATGCCGGCGGTCGAGGTCTGCGTCGCCGTAGTCGAGATGGTAGTTGAACGGGTCGGTCGTGCCGCTGGTGAACGAGGTCAGCGGAACGTCCGAGAGGGCGTGCGACCAGGTGTAAGAGACCGAGTAGGACAGGCGGTTGGCGTAGCGACGGTTGAGCCACACCTGCAAAGCGTTGTAGTTGGAGTTGCCCGTTGACTCGCTCATCGTGACGGGGCCGAGGGTTGGGAACCGGCGGCTCTGCGTGACGATGGACGCGAGGTTCGGGTCTTTATTGATGAAGGCCGTGGCGACCGCGGCCCGGTTCTGCGGGAGCACGTCGTTGAAGTTCACGCCGCGCCGCCAGATGTGGTGGCCCTCGTTGCCGATGTAGGAGACCTCAAGCACCGTGTCTTTCAAGAGCTGATGCGAGACGGTCAGGTTCCACTGGTAGCTGTCGGGCGGACGGAAGTGCGTGTCCACGGCGTTGAAGGGCGTGTTCGGGCTGACGCCCGCGACCGCGTTCCGTAGGCCGGAGTTGATGGTATCGAGGCTGCGGAAGGTCGGGTCGTCGCTCAGGCGCGAAGCGCCGTCGCCGCCCCAGTTCGAGTTGACCGCCGTCGTCCACGGCGGGTTGCCCGTCATGCGCAGAATGTCTTCGATGACGTTGGCGCGGCCCATGAAGCGACCGAAGCCGAGGCGCAGCGCCGTCTTGCCGTCGCCGAAAACGTCCCAGGCGAGGCCGACGCGCGGCTGGTAGCCCTTGTTGTACGGGAAGACGAGCGAGCGCGGCAGGCCGGAAGCGCCGGCCTGATCGGCCCTGACCAGACCGCTCAGCGGGTTCGTGCCGTTGAAGCGGCTGGGGACGTAGTTGCTGATGTGGTTGTCGTTGGCGTAGGCCGGCGAGTAGCGCGACCAGCGCAGGCCAAGGTTGAGCGTCATGCGCGGGCGTATCTTGAAGGTGTCGTTGCCGTAGAACTCGAAGTCGTGCCAGCGCCCGTCGCCGAGGCCGAGGGTGTTGATCTCCGAGTAGCAGCCGAGCGGAATGTCTTTAACCAGTATCTCGGCGATTGCGTTGCCGGTGTGCGAGTTCGTCATGCATATCGCGGCGAACGAGTTCGCACCGTTGGCCTGCTCTCGCTTGATGTTGTGGCTGACCAGCCCGCCGAACTTGAGGTCGTGTGCGCCCTGCACTTTCGAGAAGTCATCTTTCCAGATGAAGAGGTCTTCGTGGTTGGCCCAGGGAGCCTGGTGCCACAGCGCCGGGTAGCCGTCCGTGCCCCAGAAGGTGGGCAGGCCGACGCCGTCCGGCTTCGGGAAGACGGTCGGGAACTTCGAGGCGATCTCGCTGTTGAGCGACTGGCCCGCCGCGTTCGTCGTGGCGGTGATGTCGTTGCCGGCGCGCGAGAACTGGAACTCGTTCACCGCGGTCGAGGAGATGGTGCTCGCCAGCTTAACGGCCAGGCTGTTGCTGGGCTGCGACCAGTCGGAGCTGATGGTCGGGAAGCCTGTGTCGCCCCAGAAGTTGCCCGCCGCGTTCTGGTGCACCCAGGTCTCGTTGATGTAGCGCACCATCAGGTTCGTCTTGCTGGTGATATTGAAGTCGCCGCGGAGAGTGTCCTGGCGGGTGTTGACCGGCTCGACCGGCGACAAAACGAAGTTGACGCCGTTGTTGAGGGGGGCGTTCGGGAGCGGGAAGAACTTCAGGATCGAGAGGCCCGCCGGGCTGAGCAGGTTGTCGGGAATCTTGTTGCCGGGGAAGCAATTCGGGTCAGTCGGATTCGGGCCGGGCGTCGTACACGCCCCCGCGCCCGGCCTGTGCGGCAGGGCGTCGGTCAGGCTTCCGCTGAAGTCGCCGACACGCTCCGCCGCGGTCGGGACTAAGAATTGCAGCGGCGGCACGAGGCCGCGTATCTCTCGACGCCACTCCTCGTTCCAGAAGAAGAAGGCTTTGTTCTTGAAACCCTTGTAGGTCTTCCCGCCCTCGCCGAAGCGGGGCAGGTAGACGGGGCCGCTGAAGTTGAAGCCGTAGTTGTTGTAGCGCAGTACGGGCCTCGGCTGCCCGCCACGGTTGTTGAAGAAGTCGCTGGCGTTGAGCTTGTCGTTGCGGAGGAACTCGAAGAGCGTGCCGTGGAACTGGTTGCTGCCGCCCTTCGTGATGAGGTTGATGACCGCCCCTTGCGCCTGTCCGTACTCCGCGCTGAAGCTGTTGCGCTCGACGCGGAACTCCTGAATCGAGTCAATGGACGGGAAGACCAGCAGCGTCGCGTTCGAGCCGACATCCATGTTGTTGACGCCGTCCACCGTCCACAGGTTCGCGTTCGACTGGTTGCCGTTGACCGACATGTCAACGTGCGAGTCGAGTCCCGTGCCGCGCGTGCCGAAAGCGCCGCCCGCGCCCGCCTGCGTGACGGGCGAAACGCCGGGCACGAGCGTCACGAGCTGCGCGTAGTTGCGCCCGTTCAGCGGAAGCTCGGTCACTTGCTTCGAGGTCACGAGGCTGCTCACGTCGGCGCTGCGCGTCTCGACCTGCGCCGCCTCGCCTGTCACCGTCACGGTTTCGTCAACGGTGCCGACTTCGAGCTTCAGGTCAACGATGAGCTTGTCGCCGATGTGCAGGTCTATCCCGCTGTTGACCGTCTTCTTGAAGCCGTGCGGGGCCGTGCTCACCGTATAGCGACCCACGGGCAGGCCGATGGCCGAGTAGAAGCCGCTGTCGTCGGCGGTCACGTTGTGCGAATTCCCCGTCGCCTCGTCCGTGATCGTGACCTCGGCTTTGGGGACGGCGGCCCCCTGCGGGTCGTGCACGGTTCCGCTGATGCTGCCCGTCGTGCTGACCTGGGCGCGGACGCCGGTCAACAGACCGAGCACCAGCAAAAGTAATAACGCTTGCAATCCGGACTTTCTAATCATAGACGCGTCTCCTCAATCCCGCGCTTTACAATCTCCGACGCCAGACGCCGGGGAGTCACTCCTTCTAGACAAATGCGTTGCCCGACCAAACGATGATCGGGCAGTACGAATAGCACTGCGGCGAGGGAAACTGCTTACCGTAGGAGCCAGCTTGACGAAACGTCACGCGACCGCTCTCTTAACAGAAAGGCGGAAAAATATTTTTTTGTATGACTGCGAACCCTGTGTGGAGACTTTGTTGCAAGTCCTGCCAAAAGGATTTAATACTAATTCCCTCGCTTGTCAAGAGAATTTTTTGTCGTTTCCATCAATTATTCAAATGGTTTAAGCAGGGGCGAATTGTTGCCAAAGACAACAAAGCCCGCCGGGCCTTTCAGGCGAGAGAGACGGGCGTGAACTTGGCCGTCAGGACGAGGCTGAGCGCGCCCATCATCGTCGGCTCCGCGCCCAGCGTGGACGCGATGATGTGCGCTGGCGGCAGGCCGCGGCAGATGCTTTCCTGCACCGATGACTTGATCTCGTTGACGATCAGCGGCCATGCCCTCACGATTGGGCCGCCGACGATGACCGCCTCCGGCGACAGCCCCTGAACCAGGTTCGCGATGCCGAGTCCCAGGTAGTAGGCCGTCTCCTTGAGCGCGGATTGCGCGTCCTTCTCGTCGTCGAACGCGAGATCAACCAGCCGCCGGAAATTGATCTTGGCCTTGTCGCCTGAGCCGCGTTTCAGCTTCGCGTAGCGCGCCAAGGCCGCGCGCTCGGAGGCGAATGCCTCCCAGCACCCGCGGCTGCCCGCGGCGCAGGCGACCGGCGCGTCCTGCCCGATGGTCATGTGGCCGAACTCGCCCGCGGCCCCGTTCTGGCCGCGATAGACCTGCCCGTCGAAGACGATCCCGGTGCCCACGCCCTCCTCGACCAACACCATGATGAAGTCGCGGACTTCGCGTATCTCCGGGCGACCGAACCAGAGTTCGGCGAGTGCGGCGGCGTTGGCGTCGTTGTCGGCGGTCACGGCCAGCCCGACCGCCTCCCTTATCTCTCTGGCGACTTCGAGGTCGCGCCACTTGAAGTGCGGGATGAAGACCGCCGTGCCCGTCTCCTGATCCACCAGCCCCGGCAGGCTCACGCCGATGCCTTCGATGGTTCCTTTGTTCTTACAGATCAGCCTGCGGGCGCAGTCAACGATCAGCGCAATCGTTTTGCGCGCGTCCGGGTCGGTCGGGAATTCCTCCTGTTCGAGCACGCGACCGGCCAGGTCGCTGGCGGCGACGATGGTTTGTCTCGTGCCGAGGTCAACCCCGATTGCCACGGCGTCCGCCGTCCGCAGCGAGAGCAGGATGGGGGGGCGACCGCCGGTAGATTCGCCGCTCAACTCCTCGATCAGGCCGCCTTCTTTCAGCTCTTCGACGATCAGCGAGACGGTGGAGCGTTGGAGGGCGGTCTCCTGCGCGATCTCGGCGCGAGAGATTGGGCCTCTCTCGCGCACGTAGTTAAGAATGATCTGCCGGTTGATGTCGCGGATCGTATTGGAACGCGCGACATTGACTCTCTTGAGGTCTATTCGTCGCATTTTGCCGGATTAGCGCGAAGAGAAATTCGCCGCCTCGTCGCAGGGGTTTTCGTGACGAGAATTTCGATCTGAACGCGGAATGCTTTTGTGCCCGTACCGATAGACATTAAGTAGTACAGGTAAGGCTCGCAGTCAACACTTTTTATGTTATACATACATAACGAAAGCTAATCCACCCCACCGAAGCGATGTGGCGTTGGCTCTGTGAGCGCCGTGGTCTGGCGCTTCCTGAACAAACAGCGGCGACGCGGTCGAGGATAAAAATGCGAAAGCTGTGGCCGGCCCTGGCCCTGTTACTTCTGTGCGCGCAGAGCGCCCCGGCGCAATCTCCCACGCCGGTCAACCCGGCACGGAAACTTAAAATCTCTTTAGACGGGGTCTGGCAATTCCGCGAGGCAGGTAAGGGCGAATGGCACCCGGCCACGGTGCCGGGCTGCGTCCACACCGACCTGCTCGCGAACAAATTGATCGAAGACCCTTTCTTCCGCGACAACGAAAAGAGCCTCCAGTGGATCGGCAAGACCGATTGGGAATACCATACGACCTTCGACGCCGCGCCTTCACTCATCGAGCGCCGGAACGTCGAACTCGTTTTCGAGGGACTCGACACCTACGCCGAAGTTTTCCTCAACGGCACGCGCCTGCTCAGCGCCGACAACATGTTTCGCACGTGGAGAGTTGACGCGAAGCGTCTGCTCAAGCCGGGGGCGAACACGCTGCACATACTTTTTCGCTCGCCCATCAACGAAGTCCTGCCCGTGTTGGCGAAGATGGGTTATCAACTCCCCGCGCCCAACGACCAGGGCGAGAAGACTTCCCCCTTGACGCGCAAAGCGCCTTATCAATTCGGCTGGGACTGGGGGCCGCGCTTCGTAACGAGCGGCGTCTGGCGTCCCGTCTCTCTGGAAGCATGGGACTCGGCGCGCGTCGAATCCTTGCGCGTAGTGCAGAACCAACTCGGCGGAGACTCCGCGCAATTGACCGCCGAGGTCGAGGTCTTCTCAACGAGAGCGGCGGACGCCGTTGTTCTTGTCGAGAACCTCACCGACAAGGCCATGCCCGCGCGCCAGCCCGTCAAGCTCGCCGCGGGCGCGAACAAGGTGGCCGTCAACTTCACGATCAAGAGGCCGCGACTCTGGTGGCCGAACGGCATGGGGGCGCACCCGCTCTACGAGATTCGCGCTGGCCTCGTCGTCGGGGGCAAACAGGTTGACGAAAGAGCGGCGCGCGTCGGCCTGCGCACGCTGGAACTCCGGCGGCAGCCGGACGAGGCGGGCAAGAGTTTCGAGTTCGTCATCAACGGCGTGCCGGTCTTTGCCAAAGGAGCCAACTGGATTCCGGCGGACAGCTTCCCCACTCGCATCACGGCGCAGAGATACCGGCAGCTCCTCGAATCCGCCCGCGACGCGAACATGAACATGCTGCGCGTGTGGGGCGGCGGCATCTACGAGTCGGACGAGTTCTACGACTTGTGCGATGAGATGGGGCTGCTCGTCTGGCAGGAGTTCATGTTCGCGTGCAGCATGTATCCGGGCGACGAGGCTTTCCTCGATAACGTCCGCGCCGAGGCCGTGGATAACGTCAAGCGTTTGAGGAATCATCCCTCCATCGTCCTCTGGTGCGGCAACAACGAGGTCGAGACCGCCTGGCAGCACTGGGGCTGGAAGCAGAACCTGCCGGCGAAGCTCTGGGACGACTACAAGAAAATCTTTCACGGCGTGCTGCCCGCGGTCGTCGCCGAGTACGACCCGACTCGCCCGTACTGGCCCAGTTCGCCGAGTTCCAACCTGGAAGACGACCCCGACTCGCAACGCACGGGCGACGTGCACTACTGGCAGGTCTGGCACGCCGCCGCGCCGTTCACCGAGTACGAGAAGCAGTTCCCTCGCTTCATGAGCGAGTACGGCTTTCAGTCCTTCCCCGCAATCGAGACGGTCGAGACCTACACCGTCCCCGCAGACCGGGACATCCAATCGCCCGTCATGCTCGCGCACCAGCGACACCCGCGCGGCAACCAGCTCATACGCGAGTACATGCTGCGCGAGTACCCGGAGCCGAAGGACTTCGACTCGTTCCTCTACGTCAGTCAGGTCTTGCAGGCCGAAGGCATCCGCGTCGGGGCAGAGCACCTGCGCCGCATACGGCCTCACAACATGGGTTCGCTCTACTGGCAACTTGACGACTGCTGGCCCGTCGCCTCCTGGTCGAGCATTGACTACTCCGGTCGCTGGAAGGCGCTCCAATACTATGCGCGCCGCTTCTACAGCCCGCTCCTCGTCAGCCCGCACGTCGAAGGCGGAAACGTCAACGTCTACGTCGTCTCCGATCTGCCGGAGGCGACGCCCGCGCGCCTGCTCGTGAGCCTTTTGGATTTCGAGGGCCACACTTTGACGGCCACGCAAGATGACCTGAGCGTGGCGGCGCTGCAAAGCAAAACTTATCTCAGACTGCCCGTCAGCACTCTGCTTCAGGGGCGCGATGCGAAGAGCGTGTTTCTTTGGTGCGAGCTTCAGGTGGGCGGGGAAACCGTGTCGGCCAACGAGTATTTCTTCGACCACTTCAAGAACCTCTCGCTGCCCGCGCCGCGCGTGAGCGTGGCAGCGGCCCCGGCCCGGAGCGGGTTCAGGCTCACGCTGAAATCCGACAAGCTCGCGCGAGATGTTTACCTGTCTCTGGACGAAGGCGAAGGGTTCTTCTCCGACAACTATTTCGACCTCGTACCCGGCAAGGAAGTCGAAGTCGAGTTCCGCACGCGCCGTCCCATCAAGCTCGAAGACTTTCGCGGAAGGTTGAAGGTGCGTTCGCTGGTCGAGGCTTTTCGGTGAGCGGCGGAAGTCGGTGAGCGAGGGAAGCCCGGCCAGCCGGGTTAGATCGCGGCGACGGAGGCGAACTTGTCGGCGAGCACGAGGCTGAGCGCGCCCATCAGGCTCGCCTGATCGCCTATCGTCGAGCGTGTGATGCGTGCGGTCGGCAGGTCGCGGCGGATGCTTCTTTTCACGGTCTCGCTGAAGAGGTCTGAGACCAAGTCCCACGCGCGCGTGATCGCGCCGCCGACGACGACGATCTCCGGGCTGAAGCCGACGATGAGATTCGAGATGCCAATGCCGAGGTAGCGCGCCGTCTCCCTCAGCGCGTCGCACGCGGCCTGCTCGCCCGCGAGCGCGCGGTCAATCAACTGGGCGAAGCTCATCTGCGGCGCGTCGCCCGCGCGCCTGGAAATTTTCGAGTAGCGGGCGACCGCCGCGCGTCCCGAAGCGAACGCCTCCCAGCATTCCCAACTGCCGCACGAACAGGGGACGGGCGCTCGCTCGCCGATAATCATGTGGCCGAACTCGCCCGCCGCGCCGCCCTCGCCGCGGTAAATCTGCCGGTCGAAGACGATCCCCGTGCCCACGCCCTCGGCGATGAAGACCATGATGAAGTCGCGCGCCTCGCTCACCTCCGTCTGCCCGAACCAGAGTTCGGCGAGCGCGGCGGCGTTCGCGTCGTTGTCTATCTTCACGTCGAGGCCCGTGGCGGCGGCGATCCTCGGCCCGACGTTGAGATCATGCCATTTGAAGTAAGGAATGTAGAGCAGCCTTCCAGTCGAAGGGTCAACGAGGCCGGGCAGGCTGACGCCGATGCCCTCGATGTTTCCGCAGCCCCGCTCGATCAGGCCGCGCGCGGCGGTGATGGCCCGCGTGATCGTCTTCTCGAAATCGTGGTCGGTCTCGAACTCTTCCCTCTCCAGCACGCACCCGGCGAGGTTGCACGAGGCGACGGTCGTTCGCGTCGGGGCGATGTCAATGCCGATGGCCGCCGCGCCGCTCGTCCGCAGCGCCAGAAGCGTCGGGCAGCGACCGCCCGTCGAACGGCCCGCGCCTATCTCCTCAACCAACTCCTCCTCGATCAAAAGGTCAACGATCTCGGAGATGGTCGAGCGCTGAAGCGCGGTCTGCCGCGCGATCTCGGCGCGTGAGATCGGCCCGCGGTCGCGCACGTAGTTGAGCACTATCTGCCGGTTGATGGCGCGCATCGTGCTGAAGTGGGCCGTGTGAAATCTTTTTAAGTCTATCCGTCGCATCTCTCTCCGAGTCGGTTTAGAAGTCTGCGCGTGAGAGCCTGAGATAGAAACCCCGCCGCCTCTGTCGCGCTCAAACTCTGACAAGCTTTGAACGCCGTGAGGGAAAGCGTCCTTCACAAGTCCCGCGCCGCCGGTCGGCCTGCCATGTCGTGCGTCACTTGTCCTTCCGGCCCAGCCTCTCCGCGCCGCTCCTGATGTCGTCGCTGAGCGTGATGATCTCGCGCAGGTCGCGTCCGGCCTTCGCCGAGCCTTCGACGTTCAGCACGTCGGGCGAGGTGAACTTCGGGTTGGCGACGAAGCTGTCAATGCGCTTGCACAGGCGGACGAGCGCGCCCTTCATCTGTCCCTCATCGAGTTCGTTCGCAGCCGCCTGCTCCTTCCCGTCCGGCCCCGCCTCCGCGCCGCGGAGCGCGAGGTAGCCCTGCATTCTGAGGGCGCGTTTTTTCAACTCCGCCGTCTGGCCGGTGATTCGTTTGTAATCGAGGACGCCTTCGACGTTGAGCGCGTGCGCTATCTCGTTCCGGATGACCTGAATTCGCTTGAAGTCCTGATTGAGTTGTTCGGCGGCTGCTTTGACGGCCCTCTCGTCCGTGCGCCCCGCGCCGGTGCCGACGCTCCGGAGCTGCATCTCGCGCCGCTGCTCGTCGCGTATGCGCTCCGCCTCCGAATCAACCCGCGGCCCCACGATGACGGTTCCCGGCCCGCCCTGCGCCCGGCACGAAGCCGACAACGCCGGCAGGAATATGACGAACGCGAAGGCTGTTGCCAGCAGACTTGGAACTGAGACGGCGCTGACTCGCTTCACGGTGCACCTCCGATAAAGTCTGATGCTCCTCGGACGGGCTGCAAGTATAATCCCAAAGGCCGTGAACCGTGAACCGTAAACCGTGACAAGTGGAAGACAGGTTTTTTCTTGTCGCGGTTTACGGTTCACGGTTCACGGCTTTCAGACTCTGATGAAAATTCGCCTGCGGTACAGCAGCGACATCACGCCGAGCCAGAGCAGCACCGTGCAGACGGCGAACATCAGCGAGGCGTTGACGGGCGCAGCCAAAGGGGCGAACGCCTTTTCGTAGATCAGTCCGAGGAGATCAATCTCTTCGCCGCCGGGGCGCGGGAACCGGACGAGCGAGGCGAGGAGCACTGTGAACTCCGAAAGGAAGTAAACCGCCAGCGCGTTCGAGCCGAAGACGAGGAACGGCTTCGCCCAGCGGTCATAGCCTTTGATGTCCACGAGCCAGTAACAGGCGGCGAGCATTTGCAGGGCGAGGCCCGCCGTGAAGACGACGTAAGAACTCGTCCACAGAGCCTTGTTGATGGGAAACCAGTAGTTCCACGCCCACCCGACCATCACGCAGCCCACGCCCGCGACGAACATCGCCGCGACTTTTTCTGTGGCCTCGCGGCGCGAGCGCAGGAAGTGTCCGGTGAGCACGCCCGCGAGCGTAGTCACCACGGCGGGAACCGTGCTCAGTAAACCTTCCGGGTCGTAGAGAGGCTTCCAGGTGTGTCTGCCGAACACGCCGCGGTCAACGTATGCGTCGAGATTTCCGGCCATGCTCAGGTCGCCCGCGCCGAAGCCGGGCACGGGTATCAACTTCAACGCGGCCCAGTAGGCGAGCAGGAGCGCCGCGGCTATCAAGACCTGCGACCGCCATCTTGTGTTCAGGAAGATGACCGAGGCGATAAGGTAGCAGGCGGCGATGCGCTGGAGCACGCCGGGGATGCGGAACGCGGCGGGGTCGTTGTAAGGAAACGCCGTGAGCACGAGGCCCAGCGCGAAGATGATAAGCGTGCGGCGGACGATCTTCACGTAGAGGTTGCGGCGGCTTCCGCCCGCTTCGGCGCGGCGCGCGAGCGCGAGCGTGATGGAGACGCCGACGATGAAGAGGAAGAACGGGAAGACCAGATCGGTCGGCGTCCAGCCGTTCCACTTCGAGTGTTCGAGCGGGCTGTAGATGGCGTCCCACGTGCCGGGGTTGTTCACAAGTATCATCCCGGCGATGGTGATGCCGCGAAACACGTCGAGCGAAACCATCCGTCCCGTCGCGGGCGTGCCCTTGTGTTCACCCGTCAGCGCGTCCATGTGTTCAACTCCTCTCGGCCAGACAGTCTTCGACGCAGGCCCGCAGGTCTGCAATCATGGCGCGCGCGCCCGCTTCCGTCTCGCCTTCGGCGACGAGACGAATGATCGGCTCCGTGTTCGAGCCTCTGACGAGCAGCCAGCCGTCCGGCATCGTCACCTTAACGCCGTCGCGCAGGTCTTGCGGACGGCGCGCGTACACGTCGCGAACCCGCTTCAGAACTCTGCCGATGCGATCCGAGCGGCAGACCAGCTTTTCTTTGAACATGAAGGAGCGCGGCAGCTCGCCGACCAGCTCGGAGACGGTGCGGCCCGTCGCGGCGAGGAGGTGGAGGACGAGCGCCATGCCGACGAGGCTGTCGCGCGCGAAGTTGATGCGCGGATAGATGACGCCGCCGTTGCCTTCGCCGCCGACGACCGCGCCGCGCCGCTGCATCTCCTCGGTCACGTTCGCCTCGCCGATCTTCGAGCGGTAGATCGGACACCCGAAACCGCGTGCCACCGAGTCGAGCACCTGCGTCGTCGCCAGATTCGCGACGACCGGCCCCGGCTCCTTCGCCAGCACATGACGCGCGGCGAGCACCAGCGTGTACTCCTCGCCGATGGCCGCGCCGCGCTCGTCCACGACCGCGAGGCGGTCTGCGTCCATGTCCTGCGCGAACCCGACATCCGCATCGTGTTCGCGCACGGCGTCGCGGAGCGCGCCCAAGTTCTCCGGCACAGGCTCCGCGCCGCGCGGGAACAGGCCGTCGGGCGTCGTGTTGATTTGGACGACTTCCGCGCCGAGCGCTTCGAGTAGACGCGGCGCGACGACCGAGCCTGCGCCGTTGCACGAGTCCACGACCGCGCGCAAGCGTCGCCCGCCCGCAGGCAGAGGGCCGAGCGCGTCCATGATGGCCTTGACGTGCAAATCAATCGCGCCCGGCGAAGCCTCGACCGAACGCATCTCCGCCCCCGGCACCTTCACGTACTCGCCCTGATGATAGATGTCGAGGAGCTGTCGCGCCTGCGCGGCGGTCAGGAAGAGGCCCGCCGAGTTGACGAACTTCAGCGCGTTCCACTCCGCGGGGTTGTGGCTCGCCGTGATGGCGATACCGCCGCGCGCGCCTCTCTGCCGCACCAGCAACTGCACGGTCGGCACGGGGCACACGTCGAGGTCAACGACGCGACAACCCGACGAGAGCAGACCCGCGACGACCGCCTGCCGCACCATCTCGCCGGACGTGCGCGTGTCGCGCCCGATGACGATTGCGCCGTGCCCGACGTATGTGCCGAAGGCTTGCGCGAACCGCGTCAGAAGCGTCGGCGTCAAAGACTCGCCCACGACGCCGCGCACGCCGCTGATGCTGATCTTGAGTGTGGGTATGGCTCTCATTGGTGAATGGTAAATGGTAAATGGTGGTTGAGCGCCGCCCGGCCTGAGCGGCGACTGCTCAACATGAACATCGCTCAACGGCTATTCACCATTTACCATTTACGGCTTCAGAAATTACACGGCGACGGAAGCGCGGGCACGGGTGGCGGAACCGTATCCCGAAACTTGACGGACTGGCGGCGGAGGGCGGCGACTTTCGACTCGACCTCTTCGGGCGTGAGCGCAGACTTCGACTCGAAGAAGACCCAGTCAATGTCTTCGTTGTAAGAGCGCGCGCCCTGAACTTTCGCCGCGCCGTCACGGATGAACCAGAGGTTGAAGTTGATGGACATGATCGAGCGCGGGTAGAAGCGTCCGCCGTGTTCGACCTGTTGCTGGCCGTCAACGAAATACCTGACCTTGCCGCCCGCGACCTGCGTGACGAGCGTGTGCCAGCCGGCGCGGCTGCCCTGCGTCAGGTTGAAGACGTTGTCCTTCTTCCAGTTCGGTTCGGGGCTGAAGGTGAACCACGTCGTTTCGTACAGACTAGACCCGGCGACGCCCCAGCCGCCGTTGGGCAGGTACTCGAAATCCAACTCGCTGTAGTCCGCATCCATCGGCGCTTTCAAGGGGCTGATGGTGTAGAAGCTCTCGACTATCTGGTCGCCGCCCGGCCCCATCGCCGGCTCGTCTGCGAAGCGGACGCGCGCGGCGTATGTGCCCTCGAAGTATTTTCGCTCGTGACAAATCTGCGTCTGTTTCGTGTGCTCGCCCGTGCCGTCGGTCGTAGAGGTCATGCGAAGGATACGGTTGCGCGCCGGGCCTTCGCCTTTGAGAAACGTGACGCCCTCGCGCCACCACGTCGCGCCCGGAACGCCGGGCCAGCCCGCAGTTGTGCGGACGATCCAGCCGTGGCCCGTCAACTCCGCCTGGTCTGTGTAGCTGAAGTCGTCGAACAGGATTTGAGGAGCCGCCTTCGATGCCGCAGGCAGGTCGCGCGCGACGCCGGTCGTCGCCTCATCCCTTGAAGGGCGCGAGGAAGCGACATCTGCGGCAGAGACGGCGGGCGCAGTGCCGCCGCTTCCGACCGCGGCAAGAGAGACGGCACACAGGACGAGAGAGGCGGCGCACAGGACGAGTGCGGAAATGGTCGCGGATATTTTCATGGGCCAACGCTCCACGTTCGTTTGACTCTCACTTGCCGGGCATGGATTGACTCTCACTTGCCGAGCATGTCGCGCGCCGAGTCGAGCAGCTCTTGCGCCTGCTGCGGAGTCTCGGCCTCGGCGATGATGCGGATCATGGATTCCGTGTTCGAGACGCGCACGTGAACCCAGCCGCCGTCGCGCGCGATCTTGATGCCGTCGGTCTGATCGTACACGACCTGCTCCCGCTCCAACTCGTCGTAGACGCGCTGCATGAGCGAGTAGATGCGATTCGGCTCGACGGCGACGTTGTGCTTAATCATCGAGAGGCGCGGCAGGCCCGCGGCCAGTTCCGAAATCCTCTGCCCCGTCCGCGCCATGTGTTCAAGAATCAGACCGACCGCCGCCGCGCTGTCGTGCGTGAGCTGCACGCGCGGGACGACGACGCCGCCGCTGCCTTCACCGCCGACGACGGCGCGATTCTCGGCCATCGCCTCCGAGACGTAAGCCTGCCCGACCGGCGTGCGAACCACGCTTGCGCCGTGCCGCGCAGCAACCAGGTCAACGGCGCTGCTGGTCGAGACGTTGGTCACGACCGTGCCGACCTCACGGCTCAGTTGAATCTCGGCGCACGCGGCGAGCGTCGCCTCTTCGGGGAGAATCTCGCCCGTCTCCGTCACTAGCCCCAGCCTTTCGCCGTCCGCGTCGTGGGCGAAGCCGATGTCGGCGTGCCCGGCACGGACTACGGCGCGCAGTTGCGCCATCGTCTGCCGCGTCGGCTCAGGCGCGTGCGGGAAAGGCGCGCGGGGGTCGTCGTTGACGGCGAGCACTTCGCAGCCGAGTTCGCGGAGCCAGCGCGGCGAGAGAAGCGAGCAGGAGCTGTTGCAGCAGTCAACCGCGACCGTCAGACGCCGCGCACGTATCGCCTCCGCATCGAAGGCTCCGGCCAGAATTTCCAGATGATGCGTGACGGCTTCGCGCTCCTCGACGCGGCTTCTGATGCGCTCCCAGGTCGCCTTTGCGAACTCCGCCTGATGGAAGATGTCGAGCAGCTCGTCGGCCTGCGTCTCGTTGAGGTAGAGCCCGTCGCCGCGCACGAACTTCAAGGCGTTCCAAGGCTCAGGGTTGTGCCCCGCAGTAATCGAGATGCCTCCGTCGGCCTTCATCCATTTGACCGCGAGCTGGAGGCTCGGCGTCGGGCAGACGCCCAAATCAATCGCTTCGCAGCCCGCAGCCAGAAGACCGGCGAGCACCGCCGAGCGCGCCATCGGCCCCGAAGGGCGCGTGTCGCGGCACAGGAGTATGCGGCCTGAGTCGAGGTAGGTGCCGAAGGCTTGCGCGAAGCCGACGACCAGTTCCGGCGTGAAGGTTTCGCCGACGACGCCGCGCACTCCGCTGATGCCGATTTTGAGCGAGTTCATAGGGCGGAAGCAGAGGATAGCAGAAAGGAAAGATGTTGGTCACTGAAAACTTTTCGACCACGATGTTGGACTCCGCCTCCCGGCGCGTCGGAAGATTTTGATTGACTCGCCGTTGAACTCTGTTTTAATTATTACTCTTCGATCCAAGTTCGTCCCGAACGTCTTCCGAAATTTTTCCGCGCCGGCGCTCGCCTTCGTGCGTGGACGCGCGCTCCGAAGTGCGGCGAGTTGGCGCTAAGACGCTTCCGCCCCGTCGAGGAAAAAATGAAAGCAAACAGGTACGTCTCCATCCTTCTTCTCCTGACCTGCGTTTTGAAAGTCGGCGCGCAGACTCCGGCGTCGAACTCTCAGCCTGCAACTCAGCATCACCTGATGCCCGTGCCCGCCTCCGTGCAGTTCAAGCCCGGCAGGCTCGCCGTCACGAAGTCGTTCACGGTCGCCACGCCGGGCCACACGGACGAGCGTCTGCTTTCGGGGATTGCGCGCGTCGTCCGACGGCTCGAAGGCCGCACCGTTTTGGAGTTGCCGCTTGAGCCGACGAGCGACGCTGCCTCGGCGGCTCTCCTGGTCGAGTGCAAAGGGCCGGGGCTGGCCGTCCCTTCAGTCGAGGAGGACGAGTCGTACTCGCTCGAAGTCACGGACAGGCAGGCCGTGCTCCGCGCCGCGACGGTCGTCGGTGCGTTGCGCGGGCTTGAGACGTTCCTGCAACTCGTCGAAGGTGACCGCGAAGGCTTCTACATCCCGGCGGTCGAGATCAATGACGCGCCGCGCTTTCGCTGGCGCGGGCTGCTGATTGACGTGGGCCGTCACTACGAGCCTTTGGAAGTCCTCAAGCGCAACCTCGACGCGATGGCCGCCGTCAAGCTCAACGTCTTCCACTGGCATTTGACCGAGGATCAGGGCTTCCGCATCGAGAGCAAGAAGTTTCCGAAGCTCACAGGGGCGGGTTCCGACGGACTCTTCTACACGCAGGCGGAGGCGCGCGAGATCATCAGTTACGCGCGCGAGCGCGGCATCCGCGTCGTGCCGGAGTTCGACATTCCGGGCCACAGCACGAGCTGGCTCGTCGGCTACCCGGAGCTGGGGAGCGCGCCGGGGCCTTACCGTATAGAGCGCGGCGCAGGCATCTTCGAGCCTGCGCTCGACCCGACGAACGAAGAGGTTTACAAGTTCCTCGACGCCTTCCTCGGCGAGATGGCCGCGCTCTTTCCAGACGCCTACATGCACATCGGCGGCGACGAGAATCAAGGCAAGCAGTGGGACAGGAATCCGCACATTCAAGCCTTCATGAAGGCGAAAGGCATCAAAGACAACGCCGCGCTTCAGACCTACTTCAACCAGCACCTGCTGCAAATTCTGACGAAGCACGGTAAGCGCATGATGGGCTGGGATGAAATCTTCCAGCCCGACCTGCCGAAAGACATCGTCATTCAATCATGGCGCGGCCCTGAGTCGCTCGCCGCGGCAGCGAAGCAGGGTTACGACGGCGTGCTCTCCGCGGGCTACTACATTGACCTCATCTACCCCGCCTCGCAGCACTACTCGGCAGACCCCCTGCCCGAAGGCAGCACACTTACGCCCGCCGAAGCCGCGCACGTCCTCGGCGGCGAGGCGACCATGTGGGGCGAGTGGGTCAGCCCCGAAACGATAGACTCGCGCATCTGGCCGCGCACCGCGGCCATCGCCGAACGATTGTGGTCGCCGCGCGCGGTCAACGATGTCGAAGACATGTACCGACGCCTCGCCGTCGTCAGCCGCCAGCTCGAAGAACTCGGACTGACGCACTTGAGGAACCAGCCCTTGATGCTCCGGCGTCTCGCGGGCGGCGAGGACAACGCGGCGCTTCAGACGCTCGCGTCCGTGGTCGAGCCGGTGAAGGAGTACCGGCGCTACGAGGTTCGCCCGCAGACGATGCTCAGCCCGCTCACCGGACTCGTTGACGCCGTGCGGCCCGACAGCGACGCCGCGCGCCGCTTCACGAGCGAGGTTGACGCCCTGCTCTCCGACGCCCCGCGCTTCGCGGCCCGTTCGCAGGAGTTACAAAGCACTCTGGCCGACTGGCATGACGCAGGCCCGCCGTTGAACGCCTTGATTGACCGCTCGCCCGCGCTCACGGAAGCGAGGCCGCTCGCCGCGGACTTGTCGAAGCTGGGGGCGGCTGGACTTGAGGCGCTCGCCTACCTGACGAAAGGCAACGCGCCGACCGCCGCATGGCGCGACTCCCGCCTCGCCATGCTCGACGAGGCCGCGAAGCCGAAAGCCGCCCTTGAGTTCCCCTTCCTTCCGAGCCTCAGAGAGTTGATCGTCGCAGCCTACGAGATGCCGCAGCTCAAGACCTCTTCGCCGGGCGAGTGGCGCAAGCGCGTGAAGCAACTCGCCGCCCCGGCCAAGCAATGATTGCGTGACGCACACACGCTCGCGGCTCAGCGCCCTTTGACTGCTTTGAAGGAGGTGAACACCATGAAAAAAACTCTGTGCACGTCCGTCGCCGTCCTGTCGCTGCTCTTCAACAGTTTCATCCCGGCCCGCGCGCAGACGCCCGCGCCGCCTGCGTCGGCGGAGGTCGAGCGGCGCGTCGAGTCCATCCTTGCGAAGATGACGCTCGAAGAGAAGATAGACATGCTCGGCGGCGTGGACGACTTCTTCGTGCGCGACGTGCCGCGCCTCGGCGTGCCGCGCCTGAAGATGGCCGACGGCCCTTTGGGCGTGCGCAACTACGGCCCGGCGACGGCGATGGCCGGCGGCGTCTCGCTCGCGGCGACGTGGAACCCGCAGCTCGCCGAGCGCGTCGGCGCGGAGATCGGAAGAGACGCGCGCTCGAAGGGCGTCCACTTCCTTCTCGGCCCCGGCGTCAACATCTACCGCTCGCCGACGAACGGTCGCAACTTTGAATACTTCGGCGAAGACCCCTTCCTCGCCGCGCGCACCGCCGTCGGCTACATCCGCGGCGTGCAGTCGCAAGGTGTCTCGGCGACCGTCAAGCACTTCATGGGCAACAACTCGGAGTTCGACCGGCACAACACCGACTCCATCGTTGACGAGCGCACGATGCGCGAGATTTACATGCCGACCTTTGAGGCCGCAGTCCGCGAGGCGCACGTCGGCGCGATGATGGACTCCTACAACCTCTTGAACGGCGAGCACGCCTCGCAGAACCGGCACATCCTCTCAGACGTGGCGAAGCAGGAGTGGGGCTTCGACGGCACGATGATGTCCGACTGGTTCGCCACCTACGACGGCATCGCGGCGGCCAACGCGGGACAAGACCTGGAGATGCCCGCCGGTTTGTTCATGAACCGGCGCACGCTCCTGCCCGCCGTGCAGCAGGGCAAAGTCTCGCAGGCGACGGTTGACGAGCACGTGCGCCGCATACTCCGCACCGCCGTCCGCTTCGGATGGCTCGACCGCGACCAGACGGACACCTCCATCCCGCGCTTCAACCAGCAGGGGCGGCAGGTCGCGCTTCAGGCCGCGCGCGAAGGCATGGTGCTTCTTAAAAACGACGGCGGGCTGCTTCCTTTGGGCAGGGGCAAGGTCAAGTCCGTCCTCGTCGTCGGCCCCGACGCTTACCCGGCGGTGCCTGTGGGCGGCGGCAGCGCGGGCGTCCAGCCGTTCGCCGCGGTCAGCTTCCTCGAAGGCTTGAGCAACGCGCTCGGCCCTTCGGTCAGAGTCCTGTATCAACGCGGCATTCCCTCTCTGAGCGAGATGGCCGAGGCAACCAGCTTCACCAACGCCGCCGCGAACGGTCAGCCGGGGCTGCGCGCGGAATACTTCAAGACGGAAGATATGCAGGGCGCACCCGTCGTCACGCGCAGCGAGCGGCATGTCAACTACGGGCCGGGCGGTCGCTCGTCTCTCCCCGAAGGGACAAACGCCTCGCGCTGGACTGGCTTCTACACGCCGCAGTCGGCGGGCACCTACGACATCTTCGTCCAGTCAACGGGCGAGGACGGCGGCTACAATCGCCTCTACGTTGACGACAAACTCGTCCTCGACAACTGGACTGTCTCGCGGACTCTCACAGGCTACGCGACGCTGCAACTCGACGCCGCGCCGCACAAGGTCGTGCTCGAACAGCACGGTCGCTCCGGCTGGCTCGGCGGGAAGGTGAGACTCGGAGTCGTGCGCCGCGGCGCGGCAGTTGATGCGGAGGCGAAGCAGTTGGCCTCGAAGGCCGACGCGGTCGTCGTCTGCGCGGGCTTCGGCCCCGAAACCGAGAGCGAGGGCGCTGATAGGACGTTCGGGCTGCCGCCGGGTCAGGACGAGTTGATTCAGGAGATGGCCGCGGCGAACAAGAACACGATAGTCGTCCTCACTTCGGGCGGCGCGGTGGACATGAGCGCGTGGGTCGAGCGCGTGCCCGCGCTCGTCGAGGCGTGGTATCCGGGGCAGGAGGGCGGCACGGCTCTGGCCGAAATCCTCGACGGCGACGTGAATCCTTCGGGCCGCCTGCCCGTCACGTTCGAGCGACGCTGGGAAGACAACCCCGTCCACGACAGCTACTACCCCGCCGATGGCACGCGACGAGTCGAGTACAAGGAGGGCGTCTTCGTGGGCTATCGCGGCTACGAGAAGAAGGGCACGCACCCGCTCTTCCCTTTCGGCTACGGGCTTTCGTACACGACTTTCAGGTACGCAAACCTGACCATCCGCCCCGCCGCCGCCAGCAACTCCTCGACGGGTGCGCTCTACGAAGTCTCTTTCGACGTGAAGAACACGGGCACCCGCGAAGGCGCGGACGTGGCGCAGGTCTACATTGGCGACACGCACGCGAAGGTCGCGCGACCGTCGAAGGAGTTGAAAGGTTTCTCAAAAATATCCCTGCGCCCCGGCGAGACGCGCCGCGTGACCGTGACGCTCGACCGCCGAGCCTTCTCCTACTACGACCCCGGCTCGAAGCAGTGGCGCGCAGACCCCGGCGACTTCGACGTGCTCGTGGGCCGCTCCTCCGAGCAGATCGAACTGCGCGGTAAGCTGGCGCTGCCCCTCGCGGCCATTAAGTGAATAATTCTGTAGGGCGTGGCTTGTCTCCGCCCGCGTTGATTCATTAGCGCGAAGTTGAGATTGACGGCCGGCAGGGGCGGAGACAAGCCCCGCTACCACAGGCTTCATGTACGCATCATCTCGGCACAGGCTCGCCCGGCCTGACGACGCGAATCCAGTGGTCGGTGAACTTGTAGTGCATCTCCGGCAACTCGACCTTCGGCATGTGGCACGAGGCGCACTGCTTCGTGCTCACAGGGCAAGCGGGGGCCGAGCGCATCTCGGTCTTCGGCTCTCTGGAGTTTGAGAGATGGCAGGCGAGGCACTTCGTATCGTAGAAGGCTTCGTCGTGTTGCAGTTGGTCGTGCGGGTCGTGGCAGGCCGTGCAGCTCATACGCTTGTCGTTTAAGAGGTGGCCGCGGCTGTTGAAGATTCGGTAAGGCTGGAAGCGTATGTTGGCCGCGCCGCCCTGACCGGCGAGCGACATCACCGTGTCGAAGCCCTGATGACACGCGCCGCAGAACTCCTGCGACAGCTCGATGGCGTCGAGGTCTGTGGGGTTGAAGATTTGCGGGTCTTTCAAATTCTTCGCGCGCGCCGCCGCGACGTGCCTCTCGCCGGGGCCGTGGCACGCCTCGCAACTGACGCCGGGCGCGGCACGCTCCGTCTGAAAGCGCGTGCCGCCAAAGACCGCAGTCGTGTGGCAACTGAAACACCCGCGCGCCGCCTCCTCGCTCATCGGTCGGCCCAGCGCGTCCTCCAGAGACGTTGGAACCGAGCGCGGGTGCAGAATCGTGATGTCGAGATTCTGAAGCGACGGAAAGTAGCTGACGCGGCTTTCGTAGAACACGCCGCCGTGACGAAAGATGTACGTCTGTCCGGCCACGCCCTCGCCGAAGCAGAAGAGCAGGGGTTCCGAGATGGTGGATGAGCCGTCGCCGACGGTGTAGGTAACGTGGTCGCCCTCGCGCGTGATTTTGTAAGTGTAGGGGCCGTTGCGAAACGTCAGGGGGGCGCGCGACTTCAAGACCTCGCACTCGGCTCCGCGCTCCGCCGCGTGGCCCATCGGCGTCGAGGCTTGCGTGCGCGCCTCCTTCGCGTGGCACACGGCGCAGGCGTCCGCGCCGACGTAGGCGACGCCTGAGAAGTCGCGCGTCGGACGCCAACGCGAGAGAGTGTTGCCGCCCTGCGCCTGTCCGCGTCCGTTGATGAGAAGCGACCCGGCGAGATAGACGAGGACGCACGGCAGGAGGAGCGAGAGGGCGAAGGTTCTCTTAACTTTATCTCCCATTGATGTCGTCAAACGGGGAAACGTTTCTCAGGGTCGGCGGTGGCGGCGCACGCGCCGTCCATTCGTCAAAATCAACGTAGGGGCTATACTCCACCTCTCGCCTCGCTTTGTCGAGAGGCAAGCGACCGCCCCTTTGGAGAACCGACCGCACGGAGGTACACGGATGTTCGCCAGAATCTCTTCGCCCGCAACGCGGCGCGCGGGCCTGCTCCTGCGCCTGACGTTGATCGCCTCGCTGTCGGCGTTCGCGGCGCGGCCACAGTCGCAGCAGGGCACAAAAGCGCCGCAGAAGGGTCAGGACGAAGAGGTCGTGACGGTCGGGTCGCACCTCGTCAACGTTGACGTGTCGGTCAAGGACAAGAAGGGCAATTACGTCAACGACCTCAAGGCCGAAGACTTCACGGTCTTCGAGAACGGCGTGCGGCAAAGGGTCGAGTTCTTCAATCCGCCCCTCGCCGTCGGCGCGTCCACGGCAGCCGACACCACGCCGGACGCGTCGGGCGCAGCGGCGCAACCCGGCGGCGCGAAGACTTCGCCGCGCGCGCGTGATGCGCTGGCGGGCAACGTCATCTCGCTCGTGCTCGATGGATTAACGACCGACGCCGCGAACATGAAGCACGTCCGCGAGGGGACGATCAAGTACATCCGTGGACAGGTCGCCGACACCGACGCCGTCGCCCTCTTCGCCGTGACGGGCGGGCTGCAACTGCTCCAGCCGTTCACGCGTGACAAAGACGCGCTGGTCGCCGCCGTTGAGAAGGCCTCCGCCGTCTCCACCGCCTCGAAGAACTTCGAGCAGCGCGACATCGAAGAGAACATCGCCCGGCTGCGCGAGGCTTCGAGCGGCTCGGACACGATGTCCACGGCGCAGTCTGCAAGTCAGGCCGCAGGCGCTTCTTCAATGGCCGCAGCCATGACCGCCGCACGCGTCCTCCAGCAGTACCTCCGTCTCCGCACGGCTCTGGGCCTCCAGCAGTCGCGCCCCGTACTGGCCGCGCTCGCCGCCATCTGCGAGGCGCAGCGCACGCTCCCCGGCAAGAAGACGCTCGTACTGTTCTCGCAAGGGTTCGTCACGCCCGAAGTCCTCGACTGGCAGGTGCAGAGCGTCATAGACATCGCCAACCGCGCCAACGTCGCCATCTACATCATAGACTCGGCGGGCCTCAAGGCGAGCGCCCCGCTGTCGGGCGCTTACGCGCCGCCGTCGCCGCTTCAAGGCATCGCCGCCGTAGGCCGCCCGGAGACGCGTTCACGCGCCGAGGGCGGCGAGAACGAGTTCGACCAGTCGCGCTTCGAGGGGTCGAACCGCGAGCACGATATTCTCTACCGCATCTCGGAGGACACCGGCGGGAAGTTCGTCCGCGGCACGAACGACATCGCGAAGGGGCTGGCCCGCATTGACCAGGAGGTGCGAACACGCTACACGCTCGCCTTCCAGAGCACCGACCCGAACTTCGACGGCGGCTTCCGCAAACTCAAGATCGAGGTCGGCAGACCGGACGCGCAGGTCATCGCGCGCCCCGGCTACTACGCCATCGCGCCCGACCAGGTAGTGCCGCTCTCGCCGGAGGAGCGAAGGCTGCTCGCCGGGATAGGCTCGCCGGGGTCGAACTTCACGCTGCCGCTCTTCGTGGAGCTGAGTCCGTTTCGGTCGCACGAAGGGCGCTACGTCGTCCCGCTCGCGCTCGAAGTGCCGCACGACGCGGTGCAGTTCGAGCAGAGGGCCGACCGGCGGCGGATGCAGCTCGACGTGCTGGTCGTCGTCCGCGAGGGGAAAGACAACATCCTCTCGCGCCTCGGCGGGAGCTTCGACGTGCTGCTCAGCGAGGAGCAGTACCAGTCCATTCTGCACAACAACGTCTTCTACCGGCAGGACGTGGAACTCGCGCCCGGCGCGTACAGCGTTGACGTGGTCGTGCGCGACAAGCTTTCGGGGAAGACCGCGGCGCGGAGGGAGAGGCTCGTCCTGCCCGAAGCCGGCGCGGAGTTCTCGGCGACCGACGCCGTGCTGAGCCGCCACGTCGAGCCTTTGAGAGAGACGCCCGCGGCGGGAGCGCAGGTCAACGTGCTGAGCCACGCGGGCGCGCTCATCAGTCCCCTGCCCAGCCGCGAGTTCAGCGCCTCGGACAATCTGATAATCTTCTTCGACCTCTACAACGCGGCGAACAGCCCCGCGACCGGCAAGCCGCAGGTGAAAGTCACCGTCACCCTTTTGAAAGACGGCAAGGCCGCGCTGAAGCCGATAGACTACGAGCTGAACGACAGCTTGAGCGAGCCGGTGCCGCACCTGACGTTCGCCAAGTACATCAGCCTGAGCGGCCTCGCGCCCGGCAAGTACACCGCGCTCATCGAGGCGGGCGACGCGGTCGCGCACAAGCTCCTGAAGCAGCAGACCTCATTCGTCATCACGAAATGAAAAGATTCGTCATCACGAAATGAAAGAGGATGCGGCGGCTATGTGGCCTTCGCATCCTCAAGCGACCATGCGTGCCTTTAAGACGCGCTCATTCTTTGGTCTGCTTCAGCCCCCGCTCGATCAGCAGCGGCTCGACTTGCGGGTCGCGGCCACGGAAGGCGCGGTAGAGCGCCGCCGAGTCCTCGGTGCCGCCGCGCGAGAGCACCATGTCGCGGAAGTGCTGCCCGTTCTCGCGCGTCAAACCGCCGTGCTCCTTGAACCAGTAGAAGGCGTCGTGGTCGAGCACCTCGCTCCAGAGATAAGCGTAGTAGCCCGCCGAGTAGCCGCCGCCCCAGATGTGCGAGAAGTAGGTCGTGTGGTAGCGGGGCGGAACCTGCGGCAGTTCGACGCCGAACCGCTTGAGCGCCGCAGGCTCGAAGACGCCTGCGTCCTGCACGGGCGCGTCCGCGGGGAGCGTGTGCCAGGCGAGGTCTAAGAGCGCGGCGGAGAGATACTCCGTCGTGTCGTAGCCCTGGTTGAAGGTGTGCGCCCGCCTGATCTTCTCGACTAAGGACTGCGGCATCGGCTCGCCGGTCTGGTAGTGCTTCGCGTAGTTGGCGAAGACCGAAGGCTCCAGCGCCCAGTGCTCGTTGAACTGCGAAGGGAACTCCACGAAGTCGCGCGGCACGTTCGTCCCCGAAAGCGTCGGGTACTTCACGTGCGAGAACATCCCGTGCAGGGCGTGGCCGAACTCGTGGAACATCGTCGTCACGTCCTCGAAGCTGATGAGCGCGGGCTGGCCCGCCGAGGGCTTCTGGAAGTTGGCGATGTTGTAAACCACCGGCTTCGCGCCTGTAAGCGTGCTCTGATCCACGAAGACATCCATCCACGCGCCGCCGCTCTTTGACGGGCGCTGGAAGTAGTCTGCGTAGAAGAGCGCGAGCGGAGCGCCGTCGGCGTCCGTCACCTCGAAGACGCGCACGTCCGGGTTATAGACGGGGATGTCTTTGCGCTCTTTGAAGGTCAGCCCGTAAAGCTGATGGGCCGCGAAGAAGACGCCGTCGCGCAGCACGCGGTCAAGCTCGAAGTAGGGCTTGATCTGCGAGTCGTCGAGGTCGTACTCGGCCTTGCGCACCTTCTCCGCGTAGTATTCCCAGTCGGCGGGGCCGATCTTGAAATTGCCTCCCTCGGCGTCGGCCACCCTTTGCAACTTCGCGGCTTCGTCGCGCGCCTTCGCCGTCGCCGCCGGGACGAGGTCGGTCATCAGCTTCGCCGCTTGCTGCGGCGTCTTCGCCATCTGGTCGTCGAGGCTGTAGGCGGCGTAGGTCGTGAAGCCGAGCAGCTTCGCCTTCTCCGCACGCAACTGTGCGAGACGTGTGACGAGCGCCCGCGTGTCGTTCGCGCCGCCGTGGCTCCCGCGCTCTGTCGAAGCCTTGAGCACGCGCTCGCGCAGCGCGCGGTTCTTCATCGAGATGACGATGGGCTGGCGCGTCGTGTTCTGGAGGGCGATGACGTACTTGCCCTGAAGCCCTCGCTCTTTCGCGAGGTCAGCCGCCGCCGCGATGTCGCCGTCGCTGAGCCCTTCGAGCTGTGCCTTGTCGTCAACGACGACCGCCGAGGCGTTCGTGTCGGCGAGCACCCGCGCGCGGAAATCCGTGGTGAGCTTCGCCTCCTCCTGGTTGAGCGCACGGAGCTTCGTCTTGTCGGCCTCCGAGAGCAGCGCCCCGGCGCGCACGAAGGTTTTGTAGTAACGCTCGACCAGATACTTCGACTCGGCGTCGAGCAGAGGCTTCGGCGAGTCGCGGCGTTCGTAGACCGATTTCACGCGGGCGAACAGCTTCGGGTTCAGGTAGATTTGATCCAGATGCGCGGCGAGCTTGGGCGACTCCTCTGATTCGACCTTCTGGAGGGTCGGGTTGGTGTCGGCCTGCGTGAGACAGAAGAAGACGTGGCTGACGCGGGTCAGCAGCGCGCCCGAACGCTCCATCGCCTCGATGGTGTTGGCGAACGTCGGCGGCCCGGCGCTGTCTGCTATCGCCTCAACCTCGACGAGTTGCCGTTTCATCCCCTCCTCAAGCGCGGGCTGATAGTCGGCGTCCCTGATCTTGTCGAACGGCGGCGCGTGAAACGGCAGCGCGCTCTCGGCGAAGAACGGATTAGTCTCCGCCGGCGGCCCGGAGGCGTTCGCGGCCTGAGAAGACGGTTCCGATGCCGCCGCCGGCATCGAGGACTGTGAAGCGGACGCTGCGACGGCGGCGATGAGCGTGAAAATCAGAAGGTAGTGTTGTTGCATACGGTTCGTTGTTCTGACGTAGTATCATCAACCATAGATGCGCGTGGCGAGCCTCAAAGGGCTGCCCGCGCATGATATTTCTTCGACCGGCCCTTCAATTCGGGAGTCAAGAACAGGGCCGGAATCGGGTCTGACGAGAGCATACATGAAAGGCTGCGGCCCCGCCAAAACTCATTCTCGCCTCGGCCACGGGGTACGGTGTATGGATACACTAGAACCGAGACTGGTGCTGACTATCGAACCCGTGGCGACGCCGCCTCGCATGAACGGAGAATCACAATGAAACTACTTCTCATTTCGCTGCTGCTCTGCTCGACTTATCCGGCCACCTTCGGCAAGTCGCCTCAAGCGGATTCACATTCCGCGCGGCAAAACGGCGCTCCCGCCGCGACCGTGGATCAGGGCAAGCTCCTGATCTTTACCGGCGGCAAGCAGGTCGGGTCAGAGAGCTTTTCCATCAACGCAGATAATTCCGGAGAGAGTTCCGACGAGTTGGCGTTGGGAGGGCAGACCGTTAAGTTCGAGACCCTGCTCGGAGTCGCTCAGACCACGATGAAGGGCCGCCGGTTTATTCTGGAACAGTCGCCGGGGACGAGGCTGGTATTCGATTTTAACGGCGGCGAAGTCAAGCTGACGGGAAGCCGGGAGGCCGCAGGGCAGACAGACCCGGAGGCTGTCGTCCTCGAAAACAACGTTTGGTATCACTACTATTTTCTGTTGCGCCGCTACGACCAGCAGAGGGGCGGCGCGCAGCAGTTCAAGGCATTCGTTCCGAGCATCATGCAGACCATTCCCGTGTCGGTTGTCTTGAAGGGCGCGGTCGGGCCTTTTCCCGGCAGTTCGTCGAGGCTGAATCTGTATGAAGTCGCAGCCGCGGGGACTCTGAAAATTGATCTCGTCGCAGACCCGTCGGGCAAGCTTGTCTACATCGGCATCCCCTCGCAGCACGCCGAGGTGGTGCGAGAAGAATACGCCGCCTCCATCGAGCAACTGCGCGCCGCGGTCGTCGCAGAGAAGACAGGGGCCGAGAATAAACCGGACTACAGCGCCCCGCCCGGCGCGTCCTTCAACGCCGAAGAGGTCACAGTCCCTCTGAAGAGCTACACGCTCGCGGGCACGCTCCTCCTTCCCAAAGCGTGCGGCGGCCCGTGCCCCGCCATCGTCTTGATTACGGGTTCGGGCCTACAGACCAGAGACGAACCCGTGCCGATTCAGGGGCTGGAAAAATACCGCCCGTTCAGACAGGTCGCCGAGACGCTGGCGAGCCACGGCATCGCCGTCCTGCGGGTTGACGACCGGGGCGTCGGCGGCTCGACCGGCAAAGAGACGCTGGCCGCGGTCACGACCTCCGGCTTCGCCGACGACACGCGCGCCGAAGTGGCTTACCTTCGCACCCGAAGGGAGATCGACCCTTCGCGCATCGCTCTGGTCGGCCACAGCGAGGGCGGATCTATCGCGCCGATGGTCGCCGCGACCGACCCGCGCATCGCGGCCATCGTACTGCTGGCCGGCCCCGGCAAATCCGGCTCCGAAATCAGCCTCTACCAGTTGCAGCAGGTGCTCGAAGGCCAGCCGGGCATGACGCAGGAAGAAAGAGAGAAGAAGCTTTCAGAGCAGCGCGAACTCATCAGGGCGGTGCAGACGGGCGGCGACCTGTCGAAGTATCCCGAACAGGTGAAGCTGCCGTGGATGAGAGAGTTTTTCACTTACGACCCCATCCCGACCATCCGGCGCGTGCGCCAACCCATCCTGATTCTGCAAGGGGCGATAGACCGCCAGATAACTGCTGAACAGGCCGGGCTGCTCGAACAGGCGGCGCGTTCGGCGGGCAACAGGGATGTCACAGTCCGCATCTTCCCCGGCCTGAATCACCTCTTCCTTCCGGCGCAGACCGGCGCTGTCAGCGAGTACGCTTCGCTTCAGACAACCAGCGTCCCTGACGATGTTCTACGCGTGCTGACCGAGTGGCTGCGCGAGAGGCTGCGCGCCCGTTGATGTTTATTCGGGTGGGGAGGCGACGTACACCTATTTCGACAACCGGAAGGGACGCCCGCGGGAATTCATCTCGTCGCGCATCTGCTGGAACCGCTGCCACTGTTCGGGCGTGAGCACCTGACGCAGGCGCTCGTCGGCCTTCTGGCGTATTTCGACGACGCGCGGCTCAGACTCTTTGCGAAGCGCCTGCAACTGGTCGCGCGTGTCGTCGAATATCTGCTGCACCTGCGGCTTCTGCCCCGCGCTCAGTTGCAGGCGGTCGCTCATCTGCTCGAAGCGGTCTTGTCTGGCGTCCTGCTCGTTGCCCCTCGACCACGCGCGGTAGGCGTTCAAGGCGAGCGCCCCCGCCGCGAAGCCGAGCAGAAAGATGCCGACTGCCGCGACGCGAACCAGCCACCTGTTTTTACTGTTCCTGTCCATAACTACCTTGCCGTGTTGTCGTCAGGCCCGTAGAGGGTTGTCAGCACCTGACCGTAAGACATCTGCTCGCCTGCCGGCCCGGTCTGATTCAAGATTACCGTCTCCGGCGAATAAGCGTTGTCGGCGGTGTTCAACTCCTGTGCGACCGCCGGTTGCTGTCCGGGCACGACGAAGGTCAGAGCCGCGAGCAACGCGACCGTCGCGGCCATCGAGGAGACGAGCGCGCCCGCCGCCTTCCACAGCCGACCGAAAGACCAAGCCTCGCCCTCCGCCTGTCGCTCGCGCAGCGCGGCCAGGACGCGCGTCTGGAAGAATGGCGGAGGCTCGAACGCCTCGGCGGCGCGCTCCCTGACGAGCAGAGAAGAAATCCGCGCCGCCTCGAACGCCCGTCGGCACTCTTCGCAACGCGCCGTGTGCGCGCGCATGGCCGCAAGCTCGCCCTCGCGCAGGGCGGCGAACGCGCCGCTCTCAAGGATGGCTTTGATGTGTTCGTCTTTCATCGCTCACCCGCCTTCAACTCTCACCCGCGCCTTTCAAAACTCCTGCCGCCGTTTCGCGCCCGCACTTTCCGAACTCACGTCGTCCTTCCTTCTGAACTCACGCTGCCCTTCCTCCCGCGCGAAAGCAGTTTCTCGATGGCCTCGCGCATGCGCCGTCGCGCGCGGAAGGCGCGAACCTTGACCTTCGACTCCGACCAGCCTGTCTCCTCCGCGACCTCTTTGACCGACGCGTCCTCGCCGTCAATCAGCGTCAGCACCAGACGGTCGTCAGGCGACATCGTTCCCAGCACACGCTCTGCCAGGTCAGCCGCCACGACGCCGCGTTCGACCGAACGTTGTCGCTCGCCGGCCTCGCCGGCGAGTTGGTTGTCGAGCCACGTGCTCTCGTCATCCGTCAGGTCGGAGATCGTCAGCTCCGGTCGCCGCCCGGCGCTGCGTAGCAAGTTGAGGCACGTGTTGGTGGCGATGCGCGTCAGCCACCCTTCAAAAGAGCCGCGCCCCTCGTAGCTGTCGAGCTGCGTGAACGCTTTCAGGAAGACCTCCTGCGCCGCCTCTTCGGCCTGCTCGCGCCGCCGGAAGAAGCGACCCGCGACGCGGAAGACGCGCGGGCTGTAGCGCCGCATGATCTCTGCGAAGGCGGACTCGTCGCCGCCGCGCGCAAGCCGCGCCAACTCCAAATCCGACGCCTGTTCGTAATCGCCCGGCAGAAAGCCCTCTCCGAGTTGGTGTCGGGCGGCGGACTCAAATCCTCTTCGAGTCCGCCCGCCCGCCGCGGATTATAACCGACCATGTCGTACACGCCAGTCACGTCGGGCGGCCCTTACCGGCGATAGCGCCAGGCGTCGTTGCGGTTGCGAAGCTTGTAGGTGTAGAGGGCCGAGCCGCCCGCGCCCACGAGTGCGCCGATGGCCGCGCCGCGGCCTCCACCGACCAGCGCGCCGAGGACGGCACCCACCGCCGTCCCGCCCGCCACGGTCAGCTTGTCGCGGTGCTGATTCACGAAAGAGCGTTCGTCGCTGCGCTGGTCGTAGTAAACCCGGCGCGAGTTGTCATAGCTCCGGCGCTGAACGTTGTCGTAGACCCTGTACTGCGACGTTCGAGCGACGTACCGCCCGCGGGAAGTCTGCGCCCAGGCCGGCATGGCCGCCGACGCGAGCAGAACGAGACTCATGATTGCCACTAAAATCTTTTTCATACCTCACCCCTTGTCCAAAGATTCAAAGCTTGCGGGAGGCTCTCACTTGCCCTCCTACTTTTTCAGACACCAGGCGCGGGCGGATGGTTACAACCCCGCGTCCCTGCCGCCGCGCCGCGTGCGCTTCAGATGCCCGCGGGGCGGGCGCGGCTGGCACAAACCTTGCGACGAAAGATGTCATCGCCGTGTGTAACGAAACCGCTGCCGTCGGTGTCTGTTGAGTCGGGGGCAATTGACGGGCTTTTCTTTGATTTTGAAGTCAACTTGACGCGCCGGGCTTGCGCCACAGGGGAATAAAACAATGCAACGGATTAAGCTGATTTGGAACGCGAGGAAACGCCTCGTAGTCGTGGTCGCGGCGGTCGCGCTGGCCGCGCTGGCCGGCTTTTACTTCTGGGGCAACAATGCCAACGCCGCGCCTTACCTGACCGCGAAGGTCGAGCGCGGCAACCTGCGAAACACTGTGACGGCGACGGGCACGCTGCAAGCCGTGACCACGGTGCAGGTCGGCAGCCAGGCGTCGGGCACGATCTCGGCCCTCTACGCGGACTTCAACTCGAAGGTCAAGAAGGGTCAGGTCATCGCGCAGCTCGACCCTTCGGTGACGCAAGCGCAGGTCGAGCAGGCGCGCGCCAATCTGCAACAGGCGCAGGCGCAGCTCCAGTCGGCGCGCGCCGCCGTCGCGCAGACGCACGCCGGAGTCGCCGTCTCGCGCGCGGGCATCAGTGACGCACGGGCGAGGGCGCTCGCCGCGACCTCGACGACGCAGAACCAGCAGGCCGCCGTCAACGCCGCGCAGGCGAACGTCTCCGTGCTGAAGGCGCAACTCGACGACGCCGCGAGCTACCTGCGGCAGGAGCAGGCGCTGCTTCAGAGCGGCGTCATCGCGCAACGCGAATACGACATGGCGCAGACGAGCTACAAGACCGCCGAGGCCAAGTACAATCAGGCCGTCGCGCAGTTGAACATGGCCCAGTTGAGCGCGCAGTCCGCTTCGAGCGCGGGTCAGGCACAGGCCACCGCACAGGTCGAGCAGGCGCAGGCGCAGACGCAGCAGTCGCAGGGCCAGGCGCAGGGCGCGGCGGCGCAGGTGCAGAACGCGCAGGCGCAGGTCGAGCAGGCGACCGCCGCCTTGCAGCTCGCCCAGATCAACCTCCAGCACACGACCATCACTTCGCCGATTGACGGCATCGTCGTTGATCGCCCCGTGAACATAGGCCAGACCGTGGCGGCGAGCCTGCAAGCGCCGACCCTCTTCACCATCGCGCAAGACCTGACGCAGATGCAGGTCATCGCCAACATAGATCAGGCCGACATCGGCCTCGTCGAGCAGGCGAAGGGCGTGGCCTTCTCGGTTGACGCCTTTCCCGGTCAGGAGTTCAAGGGCACGATCCGGCAGATGCGCCTCAACCCGCAGACCGTGCAGAACGTCGTGACCTACAACGTCGTCATTGACGTGAGCAATCCGGAGCAGAAGTTGAAGCCGGGCATGACCGCCAACCTGACGATCACGATTGACGAGCGCAACGACGTGATTAAAGTCCCGAACTCCGCGCTCCGCTTCACGCCGCAGCAGTCGTCCGCCGACCAGAGCGGCAACGCTTCGCAGAGCAGCGGTGCGGGTAACAGAAACGGCGGGGCTTCTCGACGCGGTGCGGGCCAGCAGTCGAACGCACCCGGCGGCGCGCAGGCCGACGGCAGCGCAGCCGACGCGAACAGCGCCGATGCAAACGCCGCGGGCGCGAACGGCGCGGCCCAGCAGGGCGAGCGCGCTCAGTTCGCCTCTTCAGCTTCGCCGGTGCTGCCGGGCCAGACGAGGCGCGTCTGGGTGCTCGGCTCCGACGGCAAGCCGCAGGCGCGGCGCATCAAGATCGGCCTGACCGATGGTGCTTCGACCGAGGTCGTCGAAGGCGACCTGCACGAAGGCGACGTGGTCATTACGGGGCAGAACCTCACCGCCGCGAGCAAGTCGTCGAACAGCAACACGCAGTCCGCACCTCCGGGATTCGGCGGAGCGCCGCGCATGGGCGGCGGCGGGCCGCGAGGCGGTGGAAGGTAATTGCCGCCCGTCGCGCCAGACGACAGCCGCCGAGGCGACGAACACGCACCGGCGGCTGTCGCGCCGCAGCGAACACCGTCAGGGCGAACTCAAGGGGAGACTTTTAAGTCATGCAAGCGACATTAGAGATTGGCAGGCAGGAACACGAAGCGCAGGCCGCGCTGCTCACGCCGGAAGAAGCAGCGCGTCCCGTCATCCAGTTGGAGGGGATTCACAAGACCTACACGATGGGCGACGTTGAGGTGCACGCGCTGCGCGGCATCTCGCTGACGATACGCGAGGGCGAGTTCGTCGCCATCATGGGCACTTCCGGTTCGGGCAAGTCAACGACCATGAACATCATCGGCTGCCTCGACCGCCCCACGCGCGGCACCTACATCCTCGACGGGCAGGATGTGTCCGCCCTCTCGAAGGACGAGCGCGCCGACATACGCAGCCGCAAGCTCGGCTTCGTCTTCCAGGGCTTCAACCTCCTGTCGCGCACCTCTGCGCTGGAGAACGTCGAGCTGCCGATGCTCTACGCGGGCGTTGACGCCGCCGAGCGCCACCGGCGTTCGGTCGAGGCTCTGCGCTCGGTCGGACTTGCGGGGCGCGAGCAGAATCACCCGAACCAGCTTTCGGGCGGACAGCAGCAGCGCGTCGCCATCGCCCGCTCGCTCGTCAACAACCCGGCGCTCATCCTCGCAGACGAGCCGACGGGCAACCTCGACTCGCGCACTTCGGTCGAGGTCATGGAGATTTTCCAGCGCCTCAACCGCGAGCGCGGCATCACGCTAGTCCTCGTCACGCACGAGACGGACATCGCCGAGTACGCAGGTCGCGTCGTCGTCTTCAAGGACGGCAGGATCAGGAAGGACTATAAGGTGACTGCGCCGCGCGACGCCGCCGAGGAGCTGAAGAACCTGCCCCCCGTCGAAGAGGATGATGAAGAGATGGACGCGGCTGAATTAGCGGTCGCGGATTGAGAAAGCGTTCCGGGTTCGTGAGGTAGTGTTCCCGGTTCGTTGGGACGAAGGTTGAGGCAGTTATGAACTTCTTAATGATTATCCGCATCGCCTTCCGCGCGTTGGCGCGCAACAAGGCGCGCGCCGCCCTGACCATGCTCGGCATCATCATCGGCGTCTCGGCTGTAATCATCATGGTGAGCATCGGGCAGGGCGCGCAGGCTTCGGTGCAGGCGCAGATCGAGAGCATGGGCACGAACCTTCTGTTCGTCAGCGCGGGCGCGCAGAACGTCGGCGGCGTCCGCAGCGGCACGGGCGACAGCGGCACGAACACGCTCACGGTCGAAGACCTCGACGCCATCAAGCGCGAGGTTCCGAGCGTTTCAATGGTCAGCCCGCAGATCAACGCGCGCACTCAGATCGTCGTCGGCAACCAGAACTGGAGCACCTCGGTTCAGGGCGTGAGCGAGCAGTTCCCGGACATACGCAAGTGGCCGGTCGCGAGCGGCGACTTCTTCACCGACGCCGACGTGCGCTCGGCGGGCCGCGTCATCGTCATCGGCCAGACCATCGCCGACAACCTCTTCCCCGGCCAGGACGCCGTAGGCCAGACCGTGCGCGTCTCGAACATGCCCTTCCGTGTCGCCGGTGTGATGGCGCGCAAAGGACAAGACCCGCAGGGCCGCGATCAGGACGACACGGCGTTTGCGCCCTACACCGCCGTGCAGAAGAAAATCCTCGGCAGCACGCGCGTGCAGGTCGCCTACGTCTCCGCCGTCTCGGCGGACGCGACCTACACGGCGCAGCAGCAGGTCGGAGACCTCCTGCGCCAGCGCCACAAGCTCGCGCCGGGCACGCCCGACGACTTCACCGTCCGCAACATGTCGGACGTGGCCGAGGCCGCCAATCAGACCAACAGCATCATGACGATACTTCTGGGGAGCATCGCGGGCGTCTCGCTTCTGGTCGGCGGCATCGGAATTATGAACATCATGCTGGTGAGTGTGACGGAGCGCACGCGCGAGATCGGCATCCGCATGGCTATCGGCGCGCGCTCGTCAGCCGTGCGCTCGCAGTTCCTCATCGAGTCGGTCGTGCTCAGTCTGACGGGCGGGTTCGCGGGGATCATGCTCGGCGTCCTGGCTTCGGTCGTCGTTCCCTGGATGCTCGGCTGGCCGACGCTCGTCTCGACGACCTCCATCGTCGGCTCGGTCGTCTTCTCCGCAGGCGTCGGCATCTTCTTCGGCTACTACCCGGCGCGCAAGGCCGCCGCGCTCGACCCGATTGACGCGCTGCGCTATGAGTAACGCAGTTTTCAAAGGCTGTTGACATCAACGCGGGCGTCCGTGTCCGCCTCGCGATTGCGCGCGCCGGACGCTTTCGCCAGCCTGAACCAGTTGAGAACGAAACCGGCGGCGTTGAAGCCGAGCGCGGCGTCGAGGACGAAGAGGCTGCGGGACAACTCGCGGTGAACCGCGCTCTCGAAAGCGCGCTCAACCTGCGCGCGCGCGCCGTCCAGTCCTTCGATGAAGGTCATTGCTAAATCATGGCCGTCGCGCGCGCGCCGCCAAGCGAACTCGTAGAGTCGCAGACGCCCTTCGTCTTCGGCGCTGCCGGTGACTACGACGACGAGGTGCGTCGCTTCCGTCTCCCCGACGATTTCGACGACGCGGCGGCAGAACGCGGGCGTCAGGTCGCCGTCCTTCGTGACGAATAGGAAGGAGTTGCCGCACACTTCAACCGCAAGGTAAGACTCGCCGTGCTGCGAGGCCGGGCCGGTTGCGATTTCGCTGTCGGGGATGCCGAGGGAGCGGACGATCTTGTAGACGCGGTTGGCGAGCCACCTGCCGTCTTCCAGCAGCGCCACGGCGAGCCGCGTCGGGTTGATCGTCTCCTCGATGACCTCGTCCGCCACGGGCGCGGCGCACAGGCTGCACTTCGCCCTGCTGATCGTGATCGCCGCCAGCGAGTCGGGCGAAGGCAGGTCGAACAGCGCGTGCCCCGACTTTCGACAGCTCACCCTCACCTCCGGCTCAAGCAGTCCGGCGTCCAACATTCTCTCGACCGAGACGCCCAACGCACCCGCCTCCGTGAACAGACGCCGGGGCGTGTAGCCTTCGCGGCGCATCTCCTGCGCGCGACGCAGGAACAGGCGCACCGCACGGCTCTCCATCAACTCGGAAGCGCGCGTAAGTTCGCGCCCCCCGCGGAAGGCCGCGGCGGCGCGGACGTGTTCGGCGGGCTGTATGGCGATGAAGCGCGCAAGCCCCTGCGGCAAACCTCTGCCGCGCGTCTGCCAGCCGGGCACGACGGCAGACGCCTCCTGCGTCGCCCCGCCGCCCTCGCCTTCCTTAACTTCGTTCAGAGCCTCGCCCACGTCCCGGCAGAAACGTTCGAGCTTCGCCAGCGGCTCCGCCGTCTCGACGTTGAAGACGATGCCCGCGCTCAAGCCCTCCTTCGCGCCCCCTGCGAAGAGGATGAAGAGAACGCAGTCGCCCGCGCAGAACAGTTCGCCCGGCGCGTAAGGGATGCGCCCCTCCGATTCCTGCCGCGCCGCGCACACGCGCTCTAACTCCTCCGCGGCGGCCTTCGCGCCCGCGCCCTGAGTCGCGAGCAGTTGGAAAAAACGACGACGCGCCGAGCGGATGAGCGGTGCGACGCCGCGCGCCGCAAGCCCTTCGAGAAGGCGGAGCCGTTCGCCCTCGCTCAGGTGAAGCGCCAGATCGGTGCGTTGAATGAACAGCATCCTTTTCTTCAAACGTCGCGACGGGTGTGACCTACAAATCCAGAAGATTACCCCTGCACTCTTCGTTACCTTTTCTTCAAATGCCGCGCCGGGTGCGGCGCGCGAGAAGTTTCGTGTCAGGGCTTAACTTCGTGTCAGGGCTTGACGCTGATCCTCAGCCTCTCGCCCCCGTTGAAGCTCTCCGGGTAGCGACGTTCCCTCGCCATCCTGAGCGCGACCGCCTCGTAAGCGCCCGCGCCGGGCCGCGGGTTCCACACGCGCGCGTCCGTCACCCGCCCGTTCTTCACTTCCACGAGTACCTGTACGACGTACTCGCGGCGCGTGGTCGTCACGCCTTCGTCTCGCCGGGTGCCGATCAACGCCGCCGTGGACGGCACCGCCGCGGCCTGCGTCGGCTCGGTCTGGCCTTCGACCCCGGCGTTCGCATTCGTCGCCTGCGAGACGCCGCGCACGCCCGACGCTCCGGCGGCGTCTCCCTCCGCGTTGTTGACGGACGGCTTCCGCATCGCAGCGGCGGCGTTGTCGTTTGCCGCGCCCGGCACGCTCCCGGCGAGTGCTGCGCCTGCGGCGGGCGCGGGGCGTGTGCGCGCGGGGCCGAAGATGACGTTCAGGGTTGTGATTAAACTCAGCCCGGCCAGAAAGCCTATGATGACGGCGTAGATCAAACGCTCGCGCGAGAAGCGGTGCGAGGTGGAAATGATCGCCTCTTCCACCGCCGTCAGGCGCTCTTCCAAAGGAGCCACCAGTTCGGCGGCGGGCGGCAGTTGGCGCGGAGCATTCTGTTGCAGATGGGCGACCGACCTCGGCGAGCCTTGCTCCCCGCCCGCGACTTTGATCTCCGCCAGACCTTCGCGTCGCGGAGACTCGATCAAGTCCCAGATGTACTTCTGCCCCTGCCGGTCAATGCTGCGCTCCGGCGGTCTGACGAGCGGATTGAAGTTGAAGGAAGCGCCGCCGAGGGCGAGCGCGGCGTAGAGGGCTTCCACGCCGCGGAGTGTGCCGAGGTGTGCGTCAACCAGTTGGCCTTCCTCGAAGAAGAAGGAGCCGGGGCCTTCGGGGTATTCGACCTGTAGCCGCCCGGACTTTCTCTGCACGCGCAGCGTCCTGATGAGGTCGGGCAGGGGCTGTTCGTCCAGGTGGCCGGTTAAAACCACGAACTGGGTGCGCTCCACGTTTTCCACTTTTTGATTCCTGACTTGAAAAGTTAGCCGGGCCAATCAATTTACACCATCAAGCCGATTTTCAATAGCATCTAATTTCAGCGACGACATCACGGTGCGGGGCGCTCATCGCAACGCCCTTGCCCCGCCTCTCGTCTGAGAGGGGACGACGACGCCGAGAAGCTTCGTGGACAATGCGAGGTGGTTGGAATATAATCCGCGGCATCGTCAGGTTAGTGTAACGATGCTCTCCCGCTGAGTTTTCACGACCCCCAAACTAAGTCGGTTCCGGAACGCAACTGCGAGCTAACACATGCAGCACCCTCGCGCTGTGAACGCCCTTCCGCAGAGAAGCATCCGTCCGGCTTCTCATCCCAACGCGCGCGCGCTTTTTAAACGCCGCCCCTTCATCGTACCCTTCATCGTGAACAGACCGTACAAGGGGTTGACTACCTTTATGAAAAAGATTTTCCTGCTGAGTTTCATTTTATGTGCGAGCGTCGCAGGCGGCGCAACCATCTTGCAGGACGGCGGGCGGGCGGACGTTTATTACCGCGACGGCGCGAGGTTCGCGCTCGAAGGTCGTCTGGCGGAGGCGGCGAAGGCTTTCGAGCAGGCCGTGGCGCTCGACCCTTCCAACGGCAACGCCTTCTACAGCCTCGGCAACGTTTACTCGGAGCAAGGGCGCTGGGCCGACGCCGTCAACGCATACTACAAGGCCGTCAGCCTCAACAAAGAGGATGTCGAAGCATACAACGCGCTCGGCGTCGCGCTGAGCCGTCGGGGTCAGTACACGCAGGCCGCCACGGCTTTCGAGCGGGCCATCAAAATCTATCCGAAGTGGGCCGAGCCGCATTACAACTTGAGTCAAGTCCGGCGCAAGCTCCACGATGACGCGGCAGCACAGGCCGCCTACGAACAGGCCATACGCCTGCGCCCCGACTACGCCGCGAACCCGCCCCGGACGTTCATGGCCGAGCGCACAAACGCCGACGCCGCGCCCCGAAGTAACATTCTGAAGGCTATGAACGCGGTTAACCTGGGCGGCGGTCTGCCCGAAAACGTCAACCCGACATCGGGCGCGAGCGCCGAGACGCGCGCGCCCGCACGCGTCGCGACCAAAGCGACGGGCGAGGCAGCGAGCAGCGTCGCGCGGCCTGATTCGACGGACGCGAAGGCTTATCCTGATTCGATGGACGCGAAGGCTTTTTACGACTTCGGCGTGAAGCAGGCGCGCGCGGGCCGCTACGAGGAGGCGGTCGCGGCCCTCCGGCAAGCCGTACTCTTGGACAGGAAAAACGCCGCGGCCTACCTCGCGCTCGGCGACGCATACGCCGCACAAGGGGGCTGGCGCGACTCCGTTGACGCCTACGAGCAGGCGGCGCGGCTCAACCCGGACGACGCGGAAACCTACCGGCGGCTCGGCAGGTCTTACGCGAAGTTGCGAGAGACGACGCCCGCGCCGAAGGCCGACGACGGCACGGCCAACGCCGGAGCGAAGGCCGCCTCGCCTTCGAGCGCCGCGGCAGACGACGCGAGGCCGGTCGGCAGCAGCGTCTCCAACACGAGCGTCGAAAGAGCGGCAGGCGAGACGCGCGGCGTTAACGTTGTTTCGCACAGCTCGGCGAGTTCACACGATGGCGCGGCGAGTTCACACGATGGCATGGCGAGTTCGCGCGGCGGCGCGGCGAGTTCAAAGGATGGCGCGGCGGGTTCACACGAAGGCGCGGCGGGTTCGCGGGTCGCTGCGCCGGAAGCTGACGCCGACCCGACCGCCGTCTATCGCGTCGGCCCCGGCGACGTGCTGGACATACGCGTGCTCGACGGGCGCGCGCACCGCACGACATCTTACGAGGTGACGCCCACGGGGCTGCTCGCCTACCCTTCGCTCTCCGAGCCTTTGAAGGTCGCGGGGCTGACGACCGAAGAGGTTGCGACGCGGCTGGGCGCAGGGTTACGGCTGCGAGCCGGAGGGGCCGACCCTGAGATCGCCGTCGGCGTGCGCGAGTACGCGAGCCATGCCATCATCGTCAGCGGCATGGTGAAGGAGGCGGGCACGAAAATCCTGCAACGCGAGGGCGTGCCGCTCTACGTCATCATCGCCTACGCGCAGCCTTTGCCCGGAGCCGCGCAGGCCGTCGTCGTGGCGCGCGCGACGGGCCGGACGACGACGGTTGATCTCTCGGACGCACGCGCGTTGAAGATGCTCGTGCGCCCCGGCGACGTGGTTACAGTGCGCGCGCGGCCCGCTCGCGCAGCCGGGAGCGCGCGATGAGGTGCAAAGATAGAATGACCCTGCACGCTCTGCACGCCGCTCCCGGCCTTCGGCGCGCACTAACTCATCGCCCGCTCTGTCGCTTTGATCGCCCGCTCCATAGCTTTGATCGCCCGCTCTGTCGCTTTGCAGGAGACGCCGAATGACGAACGCTTCGACGGCACACGGTCGGGAGCCGTTTGACACGGTGGTGTGGATGCGCGCCGTGGAAGCGGGGGACGCGCCGACCGTCAAGGCTCTGCTGGACGCGGGCGCGGACGTGAACGCCGTCGCAGAAGCCGGCGAGACGGCCCTGATGCGCGCCGCGTCGAAAGGTCATCTGGAAGTCGTGCGGCTCCTGCTCGACGCGGGCGGCGAAGTACACGCGCGAAGTGAGAACGGATTCACGCCGCTGTTCATGGCCGTCTTCTTCGGGCACGAAGAAGTTGTCCGCGCTCTTCTGGCACGAGGCTCCGACCCTTCCGCGCCCGTGCGTCCCGACATGAACGCCGAGAAGTGGGCGCGACTCTGGGGGTCTGCCGAGATCGTCAAGCTGCTGAACGACGCCTCCGCTCGCGCACAGGAACCGGCGGCGGAAGACCCGGCGGGAAGCGCGCAGGAGGACGCGCGCCCTCCTCTCTTCCCCGCAGACGGACAGTTTCGCTCCGTCGTCCCGCTCTCGGAGATAGACGGGATGCGCGCGGCGTCGGCAGGCGAACCGCCGTTGGAAAGCGCGGACGCGGAAGTGATGCTTGCGGCGAAGGACGGACGTGACGACAGGCAGGATGAGGGACGTGACGAAGGGCAGGACGAGACGACACTCGTCGCCGCGCGCGTTAATCAAGCGACGCCGCCGCGCCGTTCGCCCGCCTTCCGAGCGAAAGGCGTCCGGCGGTCGTGGCCCGTCACGGCAATTGCCCTCGTCCTGTCGGTGCTTGCGGGTCTGTTCGCCGGCACATACCTGATTAGGTCGGGTCAGCCTGCGGAGACTCCGAGGCCCGCGTCGCAAACTGACGACAGCAGCGCACCTGTCAAGACTGAGCCTGTGGCCGACTCCGACACACACGCCACGGTAGCGGACGCATCGGAGTCGAAGGAGGAGGTGGCGAGCGCGGATGAGTCCCCTTCAAAATTCGCGCCGAGGACGACGCCCCCGGCCACCCGGCGCGCTTCCGCCGACGAGACGCCCGACCGCTCCGGCATGAACGCGTCGGCGCGCACTGAACGACCCGAACGACCTGCGGAGGCCGCAAAGAATATCTCACCCGCTCCGAGATTCGCGCGGCGGGACACGGCGCAGGCCCACGCGACGCGCGTCTCGAAGGAGCCTTCGTCCAGGCCCGCCCCGCCGGAGCATTCCTTACCCATCTCCTCGCCGCCCCCCTCCGTTAAATCGAGGAAGGTCATCCAGTGGCCCTGAAACTCCGCGCGTATTCCCGCGACCTCTGAAGTTCCGCGGCCTCTCGGTTCCCGATAACTCATCCGACTCCACGAACAGTGAGCGGGATGGACGACTGAAAGTCCGACTCGTGCAAACGTCCTGATAACGTCTTGATAACGTGTCGGCAGACGACCGCCGTCCGGGGCAACGAGCGGCCTCACTGAGTCACGATTGTCCCCATCTGCACGACCTCGAAGTCGGAACCCTTGAGAGCTTTCAGTGTGCTCAGCTCGTCGTCGCTCCAGCGCGGGTCGGGTGCGCCGCTCACGTACCAGTTCGAGCCATTGTCGGCCAGAATCATCCCGTACTTCCTGAGCGCGCGCAGAATCACCTGCATCGCGGGCGTGTAGCCGGAGATGTCGAACGAAGCCTTCAGGCGCACGCGCATCCCCATCGGCGGCAGGTTCGGGTTCGGGTCGCTGCTGGCGAAGTGGCGCGCAGGCCAGACGTATGCGCGGCGCGTGTGCTGCGCCGTGAAGCGCAGGGCGTGCGCGATCTCCTTCTGGCCGAACACTTCGTCGTAGCGCGCGAGGCCGGGGAAGATGGGGAGGCCCGCGGCGTCCGCGGAAGTCCATCCGGCGGGGCGTAAGATATTTGAGTTGAGGTCGAAGACCGCACCGCTCGCGGCGTTCCAGCCCGCGCCCGTGGGATAAGCCGAGTAGAGTTCGTAGAGCTTCCAGTTGTCGCGGTCAACGACCAGAACGTGCCGGTCGCCCGTCCCACCCGGCCCGCCCTCAATGGGCGCATCCGTTGGGACGGGATAAGGGCCGGGGTCGCTCTCTCCGCCGTAGGCCGTGAACGTGATGGGGACTCGGCCCTGCGCGCCGGAGACGACGACGTAAGGAATGCCGTTGGGCGCTCCTGCCCAGGTGGTGCCGAAGTCGGGGTGAAAGGCCGTGTTCAGGCCGATGCTCGCGATGAGGTTGTCGGAGTTCGGGTCAACGGGAGCGGCGGAGATGTCCTGATTCCAGGGGTTGTCTGCGGGGAAGAGGCGCTTGCCGTTTAGGCTCGCGCCCGCGCCGAGGTCTGGCTGCGGGTTCCCGATGGTGAAGCGCACGCGGTTGCTCGTGAGTCCGTGAAGTGTGAGCGAGACGAGCACATCGCCCGTCGCATTCGTCATCTGGTCGTTGAGCCTGACGACGGCGGAACTCATCCACTCGAAGCCCGGCACTCTGTCAACGCGCTCGACGCTCAGAGGATAGATGTTGTGCGCCGCATCCTCCGCCGAGGCGGTGAACGCCGACACGTTCTCGCTGGGCAACAGGTCAACGTTCTCCGCGAAGAGCATGACGCGCGTGCGCGCGTCGGGGCTGAAGGAGATGGTCTGCATCAAGGGAAAAGGGTCGCGCGCCTGCGTCACGGGTTCGACGGCGATGGCCCTGTCCGTGCCGTCTTCCGTGAACAGCAAAGGGGCGGCACTCGGCGTGGGCGTTGGTGTCGGCGTTGCTGTCGGCGTTGCTGTCGGGGTCGGCGATGCCGTGGGCGTGGGCGTCGCCGTCGGCGTGGGTGACGGCGTTGGAGTTGGCGTCGGCGTCGGCGTTGAAGTTGGGGTCGGCGTCGTCGCGGGTGTTGGTGTCGGCGTCGTCGCAGTCTTCGGGAGCACGAGCAGCGTCACGCTCTGCGGCGGGATGTTAAGTTGGAGGCTGCTTCCGGCGAGGCTCACGTCGCCGAGGCGGTTGATCGCGTTGGCGCTGGTCAACTGCCAGACCTGCGCGCTGCCGGCGGCGGCGAAGTTCGAGAGGTTGACGGTGACGTTCGTGTTGACGGAAAGGCTCTTGCCGACGAGCATCAAGGTCAGCGCGCCGTCCGTCGAGCGCAGGGCGGCGAAGGCCGAAAGATTGTCAGGGTCGGGCGCGAAGGCCGAGACGCTCGTGTCGCCGAACGCAGACTTGTTGCCGTCATAGTTGCGGAACATCTTGAACGCCTTGTAGGTCGGCGTCGAAGCGGCGGGCGTCGTCCAGCGCGTCGCCATGTCCAAGCCTTCGCGCCCGAAGATGCCGAGAATGTCGGCCTGCGCCGTCGCGCCGTTGATGTGTCCTTCCGCGCCCCAGTTGTATTCGGTGATGGCGGTCTGCGTGCCGGGGTAGTAAGTGTTAACCCAGTTGCGAAGGCGCGGGATGAGTTGAACTTTGTCGTTGATCCAGCTCTCGTCCGTGTAGCTGGCGTCCCAGAGCGAGCGCGTCGAGCGGTTGCGGCGAAGCTGCATCGCCTGCGAGGTGTCGTCCGAGAACTCGCCGCCCTGCGGGTAGTAGTGGACGCTGAAGACATCGATCAGGCGCTTGCCCGTCGCCGCGTCCTGCTTGTGCAACTGGTCGAGGAGCCACGGCAGATAGTCCTGCCCGCCGTGCGCCGCGCGGTCGGGGAGATTGCTCCAACCGTGAAGGCTTCCGTACTGCTGGTCGAAGCCGCTGTAGAGATACCCGCTCCAACCCCACTCTTCGGGGCCGACGACCGTGGCCGAAGGGTCAACGGCCTTGACCTTCGCGGCGTAGTCGAAAATCCTGTCCCTGATCTCCTCCATCGTCGCGCCCGCGGGATGCACGTCCCTGTGCGTCGAGTGCCAGATGCTCGGCTCGTTGTCGAGGACGTAGTAACGAAGCCCGCCGCCCGCAGCCGCGCCCCACCTGGCCGTGAGGTGCTGCACCCATCCCTGCTGAAACGCGGAGTCAACCGCGACGTTCGCCTCGTTCGGGTCGTTGCCCGTGACGAGTTGGCCGCCCGCCTTCACGCCGTTGCCCGCGTCGGGGAACCACTGCCAGTCGTTGCCCGTCTGCGCGCCGTACTTTGCGATTGAGAAGCTAGCGAGCTTTGAGCGTCCCGGCCCAAGCTTCGCAGCCCAGCCGATTAACGGAACGGTCAGCATGGCCTGCGCGCCCGCGGCCTTCGTGTTCGAGACGAAGGTATCGCCCGACTCGCCCGCGACGGCGCTCGCCTCAGCGATGCTCTCGTAGTACCAGTCGTTGGCGTGATTGGTTGCGTTGAGCTGCCAGTTGTAGCGCGTCGTGGCGTTGCCGCCGCTGCGGTTGAGCGGGCAGTTGAGGTCTGCGAGCGCCGACGTGTCCGCGAAGGCGAGGCCGTAGACGAGCGGGCTTATCGGGTGACGATTAAGGCCAGCGTCAACGTTGATCGTGACCGGAGTGTTCTGCGCGTAGGCGACCGTCGCAGGCCGTCCCCCGAAGCCCAACAGAAGACAAAGCAGCACCGCCACTTTTTGACGTAACAAAAGTCCGACTCCTTGCTCGATTCAAAATGCGGGGCTGTTCCGACGCGGTGGCTTTGGGGCGTGAGGGCAACGACTTTACGAGAAGAAGTTTATCGCAAACCGACTGAGGCCGACAAGCTAAATCGCTTCGCCTCTTGCTTCGACGGGTTCGGCGTCGGCGCTTGCGGCGGCGTGACTAAAAGATTATGTCGAAGCCGCCGGTGAAGAACCTGTGGTAGGGGGCGAAGAACTCGCCGAAGCGCGGGTCGGCTGTGTTGGCGTGCACGTCGCGCGGGTTGAAGTGGTTCGTCAGGTTGAAGCCGCGCACGGAGAGGCGCACGCCGTATTTATTTGTGACCCGAAACTCTTTGGCAATCTCCGCGTCGAGCGAGACGAAGGCGGGGAAGCGCGTCCGGTCTGAGTTACGCACGCCGACGAAGTTCTGCTCCGCGTCGCGCACGGAGTAGGCGAAGCCCGTGCGCGCCTCGAAGATGGGCGCGACGGTGATGTGGTGCGGCAGGCTGAAGGTGCCCCACGCGAGCAGACGGTTGGGCACGTCGAACGGCAGGTTTGAATACTGGTTGGGCCGGATGACGGGTGCGCCGAAATCGCCGAAGTAGCTGTTGAAGTCGTTGAGGTCGCCGCGCGAGCGCGAGCGCACGTAGGAGACGAAGAGTTGATCTTTGTTCGGCAAACGGAAGCGCGCCGTCAGTTCCAGCGCACGGTAGGTGGCCTGCCCCGCCGAGCGCAGGACGATGCCGCTGCGCCCGCGGAAATCAAGCTCCGGGTTGACGATGTAGTTGTGGTCGGTGCGGCTGGCCGTGAGGTTCGCACGCAGGTCTAGCCACGGCGCGACGATCTGATCCAGTTGCATGTTCCAACGCAGATTTTCCGGGACGAAGCCGGACTCCGAACTCGGTCTGATGCGGAAGTCGAGAGGCTCGACGGGGGCCGTGTCCACCAGCACGTTGACGTAGTGGCGGCTGTCGAGCGCCGTCGTGCCGTCCGCGCCGTAGAGCGTCACGGTGCGCGAAGGGTAGCGTGCGAAGCTGCGTATGTTGAGTGGAACCTTGTCGTAGAAGGAGCCGACGCCGCCGCGCAGAACCGTCCGGTCGCCTTTGAAGGGCGACCACGCGAAGCCGGCGCGCGGCGCGAGGTTACGCTCCCGGGCGATCTGCTGATCCTCGTAGCGCACTCCGAGGTCGAAGCTCAGGTTGGGGCGCACGAGCATACGATCCTGCGCGAAGCCGACGTACTCGCGGTTGCCGGTCTCAATCAGACGGACGCTGTGAAACTCGATGCGCTCGGCGAGCGTGCCGTCGGCGCGTGTGATCCGGACGGGGCGGGCGGCGTAGTCCAGATGATTGTTGACGCTGTTGAAGTCGAAGCCGAGCTTGAGCTCGTGCGCGGTGCGGAGGAAGTTTTTCGACGGGAACGCGTAAACCTCGAACAGCTCGATGCGCCGGGAGCGCCGCGCCTGCGTCGCAAAGTAGTTGCCCAGCTCGACGGTCGGCGTTAGCCTCTGCTCCTCAGTCCCCTGCCCCCACACGTCGGCGTCGAACCGTTTGAAGGAGAAGGCGGATTGCAGCAGCCCGCCGCCCAGCTCGTATCGGTCGCGCACGCCGAGGACGTAATCCTTCTGCCGGTAGTTCGGCGTGACGGGCTGCGGGCGGAAGAAGTCGAGGTTGACGAACTGTTCGCGCTCCGGGAAGTAGCCGAAGGTGTAAGTCTGTGCGTGCTTGGGATTCAAGATCAGGTCGAGCTGCGAGAAGGTGCTGTAGCCTTCGGTCTTCGTCTCGTTCTCCGGAAAGCTGAGGCCGCGCACGGGCTGCTTCGAGATGCTGTAAGAGAGCGACTGCGAAAGGAAGAGACGATCCTTCAACAAGGGGCCGTTGAAACTCAGCCGCGGCGTGTCTTCGGCGACGCCTCGGAGGTGGCCGCCTTTGAAGCGCAAGTCTGGGAGGAAGTCGTTGACCTCGACGTGCCAGCTCTCGCCGCCGCGCCGCGTCTCGACCGCCGCCACGCCGCCGATGAACTGCCCGTACTCGGCGGTGTAAGGATGCTGGAAGACCTGCACCGACTCGACCGAATCAACCGGCAGGTTCAGACGAAAGTTACCGCTCGCGGGGTCTGCCGCGTTGAGGCCGTTGACGAGCAGCGCGCTCTGCTGCTCGCTCGCCCCGCCGATGCTGATCTCGCCCGTCGAGGAGCGCACGACGCCGGGGATGAGCGGCAGCGCCTCGTCCACGCGCGCGGCGGCGAGCGGCAGACGTTGCAGAGCCTTTCGCTTGAGGTTGCCCGACGGAGTTGACGACCCGGCCCCGACGCTCGTCGCCTCGTCGGCGGTCGCGGCGACCGTCACGCTCTCCGCCATCGCCGCAACCTTCAAAGACACCGTGACCTCATCGGTCGGCGACCCTTCCTTGATGACGACACCGTCCCTGCTGAGCGTCTCGAAGCCTTTACTCTCCACGCGGAGCGTGTACGCGCCGGGCGGAAGCGACGGCGGGAAAGCGGCCACGCCCTGCTCGTCGGTCGTCGCGGTCGCGGCGACTCCGGAGTCGCCGGAAGTGTGCAGCGTGCATACGGCTCCGGTTAACGCGCGTTGCTGCGCGTCCGTGACCAGCACGCGCAAGCCCGGAGCAGCGCCCTCTTGCTGGCCGGCGCAGGCGACCGCAGCGCACAGGCAGAACAGGGCCGCCGCGAAGAGACGCCGGAAGAGAGTGTCGGGGGCTTTGGGGGTTCGCATTAAAACTCTATCTCAAACTTACCGCGCACGGACGGCCCCAGGCTGTTGAAGAACTGGCCGAATTGCAGGCTGTCCATGTTGTTCTGCACGTCGCGAGGGTTGAAGTGATTCGTCACGTTGAAGACGGCTGCGCCGATGCGCGCCTTCCTGCCGTCGAGTTTGGGGACGAACTTCGGGATGAGGAAATCTTTCGTCGCCTGCACGTCCGCCGAGACGAACGTGGGGAAGCGTCCCGCACGGTTGCGCGCCCCGACGAACTCCAGACGCTCGTTGACGGCGGAGAACGGGAAGCCGGAGCGTACCTCAAACGCGGGCGAAATCGTCAGGCCGAAGGGTGCCTTCAACTGCCCGTAGACGAGGAAGCGGTGCGGTGCGTCCCACGGCAGCGGGCCGTACTCGTTCGGGCGAATCACCAGCGCCGGGGAGTCGCTCAGAAAGTTGTCGGCGGTGTTGAGGTCGCCGCGCGACCTCGACCAGGTGTAGGAGGCAGTCCAGTTGCCGACGCGGTGGCCCGCGTATGTGCCGAGCAGTTGCAACTCCTGATAGTGCGAGCGGCCAAGACTGTGCAGGAGGAGTCTGCCCATGCCGGGCTTCACGGCGCGCGGCTCGACCGTCAGGTCATCCGTCGTCGAGCGTTCGAGATAACCCACGCGCGTCGTCAGGTTCTTCGTGAAGCCGTGGTCGAGTTGCAGGCTCCAGCGGACGCTGCGCGGGTCGCGCAGCGGGCCGTCAACGGTGTTCCTGAAGCGGCGCGGGCCGTCGAGTATGGAGACGCCGTCGGGCGCAAACGTCGTGACGACGCGCCTCGGCAATTGCGTGAAGCGCGTCGTGCGCGCCAGCGGGGACGAGTCATCCGTCTCGTCGGTATCTACCTCGAAGTTGCCGACCGAGAGGAAGACGCGGTCGTAGAAGAGGCCGACGCCGCCGCGGACGACCGTGCGCCTGTCCTTGAAAGGCGCGTAGAGGAACGAGAGGCGCGGCGCGAGGTTGCTCTGCCGCGCGATGGCGTCGCGGTCGAGGCGCAGCCCCGCGTCAAGGGTCAGCGTCCTGGCGACCACCCAGCGATCCTGCACGAAGGCTGTGAGTTCGACGACGGAGCGCGAGACCGTGCCGTCGCCCGTGAAGTCAATGCGCTGCGAGAGCGTGTCGTCGCGTCGCCGGACGAGGATGGTGCGGTCGTGGAAGAGTCCTGAGAGGCGGGTGCGATCCAACTCGGTGCCGAGCCTGAACGAGTGCTGGCCGCCGAGCGTGAAGGTTCTGGCGTAGTAGGTCTCCTGCCACTGAATGCGGCGGGATTGCCGGCGCGAGTCCGCGAAGTAGTTGCCCGTGTTGCCGTCGGGCCGAACCGTCAGCGGCTGCGAGCCTTGCGCGAAGACCTTCACGTCGAAGGTTCGGTAGCTCAACGACGAGCTGAGAAACGAGGCGTCGCCGAAGACCGCCTGCTCGGAGACGGAGAAGAGCGCGCCTCTCTGTTTGAGGTTCGGCGTCGCCTCCTGCGGGTTGAAGGTGTTCAGGCCGACGAAGCGCGACTTCTGCGGGAAGAAGGCCGCGACGAACTTGACGCGGTGGCTCTTGTTGGCGACGAGATCAATCTGCGTGAACGAGTTGAAGTTCTCCGAGGTCGAGTTGTCGCGCCCCGCCGCGAGGCTCGGCACGTAGATGCGACTGAAGCGGTATTCAAAAGATTGCAGGAAGAAGAGCCGGTCGCGGACGATGGGGCCGCTCACGGTCAGGCGCGGCCTGAACGAGTCAACCGCGCCGCCGAAGACGTTATGTAAGACGGGGAAGAAGCGGGTCACGCCCAGCTTGAACTTGTTGTCGCCCCCTTTCGTCTCCAGATTCGTCGCGCCCCCTGCGAGGTGTCCGAACTCCGCCGAGTAAGGGTTCTCCTCCACCTGCACGGAGGCAGCCGCTTCGAGCGGGATGTCGAAGGCGAGGTTGCCGCTCGCGGGATCAGTCACGTCCACGCCGTTAACGGTGTAGGCGCTCTGCCCGGCGCGCGCGCCCTTGAGGTGGTCGCCCCCGCTTGCATCGCGCACGACGCCGGGCGTCAGCAGCAGCGCGCTCTGGTAGTTCTCCGCGCGCAGAGGCATGTCGGCCAGAGTCTTCGCGCGGATGGTGCTGGCAGTGGTCGTCTCGCCCGTGCTCAGCAGGCCCTCTTCTTCGCGCACGGTGACGGACTCGTTGAGCGAAGTCTTCAGCACGATTTCGACGTTGAGCGTCGCGCCAGCCGACAGGCTGACCTCCCGCGTGGCGCTCGGAAACCCGTCGGCCTCCGCCGTCAAAAGGTAAGTCGCCGCTGGCAGGTCGTTGAAGATGAAGTCGCCCGCCCCGTCCGTGACGGCCCGATAAGACTTATCCGGCAGGTCGCGGTTGACGAGCGTGAGGCGCGCGCCGGGGAGCTGCGCCGGGCGCGCGCTCGCGTCGCCGGTGGTCGCGCTGACCGTGCCCTTGATGATTCCCACACCGGCGGCGGCTTCCGCGGCGGGCAGTCGCGCCGCCGAGGCGAAGAGTACGACGACACAACACAGGGCGAAATTTGCCCGTCGTCCGGCATTCCTCATAGCTTAACCCCAGTCTTGGGTTGAAATCGTAAAGCCGAAATAAAGGACTTACGGGCGCTGATGAGCAGTCTTGAGTTGGCTTTGCCGCCGTAAGTCATCTGAAATCAATAAAGCCATTTTTCAACTCAAGACTGGGGTTAGCTTAAGTTTCCAGTGTGGAAGTCGCCGCCCAGGCGCGAGAAGTTTTGAGCCGTTGCCCGCCAAAAATTTCTACGATGCAGGACTAATTTCTCCTACCAACCTTCACAGCACTCTGTTCGCGTAGAAGAAAAGAGACAAACCAAAGCGGGGTGTACCAGCTATCGAGCGCGTCCATCATGAACGAGGCCGCGTTCTTTGTCCAGCACCTTGCCGCGCCGGAGCGCGACGCTCGTGGCTCCGGCGCTCCCGGCAAACGCGGCTTTATCGTCTCCGGGAGTGGTCTGCCAACGCCGGTTCCGGTTAGAATGTGCGTGCATCCTGGTTTGCGCGCCCGCGCGGAGTTTGAGCACATGCGTCTGCGCCTCAGTCTGCAATGGAAAGTTCTTCTGCTCGTCGCGGGCACGATGGCCATCATCCTGCTGGCGTCGGCCTACCTGCACGCGCTGCTCACGCGGCTGCTGATCGAAGAGTTCCACTACGACAACGCCGTCGGTCAGGTCGTCACCGTCGCCAAACGGACGGCGACGCAGCACTATTTCATGGCCGCCCCCGACGACCTGCAACAAGAGATTCAGTTCCTCGTCAACTCCAGGCCGGACTTTAATCAGATAGACGTTTACCAGACCACGCCCGACGGCGACCGCCTGGTGGCGACCACCGCGCCGGACGCGCCGCGCCTGCCTTACCTGAACGAGCAGACGCAGGACAACGAGCTGGGCGAGATGGAGCGCCCGCTGCCGGAGGTGGTCACTATCGAGGTCGAGCGCGAGGGGCAGCGCCACTGGATCATCACGGCGGCAATCAACGACCGCGACGGCAGCGGCTACGTCACCGCGCTCGTCCGCAAGTCTTCGCGCAACGCCCTCGTCAGCCGCCTCCAGTCGCAGCACAACATGCTGCTCGGCGGCGCGGCGGTCGTCTCCATCGCGCTGCTCTATTTCCTGTTCGCCTTCTTCTTCCGCCGCCCCGCGCGCGACATCGCGAGCGCGATGTCGCGGGCGCGCATGGGCGACCTGTCGGCACATGCACACGTTCGCAGCGACGACGAACTCGGCACGATTGCGCGCGGCTTTAACCGGATGATTGACGACATCCGCGGGCGCGACGAGGAGCGCGAGCAATTGCTGACGCAGGTCAACGGCTTCAATGATGAGCTGCGCCACGAGGTCGCGCGGGCGACGCGGGAGCTGCGCGCCGCCGACGACGCACACTTCGAGACGCAGCAGCGGCTCGCGCGCTCCGAGCGCCTCGCCGCGGTCGGACAGATCGCCGCCTCGCTGGCGCACGAGATCGGCACGCCCCTCAATGCCATCTCCGGCCACCTGCGCCTGCTCGGGCGCAACCATCCGCACGACCGCGACACGCAGCGCCGCGTCGAGATCATCAACGCGCAGCTTGAGTTCATCGTCAGGAGCGTGAGGAGTCTCTTGGCGCGGACGCAGCGGCAGCGGCCCGCGCTCCAGCCGCTCGACCTCAACGCGCTCGTCGAGGAGTTGCTCTGGCTCGTCAAGCCGACGCTCGAAGCCCACGATGTCAAGGTCGTCGCCGCGCTCGACAAAGACCTGCCTCTGCTTCGCGGCGACCGCGACGGCCTCCTGCAACTCTTCCTCAACCTCGTCAACAACAGCCTTGATGCCATGCCCGCGGGCGGGCGTCTGGAGATCACCACGCGGCTCGAACGCCGCACGCGCTCAGCCGTGCTGACGTTGCGCGACAGCGGCGTCGGCATCGCGCCCGCCGCGCTCGAACATCTGTTCGAGCCGATGTGGACGACGAAGGACAAAGGCAGCGGCTTCGGCCTCGCCATCGCCCGCGAGATCGCGGGCGCGCACGGCGGGCAGATCGAAGCCGTCGGCGACGGGCGCGAGGGCGCGACGTTTCGCCTGACGCTGCCCGCGTACACGGACGCGTCCGCGCCTTTGGAGATGGAGGAGGTCGTGACCGATGTCGCGTGAAGCGCCGCGCATCATGATCGTGGACGACGACCCCGTCACGTGCGAGCTGCTCTGCGAGGTCTTCGCCGGCGAAGGCTTCGCCGCGCGCTTCGAGCAGAGCGGCGAGGCCGCGCTCGATGCGCTCTCCGGCGCTCCGCCCGACGTGCTCGTCAGCGACATACGCATGCGGACGCGTCTCGACGGCCTCGCGCTGCTCGACCACGTGCGGCGCGAGTACCCGCAGACTTCGGTCGTGCTGATGACCGCGTTCGGCTCGGTCGAGACTGCCGTGCGCGCCGTCAAAGAGGGCGCGTTCGACTACATCAGCAAGCCCTTCGACATTGACGCGCTGGTGGCGACCGTCCGGCGCGCGCTCTCCGCGCGCTCGATTGTGCCGCCCGTCCGCGCCGCCGACGAAGAAGAGCAGGCGGCGGGCCTCGTCGGGCGCAACCCGGCGATGCTTGAAGTCTACAAGTTGATTGCGCGCGTCTCCGACTCGCCCGCCGCCGTGCTCATCACCGGAGAATCGGGAACGGGCAAGGAGTTGGTCGCGCGCGCCATCCACATGCACGGCGCGCGCTGCGCCGCGCCATTCGTCGCCGTCAACTGCGGTGCGCTCACCGAGACGCTTCTGGAATCCGAGCTGTTCGGCCATACGCGCGGCGCGTTCACCGGCGCGTTTGCCAGCAAGCGCGGACTGTTCGAGCAGGCCGGCGAGGGCACGGTCTTCCTCGACGAGGTGAGCGAGATGAGCGCGGGGCTACAGGTGAAACTCCTGCGCGTGTTGCAGGAACGCGAGGTCGTCCCCGTCGGCTCCGCCGCGCCCGTGGGCGTGCGCGCGCGCGTCATCGCCGCGAGCAACCGCGACACCGACGCCCTGACCGCGAGCGGCAACTTCCGCCAAGACCTTCTCTTCCGCCTCAACGTCATCAACATCCACCTGCCACCTTTGCGCGAGCGCCGCGACGACATTCCTCTGCTCGCGGCCCACTTCCTACGCAAGCACACGCCCGCCGGTCAAGTGCCGCCCGCGCTCGATGCGGACGCGCGCCGCTGCCTCTTCAACTACCCCTGGCCCGGCAACGTGCGCGAGTTGGAGAACGCCGTCGAGCGCGCCGTCACGCTCAATCAGGGCGGCCCCGTCAGGCCCGCCGACCTGCCCGCGAAAGTCTGCGCGCCCGCAGCAGAGACGCGGCAGACGCCCCCGACGGTTGACGACCTCGCGCACCTGTTCGAGGGACTTCCGTCCATCGAAGAGATGGAGCGCCGCTTCCTTCTGCACGTTCTCGAAGCGACCGGCGGCAACCGCAAACGCGCGGCGGAGATTCTCGGCATCAACCGCCGGACGCTCTATCGCATGGCCGAGCGTTTCCGCATTGACCTCTGAAGCATGGCCGATGAAGCGAGGCCGAAGCCCATCCCGCAGGCCGCTTCCCCCTCTCGTCTAAAAAGCCACACCGGGCACAAAAAGCCACACCGCCGCGCCGCCCCCGCGCCACTCAACTGTCGCCGGGCCGTTTAGTTGCCGGGTAGAACTCTGTCTTCAAGGCTTCGGCACGCGACTTCACCTCGCGGCATGCCTGTTGCACTTATTTTTCGCAAACCGTGTCACGGTTCGCATGAAACTTTCCCGGCTTTCCGCGTCAGTGCTGACGAAGAGATGAGACTGCTTTGAAGAAATCCTTGATGTTCCGGAGCGCGCTGCGGCAGTTGCGCCATCGTTTCAACCGCCCCTTCATGGTGATGTTTGAGACGACGCTGCACTGCAACATGAAGTGCGGCTACTGCGCCATCTGGCAGAACCAGCAGCCCGAAGACCGCGCCGTGCGCGAGCGCGTGTTTGCGCGCATGGACGAGGCGGCGGAGTTCGGCGTCTTCGCGTGGAGCTTCTCCGGCGGCGAGCCTCTGATGAACCCGCACATGCCCGACTACATCGAATACGCCGCGCGCCGTGGCTTCTACACCTCGATGCCGACCAACGGGCTGGCGCTCAAAAAATACGCCGAGGCTTGCGTCCAATTAGATCAGCTCGAAGTCTCGATTGACACGCTCGACCGCGAAAAGTTCGCCCGCCGACGCGGCATTGACGGGCTGCCGACAATCCTCAGCGCGCTCGACTACATCAAAGGCAACCTCCGTCACAACACGATTCAGATCAACGCCGCCGTTGACCTCGAAAACCTCGAAGACCTGCCCGCCCTCGCCGCCTTCTGCGACGAGCGCGGCTTCCTTCTCCACACAGAGGCCGTGCACAACGTCGTGCGAACAACGTGGAAGACCGAGGACGTGGAGATGCGGAAGGAGGAGCTTGACCGCGTGGCGGCCTTCGTGTCGGAGTTGAAGAAGCGGCACAAGTGCGTGCGCTTCTACACGGACTATTACAACTTCTACCGTAACGACGGGTTCACTTTGAAGTTCCCCTGCCGCTCGG
>DATARW010000006.1:0-43786 GCA_036263975.1 Pyrinomonadaceae bacterium
GGGCCGACATCTCCTGAAACGGGTCGAGCGAGTAGCCGATGCGCCAGAGCATGAAGTCCACGTTCGAGCGCAGGCCCACAATCGAATAGGTGTGCATCAGAAGGCCGCGCCGGTACGAGTCGAAGACCTCGACGAACTCGCGCTTGGCGTCGAGCTTGGCGGCGGCGTCGAGCGCGCGCCAGTCCGCGCGCGCCTTGTAGAAGGTGAAGGTGACGAACTGGCGCGGGAGTTTCGTCTTGTCGGTCTGCTCGGTCTCGCGCGGCGACTTGTCGGCCAATCGCAGCGTCGGGCGGCCACCGGCTTGCTCTGTTTCCGTGCTCATGGTCTTACTTCCTCAACAGTCATCAAGTGGGTTGAAGGGCTTTCGCAGGCTGCGTCGGAATCGGGTAGAATGAGCGCCTGTTCTGACAGAGCATATTTTGCTTTGGCGACGGGCGAATTGCAAACCGCCGCGCGCCGGGTCTCCGTAATTAACGCGATGCCGGAATTGAAATCTACTCGAACCGAACCCGCCGGGGGCGAACGCGCTCCCGTGCATCTACGCCGGAAGCTACTCTTCTGGATTCCCGCAGCCGTCTTCGCCTCCGCGTTCGGCTCGGTCGTTACGGCGGCCTTCCGTTTTCTGCGACCGCGCGCGGGCGAGGTCGGCGCATCGGGCGGCGCGTCGGGCGGATGGTTCCCCGTCGCTAAAATTTCCGAACTCGGCGGCGCGGAGCCTCTGTTGCGCGAGGTCACAATCGAGCACCGCGCGGGTTGGAGCGCAACGCCGCGCGCGCACTCCGTCTTCGTCCTGCCCGGCGCACAGGGGCGCGTCGTCTCCGCCGTCTGCCCGCACGAAGGCTGCGAGGTTGATTGGGACGGCGGGCAGCGGAAATTCCTCTGCCCCTGCCACGACAGCGTCTTCGACGCCGACGGCGCGCGGCTCGCAGGCCCGGCGCAGAGCGACCTTGCGCGAATGCCGACGCGCGTCAATGCCGACACGCTCGAAATGCAGTACGGCGACGCGTCTGAGCCGCCGACACAACCCGGAGCGCCAGCCAACGGATGAGCGAGCAACAGTCTTCGAGCCAGCCCGAAAGATTCGACGCGCAAGCGCCGACGTGCCGGACGATGCTCGGCCTCATCGTCGAAAATCTGAAGGACGAACCGTCGGGCGGCCTCTCGGCGTGGGCGCGTTCGATGGCGGGCGTCGTCTTTCTTCTGCTCGCGCTCCAACTCGTCACCGGCGTGCTCCTCTGCTTCTACTACGTCCCTTCGGCGGAGAGCGCGCACGCGACCGTCTCTTACGTCGAGAAGGTCTTGCCCGCCGGCTCGTGGCTGCGCGCGCTCCACTTCTACGGCTCGCAACTGCTCCCGCTCGCGCTCGCCCTGCACCTCTTGCAGATGCTCTGGCGCGGCGCTTACGCGCGCAAGCCCGCAGGTTGGGTCGCGTCCGTTCTGCTGCTCGCGCTGGTGTTGGCGAACGGCGCGACCGGCTACTCTCTGCCGTGGGACGCACGCGCTTTCTTCAGCACGAACGTCGCGGAGAACGTCGTGGGAGGATTGCCACTCGTCGGCGCTGCGGCGCAGGCTTGGCTCGTCGGCGGCGCGGAGATTTCGACGCTCACCCTCTCGCGCTTCTTCGCACTGCACGCCCTCGTCGTGCCCGCGCTCCTACTCGCCGTCGTCTGCGCGCGGGTTTTCATCTTCAGCGAATCGTTGGAGGCGCGAGATGAAAGAGCGGGTTCTTCAAAACCGGAAGCAGCCCGACCCACGCCGCGACAGGCCGAAGCCCGGCACCCGACGGGCGGCGACCTGAGCACACGCGACAGCGCCCGGACGCTCGCACAACTCGCGCGCAACGCCTTCGTCTGCGGAGTCGTCTTCGCGGCGCTCGCGCTCTACGCCTCGAAGTATCCGGCACCGCTCGGCCCCGCCGCAGAGGCAGCGCCGCCCGGCTACCTGCCGCGCCCCGGCGCGCAGTTCCTCTGGCTCTTTCAATTGCTGAAATTCTTCCCCAGGCCGGTCGCCTCGCTCGTCGCCTTCCTTCTCCCCGCCGCGCTCCTAACGATGCTCGCGCTGCTTCCCTTCACGCGCAGCGGAAGAGTCGCACGCGCCGCGACGCACAAGCGCCGACGGCTGGGCCTCTTCGTCTTCGCGGCCTCGGCGCTGCTCGTCGTCGGGCTGACGACGTTTGCGCGCCTGCAAGACGCACGCGACCCGCGCGTCCGCGAACAGCTCGCCAAACAGGCTGAGAAGGAAGCGGAGTTTCGCCGAGCGCCCTTCGTCCCCTTGCGGACGGGTGGGGCGGAGGCCGCCGCCGGGACGGACGCGGGGAACGCTTCGTCGCCAAAACCCGCCGCGCCAACCGACGCAACGCAGGTCGCGCCGCCGCCCGAAGCCTTCACGCGAAACTGCGCGAAGTGCCACGGTCAGCACGCCGAAGGCAAGTCAATCTATCCCGCGCTCGTCGGTCTCTCCTCGCGCCCGCACCGCACCCTCGAAGACATCGTCGCCATCCTCAACGACCCGCGCAGCTACGGCCTCGAATCGCGCATGCCTTCGTTCGCCAAAAAGCTTACAGACGACGAGAAGCGCGCCGTTGCCGAGTGGGTAGTCTCCCTGAAGTGAGCGGGAACTTCAGGAGCGGGAGCAGCCAGCACAGAAGCACACGGCGGCTTTCAAACTCCCGCGGCGTTAAGTTATACTCGCGTCGCTTTTTCACTACCGCAAAACAAATTTCCGCTTGCGAACCGGAGCCTTCGAGGATATGAAACTCTTCAAGCTGACGCTCGTCGCCCTCGCGCTTGCCTCCTTCGTCGCCGCCTGCAACAGCGGCCCGGAGACTAACCAGACGGCCAACACGAACGCGGCACGCCCCGCGACCAACATCAACACCGTCGCCACGCCTTCGCCCGCGACCACGCCCGACGAGCTGGCCGACGCGCGCTCCACTTTCAAGAACACCTGCGTGCGCTGCCACAAAGAAGACGGCACCGGCGGCCCCGTCAAGCTCGACGACGGAACCACGCTGAAAGTCCCGAACCTGCACGACGCGCACGCCGTCAAGCACACGGATGAACAGCTCTCCACCAAGATTCAGAACGGCGGCGACGGCATGCCCCGCTTCAAGGACAAGCTCAACCCGCAGCAGATCAACGCGCTCGTCCGCCTCATACGCCGAGACTTCCAGGGCCAGTCACCCTCAAGCTCCGGCGCTTCGCCCGCGCCCTCTCACTAAACACGAAGGAGCGCCCGTGCTATCATTCGTCGCGCGGCGGGCACCCGTAGCTCAGTTGGATAGAGCGTCTGACTTCGAATCAGAAGGTCGCAAGTTCGAGCCTTGCCGGGTGTATAAAAGAGGAAGGGCGGCAGAGTTGCCGCCCTTCCTCTTTGGCTGTCGAATCAAATTTTCCAGCCTTCAAATCGGCGCTCAGTCAAAAAGCCTGAGCGTCTGCCCGACGACGAGACGGCCCGTCCGGATGACGCGCGCATAGACGCGCGAGTTGCCGGGGTGCTCTTGCTGCGAGATGCGTTTGAAGTGGCGACCGGCGAACGAGTCGGCGATTTTTTTGCAGGGCGACGTGTAGCGCGTGACCTCGACGAATGCTTCGCCGCCGAGCGCGAGGCGCGAGCCGGGTTCGAGCCTCCGCCAGTCGAGGCCGACGACCGTGATGTTCTCGCCCGCAGAGCCGGGGTAGACGGGATGGCCTTCGGCCTGTAGTTCGAGTATGCATTCGAGCGAGAAGAGACAAAGGGCGCGCTCCGGCCCGCCGTGAAAGCGCAGGTCTCTCTGGCGGTCGCCTTCGAGTCCGTTCGGCGTCAGAAACGCTTCACGCACGGCGAGCTTGGGCACGCCGCCGTCCGAACAGTTGAGTTGAAAGATTCGTCCGTCCATCTTTAAAGTTTAATAGCCGTGATGTGAAAACTCCGCGGAAGCGGCCTTTCGGGTTCCCTCCCCAGAGGCCGCCCACGCCCGTTTGCGAGTATCAAACCTTCCGCCCCTTCCAGACAAACGCCCTACGCGGCGTCGGGCGAGAGCGGGAGTTCGATGGTGAAGCGCGTGCCCTGACCGGGCGTCGAGTCGGCGCGAATCGTGCCGGCGTGCTGTTCGACGATCTGCCGGGCGATGGCGAGGCCGAGGCCCGTTCCCTTCTTCTTGGTGGTGAAGAACGGCTCGAAGATGCGTGCGCGCGTCTGCTCGTCCATCCCTTCGCCGCGGTCTTCGATACGGATGCGTGCGCCCACCGACTGTCTGCCGCGCTCGCCGTTGCGACGGTCGCCCGCCGCGACGTTGACGCGCTCGGTCTTGACGGCGATGGCGCTCTCCGCCGGGCCTGCGTCAACGGCGTTGGCGAGGAGGTTGACGAAGACCTGCCGGAGTTGATCCTCGTCCCAGTGGCCGCGCAAGGGTTCGGCGGCGAAACTCTTTTCGACCGGCGTGCGCTTCTCCCGTAGCTTGTCGGCGACGAGTTCGAGGCTCTCTTCGAGCAGTTCCGAGAGGTCAACGTCGGCGAGCGAAAGCTGGCTGCGGCGCGAGAACTGTGTCACGTCGAGCGTGAGCTTCGAGAGGTGTTCGATGCCGCGCTCGACGAGGTCAATGGTGTTGACGGCCTCACGGTCTTGCGTCATGTCGCGGAGCATGGCGACGCCGAGGCGGATGCTGCCCAGAGGATTCTTGATCTCGTGCGCCACGGTCGCCGCCGCGCGCCCGACCGCCGCCAGAGCCTCCTGCCTCCTCAAGTCCTGCTCGGCTTCGCTCGCCTCGGTCGCGTCCACGAGCGTCAGGAGTTGCCCCGGCTCGCCTTCGATTTCGAGCGGCGAGGAGTAAACGTCGTAGGCGCGCTCCCTCGCGTCGCCTTCGCCCGACATGCGGAAGCGCCCGCGATAGGCCGTCTGCCGCACGCGCGTCGAGGTCGCGGCGGCGAGCAGTTTCAGGCCGTCGGGCGTGGTGAAGCGGTCGTGGACGTATGCGCCGACCGACGCGCCGGGGAAGACCCGGAAGAAGGCTGCGTTGGCCGAGCGGATGCAATCCTTGGGGTCAATCGCCGCGACGGCGCTCGGCATGCCTTCGAGCATCTGCGCGCTGAACTGGCGCTCGCGCCGGAGCGCGGCGAAGCTCCGGCGCATCTGCCGGAAGCGCCGCCAGACTTCGACGAACGTGGCAGCGGCGACGACGAGCGCCGTCACAGCCGCCAGCCACTTCAGAAAACTCAACTCGCCCTGCGCGCGCCGGAACGCGTCGTCGCGCTGCCCTTCGAGGCGGTAGCGCTCGTCGTCAACCCCGGACATGAGCGAGCGCAACTGCTCGTCGAGGTCGCGCGAGTCCGCGAACCCGTTGAGCGAATAACTGTCGAGGTCTTTCGTGTCGGCGATGTACTTGTCGAGTAGCTGTCGCGCACGCTGCTTGCCGTCGGCGTCCTTGAGCGGCAGCGCGTCGAACTCCGGCAGGAGCTTCGAGACCGCATCGCGCTCGTTGCGCAGGCGCAGGTCTGTGGGCGGCAGCAAGACTCCCTGCGTGCCGGCCTCGATGCGCCCGCGGATGCGCGCTTCCGTGTCGAGCCGGCTGAGTTCGAGTCGCAGGTTGAGCAGGTAATTCTGCGTCGTCGCGAGCCTGCGCTCTTCGCTCTGCGCCGAGAAGCGCGCCTCTTCCAACTTGATCGCGCTCTGGTAGCCGAGGCCGAAGACGAGGCCGACCAGCAACGCGAAGCCGACGAACAGGGGCAGCAGCGCCCTCCACAGAGAGTCGTCGGCGAGGGCCGCGGCGAACTCCGTCGTCACCTTGCCCTCGCGCGCACTCCCCCCCTCGCCCGCCCCTTCCAGGCGACTGTAAACGACACGCCCCTTCTCCCTCTCCTCGTCCGGCATGACTCGGTTGGTGAATGGTGAATAGAGCTTGAGCGTCGCCCGACATAAGCGGTGACGGCTCAAGTCGAATCATCCCTCAACTACCATTCACCGTTTACCATCTACCATTCACTACTTCTTCACGTCCATCCAGTTGTCGCCCGTTCCGACCTCGACTTCGAGCGGCACGTCCAGCTCGACCGCCGACTCCATCTCGCGCTTGAGGATGTCGGCCACCTGCCGGGCTTCCCTTTTCGGAGCCTCGATGAGCAGCTCGTCGTGCACCTGCATGACCGTCTGCGCCCGGAGGCCCGCCGCGCGCAGCGCCGCGTCAACCTTGAGCATGGCGATCTTGACGATGTCGCTCGCCGTCCCTTGAATCGGCATGTTGATGGCCTCGCGTTCGGCGCGCGCGCGGACGTTGCCGTTGCGGTCGTTGATGGCCGGGATGGGGCGCAGGCGACCGTAGATGGAGCGCACGATGCCGGTCTCGCGCGTCCGCACCGGAACCTCTTCCATGAAGCGGCGCACGCCCGCATAAGTCCGGTAGTAATCCTCGATGACCTGCTTGGCCTCCTTGCGCGAGATGCCGACGCGCTGCGACAAGCCGAAAGGCTCGACCGCGTAAGCGATGGCGAAGTTGACGATCTTGGCGAAGCGACGCTTCTCCTTCAGCTCCTCTTTCGTGCGCGCGCCGAAGACGAGTCGGGCCGTGCGCTCGTGTATGTCCTCGCCCTTCTGGAAGGCGTCGAGCATCTGCGCGTCCTGCGTGATGTGCGCCAGCAGCCGCAGCTCCAACTGCGAGTAGTCGGCCGCGACGAAGACGTTCCCCTCTTCGGGGACGAACGCGCGGCGGATGCGCCGACCGAGTTCCGTGCGGATGGGAATGTTCTGCAAGTTCGGCTCGCTCGAAGAGAGCCTGCCCGTCGCCGTCACGGTCTGGTTGAGCTGAGAGTGGATGCGCCCGTCCGACGCGACGAGCGCGGGCAGCGCGTCGGTGTAAGTGGCCTTGAGCTTATCCAGCTCGCGGAACTCGATGAGGAGGCGCGGCAGCTCGTAACCTTGCGCGGCCAGTTCGTCGAGCACGGCGCGGCTCGTCGAGACCTGTCCCGTGGCGGTCTTGCGGCCCGTGCTGATGTTCAGCTCTTCCAAAACTTCGCCGACCTGCTTCGGCGAGTTGATCTTGAACTCGCGCCCGGCCACCTTGTAAATCTGCTCGGTCAGCTTCTCCAGCTCCGCGCCGAAGATGGCCGAAAGCCCGCCGAGCACCGAAGTGTCAACGCGCAGGCCCGCGCGCTCGATGCGGTAGAGCAGGGGCGCGATGGGAATTTCGATCTCGTTGTAGATGGCTTCGAGGCCCTGTTCGAGCACGCGGTTGTGCAGCACGTCGGCGACCTGCGCGGTGAGGTCTGCGGCCTCCGCCGCGCGCCAATGCTCCGGCGTCCATCCTTCGCCCGCGGCTTCAGTCCAGCCCTCTTCAAGGTTCAGAGCCTCGCGCGCCAGATCGCCGAGATCGTAGCGGCTACGCACGGGGTCGAGCAGGTATGCGGCGAGCAGCGTGTCGTCCGACACGCCTTCGACCTCGACGCCGACCGCCGCGAGCAAAGCGACGGCGCGCTTCAGGTCGTGGACGGACTTCGAGAGCAGGCCGTTCGAGAGCACGTCGCGCAACATCGAGACGGCTTGAACGCGCCCGCCCTCGAACTCCTCGAAGTTGATGAAGTGCGAAGTGTGCGGCGCGTAAGAAATCGCAATGCCCGTCGGCGGCTGCTCCTCCCGCACGCTGGTCTGCTGGCCCGCGCCCGCGGGCGTCGTGTCGGCCAGAGAGAAGGCCCAGTGCTCCACGTCCCAGAGCTTGCGCGTCAGAGCTTCGAGTTCGGAGACCGTTTTGATCTGCCTGTAATTCTTGACCGTCGCGCCCGCGTCCACTTCGGAAGCGGCGTCGGCGAACTCGCGCGTCAGATTCTGAAATTCCAGTTCGCGGAAGAGCTTGTAGGCGGCGGCGCGGTCGGGCGCTTGGCAGCGAAGGCGGTCAAGGTCGAGCTTGATGTTCACGTCCGTCTTGATCGTCGCCAGCTCTTTCGACTGAAGTATGAGCGCGCGGTTGTCGCGCAGAGACTCGCGGTAGGTCTTGTGCTTGACCTCCTCCCAGCGTTCGAGCGCGTTCTCTATCGAGCCGAACTGCTTGACGATCTGCACGGCCCCCTTCGCGCCGATGCCGGGCGCGCCCGGAATGTTGTCAACCGAGTCGCCCATCAGCCCCAGAAGGTCAACGATCTGGCGCGGCGGCACGCCGAACTTGTTCTCGACCCAACTCTCGTCGCACCACTCGATTGGCGGCACAGGCTCCTTGCGCTTCACGTTCTGCGAGTTGTTCCGCATGCAGACGATGAAAGGGTCGCTGACGAGCTGCGTCATGTCCTTGTCGTTCGAGACGATGACGGCCTGCAAGCCCCTTTCTGCGGCCTCGACGGCGAGCGTGCCGATCACGTCGTCGGCCTCGAAGCCGGGGGCGTTGAGGATGGGCACGTTGTAAGCCTCGCACACGCGAATGATGTAAGGAATCTGCGACGCAAGCTCCTCCGGCATCTCCGCGCGGTTCGACTTGTAGGCCGCGCTCAACTCGTGCCGGAAGGTCGGCACGCCGGACTCGAAGACCGCCGCGATGTAGTGCGGGCGCTCGTCGGCGAGGAGCTTGCGGAGCATGTTCGTGAAGACGAAGACGGCCTGCGTGACCTGCCCGCGGCTGTTCGTCAGAGGCTCGGTGCGCGCGCCCATCGGCGCGAAGAAGGCGCGGAAGATGTGCGAGAACGAGTCTATCAGGAAGACGCGCTCGGTCGGCTCTTTCGGCTTCGAGGATTTTTTCGACGGCATTCGCTTCGATGATAAGTAAAGCCGCGACGGGTGACAAGCGTTGAGGCCGCCATACGACGTGAAGCTCCTTTGCGCCTTCTTCATGTACTTTGCGTCTAAAGAAACCGGACTTAACCGCAAAGGTCGCGAAGGCGCAAAAAAAGAGAGGGGCGAAAAGTTTCGCCCCTCTCTTCATTTCTTAAAACCCCGGCTTCAGTTCGCGGAGACGAGGAACACATCCCACGCCCAGCGTCCGAGCTGAGCGCCGTGCACGTCCCTGACCTTCGCACGGTAACGGAAGCGGTTGCCGTACTGGTCTGTCCGCTGCGACTCCTTGTAGTCGAGGTCTATGGACTTCAAGCCCAACTCCGGCAGCGTGTGCAGTTCATCCGGCTCGGAGATGCCGTTGTGGTTAGCATCCTGCCACAGCCGCAAGCGTGAGAAGACGGCATCCCTGCCATCTATTATCCCGTCGCCGTTGCCGCTGTTCGCGGGCTTATCGAACTCGGCCAGTGCGAGGAAGCCGTTTCTCTGCTGACCCGCGGGCGGCGAGGGCTGCGGGGTGAAGTTGCCGAACAACTCCGCGCCGTCGTCAATCACTCCGTTGCCGTTGCGATCTAAGGCGAGCCAGGCTTCGTCCGAGCCTGCTGCCGTCCACGCCAGATGCTCCTTCGTGCCGTCCCGGTTGAGGTCGAAGAGGACTCCGCCCGCCGCGTCCGTCAGGTTGAAGCCGTCGCCGTTGATGTCTATGAGGATGGGGCGTCGTAGGAGCAGGCGCAGAAGTCGTCATCCTTGCCGGGTAGCGCCACTACCCGGACGAAAGTCGCGTCAACAATCCGCTTGACATTTAACCGCCGGAGAATAGAGTCTGTCTCCGTTCTAACACAAACTGACGCCCGGCCCGAAGGCTGCCGAACCCGCGTCGGCAACGCTCGGCGGGCGGTCGAACAAGGACGGCGCTCGGCGCAGAGTCGCGCAAGAACAGGCCATGCAAAGTTACGACATGTTCGTCATCGGCTCCGGCCCGGCGGGCCAGCGCGCGGCCATACAGGGCGCGAAGCTCGGCAAGCGCGTCGCTCTGGCCGAGAAGCGCGAAGTCATCGGCGGCGCGTGCATCAACACCGGCACTATTCCAAGCAAGTCAATGCGCGAGGCCGTGATGCACCTCTCCGGCTACCAGTATCACGACATCTACGGCATCAACTACCGCGTCAAGGAGAACATCACGATTGCCGACCTCTCCTTCCGGGTACAGCACGTCGTCAAGACCGAGGTGGACGTGACGCAGGCGCAACTCTCGCGCAACGGCGTTGACGTGATCTTCGGCGCGGCCAGCTTCACAGACCCGCACCACGTACAGGTCAACAGCGCGCGCGGCCAGTCGGACGAGTATCAGGCCGAGTTCATCGTCATCGCCACGGGCACGCGCCCCGCCGAGTCCAACGCCGTCCCCATCAACAACCGCACCATCATCAACAGCGACCAGATTTTCTCGCTCGCGCAACTCCCGCGCACGCTCATCGTCGTCGGCGGCGGCGTCATCGGCGTCGAATACGCCTCGATGTTCGCAACTCTCGGCGTGCGTATCGTGCTCATCGAGAAGATGCCGAAGCTTCTGGGCTTCGCCGATCAGGAGATCATCGAGGCGCTCTGCTATCACCTTCGGGACAACCGCGTGACGCTCCGTCTGAACGAGGAGGTCGCCTCGGTCGAGGAGCAGCCGGACGGGAGCGTCGTGGCGAACCTGAAGAGCAACAAGAAGGTTTCGGGCGATGCCTTGCTCTACGCCGTCGGGCGGCAGGGGAACGTTGACGACTTGAACCTCGCCGCCGCCGGACTCGATTCGGACGCGCGCGGGCGCATCAGCGTGGACTCGAACTATCGAACGAAGCAGCCGCACATCTTCGCCGTCGGCGACGTAATCGGCTTCCCCTCGCTCGCCTCGGTCTCGATGGAGCATGGACGCATCGCCGCCGGACTCGCCTTCGGCAGCCAGTTCCACTCCAACCCGGCCAACTACCCATACGGCATCTACACCATCCCGGAAATCTCCTTCGTCGGTAAGACTGAAGAGCAGTTGACCGACGAAGACGTGCCCTACGAGGTCGGCGTCGCCTTCTACCGTGAGATTGCGCGCGGGCAGATTCGCGGCGACACCACCGGAAGGCTGAAAATCATCTTCCATCGAGAGACGCGCGAAGTCCTCGGCGTCCACATCATCGGCGAGGGCGCGTCCGAGATTCTGCACATCGGACAGGCCGTGATGATTCTCAAGGGCACGATTGACTACTTCATCAACACGGTCTTCAACTACCCGACCCTGGCCGAGTGCTACAAGGCCGCGGCCTTCAACGGCGTCAACCGTCTGCGCGGCTCGGAGATCGGCCCCGAATAATCTCTACTCAAAGGAACTGATCGGAAGGTGAGATCATGGCTCGAACAATCGGCGCGATGGCGATGGAGCACGTCGCGGTCGGACTCGTGGAAGACAACCGGATAGTCGGCGCGAAGCGCGTCTTTCCCGACACGGAGAGCGAGTACGATAGCCTGGCCGAGATGCCCGCCGAGCAGATCGCGCAGGGCATCGCCGCGCAGGTGCAGGCTGCCGCCGAAGGCGGCGCGGTCGCGGCCATCGGGGTGGGCTTTCCCGGCATCATCAGCGCCAACGTCGTCGAGGACTCTCCGAACCTTCAGCAGATGAAGGGCCAGCGCCTCGGCGAGCAACTGATGTCTCTGCTCGGCGGGAAAGGCATCAACGCGCCCGTCTTCCTCGTCAACGACGCCGACGCCATCGCCGCCGGCATCGCCGCGGCGCGCGGCCACCTCGACAGCTTCATACGCGTCTGGGCATTGGGGAGCGGCGTCGGCTTCGGGCGCTACCCGCGGGCCGAAGGCGTCTGGGAGAACGGCCACACGGTCGTCTCGCTCGACCCGAAGGAGACTTTCTGCCGCTGCGGCGGCGTGGGCCATCTCGAAGGCATCATGGGGCGGCGCGCGATGCGCCTACGCTTCCTCGACCTCGAACCCGAAGAGGTCTTCGCGCACGCGCGCGAGGGCGATGAGCGTTGCGCCTCGTTCGTCAAGATGTGGCACCGCGCGCTGGCCGCCGCCACCGCCAACAGCGTCCATGCGGGCGGCCCCGGCAAGTTCTTCGTCTCCGGCCCCTACTCGAAGTTCGTCCAGACCGCCCTGCTCGATGTCTACCTCCACGAGATGGTGAAGATGAGTCCGCTGCAAGGTAGCTCGTTCGAGATCGTCCCGACGAGCGACGAAACGGCGATCATCGGCGCGGCTGTGAGCGCCGCACACTCCGCCGCGCAGAGTTGAGCAAAGGCGGATGAGTTTGAAGAGACTCACGGCGGATGAGTTCGAGAGGCTCGTCGTAGTGGGCCGCGGGCAGCGACGGACTGCCCGCGGCCCGACATCTTTCCGGCCCATACTTTCCGGCACTTCCGCCGATTTATGGCGTGTCTAAAGCTCAGCCGCACGGCCCTATTTTTATGAAATGAGGAGTTGAAGATGAGGAGAAGCCATTTCCTTTTGACGCTCGCTCTGGCCCTGGCCGCCGGGTTGGCGGGCCGCTTTTTGTACGGCGCGCTGGCCTCGCCGCAAGTAGCACAGGCGCACGCCGCGTCGAGGGAGTCGGGCGACGTGCAATGGGAGTATTGCGCGGTCTTGAAGGCGCAGTACCCCGGCTCGATCCGGCTCATTTACTGGATAGCTTATTTCAAGGGCGAGGGCGTGAGGACGGAGAACGTCGAATCCGAGCCGGGCGGCAACGCCTTCGCCAGGGCCGTCGTCAAGCTCGGACAGGATGGCTGGGAGATGGTCGGCGCAGGCCCGCTCGAAGTCAGGCCCGGCACGCCGGGCGGCACGACGACCGCAATCTTCTTCAAGCGTCGAAAGGACTGAGGAAGGGAAAAGAGGGTGATAGGTGCTGCGTGCTGGGTGATAGGTGCCGGGTGTTAGGTGCCGGCGAATTGAACCTCACCAGCACCCGGCACCTAACACCTATCACCCTCTTTCCCCTTTCGCCTTATTTCTGCTCGTCCGGCGTTTTGTGCTTGCCTTCGATCCCGGCTGCGTCTTCGATCTGCTCGACCCCGCCTTTGACCGCGCCGATGACCGCGCCCGCCGCCGCGCCAATCAGAACATCTCCGGCGACCTCCTTGGCCTGATCGAGAATCTTGCTCGCAACACTCTTCCTGGTGGACTTCTTCGCTCCGCCCTTCTTGCCGCCGCCTTTTTTAGCTCCGCCCTTCTTGGCTCCGCCTTTTTTCGCGCCCGCCTTCTTTGCAGCCCCGCCTTTCTTCGCTCCGCCCTTCTTCGACGCGCCCTTGCCGGCTTTAGAAGCGCCGCCGCGCTTGGCCGCAGACTTCTTGGCCGCAGACTTTTTCGCGCCGCCTTTCTTCGCGCCGGATTTCTTGCCGCCGCCCTTCTTCGCGCCCGACTTCTTCGACCCGCCGGATTTCTTCCCCGACTTCTTTGACGACTTGCTCGAAGCCATTTCCTGTTCTCCTTGTTTGGACTGATTTTTACTGCGTCCACAACGTAGCAAACAACCGCGCCGCTGTCATCAACTTTCTGTTTTCGGAAGGCGGAGAATCCGCCGCGCCGACGCGCGACGTAATTAAACGCGTGGCGCAGAATGTTGTTGACTGGACGCGTCGGCGCGGAAAGAATATGTCTTCCTCGAATCGAAGCCGGGACGCGAGGAGTCCGAGAGGCGCGTCTCCCGGACAAGACGCGGCGACAGGCTCTTCAAAGTTAGCGACCGACTTAAAAAGGCTGTGGCGGAGAAGGAGTTTCACTACCGTTGGGAGTATGACCTGAGCGCCGGCCCGCAGGCGCTCTGGCCGCTCGTCTCGGACACGAACCGCTTCAACCGCGACGCGGGGCTGCCCGATGTCACGGAGCAGGCGTTGGCCGCGGGGAGCGGTCGCCGACGCCTGCGCCTGTCGAAGCTCGGCGTCGGCGTCGAATGGGAGGAGGAGCCTTTCGAGTGGATTCGACCTTACCGCTTCGGCGTCGTCCGCAAGTACAAGAGCGGCCCCGTCACTGAGGCGCGGGTCACAGTGGAACTTTCCGAGCGCGAGGGCGGCGGCACGCGCCTCGTCTATCAGGTCTGGGCGAAGCCCCGCGGCACGCTCGGTCGGGCGGTTATCCCCGTGCAGGTCGGGCGCGTCTCCCGGCGCAAGTTCGCACAGGTCTTCCGGCGCTACGACGCGCTCGCCCTCGACGCCGAGCGGCAGAACCGTGCGACGAAGCCGACCGCCGGGACGGGCGCGGGCGAGCGCGCGCTGCTCGAAGCGCAAAGGCGCAAGCTGCTCTCCTCCGGCGCGAGCGCCGAGATGGTCGCACGCCTCTTCGACGCGTTGGAGATGGGCGACGAGTTGACGCTCGCGCGCCTTCGCCCTTACGCCCTCGCAGACGAGTGGGGCGTCGCACGCCGCGACGCGCTCGAACTCTGCCTGCTGGCGACGCGCGCCGGACTGCTCGACCTGCGCTGGGAACTTCTCTGCCCCTTGTGCCGCGGCGCGAAGCAGTCGGCCACGACCCTGCGCGACGTGCAGGCGAGCCAGCACTGCGACAGTTGCAACATAGACTTCACCGTCAACTTCGACCGCTCGGTCGAAGTCATCTTCCGGCCCAACCAGGCCGTGCGCCGCGTCGAGGCGCGCGAGTTCTGCGTCGGCGGCCCGCAGGTGACGCCGCACGTTGTCGTCCAACAGTTCACGCGGCCCGGCGAGCGCCGCGAGGTCGCGCCCGTCCTCGAAGAGGGACGCCATCGCCTGCGCACGCAGGCGCTCCCCGGCGGGCAGTTCGTTTTCGTCACGCGCGAAGGCGCAGAGTCTCTGACGTTGCGCGCCGACGGCGAGGCGTGGCCCGGCGATGAGGCGCGTGTGAGCACACGCCCCGTCATCACGCTTGAGAATGCCACCGACGACGAACAGCTTTTCATCTTCGAGCGCATGGCCTGGGGCGATCAGGCCGCGACCGCCGCCGAGGTCACGGCGCTGCAACTCTTCCGCGACCTCTTCTCAACGGAGGCGCTCCGCCCCGGCGACCAGATCAGCGTCGGGCAGATGACCATCCTCTTCACAGACCTTCGCAACTCCACACGCCTCTACCGGGAGATCGGCGACTCCGTGGCCTTCGGCACCGTGATGAATCACTTCGATTTACTCCGCGAGGAGATCGCGAAGGAAGGCGGCTCGATTGTGAAGACGCTCGGCGACGCCGTGATGGCCGTCTTCACGCGCCCCGCGCCCGCCCTGCGCGCCATCATCAACGCGCAGGCCGCGCTCGCCTCGCCGCCCGCAGGCTCGCGCCCGCTGACGCTCAAGGCGGGCATCCACACAGGCCCCTGCATCGCCGTCACGCTCAACGAACGGCTCGACTACTTCGGCTCGAACGTCAACATCGCCGCCCGCCTCGAACCACTCTCCACGGGAGGCGACTGCGTCATCACCGGCGAAGTGCGCCGCGATCCCGAAGTCGCCGAACTCCTCAGAAACCCCGCCGCCGGCCTCCACGCCGAGCCGACCGAGGCGCAACTCAAAGGCTTCGACAACGAACGCTTCGAGCTTTGGCGCGTGAAAAGGCAGACGTAGAGCGATACTCAGGCCCGTCAGCGGGCATGCTTCGGCTTGGCGGGAAGTTTGGCGGGTAGATCGAGCGCGTCATCAATCAAAACGTCCGTGCTGACATTCGCCGCCCGCGCATATTGTAAGAGGATGATAAGGGACGGCTCATTTCTGCCTAATTCGTACTTCGATATAGCCGTGTAATCTATTTGATCTTCCGCCTCAAGATGCCGCAACATCTCGCTTTGAGACAGACCTAAAGCCGTCCGAATCAGGACGAGCTTTTCAGCCAAACGCTTCGGCTTTCGCCGCGCACTCTTGCCCATCAGGAGTTACCCCCTGACGGAGCAAAAAGAAGCTTGACTCTATGTATGAATATACATAGAATGTCTGTGCGTAACTTTTCCGCCGTGAGTATGAACCTCTCATGCTCAACGGCGATGCTCATCTCTCGCTTGAGGGTGAGCTTTCGCTTCGCATCAGTCCCGTTGCCTTATCAAAGAACGGCCAGAATATATCTCAGATGAACTTCATGGACAAAGGCATTTTAGTGGTTGATTAAAGACGGGGTGCGCGAAGGGTGGCGCATCTTCGGAGCACGCCCGCTTGGGGAAGCGGGTTGTGCCGTGAGGCCGCGTGCGCGTCGGGCGGGCGCGGGCGCGGCCTCGCCGTGTCATCACGGCTTTTTGTGCAGAAAGGGCTTTTTGTGCAACGCCCCGCAGCAGAGGTATTTTACGGAAGAACTTTATTGTTCCTGCAACGCTCTGCCTTAAAGCTTGAAAACTTTAAGCCCGGTTCAGGAAAATTCTGGCGGGCGCGGAGAATTTCCCTACGCCCGCCAAACTTTTCTTGAAGCCGAGAGTTGTTCCCGCTCGTCGCCCGCCGTTACTGTTTTCTCAGATAGAGCGAGCCGCTGAAGGACGTGAGGTTGACGACGGCGTCGCCGGTGCCGACCGTCCCGTCGAGGCGCGTCCCCGGCAGTTCTCTTGGGGGTCTGTTCCGGGCGGCGCTCCTCGCGTCGGGCGGAGGAGGCGGCATTCCCGCCGGGCCGTTGGGCGGTCTGGGAGGCACGCCGGGCGGCGCGCTCGCCGCAGAGCCTGCGGAAACTTTGACGGGGAAGTCCGTGATGATGTCACCGTTGAGGACGACCTTCGCGTGGAGGCTGAAGGAAGAGTTAGCGGGTAGTTCCAGCGACAGGTCGCCGGAGGTCGTCTTGAAATCGTAGTCGCCGCCGTGCGCCAACGCCCCTCTGTAGAGGATGTCGCCGCTCGTGGCCGTGCCCCTGACCTGCGCGTGGGTTATGCCTTCGAGCGTCACGTCGCCGCTCACGGTCTTCGCCTCGAAGCTGTCGCCCGCCGCCGAGGCGCGGACGTTGCGCGCCTCGACGTTCCCGCTGACCGTGCCGACGCGCGCCGGCCCGCTGGAATCCGTGAGCGAGATGTCGCCGCTCAGGCTGTTGACATCAACGCTCTTCGACACGCGCCGCACGTCCACGTCGCCGCTCAGCGATTGGACGCGCAAGCCCGCCACGTCCGCCACCTCGATGTGCCCGTCGCCCTGCGTCTGAATGTTCACGGACGCGCCGCGCGGCACCGTTAGCTCCAGCGTGCCCACCGAGCCGCAGTCGCCCGACGAAAGCTCCGCGTCATGCTCCTCGGAGACGACCACCTCGACGCGCGGCGCAGGCTGCACGTTCGGCGTCAGGAGGCGCAGGCTCCCGGCCTCGGACGCGCGCGCCAGCACCTCCGCGCGATCCCCGCCGCGCACGATTACGTTGCCCGAAGAGACGCACAGCGAGACGACGACCGACTTCTCTGCGTCGGCCCTCCGCTCGATTGCGGAATCCGCGCCCTCGTGCCGCACCTCTGCGGCCTTCTCGGCGGGCCTGGCGTGCTCCGCCTTCGCCTGCGCCGACGCTTTGGGCGCGAGCGCCAGTGCGAGCGCGAGCATGATGATTGAGACTGAAAGCTTCATTTCGATGAATCCGCTCGATCAACGTCCGAGCGCGGCGACCTGCGACTGATCCGCGACCTTCGTCAGCAGTTCGACCTTGCTCTGGTATGCAGACATGAGAAAGCTCACCGCGTCCCTATCCTTCGGGTTCTCGGCGGCGACCCGCCGCGTATCTTTGATGGTGCTGTCGAGCAGGGCGAGGTCGCGCTCGTACTCGACACGCACGGACGGCCTGATCGTGGCGTCGCCGCCCAGCTTGATGGTCTTCTCCAAAGACGCGATGGCCGTCTGGTAATCCTTCTCGCCCGGCAGAGTCTCCGAGCCTTTCGTCTGAAGAGTGACGGGCCTGCGCTCGGCACGGACGGCGCGCGAACGACGACGGGCCGAAACCGGAATGATGTTACCGACCGCCGAAGGCCGTGCGCCGTCCGCGCCCGAATCCTTTACTTCGTCCGGCTGTCTGACCATTCCCGGCGCGACAACTGGCGGAGCACTCTCTGCCTTTGCGATCTCCCTTTGATTGACGTTCGTCGGCTTAACTGTTTGCCTACTGACGACGAAGAAGATGGCCGCGAGGGCGACGAACGCGAGCAGGCCGGCGAAGGCGGCTGCGCTCTGCGGCGTGAAGTTGAGCAGCCCCGAAAGCGTGGCTAAGAATCCGCCGAAGACTGGGCCGCGCGTGCGCCCGCGGCTCGCTTCCGTCCCCGTTTCCATCTGCGCGATGGCCGCGTTGACGCGCGAGCGCAGGGCTTCTGTCGGCACGCTGATCGAGTCGTCGGGCGCGAACGCCTTTGAGAAGAAAGCCGCCTCGCACGCGGCTTCGGCCAGCGCGGCGGCGCACGCCTCGCACGCGGCGACGTGGGCCGCCGCGGCGCTCATCTGTTCGGGTGCGAGTTCGCCGTCCAGGTAGGCTTGCAGAAACCCCTCTTCAAAACATCGCTTCATCATCGGCGTGCTCCAATTTTCCCGTATATCCGCTTGAACTCTTTCCGCCCGCGCGCGATCAAACTCCCGACGTTCGTCTCGTTGAGCGAGAGCGCCTGCGCGATCTCGCGGTACGAAAGCCCCTGTTGCTTGAGAAGCATGCAACTCCGCATCGGCTCTTTGACCTGCTCCAGCGCGCGCCGCGCCTCCTCGATCTCCACGCGCCGCTCATAGTCGGTCTCGACGCCGACCGCCGCGCCGAACGCGCCACCGCCCACCGTGGCCGCCGCGCCGAACTCCTCCTCGCGCGTCCCCGTGCGGCTGCGGCTGCGAATCGCGTTGAGCGCCGTGTTCGTGGCGACCCTCAGCAGCCAGGGGCGGACGTGCTCCTCGTTCTGCAAAGAGCCGAGGTGCTGGTAGAGCTTGAGAAAGACCTCCTGCGTCACGTCCTCAGCCAGCCCTGAGTCGCGGACGAGCGAATAGGCTGCGCGGAAGACAGTCCGGTGGTGCAGCGTGAACGCCTCGTCGAAGCTCGGCGCTGCCGTGTGAACCGTCTCTGGCACTGAGTCAACCAAAGCTTCTACCGCTCGTTCGCTCATATCGCCGCTCTCAAACACATAAACACCGCGGGCGCAAGACTTGTGGCAGAAAATTTTAACAGATTTGCACGGCCCCGCCCCACCGCTCCGCAATCCAACGAGCGCCCGCGGCGTTAATCCACTGAACGCCTGCGGCATTACCGCCGAAAGTTTCTAACTGTTATATTGTCCCCGCGCCGACCGAGAAAGAATCTGAACGGACACGCAGCCGCGTAAGTTTCACGAACGAGAAAAAGACCGCATGAGCGAAGCGACGAAGACCGAAAGCGCCTTCGAGTTGACCGAAGAACTACGCAACAGCCCCTTCATGCGCGCCTGCCGGCGTGAGCCTGTGCCGTACACGCCCGTCTGGCTGATGCGGCAGGCCGGGCGCTACATGAAGGAGTACCGCGAAGTGCGCGCGCGCCACACCTTTCTGGAGATGTGCAAGCAGCCGGAGGTCGCCGCCGAGGTCACGGTTTACGCCGCCCACCGCCTCGGCGTTGACGCGGCCATCATCTTCGCAGACATCCTTCTCATCATCGAGCCGATGGGACTCGACCTCGAATTCGCCAAAGGCGAAGGCCCCGTCATCCATAACCCCGTCCGCGCGGCCTCGGACGTTGAACGCCTGCGCGAAGTCGAAGACGTGAGTTCCCTCTCCTACGTCTACGACGCCATCCGCCTGACGCGCCGGGAGCTTCGCCCAGACCTCCCGCTCATAGGCTTCTGCGGCGCGCCCTTCACGCTCGCCTCCTACATCTGCGAGGGCGGCGGCTCGAAGAACTACATCAACACCAAGCGCCTGATGTACACGGACGCGGGCGCGTGGCACGCTTTGATGTCTCTGATTGCGCGCGCCCTCTCGCGCTACCTCAACGCGCAGATCGAGGCGGGCGCGCAGGCCGTCCAACTCTTCGACTCATGGGTCGGCGCGCTCAGCCCCGACGACTACTGCCAGTTCGTCCTGCCGCACACACGCGAGGTCATACGCAACATCACTTCCGGCGTCCCCGTCATACACTTCGGGACGGGCACCGCCGGGTTGCTCGAACTGTTGAAGGAGGCGGGCGGCGACGTGATCGGACTCGACTGGCGCGTCCGCCTCGACGAAGCATGGGCGCGGCTCGGCGATGTTTCGGTCATGGGCAACTTCGACTCCATCGCCCTCTTCACCACACCGGAAATCGTCCGCCAGCGTGCCGGAGTCATTCTCGACCAGGCCGCCAAACGCCCCGGCCATATCTTCAACCTCGGCCACGGCATCCTGCCTGAGACGCCCGTCGAGAACGTCGTCGCGCTCGTCGAAGCCGTGCACGAGCTGAGCCGGAGGTAAAGACTCTTTCTCATGAATCAGACTTACGACGCACTTCTTTTCGTCTCCTTCGGCGGCCCCGAAGGCATGGACGAGGTGATGCCATTCCTTGCGAACGTCCTGCGCGGGCGCAACGTCCCAGAATCGCGGATGCGCGAGGTCGCGCACCATTACGAACTGTTCGATGGCGTCAGCCCCATCAACGAACAGAACCGCAGACTAATCGCGGCGCTCGAACGCGAGCTTGAAGAGACGGGGCCGCGCCTGCCCGTCTACTGGGGCAACCGCAACTGGCATCCGCTTCTGGCCGACACCATCCGGCAGATGCGCGACGACGGAATCAAGAGCGCGCTCGCCTTCGTCACCTCGGCCTACAGTTCTTATTCGGGCTGCCGCCAGTACCGTGAGGACATCGAGCGTGCGCGCGAACGGGCGGGCGAAGGTGCGCCGCGCGTCGAGAAGCTGCGCGCCTTCTTCAACCACCCCGGTTTCGTCGGGCCGAACGTCGAGAACCTGCGCGCCGCGCTCGAACGAATCCCGGAGGAGCGGCGCGCGTCGGCGCAGGTCGCCTTCACCGCGCACAGCATCCCCGCCTCGATGGCCGCGGGCTGCGAGTACGAGCGCCAACTCCTTGAGACCTGCCGCCTCGTCTCGGAAGGCGCGCGTCAAGCGAGCTGGCGTCTCGTCTTCCAGAGCCGTTCCGGGCCGCCCATGCAAGAGTGGCTTGGGCCGGACATCTGCGACCATCTGCGCGAACTGAAGGAGTCGGGCACGCGTGACGTGGTCGTCGCGCCCGTCGGATTCATCTCCGACCACATGGAAGTGCTCTACGACCTCGACACCGAGGCGCGCACGCTTGCCGAAGAGATCGGCATCAACATGATTCGCGCGGCAACCGTCGGCGCGCACCCATCGTTCGTCCGAATGATTCGCGAGCTGATTCTCGAACGCTTGAACCAAGGCACTCCGCGTCGTTTACTCGGCGACTTCCCTCCGACTCAGGATGTTTGCCCTGCGGACTGCTGCCTGCCGGGAACGATGCGAACGGCCACGCGCCCCTCGAACGTTTGACGTGTGAGGATGCAGGAGAGTTCTTCAAAGCGGCGGCGCATCGTCATTGTCGGCGGCGGCATCAGCGGCCTCGCCGCGGCGCACCATTTCTTCGAGCTACAGTCTCAAGACACTTCGTTTGCCGCCGGAGCGCGGCCCGAAGTTCTCCTGCTCGAAGCGTCCGCCGGTCTGGGCGGGACTGTCCGCACCCACCGGCGCGAAGGCTTCCTGCTCGAAGGCGGCCCCGACTCTTTCATCTCGGAGAAGCCCGCCGCGCTCGAACTCGCGCGTCGTCTCGGCCTCGCCGAACGCCTCATCGAGACGAACGGACGCCACCGCCGAAGCTTCGTCGTCCGCAACGGTCGCCTACGGCCCACGCCCGAAGGCTTTCAATTGCTCGCGCCCTCGCGCATGCTCCCCTTCCTCTCGACCGACATCTTCACCTGGCGCGGCAAGGCGCGCATGGCCCTCGACCTCCTTCTGCCCCGCCGCAAAGATGCGAACGGCCAGACGGACGAGAGCCTCGCCGCCTTCGTCCGCCGACGCTTCGGGCGAGAGGCTCTGGAACGCATGGCGCAGCCGATGGTGGGAGGCATCTACACGGCTGACCCCGAATCGCTCTCTTTGCGCGCGACGATGCCGCGCTTCCTCGAAATGGAGCGACGCCACCGCAGCCTCATCCTCGCCATGTGGAAGAACGCGCGCCAATCCGAATCGAACGCGCGCCACGGTCGCGGCGCGAGCGGCGCGCGCTACAGCCTCTTCCTCTCCTTCGACGAAGGCACACAGGTTCTCACCGATGCTCTCGCCGCGCGCCTGCCCGCCGACTCCGTACGCCTCAACACGCGAGTCGAATCAATTGAACTCGAACTGCCGAAACTTGATAGCAACGGACAATCATCGGAACTTGACGACAAACGGCAATCATCGGGACTCGATAACAAACGGCACTCGTCGGAACTTGAGGACACCCGGCAATCGTCGAGACTTGAGGACAAGCCGCGCCGCTGGTTGTTGAAGACTGACGGCGGCGAGACGATCAGCGCCGACGCCGTGTGCCTCGCGCTTCCGGCTTACGCCGCCGCGCGTCTGCTGCGCGAGACGGACGACGCGCTCGCCTCTGAACTCGACGCGATTCCTTACGCCTCGACCGCGACCGTCAACCTCGCCTACCGACGCGCCGACATCCCCCACCCGCTCGACGGCTTCGGCTTCGTCGTCCCCTTCATCGAGCGGCGGCCTACGCTCGCCTGCACCTTCAGCAGCGTCAAGTTCGAGGGCCGCGCCCCCGAAGGCCACGCGCTCCTCCGAGCCTTCGTCGGCGGCGCGCTCCAACCCGAAATGTTCGACCTCGACGAAGAGCGCATGACCGAAGCCGTCCGCCGCGACCTCCGCGACCTCCTCGGCATCGAACGCCCGCCCCTCTTCGCCCACGTCGAGAAGTGGCCCCGCTCGATGGCCCAATATCACCTCGGCCACCTCGAACGCCTCTCCCGCATCAACGCGCGACTCCAAAACCTCCCCACGCTCGCTCTCTGCGGCAACGCCTACACGGGCGCGGGCCTCCCCGACTGCATTCGCAGCGGCGAAGCGGCAGCCGACAGTCTCTTCACTGAGCGCGAAGGATTGCGAGCGGCTTGCGCGTGAGCACGTCGAGGCTGGAGAGCGCGCCGACCGCGCCGACGAGTGTGACGGTCGCGGCGACGCCGAGGAAGTTGATGGCGGGCGCGAGCGTCCAGTCTATCTCGAAGACGTAGCGCGCGACCGCGTAGGAGAGCGCGTCGGCGGCGAGCGCGCCGACCACACCTGCGACCAGTCCGAGCAGGCCGTACTCCGTGAGCATGATTGTGAGCAGCACGCGGCGGCGCGCGCCGAGCGTCTTCAAGACCGCGGCTTCATAGACGCGCTGAAACTTCGTCATCGCAATCGAGCCGACGAGTATCAGCACACCGCTCAGAAGGACGAAGCCGCCGATGAAGGTGACGGCGAGCGTGATGTTGGAGAGTATACGGCTGACGTTTCGCACGATGTCCGCCACGTCTATCACCGAGACGTTCGGGAAGCGGTCAACGATTGCGCGCTGGAAGCGTGAACGCTCCGGCTCCTGCGCCGGCCCGTCAATCGCTCCGACGAACATCTGCGGCGCACCTTCGAGCGCGCCGGGCCGGAAGACGACGAGGAAGCCCGTCCGCGAGTTGCGCCAGTCAACGCGGCGTATGCTCGTCACACGCGCAGTTATCTTGCGACCCTGTACGTCGAACGTGATCGTCGAGCCGAGGTCGAGTCCAGCCGTGCCGCGCATGTCCTCCTCGATGGAAACTTCAGGCTCGCCCGCGGGCGTCGCATCCCAAAACTTCCCCGCGACTATCGTTTCGTTCGGTTCGAGGTTGGGCCGGTAGGTGACGACGTACTCGCGCCCCAGCCGCCCGCGCTCGCGCCGCATCCCTGCGGCATCGAGGTCAATCTCCTGCCCGTTGACTCGCACGATGCGCGCACGAACCGTCGGGATGAGTTGGGCGCGCGCGCCCGTCGCACGCTCGACCAGCTTGCCGACGCCTTCGACCTGATCCTTCTGCACGTCAATCAAATACATATTCGGCAGGTTGCCGCCGCGCAGACGCTCGAACTCGGCGAGCAGGTTCGACTGAAGCGACTGCACGGACATCACGAGAAACGCGCCTAAGCCGACGGCCAACACGATGACGCGCGTCTGGTTGCCGGGGCGGTGCAGGCTGTTGATGGCCTGCCGCAGAGAGAACGTGCCGAGGCCGCGCAAGCGCCGCACGACGAAGATGAGCAGCCACGCCGCCGCGTAGAGGACGAGCGCCGTCGCGCCCAGGCCCGCGAGGAAGAAGACGCCGACGCGGACTGAGCCGGCCTGCCACGATGTCAGGAACACCAGCCCTGCGAGCACGCCGAGCGCGACCGCCCAGCGTGTCAGGTCGGGCCAGCGACGCTGGCCTTCGGCCTCGACTTCGCGCAGAAGCATGTTCGGCTTGATCTGCCTGATGCGAAGCAGCGGCAGCGCCGAGAAGAGTAGAGAGATGAGCACGCCGAGTCCCAACCCTTGCGCGACGGCCCCTGCATGCAGCTCGTAGCTCATACCGGGCGGCAGCGCGTCCGCGAAGCGCGCGCGGACGAAGACGAGCGCCGCTCTTGCGAGTAAGACGCCGAGCACGCTCCCCGCCGCGCCGAGCACGACGACCTGCGCGAGATAGGCGGCAGTCAGCCTTCGCCCCGTCGCGCCGACGCACTTGAGCACCGCGATTGATTTCTTCTTCTGCTCGACGAAGACGCGCGTGACCGAAGAGACGCCGATGCCGCCGAGCACGAGGACGACGAGGCCCGTCAGCGAAAGATAGTTCTCCGCGCGCGCGAACTGCTCGCCGAGGTTCTCTTCGGAGTCTTTGTAGGAGCGAACGTTGAAGACGTTGTTGCCGAGCTGCGAGCGCAATGCCCGCACAAGCTCATCCGTCCGCCCTTCGGCTGTCCGGAACAGAATCTTGCGTCGCGCGCGACTGCCGAAGCCCGTCAGCCCTGCCGTCTCAAGTGCGGCGCGCTCGACGAAGACGCGCGGGCCGAGACGGAAGCCTCCGCCGCTGCCCGGCTCCTGCCTTGTGACGCCGCGAATCTCGAAAACCTTCTCGCCGATCTTCACACGGTCGCCGACTTTCAAGCTCAAGCGTTCGAGCAGCAGCGGGGCGACGACCGCGCCGCCCCGTTCTACGAGGGAGAAGTCGAACTGAGCGCCGTCCGCGAGCCGGAAGTCGCCGTAGAGAGGGAAGCCTCGCTCGATTCCCTTCACCTCGACCATCAGCGCGCCCTCGCGCGACTCGTCCGCGGGACGCAGCATCGTCGGCGCTTCGACGGTCTCTGTTTGCGCCTCGACGAGCGGCGGACGCGCGACACGTTTGATTTTATCGAGCGCGTCGGCGGGCCACTCGCGCGTGGCTTCCACCTGCGCGTCCGCCGTCATCAGCTCGCGCGCCTGTCCCGTCACGACGCGGTTGAGGTTCTCAATCATCGAGCGCAACGCGACGATGCTGCCGACGCCCACGCCGATGCAGAGGAAGAAGAAGAGCAGACGCCGCCACGAAGAGCGCAACTCGCGCCACGCGAGATTGAATATGAACTTCAAGGCCGCGACGCCTCCAACTCTTCCGCCGCCGGACTCTCGTTTGATTCAGACCGGCGCTGTGTCTCGTCGGCGACGACCTGTCCGTCGCGCAAAGAGATGCGACGGTCAGCGCGGCTGGCGAGTTCGTGTTCGTGTGTGACGAGGACGAGCGTCGCCCCGCGCCGGCGGTTCATCTCGACCATGAGATCGAAGACGTGTTGGCCGTTGCGCGAATCCAGATTACCCGTCGGCTCGTCCGCCAGAAGAATCGTCGGCTCGTTGGCGAAGGCGCGCGCGACAGCAACCCTTTGTTGCTCTCCGCCCGAAAGCTGCGAGGGGTAATGATGTGCGCGTCCGGCCAGCTCCACGTCGCGCAGGAGTTGGCGGGCGCGCGCGCCTGCACCTTTCAGCCCGGCGATCTCCAGCGGCGCGAGTATGTTCTCAAACGCGGTCATCGAAGGGATGAGGTGAAAGGATTGAAAGACGATGCCGATCTTGCGCCCGCGCAGAGTGGCAAGCGCGTCCTCGCTCATGCGCGTGATCTCCTCGCCGTCAATGAGTATCCGGCCTTTGGTCGGCGCGTCGAGACCGGCGATGAGTCCGAGCAGCGTTGACTTGCCGCTGCCCGAAGGGCCGACGACGGCGACGAACTGCCCTTCGGGAATTGTCAGGTCAAGCTCGCGCAGGATGGTCAAACGCTCCGCGCCGGACTGAACCGTCCTGGAAACCTTGTATAATTCAATCATGAGAACTTCACTGTTGGCCTTTTCTCTTTTCGTCGCCTCTCTTTTGACCGCCGCGTTGCTTTCGGCCTGCGGCGGCGCGGCGCGCGACTCTTCCGCTTCGCGCGGCCCTTCCGCGTCGAACGCTTCGACCCCGCAGCCCACACCCGCGACACCTGTAGAGACTTTACCGAAAATCGTCGCCTTCGGCGACAGCCTGAGCGCAGGCTACGGCCTCGCGCCGAAGGAAAGCTACCCGGCGCTGCTGCAAAAGATGGTTGACGCGGACGGGTTCAAGTACGAAGTGGTCAACGCGGGAGTTTCGGGCGACACGTCGGCGGGCGGCGTCCGGCGCGTTGACTGGACGCTCGACTCCGGGCAGGTGCGCTTCGTCGTCGTCGAGCTGGGCGCGAACGACTTCCTCCGCGGCCAACCCGTCGCCGAGACGAAAAAGAACCTCGCGGAGATCATCAATCGCTGCAAGTCGCGCGGCGCGCAAGTCATCCTCGCAGGCATGTTCACGACTACGGATGCCGGGCCGGACTACGAGCGCCAGATTCAAGACGCCTTCCGGTCGCTCGCTCGCGAGCAAGGCGTGACGCTCATTCCCTTCTTCCTCGAAGGCGTCGCGGGCCGCGACGAACTCAACCAGGAAGACCGCATCCACCCGAACGCCGAGGGCGAGAAGATCGTCGCCGCCACGGTTTACAAATACCTCAAGCCGATGCTCGAAAAGGAGGCGAAGAGATGATGGGGTGATGGGGAGAAAGGGAGACGGGGAGATGAATACCGCGTCCCTCGCCACGTCTCCTCGTCCCCACGTCTCCCCGTCGTACCTTTATTCCTGCTCTTCGAGCCGCCGCCAATAAATTTTCTTCCGCTGCTGCCACAAAACTCAAACCCGCGGTGTTTACCCTGATAGAAAGAGGGTTTGCCGAAATTACACACGCGGAAAGGAGTTTGACCCGAATGGGACGCCGAACACTTGTCAAAGCAGTCGCAACGATTCTCCTCCTGCTGGCTTCAGCCGCGTTGGCCTGCGCGCAGGACTTCCAGAAGAGCTACAACCTTGAGCCGGGCGGGACGATCAGCGTCTCGAACGTCTCCGGCGACATACATCTCATCGGCTACGAAGGTAGCGCCGTCACCGTCGCCGGTTTCAAAGAGGGGCGCGACCGCGAACAGGTCGAGGTCGAAGACCTGAGCGCGGCGGGGCGCGTCGAATTGCGCGTGAAGTACCCGCGCGAATGCAACTGCGACGCGAGCATTAGGTTCGAGGTTCACGTGCCGCGCTCTGTGAACTTCAACTTCGACAGAATCTCGACCGCCAGCGGCAACATCAGCGCCGAAGCAGTCGGCGGGCGCATAGAGCTTCACACGGCGAGCGGCGACGTGACGCTTCAGGGCGTGAGCGGCGAGGTGCGCGCCCAGTCGGCGAGCGGGTCTGTGAAGGTGCGGGACGCTTCCGGGTCGGTGAACGCCAGCACCGCGAGCGGCAACGTGGATGTCGAACTCGCGCGCCTCGAAGGTTCGGGCGACATGCGCTTCTCCTCGGCGAGCGGCGACGTGAGCGTGCGCCTTCCTTCGAGCCTCGACGCGCGTGTGGATATGTCCACCGCCTCCGGCTCGATTGATACGGACTTCCCCCTGGAAGTGAGGAAGGACAGGTACAGCTCGGGCTACACCGCGCGCGGCCAGCTCGGCAGCGGCTCGCGCGTCCTCAGAATCTCATCCGCCTCCGGAGACTTGAAGCTAAAGAGCCTCTGAGACTTTCATGGAAAGCGACCGGCGCGACCCGTGCCGGTCGGAGTAGAGCGCAAGAAGGGGCGGCGACTGTGAAGAGCGGTCGCCGTCCCTTCTTTCATTCGTCGCCTCCCGTCTTACCTCTCTCGCTTTGTTTCGCGCGCGGGTGAAACTTCTCGTAGACGCTGCGGAGGCGGTCGCCCGTGACGTGCGTGTAAATCTGCGTGGTGGCGAGGTCGCTGTGGCCGAGCATGGCCTGCACGCTGCGCGTGTCGGCTCCGTGTTCGAGCAGGTGCGTGGCGAAACTGTGGCGCAGGACGTGGGGCGAGACGCGGCGCAGTCCTGCACTTTCGGCATGCTTCTTCAGAGTGGCCCAGAAGTTCTGGCGCGTGAGCGTCCGGCCCATTTGACGGACGAAGAGCCGCGGCGATTCGCAGCCCGCGAGCAGCGCGCGGCGAGCGGCCTCGTACTTTCTCAGCCACACGAGCGCCGAGCGCCCGACCGGAATGCTCCGCTGCTTGCTCCCCTTGCCCATGCAGGAGAGCAGGCCGCGGTCAACGTCCACGCTCGCAGTCGTCAGCCCGATCAACTCCGAGACGCGCAGCCCGGTGGCGTAGAGCAGTTCGATCATCGCGCGGTCGCGCACGCCCGCGGGCGTGGTCGTGTCGGGCGCTTCGATCAACTGCTCGACCTCCTCCTGCGTGAGGAAGCGCGGCAGCTTCTGGCCCGCCTGCGGCGACATCAGGTCGGAAGTCGGGTCGGCCTTGAGATGGCCGTCGAGGAGGAGGTAGCGATAGAAGCCCCGGACGGAGCTAATCATGCGCGCGACCGAGCGCGGCGAAAGCCCCTCGCGCGTGAGCGACATGACGAACTGCGTCAGCTCCGCCTTGTCGAGCGCCTGCGGCTCGCGCCCGCGCGACTCGGCGTAAGCCTTCAGCCGCGCGAGGTCGCGCCGGTAGCTCTCGACCGAGTTGCCCGCCAGACCCTTCTCGACTTGCAGGTAAAGCAGGTGCTCGCGAATCATGTCACGTGCCATGTAGTTTCACTCTCGTTTGCAAACTGCGGAATTCGGATTGAGGCTTATCAAACCGCGCGAAGGCGAACGCCCCACGTCGAGCCTTGCTTCATAAAATCCGCATTCCGCATTCCGCATTCCACATTCCGCAATGGCCTAGCTCGTCGCCCTGTCGGACGCGGGCAGAGTGGCGCTGAAGTCTTCGAGGAAGCGGCGCACGTAGGAGTTCAGAAGTTGCTCGACGCGCGCAGGGTCGCGCGAGGCGACGAGCAGGCCGACGTGATGGCGCTTGTTCAGACGGAAGACGATTTCGGGGTCGTCGTACCGGGAAGTATCCGGCCACTCCTGACGCGCGAGCGAGATGCAGATGCCCGCGAAGTCCTCGCGGACGGGCGGCAACTCGTAGCCGCCGTGTTGGCCCGCGATCTCGATGCGCGCCCACTCGCGCCAGAGGTTGATGCCTGTCGCGGCCTCGACGACCTCCGCGATGTTCGCGCCGCCGACGCGGGCCGCGGTTTCGAGGAAGTAGAAACGACCGTCGCCGCCCTTGATGAATTCGGTGTGCGTGACTCCGCGCGGGAGGCCGAGCACGCGGATGAGTTCGCGGTTGAGCGATTCGAGCGCCTGTGCGTCCTCCGATGGGTGCGGGATGGTGCGCGTCAGAAACACTCCGCCGCCGTGCGCCACTTCCAACGGCGGCGTGCCGTACTTGCTGACAATCGAGAAGACGACCTCGCTCTGCGACACAATCGAGTCCACGTGGAAGATGTCGCCGGGGATGAAATGTTCGAGCAGGTAGAACGACTGCTTATCTCCCAATTCTTCGAGCAGCGGCCAGAGCTGCTCGCCTGATTCCACCTTCTTGATGCCGACCGCCGAAGCCTCAGAGCGCGGCTTCAAGACCCACGGCGCGGGTGTGCGCTCGGTGAACTCGCGGACGCGCCCGTGGTTGAGCGCGTGGACGAATTCGGGGACGAGGATGCCGTGCTCGCGCGCCTTCATCCTCATGGCGAGCTTGTCGCGGAAGTGGCGCGCGGTGGTGTCGCCCATGCCGGGGATGCGCAGGTGCTCGCGCAGCGCGGCGGCGGTCTCCACGTCGAAGTCGTCGAGCGGCACGATGCGGTCAATCTCGCGCGTGCGCGCGAGGTAGCTGACGGCCCGTGTCAGAGGTTCGAGCGTGAAGTCCTCCGGCATGTAGAAGAACTCGTCAACCGATTCGCGCGGCCAGTCGGCGTCGCGCAGTTTTTCTACCGTCACGAGCAGCACGCGGCATCCTCTGCGCTTGCATTCGCGCATGAACTCCTGCCCCTTCTCATAACTGGCGAGGCACATGACAGTGAGCGGGCGTTTCTCTGACAAGGCGGATTCTCCACGGCCAAGATGGGCGGAGCATTGTGAACGAACTCGCACGAATGATAGCGCATCTTTCGTCAAGCGCAACAAGTCAATTGCCGTGCGGAACCCGCCCGCCCCGCCCGTCGTATTCCGCGTCGAAATCTGTTAGCTTTCTTTTCGCTCTACACGACCCGGAACGGGGACGCCGAAACGACATGAACTTTTCAATCAAGGCCCCCGCGGGCTTCGACTTCAAACGAACGATCAGCAGCCACGGCTGGAGCGATCTTCTTCCTTTCGAGTGGGTCAACGACCGAACACTCCTGCGCGTGCTCGACGTGGGCGATGCCGCGCCCCTGACCGTCACGGCGACGGGCGACCGGCGCAAGCTGAACGTCGCAACTTCGCGGCGACTCGGCAAGCTCGCGCTCGCGCGTGTCGAGCGCGACGTGCGGCACATCTTCCGCCTCGACGACCGTCTCGAAGAATTTTATGCGGCCCTCGCCGACGAGCCGGAGTTCGCCTGGGTCGAGCGCGACGGCGCGGGCCGCCTGCTCCGCTCGCCGACCGTCTTCGAGGATTTGGTCAAGTCAATCACGACGACCAACTGTTCGTGGGCGCTGACGAGGAAGATGGTCACGGAGCTGGTCAATAACCTCGGGCGCGTGGCCGCGGACGGTCGGCGCGCGTTCCCGACGCCGGAGGCGATGGCCGCGCAGCCCGTCGAGTTTTACAGAAACGTTGTGCGCGCCGGATACCGTTCGGAATACCTGAAGGAGTTGGCCGGACGCGTCGCGGCGGGCGAGTTGGACGTTGAGTCCTGGATGACGAGCAAGCTCTCGACCGCGGACTTGAAGCGCGTGATGAAGCGCGTGAAGGGCGTCGGCGACTACGCGGCGGAGAATCTTTTGAAGCTCGTGGGTCGCTACGACGTGCTCGCCCTCGACTCGTGGGTGCGCGCCAAGTTTGCGAAGGTGCGCGGGCGCGGGCGCGCGTGCGACGACAAGAAAATCGCGCGCTTCTATTCCCGCTTCCGCGAGTGGCGCGGCCTCGCCCTCTGGTGCGATATGACGCGCGACTGGTTCGAGCAGACGGAAGTCTAACTAATCATCGCCGACGGGCAGAGCCGCGCGACGACGCACTCGCCGCACAGAGGCGTACGCGCCTTGCAGACTTCGCGGCCGTGCGCGATGAGCAGGTGCGGAAAGATTATCCAGTCGCCTTTCGAGACGAGGCCCGCCAAATCCTTTTCGATCTTCTCGGCTGTCTTCTCCGCAGAGAAGCCGAGGCGCTCCGAGAGGCGCGCGACGTGCGTGTCAACGGCCACTCCGGAAGCTATCCGGTAGGCGTTGCCGAGCACGACGTTCGCCGTCTTGCGCGCGACGCCGGGCAGTTCCAGCAGCTCCTCCATCGAGTCCGGGACGCGCCCGCCGTGCCGCTCGACGAGAAGACGGCAAGCGCCCTGAATCGCTTTGGCCTTGTTGCGAAAGAAGCCGGTCGAGTGGATGTCGCGCTCAAGCTCGGCGACGGGCGCGGCGGCGTAGTCTTCCGCCGTGCGATACTTGCGAAAGAGTTCGGCGGTGACGAGGTTGACGCGCTCGTCCGTGCACTGCGCCGAGAGGATGGTCGCGACGAGGAGTTCGAGCGGGTTCGAGTGATTCAGGCTGCAACGCGCTCCGGGATACTCCCTCTTGAGGAGGCGAATGATCTGCCGTGCGCGCTTCTTCTTTTCGGGGGCGGCTTCCAATGCTCACCTCACGGGAGTGACGATTGAATCCCTTAATCAATGCCTGCGCGTCGTGCGCCTGCGGCCCGTCCTGCGCCTTGTTCTGCCTTTGGCGGCGGTGGTCGGCGTCGGCTTGACCATCTGCTTCCTGACCAGCTCGGCGACGGTGCTGACGGGGACTGCGGCGCTGATAACGAGCGTGCTGCCTTCGGTTCGGTTGACGACAGTCCGGAGAACGCTCAGCGCCGTGCGCGTGTCGTCGGCGTCCTGGCCGCTCTTTTTCGCGGCCTCGGCGGCGAGCGAAGTTTGCAGCGCCACCAGCCCCATCCGGGCGAGGCCGCTCAGCGCGCTGGCGTGTTCCGGCTGGTCTGTCAGGAGCGCCGCGTGAAAGGTCAGGTTGAGCGCGTCCAACCCCTGCGACAGACTGATCTGCTTCATCCAGGCGATTGTTTTGTCAAGCTCTTCATTCGCGGGCACGCCGTACTTGTGCATGGAGTCGGTGAGCGTGGGCGGAATCACGGCCGTCAGACTCCAGAGCGCCTGCGGCTCGCGCGCGGCGAGGTCGAGCGTCGAAGAGTTGAGGCGGCCCTGACCGGCAGCCGCGTCAATGGCCGCCTTCACGTAAGCCGGCACGCCCGCGACGAGCGTGCGCGAGTCGAGCGTCGTGACGGCGATTTCGGGGTACGGGTTCGACTTTGGCTCGACGCCGACGCCCTTGCTTTTGTCGCCGTCGCCCATCATCTTGCTGACGCTCGCGGTGTCAATGATGTCGAGCGTCTTCGAGCCGTAGCTCTCCTGCCGGGTCTTCAAGTTCTCCGCACCGGCGGCGATGCGCCCGATGGCGAGCAGCGCGTCGGGGTTGAAGCCGCCTCGGACGACGACGATGAATTCCGGCAGGCCGTCGGCGGGCGCGGGCTGCGTGAAGCGCACGGCGACGGCGGCGTAGTCGAGGTCGCGCACGTCGAAGCCTCCCTTTTGCACCTCGGCCACCATCTTCTGATACTCGGCTGGCGGCATCACGCGCGGGAGCAGTTCGTTGACGATCCGCCGCGCGTTGACGTAGAGAACGGCCTGCGAATCGGGTAAGGACGTGAGCGCGCCGCGCGCGTCCAACGTCTGGGCCGAAGCGAGCTGCGCGAGCGCGAGCAGGAGTGCGAGCGGCAGAAGAATCCTTGCGCGGGTCGGTTTTCTCATCGGGGCTTAGCTTCCTTTCAGAAAAGAGGGAGAGCGAAAAACGAGAGCGGCGTCCAAAATAATGGTTACAGGTTCAAAGTTCAAGGTTGAATCTTCAACCTTGGCCCTCGAACCTGTAACTCTTAAGGGCCGGGTGTTACGGGTACGTCGAGCGCGAAGCCGCCGACGCGCGAGCGCGCGCCCGGCTCAGTGAAGCGCAGGTCTGCGAACTGCACAACCCATTCGCCGTCTTGCGCCGGCAGCACGCGCGCGACGGGGAAGCGCGCGAAGTTCAGGAGCACGCGTGCGTGCTCGTCCGCCGATGCGCGCTCGACCAGCACGCGCGCCGCGCCTTCCGGCTTCTCTATCTTGAGCAGGCCGCGCAGATTCTCCGCCGGAGCCTTCCCGCCGAGCGAGAGGTCGAAGCGCAGCGTCGAGCGATTCGTCTCGGCGAGGCAGCGCCACGCGAGCGGGTCGGCGAGCGCGGGCGTCGCGGCCACACGCAAGACCTTCTCGCCGTCCGCCGCCGCGAGGCTCCGGGCCGCGGCCCTTGAATCCGCGAGTGCGCTCTGGTGAAAGAGGGCGAGCGCGCCGCAGTAAAGGGCGACGAGCGCGAGCGATGACGACGCGACGAGTCCGGCACGGCGCATTGCAATCCCGTACCGGTGAACCGTGATGAAGGCGGCGAGTCCGCCGAACCAGACGGCATACGCCGCGAAGGGCAACCCCGCCCCAAAGCGGCGCGGGAACGAGATGAACAGGTAAGTCAGCACGCAGGCGAGCAAGGCCCACGCCGCCGCGCGCGGCCTCGTCCGCGCCGTGAGCAGGAAGCAAGCGCCGCCGAGCACGAGCCAAATCCAGGGGTCAACGATGTACAGGAGGTCGCCGTAAATCCAGCGCCCGTCCCACGGTAGGAAGGGACGCAGGCCGTAGTTGTTCATCCAGTCGAGCAGCGGGTGCGACGCGATGAGGGCGAGCGAGCAGACGAGGAGACCTTTGAAACGCGCGCGCGGGGTCTGCCCGCGCAGTCGGGCCAGCAAACGCTCGACAGCGAAAAACAGCGCGGGCAGGGCGAGTCCGAGCGCCAGCACGCCGACCATCGAGTGCGTGATGCCGCGGTGGTTCGCCAGATACACGCTCGGCCCTTCGGCGAGCGTGACGATGTCTATGTCCGGAAGATTCGAGGCGATGACGCAGACGACGGTCGCATACGGCGACGTGCGCTCAAGACCGGCCTTCGCTGCCGCCAGACCCACGAGCGAGTGTGTGAGATTGTCCACGACTGAAACGCTGAAGTCAGAACGGTGAACGCGGAATGCGGAGCGGTGGACACGAAACGCGGCAAAGATGAACTGAAAGCAGGTCGTCTTCAGTTCATCTTTGGCGCGTTCACACTTCCGAGTTTTAGAACGGGAGCGAGTTGCCGGCGACCGGCTCCTTCGGGAGTTGCGCGAAGCGTTCAGGGCTGAGTTCCTGAAGCTTGTCGGCGGCGGCGTGGACGACCGCTGATTCGGGCTGCGGCTTGGCGTCTTTGCCCTGCGCCTTGCGCACCGCCTCGACCATTCCGAAGAGCAGGTTCACGGCCTCGTCCTTCTTCCCCTGCTTCTCGTAAACGGAGGCCAGACGCAGCTTCAAAGTGTTCTCCGAGACGCTCTTGTCCTTGTCGTTCAGAAGCTCCTGATAATGTTTCGCCGCGGCATCGTACTCTCCACCGGCCTCGCGCGCCCCGGCCAGCGCGAACTTCGCACGCGCCGCGAGGTCGTCGTTGCCGCTGCGGCTCACGGCCTCAAGCTCGCTCAAGCCCTTGCCGCGGTCAATGGTGAGCAGATTGGCGGCGGCGAAGTAGCGCGCGATGTCGCTGTAGGGCGAGCCGTAGTCGTGCTGAATCTTCTGGAACTCCTCGACGGCGCGGCGCGCGCGCTCCTGTTCGTTCGAGAAGGTTGGGCCGGTGTCGCCGGGCTGCGGCGTGGCGGTCGTGACGGGGGCCTCGGCGATCTCGATGGCCTTCGAGAGCGCGAGGTTCGCGGCGTCGGCGCGGCTCGCGCGCCACCAGGAGAAGGCGACGGCGAGGATGACGAGTACGACCGCCGCGCCCGCCACGTAAAGGATCGTCCGGCCTCGCCCCTCGAAGCGATGAGAGAGGCGTTCGTATGCGTCCAGCGTCGTGTCGCGGAACTTGTCGTGCTTGAGCTGCTTTGCGCGTTTCTTGGTAGTTCGAGCCACTGCCTTTTCCCGGTGCAAGAGCGCACAGCCGTGTGCGTTCTAAATTATGGAGTGCGAGGCAAAGGTCTCACTCTAACGGCGGGTATCGGGGTTGTCAAGCAGGCCGGTTTGACCGACTTTTGAGGGCGTGTTAGGCTGCCGCCCAAAACGGAAGTCACTCTCGCAACGCAGACGTGGACGACACGGCTGACGTGGAACAAACCCGCATTTATCTTTTTACAAAACGGGCCGGTAAGATTCTCAAGGTCTCTTTGTCGTGCGCGCCGCGGTGAGACTATTCGGTCGGGCGGCGGCAACGCGCGGCGCATCTAACGAGCGGGCATGAAATTTTTCGTGGAACAAACGTCGGCTGGCCGGTGTCAATGGTCTCGGTTGAAGGGTGAAAGGCCCTTCGACAGACCCTCCCAGTCCGACGGAGGACGCCTGTGAGCTTCGGGGAGCCAATCGCCCTCCGCGTGCAAGCGGAACTGGAGAGGGCTGCCGACGCGGCAGCCTCGGCAGACGACCGTTTCGCCGTGTCGGCGGAAACGCAGTTCCTTGAAAGACTCAAGGCGGGCGAGGCGGCGGCCTTCGACAGGCTCGTCGAGGAGCGGCACGCGGACATCTACGCCCTGCTCTACCGGCTCACGGATGACCCGGAGGAGGCGCGCGACCTGACGCAGGAGACCTTCCTGCAAGCCTTTCGAAACATCGCAGGCTTCCGCGGCGAGGCAGACTTGCGGACGTGGCTCTACCGCATCGCCGTCAACCAGGCGCGCAACCGCTGGCGCTGGTGGAAGCGACGCCGACGCGACCGGACGGTCTCGCTCGACGCGCCCGCGAACGAATCGCACGACGCGCCGCTCTCGGCTGAGCTTCAGAGCCACACGGCGGACGACCCTGAACAGCACACGCTTGCGCGCGAGCGCGAGCGCGCACTGCTCTCGGCGCTGCGAACGCTCTCGCGCCCGTACCGCGAGATCATCGTGCTCCGCGACATCGAGGGGCTGAGCTACGAAGAGGTGGCGCTCGCGCTGGAGTTGAACGTCGGGACTGTCAAATCGCGACTGTCGAGAGGTCGCGCCGAGCTTCGACGCAGGCTCGAAGGCTCTTTGTAAATTAGCTTTTAGCTGTTAGCCGTTTGCTCTTAGCTGCTGCCCGTAAACGAAAACTGTCTGAATCGCCAGCGGTCAGACAGTTCGGCAGGGAAAAAGCTAAAGGCTAATAGCTAAAAGTTAACGGCTTTCCGGATGGCTGCCCCGCCCCGGCTTCACCAACACCCCGGTGCCTGGTGGGTCAGGAAGCGGCGGGAGTGGACGCGCGCGCGGCCAAGTTCGGCGACGACTCGGCGTCGGGCGGTTTTTGAAAACGAGGCCAGCAACACCCGTTCTTCTGTTACCGCCCGAACGCACGGGCCGCGGCGACAGACGCCGCACGCGTGTTCGCAATTGCTGCTTCCCTGCGAAAGGGAGCAGCCGGGGTCGGCCAGCCATCCGGGTCGCAAGGGTTTTAAGTGTCGGGTTTCAGGTTTTGGCTTTGGCTTTGACTAACACCCAGCACCCAACACCCAACACCCGTTTTTTATGATGACGTGTAAGGAATCGCAGAAGGCTTTTTCGCCGTACCTTGACGGCGTGCTGCCGCGCGAGGCGAGCGACGCGCTCGACGAGCACCTCGGCCTGTGCCCCGTCTGCCGTCATCAGTTCGGCGAGACGCGCGCCGTCGTGCGCGCACTCTCCATCGTCGCGCGCCCCGCTCCGCCCGCGGGCCTCGCCGCCTCGGTCAGCGAGGCGCTGACAATCGAGGGTGCTGCGCGTGGGGCCAATCCGCCGATGCCTCTGCACGAGCGGGTGGCGCGCTGGGTCTCGCCGCACGTGATGCCTTACGCGGTCGGCGCGCTCTACTCGATGATCCTCTTCGTGGCCGTCTTCGGCGCGCTGCGGCAGCAGTTGCGCCTGCTGCGGAACCTGGCCGACGAGCAGGCGCTCGAAAGCGGACAGCCTTACAGTGTGACGTGGGTTGACGGCGGCGGCGGCTACGATGTGACGCGACCGCTCTCGCCCGACCTTTCGGTCGCGGCACGCGCGCCGTTTACGTCCGAGTCGCCGACGCTGAACCCGCGCGGCGCGCTGGCCGCCCTGACGCTTTCGCCGCCGAGCGCGCGCCGCCCCGACGACGACGACATGATCGTGGTCGCCGACGTTTACAGCAACGGCAGCGCCTCGCTCGCAGAGGTCGTCGCGCCGCCGCGCAACCGGCACATGATTGACGAGTTTCAGGACGCTCTGCGCCAGAGTCCGGCCTTCGTCCCCGCTTCGCTCGACCGCAGGCCGCAGACCATGCGCGTCGTCTTCGTCCTCCAAAAGATGAACGTGCCGGAGAGCAGCTTCTAAAGCCGCGAAAGCACCGACCCCATATGTCGCGCCGGGCGTGAACCGGCCACGCTCCTGCCGCGCGATTCCAACCTTTACCTGATGAGCGGCAGCAGCCTCGCCGCCAGCGCGGGATTCATGGCGTTGAGCTTATCGTAAGCCTCCGCGGCCTTCTTCTTGTCGCCGCTCCTGCGGTACGCGTAGGCGAGGTTGAAGAGGGCACCGGCGTAGTCCGGCTTCAGGCGCAACGCTTCGAGATGCTCGTTGATGGCGTCTTTGTAGCGACCCTGACTCCCGAACGCGAAGCCGAGATTGTTGTGGGCCTCGGCCCAATCCGAGCGTTGCTTGACGACCTGCGTGAACTCGTCCACGGCCTGCTGGAACAGAACCTTCTTCTCCGAATCCTTCTTCGCCCCCGACTGCGCCAGGCGGCTGTACGCGATGCCGAGGTTGAAGTGCGCGGCGGGCGTGTCCGAATGAAGCGCGAGCGCCTGCTTGAGCACGCGGGTCGAGTCCTCGAAGCGATTCGAGTTGTTGTAAATCCACGCGAGGTTGACATAGGCGTCTGCATAATCAGGCTTGAGGCGGACGGCCTGCTCGAAGGCCGATGCGGCCTCGGCCCAGTTGCCCTGGCGTCCGAGCGTGTAGCCGAGGTTGTTCAGAAGGTCTGAGTCGTTGGGCTTGAGACGCGCGGCCTCTTTGTATGCGGCGGCGGCCTCGCCGTAGCGCTTCAGCTCGCGCAGAGAGTCGCCGAGATTCTCCTGCGCCTCCGGGTTGAGCGGCGTCAGGGTGACGACCTGCCGGAACGCGTCCGCGGCCCCCGCGTAATTCCTGGCGGCGAACAGGGCGTCGGCCAGATCGAGCTGCACTTCCGCGTCCTCCGGCTTCGCCTTCGCCACCTGCTTGAACGCCTCGGCAGCGCGCACGGGGTCGCCCACGCTCACGTACTCGTCGCCCAGCGCGTCGAAGAGAGACGTGTCGTTCGGGTCGAGCTGCGTGGCCTTCTGGTAAGCGGCTGCGGCTTCGGCGTGGCGTCCGAGTTTCGAGTATGCAGCGCCGAGATAGTTGAAGGCGTCCGCGTCTTTGGGGTCGAGCTGCGTCGCTCTTTGCAGCGGCCCCGCGGCGTCCGCGAACTGGCCGAGCGAATAGAGCGTGAAACCGAGATTGTACTGCGCGTCCGCGTAGTCGGGCTTGAGTTGCACGGCCTGCTTCAGAGGCGCGAGCGCGTCTGCGAAGCGGTTCGCGTCAATCGCCGTCTCCGCCTTCGCGTTAAGCGACTCGGCTGTGACCGCAGGCTGGACATGCCCGCTCGGTATCGGCGTCGGACGCGGGTGCGGCGGGTGCGGCGGGTGCGGCGGGCGCGGCGGGCGCGGCGCGCGATGCGGCGGATCAATGAAGACGCCCGCGTTGCTCTCCAGGTCGTCGTTCTTTTTTGTCCGGTCGCCCTCCTGCGCGCGCAGAACCTGCCACGTCAGCGTCAGGAACAGAAATGCCAAGAGACATCCCGCAGTTTGTTTCGTCATCATCCTTCGCCTCCAAACGCACGCCCCGCGATTTCTTACCCCAGTGACTGTTTGCAGCCGGTGTGCGGCGGCTGCGATTTTACGTCATAATTCGCGGCGGCGGCACTCCCTTGACGCCCTCTCGCGCGGCGTGTTAGGTTTCGTGCCTAGTTCCGAAAAAGATTTTCAGCGAGCAAAAACACCCACTTGCCGGGGAGACGAGCGTGAGCGCGCCCACACTCAAGCAGACGCCCTTGAACGCCCTGCACAGGCGTCTGGGCGGGCGCATGGTCGAGTTCGGCGGGTGGGACATGCCCGTGCAGTACCCTGCGGGCACGGTCGAGGAGCACCTGCGAACGCGCACGCGCGCGGGCCTCTTCGACGTGTCGCACATGGGCGAGATCGAGGTGCGCGGGCCGGACTCAATCGCGCTCGTCAACCGCCTCTGCTCGAACGACGCGTCGAAGCTCGTCGAAGGGCAGGCCCACTACTCTGCGCTCACGACACCCGCGGGCACGGTCGTTGACGACCTGCTCGTCTATCGCTTCGGAGCCGAACACCTCCTGCTCGTCGTCAACGCCTCGACGACCGAAAAGGACTGGGACTGGATCGTCTCTCATAAACGGGACGAGAACGTCACGCTCACGAACCGCAGCGCCGACTTCTGCCAGCTCGCCCTGCAAGGCCCGGAAGCTCTGGGCATCCTTCAGACGCTTACCCGTTCGCCGCTCGAAGAGATCAAGTATTACCACTTCCGAGAGGGGCAGGTTGACGGCGTGCCCGCAATCATCTCACGCACGGGCTACACGGGCGAGGACGGCTTCGAGGTCTATGCCGCGCCGGACAGGGCCGAACAGCTCTGGGAGAAGATGCTCGACGCCGGTCGCTACGGCACGCCGGAAGGCGTCCTGCCCGCGGGCCTGGCCGCGCGCAACACGCTTCGACTCGAAGCGGGCATGGCCCTCTACGGCCACGAGATCACGGAAGAGACGACGCTTCTGGAAGCCAACCTCGGCTGGATCACCAAACTGGGCAAGGGCGATTTCACCGGGCGCGAAGCACTCGCCCGGCAGAAGGAAGAGGGCGTGCGCCGCAAGCTCGTCGGCTTCGAGGTCACGGAGCGCGGCATCGCGCGCGACGGCCAGGACGTTTACGTCGGCGGCGAGCGCGTCGGACAAGTCACGTCCGGCAGCCCCGCGCCGTATCTCAAGAAGAGCATCGGCATGGCCTACGTCCCCACCGAGCACTCGAACGCGGGACAGCAGATTCAAGTGGACGTGCGCGGTCGAAGGGTCGGCGCGCAAATCGTCCCCGTGCCGTTTTATAAGAGGGAGAAGAAGTGAGATGGCTGTTAGCTGTTAGCTTTTTCTGATGCCAAAGGCTGAGGTTAAACTCAAAGCCGCCTTGTCTGATAGGCTGATAGCTAAAAGCTAATAGCTAGCGGCCAAAAACATCCTTAAGGAGAATCATGGCAAACGTTCCCGAAGGCTTGTATTACAGCAAGGATCACGAGTGGCTGAAGCTCGACGGCGACACGGGCACGGTCGGCATCACCGACTACGCGCAGAATTCTCTGGGCGACGTGGTCTACGTCGAGCTGCCGAAGGCGGGCGAGCCGTTCGAGGCGCACGCCACCTTCGGCTCGGTCGAGTCGGTCAAGGCCGTCTCCGAGCTTTACCTCCCGGTCTCCGGCGAGGTCGTCGAGGCCAACGAGTCCTTGAACGACGAGCCGGAGAAGGTCAACACAGACCCTTACGGCGGCGGCTGGATGATACGCATCAAGCTCGGCAACCGCGGCGAGGTTGACGGTCTGCTCTCGGCGGCGGAGTACGAAGACTTCATCAAGTCGGAAACGGAGTCGTAAAACCACTGTGCGCTACATCCCGAACTCGCCGGAAGAGCGGCAGGAGATGCTGCACGCACTCGGCCTTAACTCGGCGGAAGAACTCTTCGACTCGATTCCCGCAGACGCGCTCCTGCGCGGGCCTCTGAAAACTCCCGCGGCGCTTTCGGAAATCGAACTCCTCGAACGCTTCGAGTCGCTCGCAGCGAAGAACGCCGCGGCGCGTCGTCCGAGCTTCCTCGGCGCGGGTGCCTACAGCCACTACGCGCCCACCATCGTTGACAGTCTCATCCAACGCTCCGAGTTCTTCACGGCCTACACTCCCTACCAGCCGGAAATCTCGCAGGGGACGCTGCAAGCCATCTTCGAGTTTCAGACGCTGGTCTGCCAGCTCACAGGCATGGACGTTGCCAACGCCTCGATGTACGACGGCTCGACCGCGATGGCCGAGGCCGTCCTGATGGCCGAACGGGTCACGCGCCGCTCGCGCGTCCTCGTCTCCGCCGCGGTGCATCCTGAGTACATGCAGGTGACGGAGACTTACGTCGCGCATGCAGGCATCGAGCTTGGGCGCTTGGGGGTTGACGCGGAGACCGGGCGCACGGCGTTCGACGACGCTGCGCTCGACAAGACCGTGGCCGCGGTCGTCGTCCAGTCGCCCAACTTCTTCGGCTGCGTCGAAGACTTGAAGGCGCTCGCCGACAGGGCGCACGCGGCGGGCGCGCTGCTCGTCGTCGTCGTCACCGAGAGCGCCTCGCTCGGCCTGCTGCGTTCGCCCGGCGCGTGCGGCGCTGACATCGTCGCCGCCGAAGGGCAGTCGCTCGGCGTGCCGCTCTCCTTCGGCGGCCCATACGTCGGACTGTTCGCCACGCGCGAGCAGTACGCGCGCCAGATGCCGGGCCGACTCGTGGGCATCGCCTACGACCGCGAGGGCCGGCGCGGCTTCGTCCTCACGCTCGCCACGCGCGAGCAGCACATACGCCGCGAGAAAGCCACCTCGAACATCTGCACCAACGAAGGATTAATCGCGCTCGCCGCGACCATCTACATGACGACGTTGGGCCGCAAGGGACTTCAGGAGGTCGCCGCGCAGTGCGCGCAGAAGGCCGCCTACGCGCGCCGCCGGATCGCCGCCGTCGAAGGCTTCTCGCTTCCCTTCTCCGCGCCCGTCTTCAACGAGTTCGTCGTCCGCGCGCCTGTGGAAGCCGCGGGACTTCTGCGCCGACTCGCCGCCGAGCACAACCTGACGGGCGGCCTCGCCCTCTCGCCCTTCTTCCCCGAACGCCCGAACGACTTCCTCGTCTGCGTCACCGAGACGAACAAGCGAGGCGAGATTGACGCGCTCGCCGCAGGACTTGGAACGGCCTGATGGACAAGAAAGCAACGCCACACATCACGCAGAACGAGGCTTTGATATTTGAACGTTCGCAGACCGGAAGGTGCGGCTACCGCCTGCCTGCGCTCGACGTTGAAGAGACGCCGCTCGACGAATTGCTGCCCGCCGACTTGAGGCGCGAAGACGACCTCGAAGGCGTGCCGGAGTTGTCAGAGCCGGACGTGGTGCGCCACTTCACGCGCATCTCGACGTGGAACTACAACATTGACCTCGGCCTCTACCCGCTCGGCTCGTGCACGATGAAGTACAACTCGCGCCTCAACGAGCGCGTGGCGCGCATCCCCGGCTTCGCCAACCTCCACCCGCTCGCGGACGTTGAGGACGCACAGGGCGCGCTCGAAGTGATGCACGAACTTCAGCAGCACCTCGCCGAGATCACCGGACTGCCCGGCATCAGCCTGCAACCGGCGGCGGGCGCGCACGGCGAGATGACCGGCGTGATGATGATCCGCGCCTTCCTCGACGCGCGTGACGGCGCGGGCGTCGAAGAAGGAGACAAGCGCCGCCGCGTCATGCTCATCCCCGACTCGGCGCACGGTACGAACCCCGCGTCGGCACACCTCTCCGGCTTCAACGTCAAGGCGATTCGCTCGACCAGCGAAGGCTTGACCGACCTCACGCACCTGCGCGAGCTTTGCGCGTCGGGCGATGTGGCCGGACTGATGCTCACGAACCCGAACACCTGCGGCATCTTCGAGCGCAACATCCGGGAGATTTGCCGCATCGTCCATGAGGCGGGCGGCCTCGTCTACATGGACGGCGCGAACATGAACGCGCTCGTCGGCGTCGCGCGCCCCGGCGACATGGGCGTGGACGTAATCCACTTGAACCTCCACAAGACCTTCTCGACCCCGCACGGCGGCGGCGGCCCAGGCTCCGGCCCTTGCTGCTGCACTTCTGAACTCGAACCGTTTCTGCCCGTGCCTCGTGTCACGCGCGAGGGCGAGCGGTTCCGCCTCGACTCCGAGCGCCCGCAGACGGTCGGGCGCGTCAAAGCCTTCTACGGCAACTTCGGCATGCACCTGCGCGCGCTCTCATACATCCTCACGCACGGCAACGACGGACTGCGCGAAGCGACCGAGGCGGCGGTGCTCAACGCGCGCTTCATCGCCGACTCGCTCTCCGACACCTTCGACAAGCCCTTCGACTCGCCGCCGATGCACGAGGTTCTGTTCACCGACAAGCGGCAGACGCGCAAAGGCGTCCACACGCTCGACATCGCCAAGCGCCTGATTGATTTCGGCTTTCACCCGATGACGATTTACTTCCCGCTCATCGTACAGGGCGCGATGCTCATCGAGCCGACCGAGTCGGTCGGTCGCGCGGAGCTTCAGCAGTTCGTCGAAGCCATGAAGGAGATCGCGCGCGAAGCAATCGAGGACGCCGACACAGTCCTCAACGCCCCGCACACCACGCGCATCGGACGCCTCGACGAGGCCGCCGCCGCGCGCAAGCCCGTCCTGCGCTGGCGGCCCGCGGAGAAGACTGCGACGGCCTGACGACTTCTCCAAAAGAAAATCAAGACGCGCCGTGCTGGCTGAGTAACAGCCGCAC
>DATARW010000027.1:0-33945 GCA_036263975.1 Pyrinomonadaceae bacterium
CTGTTCGAGGCGGACTACGGGGACGGGCAGCGTGTGCGCGTTCGGGAAGGTCGAGTTGCCGCTGGCGTCGCCGAAGGCCGTTTTGTACATCCTCTCGACGAGGTAGCCGGTCTCCTGAAATTCTATCGAGAGGAAGAAGGCAGCCGAGACGTTGACGCGGTGCGCCTGAGCACAGCCCACGTCCGCGCCGCAACTGTTGTTGAGGTCGTTCGACCAGAACTGGAAGCCGGAAGCGTCAGGCTCGCGCGAGAGGAAGTCGAGGTACTGCTGGCGGACGAAGAAGCCCGTGTCGAAGTTCGCATCCCAGCGGACGGGGCTGGGGTTGTTCACGGCGTCGCGCGGGTTGTTGTTGATGGTGAGCGTGGCCGTCGGGGTCAGGCCGAGCGACGTGCCCACAGGGTTCGAGAGCGTGACGTTGACCGTCTCAGGCTGTTCGGCGAAGCGGTCGTCCGTGACGAAGACGGTGAAGCTCTGCGTCGTTACGCCGGGCGCGAAGACGAGCGTGCCGAGCGTCTGCTCGTAGTCGCCGTGCTTGTCCGCCGTGCCGTTCGTCGTGGCGTAGTCCACGGTGGCCGTGCCCGAAGTGTCGCCGGTGCGCGTGACGTTGATGACGCGGAAGCCCGTGCCGTCCGTGCCGAGTCCGTTCGCGCCCACGCCCTCGTTGACGGTGAAGGCGTTGACGGGCAGAGAGACGCTGCTGCTCGCGGTGTCGGCGGAGAGCGCCAGCGTATAGCCGCCCGTGTTGTTCGGACTCGTGGTGTCGAACGAGGTGGCTTCGATGGTGTAGACGCCGGACTTCGGAAGCGTGAAGAAGGCGTCGGTGGTGGTGTTGGGGTCGGGGATGCGCGAGTTGGTGACGCCGTGCGCGGTGTCTATGTCGTCGTTGAAGGCGACGATGGTGCCGTCGGGGCCGAACAGGTAGAGGAACGTGTCGAGGCTGGCCGAGGCCGTCAACTCAATCTTGACGTGCTGGCCGGCGCGGCCCGTGAAGGTGTAGAGGTCTGCGAGGGTGTTCGGTCGGTCGGGCTGGCCCGAGAGGCAGTCGCCCGTGTCGAGGCTGCCGCTCACGCTCTGCCCGACGTTGATTTGCTGCGAGGCGCAGGCGTTCGAGGCCGCCTGCAAGACCGTCAGCTTCTGGCCGGCCACGTCCACGATTGCCTCGCGCGGCGCTCCGGTGTTGGCGGCGACCGTGTAGGCGGGCGTGCCCGGCCCCGCGCCGGGAGCGCCGCCCGTGACGGTGAGCCAAGACGCGCCCTCGGCCACGTCCCAGCTACAGCCCGCGGGCGCGTTGACGCCGATGCTGCCCACCCCGCCGTTGGACGGGAAATACTGGCTCGCCGTCGAGAGCGAGAAAGAAGTCAGGGGACAATTGAACTGCGGCTGCCGCGAGAGGCACGACGAGCCGGCGACGAGCGTTGTCATCTGGTCACGCGAGAACTGGCAGAAGTTCGTCGTGTTCTGAATGGACGAGTTCATGATGGACGGGCTGCAACTGGGCGGCACCGGGCTTTCCTCGTCAGGGTGGCTCGCGCCGAAGTTGTGGCCCATCTCGTGTGCGCTCAGCCCGACCCTCTCCGCCGCAAGGCTGGGGACGGTGGTGAACTTGCTCTGCACGATGCTGAAGGCGAAGTCGGGCGCGAAGCAGACGGCGCTGATGTAGGCGATGCCGATGGTGCTGCCGTCGAGGTCTTTGCCCGTGAACATCTGTACGAGGTCACGCGACGGCGGTGAGTCGGGCGCGTGGAAGCTGGCATTGTATTTCTGCTGGAACTCGTCGAGGGCGTTGTTGGCGGCGGTGAGCGTGTATGGGTCGTTGGAGGTTGTCCACACGCGCTGGAAGACGAGGTTGAGCTTGACGCCGAGCTGTTGCTCGTAGATGGCGTCAACCTGTGTGATGAGGTTTGCGATGTCGCCGTTGGTGGCGTCCACGCTGTTACTGTCTGCCTGGAAGAACTCGAAGTCGGCCTCGGTCGCCAGCCTCGCCACCGGCTCCGGCGCGAACGCCGCGCCGACGCCGATGCCCTTTGACGACTGCACGGCGTCGTTGTGAAACTGCGTCGTCGCCGAGCCGACCTGCTGCGCCAGCGTCGTGGCGCACTCGCCCTCGGTCGTCTTCTTCACGCTCGACCCGGCGTAGAAAACGAAATCGTTGGCGCTCGCCGCCTTCGAGAGATGGCTCGTCGGCTCGACGTAGAAGGTCTCGGCGGGCGTGACGATGATGCCCTCGACCTGCTGCCCGTCGAGGACGAAGCGAACCTGCGTGTCGTCCATCCCGCGCACAGTCCCTTTGAAGGAGTGCGAGGGCGTGCGCGGAAGCTCCGTCACGACGCCGCCTTCCCCGACCGCAACGGCGCGGTAGTCGTCCGAGCGCACGTCGAACGGCTCAAGCGACATCTCGAACTCGCCGCGCGAGGTGTTGAGCGTCAGGCCGCCGCTCTTCCGAACGTTGCGGAGCACGGCGGCGGGGTCGAGCGTCAGTTGGTCGAAGTTGTCGAGTTCACGTTCCAAGTCCTGCCGCACGGGGAGCGGTCGCTGGCCCGATGCGGGCGTCGAGACGAGGAAGGCTAAAGCCAGAAGGAAAGAGACAGCGAGCGTCGCGTAGAAGGCGCGGGGGAACGTGCGGCGTTTCATAATTCTAATTCGACCTCTTGCGTTGCGGGGAGACGAAAGACCTTGTTTGAAGTTAACTCTACCCTTCGCGGACTTCAGAGGCGGGAAGCACTCCGGTGAAGTCCCGGAATTTTACCACAGACGAAAACAGAACTGCGAGCCGCCCGACGGCGGATTGCCGGATTGTCGGATGACGGAATGTAAAGACTGCCCGGCTCTCGTCAAACAGCATCCAGCATCCCGCCAGGCGTCTCGGCGGAAGCGTCTTCGGCGGAAGCGTCTCAGCGGAAGCGCTGGCCGATCTGCTCGGTGCCGAAGGTGCCGATGCCGTTGAGGCGGAAGCTGAAGACGACGCGGTGCTCGTGGCGCAGGCCGACGTTGAAGCTGAAGTATTGCGCGGTGACAGCGCAGCAGTCCCAAGCCTTGCCGGCGGTGATGACCGAGCTGACGAGCGGCGAGCCTTTGCCCGGTCGGGTCTGGAAGTCGAAGAAGAAGGACGCGCCGCCGTAGAGGCCCCGGTTGCGGTCACCGATGAAGACCGAAGGACTCCACTGCGAGCCGCGCAGCGTGCCCGGCTCCTTGCCGAACGTGTTGCTGAACTGACTGAGGCTCGGCGCGAGCGTGATGGCGCGCGTGTAGTAGAAGGTCTGAAAGGCTTCGACGGCGCGCAGCAACGCCGAGCGCCGCCGGAGACCGAAACTGAGCGCGAGGTCGCGCAATCCGCCGCCCACGCCGAGCGTGTCAAGGTCGGTGCGCGCGTCCACGAACAGCTCGCTGTCGGCGGTCGTCGGCTTGCGGACGCGCCCCTCTATGTTCAGCGGCGAGAAGCGGCGCGGCACGCCGCCGTAGGTGAAGCCGGAGAAGGTGTTGATGGGATAGAACTGGTTGCGTTGTCCGGGGACGAGCGCGCCGCCAAACGTCGGATCGAAGAAATACTTCTGCCTGACCGTGAGCGAGAAGAACTCGTAGGGCTGGCGCGTCAGGGGCGACTGGCTCTCTTTGAGCGCGGTCAGCGCGCCGCTGACGCGCGTGTTCTTCGGAACCTCTGTGTGCGTCTTGTCGCCGTCCTCCTTCGCCTTGTCGGAGTCCTCCTTCGCCTGCTCGTCTGTCTTGCCGCCCGCGCCCTTTCCGTTCTTCTCTCGCTCTTCCCGGCCCTTCTCCCGGCCCTTCGCCGCGGGCTGGGCCTTGACGCTCTCGGTCGAGCGGCGCAGGAAGAAGCGGTTGGTGACGCCGTACTCGATTTCGTTGGTGTCGGCGATGGCGTCCAACTCGTCGAAGCGGATGACGCGGTCGAAGTCGGAGACGCCGCCGATCTTCTTGTAAGTCAGGTAAGGCTCGACGACATGGCGGAACCAGAACGTGCCGTCGCCGTGGTGGTAGTTGCGCGCCAGCGCAGGCGGGCGAACGTCGAGCGTGAACTCGCCGTAGATGCGCGTCAGGTTCGTCGGGAGGACGAGGCGCGTCAGCGGGTCAATCGAGTTCGAGTAGAAAGTGCCGCGCGCGTCGGCGGTGGCCGTGATGTTCCAGCCGCCGAGGTTTAAGGGCAGCGTGAACTCCGGGCGGAAGTCGAGGCGCTGGACGATGGACGGCGTGACGACCGGGTTCTGGATGCCGTTGGCGAGGAGCGCCGCCGGGTCTTCGACCGTCTCCTTGCGACTCATCCCGGCGATGCTGCTCTCGAAAGAGAAGTAGAGCGGGAGTTTGTCTTTGAGCCAGGAGACGAGGCCGGGCCGCTTGTCGAAGGAGATGCCGGGCATCTGGCGGGTGCGGATGCGCTCGGACGGAATCGAGATGACCTGCGTGCTGGCGACGAAGTTGAACGAGTAGCCGCCGAAGTTCTTGTTGATGAAGACCTGCGAGCGCTCTTCGGGCGAGATGGCGAGCTGGATGGAGTCGGAGAAGACCTGTCGGAAGGCGAGGTTCGAGGTGATGTTCACGTCCGCGGCGGCGAGGAAGCCGTTGCGGAAGTAGTGAACGCCGTCAACGTAGAAGCTCGACCCGCCCTGATTGGGGTGCGCGGCGTCGGCCTTCGCGCCGAAGACCCTATCCTTGACGAGGTAGAAGCCGACGTTGAGGAACGAGCGCGAGTTGGCGCGCGTCCGCAGGTCTGCGCCGATGCCGAAGCCGCGCTGCGTGTAGATGTCGCCGCGCAGAGTGATGTCGGCGGAGCGCCCCAAAGTCTGGTAGTAGGCGTCGGAGAAGCGGAAGCCCTTCTGGCCGGAGCCGCTGAAGGTCGGCGTCAGGAAGCCGGAGGCGCGGTCGCGCGGCTTGATGGAGACCGACGCATAAGGCATCCAGAAGACGGGGATGTGCTTGACCAGGAAGCGAGGCTTACGCAGCCGCACGTGGTCGGCGAGCGTGATGGTGGCGCGCGCCGTCTTGAAGCTCCACTTCGGAACCTCGTCGTCGCCGCAGGCCGTGACCTCGCCGTTGATGACGACGATCTTGGTGCCGCTCACCTTCTCGACGCGGTCGGCGGTGAAGTAGATGATCGTGCCGTCCTGCGTCTGGTTCGTGAAGCCCGTGGAGTTCTCGAAAAATCCGGTCTTGGTCGCGTAGTTCCAGTCGGCGCGCGAACCCGTGATGCGCTGGAACTCGCCCTGATCGAAGACGACGTTGCCTTCGGCGACGGCACGGTTCTTCGCCTCGTAGACCGTCACCTTGTCGGCCTGAAGGCGGTAGATGCCGACGCGAACGTCAACGTTCCCCTCGTAGGCGACGACCTGCGCGTCTTTGGGGCCGCTGACGGTCTGGCGGTCGGCGTGCACGTCGAGCAGGTCGGTCGGCTGCTCGCCCTCGCTGCTGCCCGCGCCGGTCAGACGACGGCGCGGGCGCACGACGGGTCGCTCCTCGTTGAGCGGGTTGACGCTCGGCGTGTCGGTGATGGGATTCTCGACCTTCCGGTCAACGGGGTTGGTCTGCTGCTGCGCGTGCGCCGCGACGACGAGCAGAGACATGAGGACGATGCAGACGGCGAGAGCCTGCGCCAGCGCACGGCCTTTGGGGTAAAGTTGAAAGTCAGCGCGCAAGGGTTCCAGCCGCAAGCCTCCCGGAGACGAAACGAGCCGCGCGCTCTGACCGAGGCGTTGCCGGAGCAAGGCGAGAGTCGCGCGGCTGTTTCAAAAACGCGCTGATGCTAGCACGCGCCGTCGAGAGGCGACAAGCAGAGCGCGCCGAAAGGATGAAGGCGGAAGGCGGAAGGATGAAGTGAAAGCAAAGCTGCCTCCACTTCATCCTTCCGCCTTCCGCCTTCATCCTTAATCTTTGTCAGGCGCGACGCCAGTTGAGCCGGTAGCGGGCCGTGAGCGCGAGGCCGAGGCTGGTGACGACGAGGACGACGACGAGGAAGGGCCAGACGTAAGGCAGCGAGAGCAAGACGGCCCAGAAGGCCGCGCCCAGCAGGAGCGCGACCGACTCGGAACGCCTCTCTTCCGGCAGCAGCACGCGCTGGAGCCAGCGCCCCGTCACCGCATGAATCACTACGCGCCCGAACAGATATGAGAGCAGCAACAGCAGCAGCGCCGTCACGCCCGCCAGCGCGGCCAAAGCCGTCGGCAGGTACTCCAGCGCGGCGACCACCCCCGGCCCCATCACGAACGCGCCGAGCAGTCCGATGAGAGCGACGCGCGCGAAGGTCAGGTGCAGGCGGGCCGCGGCGCGACTGACCGCGCCCGGCGAAACCGCGGTCAGGGCTATCGAGACGACGAACCAGAAGAGCACGGCCAGCAAGCGCCAGCCGACGAACGAGAGCGAGAACTCCGGCGTCAGCAGCGAGGCCGGGTTGCGCGCCATCCGGCGCAACTCCTGCTCGTAGCCGGCGATCATCATCGTCTGCCCTTCGGGGCTGCGCGCCGCGCCCGCGCCGCGCCGGTACTCGCCGCCGACGACCATCACGTCGCCGCCGATGTAAGAGCCTTCGAGCTGTATGACCGAGCCGCCGATGGCCGCCGCGTCGCCCTCGATGCGCCCCTCGACGATGACATCGCCGCCGAAGGCGAGCACGCCGTTTCGCACCTCGCCGCGCACGCGCACCGCGCGCCCCTCGACGATCACGTCGCCCGCCTGATTGCCGTCAACCAACAGCTCGTCGCCCGCCTTCGGCGCGTCAGACGCCTGCGCGTTACCGATGATTGAAGTTAGAAGGAGAAGAAGCAGGACGAGCGTGATTCTGATGAATGACGGCGCGACGCATCTGGTCGTCGCGGCTTGAGGATGAAGCAGGTTGGTTTCAACACGGAGGTACAGAGGACGCGGAGATTGCACAGAGAAAAACTCTGTGACGCCTCCGCGTCCTCTGTGCCTCCGTGTTGAACTCAACATCCGCATGCGCTCAAGTAATAAAGTTAGACGGATGCACCGCCCGGCTCACAAAGTCTCCCATGCACCGAGCGGCCAGCGCCCGGCTCCTAACGTCGAGTCAACCGCGGCTGGCCGCCGAACCGACACTCAACTTTTTCTTCAGTCGCTCGCGCGGTGGTATGCGCCGATGAGACGCAGCAGCAGGACGAGCGCGACGGCGACGAACGCCCAGAGGAGAATCACGAGCGGCTCGGACGCGCCCAGCCGACCGCCGACGGCGCGCACGACCAGGCCCGCGCCCGCGCCCGCGTCCGCCGCGGCGTGGCCCGCGACGCCGAGCACGCCAGCGCCTGCGCGCGCCGCGCCCAAGACCGGCGCGACGACGGCGTCGAAGGCCGCGAAGCCCAAAAGCGCGAACGCGGCGACGACGAGCGCGAAGCAAATCTTCAAGACGCGGCGGCGCTCGCGCGCGTCGCGCACTCCGCTCATGTCCGTCTGCGCCCGCGCCTTCACTTGACGCGTGAAGCCTTCGGGCAGCGCGACCCTTTTTTCAAACGTCCGGTCGAAGGCGGTGTCGAGCAGGCAGAGCAGGCGTCGCTGTTCGAGGAGAGAGGCGGAGCAGGCGGCGCATTCTTTCGCGTGGCACTCGAAGTCTTCGGCGGCGGGCGCGTCCAGCTCGCCGTCGAGGTAGGCGGCGGTGAGAATCGTCTGCGGGCAACGAAGCCCCTTGTCGGCTGCGCCGTCCGCCATCCCTCTCACATGCCCTTGATGCCGCGCGCGACCAGCAGCTCGCGCATCGCCTCGCGCGCGCGGAAGATTCGGTTCTTGACGGTGCCGAGCGGAAGGCAAGTCACCTCGGCGATCTCGTCGTAGCTGAGGTCGTGCGCGTGTCGGAGCACGATCAGCTCGCGATAAGCGGCGGGCAGTTGCCGGACGACCTCCTCGATTTCGGCGCGTCGCTCGCCGCGCTCCGTCTCCTGTTCGGGCGTGGGCGCACGACTGGCGAGCGGCTTCTCGAACATGCGTCCGCCCTCGCCCTCGACTTCGAGGTCTTCGGTGCGCGACGTGCCTGCGCGGCGCAGGTGGTCTATGGCCGAGTTGTGCGCGATGCGGTAAATCCAGGTGGAGAACTTGAACTCCGGGCGGTAGCGCGTGAGCGAGTTGTAGACTTTGATGAAGACTTCCTGCGCCAGATCGAGCGCCGCGTCGTAGTCGCCGACCATCCGGTAGACGTAGCCCACGATGGGGCGCTGGTAACGCCGCACCAACTCCTCAAACCCGTCCTCGCGGCCCGCCAGCGCGCTCAGCACAAGCTCGCTGTCGGCCACGGAGGCAAATCTTTTCAGGGAGACTGTTTCTGCTGTTGCGATCATGACGCCAGAGTTTTACGCCTCCGCCGGGGGCAAAGTTTCACGCGCGCGGGCGGCTGGCTTTTCGGGCGACGCGAGAGGCGAATCGCTTTGCCGGGCCTCAGCGCGTGCTGCCGGTCTGCGCTTCGCCGCCGGAGAGGGCGCGGTCGAGGGCGTCGCGCAGCATGACGCTGCTGCGCCCGCCCGGCGCGTAGCCGCGCCAGTGGCGGACGATCTGGCCGTCGGCGGCGATGACGTAGGTTTGCGGGATGGAGTTCCTGCCGTTCATCAACGCGAGCGCCGTCTCGTGGTCGGCCCACCCCAAGCGGAAGCCGAACTTGTACTCGCGCAGGAACTGCCGGACGCGCTCCATGGAAGTGCGCGGGTCTTCGGTCGTCAGCCCGATGAACTCGACGCCGCGCGCGGCGTACTCCTTCCGCACCTGCTCGTACTCAGGTATCTCCATGCGGCAAGGGCCGCACCACGTCGCCCAGAGGTTGACGACGACGACCTTGCCGCCGAAGTCCGCGAGGCGGAAGCTGCCACGGTCGAGCGATTGAAGCTCGCGCCGGAGCACACTCTCCGGCAGGGTTCTGAACTCCGCAGGCGTCGCGGGCGCTGTCCTGACGGTGGGCGCTGCCTCGACCGAGGACGAAGTCGGAGACTCAATTCGAGGCTCCGGCGGCGGCGCAGTAATTCTTCTTCCCGACTGCGCCGCGGCGTGCGCGGCGAGGGCGGCGATGAGCAAGAGGGGGAATGTCTTTTTCATAACCAGTGAAGTCCGCAACGCCGAGCGATTAACTGAAGGCATGTGCCCTTTCAGTTAATCGCTCGGCCTTCACAGTTTCTTCATGCATGCAAGCGGGCGGGCGACAACGGCCTATCGCCTCCGCAGCTTATAGCCTTGATCGCGCGCCTTTTCAACTCCAGGCGAGCGCGGCGAGGCCGGCGGGCGCGGCGATCTGTCGAAAGTCTATATCGCTCGGCGGGAACGAGAGGCGCAGGTCTGCGGGGTGTACGGCGCGCGGCGACGACGAGAGCGTCTCTTCGACGATAGCGCTCGCCTGCGCGTAGTCAATCCCTGTGCCCGCGACGAGCAGGCGCTCGATTCTCTCGGCGGCGTAGACGGGCGCGGGCGTCTCGATGCCTTCGTCGGTCGGCGCGTTGCGGTCGCGGTAAAAAAGAAGGAAGCGGTAGAGTTCGTCGGCGCGGTCTTCGGTGTCGCAGGAGACGGCGCGGACGAAGAGCGGCTGCCCCGCGCGCAGGATGACTGCGGTGAAGCCTTCGTGGTGCGAGCTGACCAGAAGCGAGTCGTCGCCCGCCGAGTCGCGCATCAGCCACCAAGCCTCGCCCATGTGCCGCGGCAGAATCAACCCCGCGCGCCAGTTCAGGAGGGCGAACGCCTGCTCGTACTCATCGAGCACGGAGAGGCGGACTGCCGTGACGAGATGGCGCGCGCGCCCCTGCGCGTCCGGCTGGAGTCGCTCGCGCGAGACGCGCAGTTCGTCGAGCTGTGCGCCCAGCGCCCGCTCCGTCTTCCAGCGCAGCATCTCCTCGCCCTCGGCGCGCGAGGCCGGGGCCGTCTCCATCGTCAGGATTGAGGTGCGCGTCGAGGCTTCGGGCAGGGCGACCGACCAGCGGCGGCGGCGCGCGAGGCCCGCGCTCGAAGTAAGCTCGGCGAGCGAGCGCGCGAGTTCGCCTGCGTCGGCGACGTTCGGCTCGTCGAAGCCGGGGCGCACGAGTCCTTCCGCGAGCGGCAGGAAGGCGGCGCTCCTGACGGCGAGGCCGCCGCCGCGCCGCTCCAACTGCACGACGCTCGCGCCCTCACCCGAAAGCCCTATGGCTGCCGAAGGGTAGCGCGGCGCGATGAGTTTGTTGAGAGGGTTCATTGAATTTTTGATTTTAGATTTTTGATTTGCGATCTGGAGTTGTTACCTTTCGGCGGTAATCCTCTCTCGTCATTGTCGTGGGCAGGCAACCGCCGAAAGGTTCAAAATCAAAAATCGCAAATCTAAATTCCCTTCACCATTCGCTGTAGTGCGTCTGGCCGTCGGAGGAAAGCTCGCCGGAGGCGCTGTGGACTTGCGTGATGCCCTGCGAGCCTTCGTTCGAGCCGGGGTCGTCGCCCATCTCCACCTGCCAGTCGCTCTGGTCGGTCATCGGGTCAACGGGGATTTTGTCCACGTAGCCCGCGGTCTTGAGGTCGTCGAGCGACTGCGGCAGCTTCCCCTTGTCCGCGCCGTACTGGTCAATCATCTTGCGCATCGTGTAGAGGTCTTCACGAAGCGTCGCTTCTCTGGCCGCCAGCACAGTCTTGTTGTACTGCCCCATCGAGATCAGCGCGAGGATGACCAGAATCGAGATGACGATCATCAGCTCCAGAAGCGTGAAGCCCCGCTCCCTTCGGGAGAAGTTAAAAGGCACGAGGCACAAGGCACAAGCAGGGCGGCGAACGTCGCCGCTCGCACCCTCAAGTTCTTGCCTTGCGCCTTGCGCCTTGTGCCTTGCGCCTTTACCAATCACTGTACTTCTCCCCGTTGAGCGCCTCCCCTTTGGCCTTCGAGCGCACGTCGAAGACGTTGGCGGGAGTGCCGGAGCAGCCTTCGTCCGGCGGGTCGTAGTTTGAGAGGATGCACCAGTCGCGCTCGCCTGTGATCGGGTCAATGGGTATCTCGCGCAGGTAGATTTTCTTCTTCGGAATTACGCCGCCGGAGTTCTGCGTCGCCGAGCCGCCGACACTGTCGAGGCCCGCGCCCGGAATCGCGCCCGCGAGGTTCGCGCGCGGCACAACGTCCACGCCGTCAACGAGCGTCTGCAAGTCGGGCGGGTAGCGGTCGGGGTTGTCAACGGTGAAGATCGTGCAGTCGGAGATGCGGACGCGGCTGCGCGGGTCGAGGTAGCTGTTGGCGGGAGCGCCGGGCACTGTGCCCTGCGTCGGGGGCGGGTTTATTTGCTGCGGGACTCCCGCAACTCCCCCGGCAAGCGGCCCGCACTGCATGTTGACGGTGTCGCGGTGGAACTCGTCAATGGCATCGCGCATCTCGCGCAGAGCCTCGTGCAGGCGCTGCTCCTTCTGCCGCCGAACTGCGGTGCGGACGAGCGGGATTACGCCGAGCGTCAGGATGGTCATCACCGTCATCGTGATGACCAGCTCGATGAGCGTCCACCCGCGGTTGGAACGACGGGGGGACGGAGGGACGGCGAGACGCGGAGACGAAAGAGGCGAGTCCTTTCTCCGCGTCTCGCCGTCCCTCCGTCCCCTCATCCTGAATACTCCTCTCACTCGCACGCCTCCGCTTATTGCGTGACCTTGAGCTTGGACGCCGAGACGCGCGGCGCGACGTTGCGCCCGTCGGTGGCGATGAAGTGAACCTTGTCGGCGTCGAACCGGAGCGAGGCGTCGCCCGCGGCCAGCGCCTCGACCTCGATGACGAGCAGCAGCCCCTCGCCCGTGAGCGGCTGTGCGCCTGCCGCGGGCGAGACCGAGACGACGAGCACGCCCTTCGGGTCAACTGACTGCGTGAGCAACGGTGCGCTCGTCTTGTCCGAGGCGAGCGTCCCCTGCGAGACCGAGCGGACGGCCACGGCGCGCGGGTCGAAGCGCAGCGTCGCCGTCGCCAGACCCACCGGCGCGTCCGTCTTCAGGAAAACCATCACGCGGCGGCGCTCGCCGACCCTCATCTCCTGTTGTTCGGGCAGCATGAGCAGCTCAGCCGTCGTCGCCGCGGCGGGCACGCTTGCAGTAGGCGCAGACACGCTCGCGGCGGGCGCGGACACGCTTGCGGCAGGCACGGATGCGGATACGTTTGCGGCGGGCGCGGTCGCGGCGGTCGTCGCGCCTGCGTTGTTGAGAGAGGGCGCGGGCTGGTCGCCCGCTGTCGGCTCGACTCGCGGCCCACTCGACGGCTCGCTCGTCATCGAGGCGTCAACGAACGGCGCGACGCCGGGCGAGCCGGCGCTCGTGTTGAGGCTGACGTTGACGGCCACGGCTCCCGACGCGTTCGCGGCGTTCGACGCGCTCGCGGGCGAGGTGGCCTGTGCGCTCGAAGCGTTCGCGGCGTCGGCGGCCAGAGCTTTCGGCGCGGGGACGAAGGAGACTTCCTCGCCGGGCTGCGGCGGGAGCTGGACGGTCTGGTTGGTCGGCAAGGAACGCAGGCGCGCGTACTGATCCTCTCGGTCGGCGGCGCGCAGCATCGCTTCGAGCGACTCGGACTGCGGGTTCTGCATCGTGCCGGTCTTGTGCTCCAGTTCGTCCTCCGGCAGGATTTCGGGCGCGCGCAGCACGCGCGGCGTCATCGTGATGACGATATCGCTCTGCGAGTTGTTCTTGGTCGGCGCGGTGAACAGGCGGCCCAGGATGGGGATGAGGCCGACGAGCGGCAACCCCTGACGCCCGTCCGACTGGCGATTCTGCGCGATGGAGGCGATGAGCATGGTCTTTCCGTCGGGGATGCGGGCCACGCCGTCAATCTTGCGCTGCGTGAAGATGGGCGTGAGCGGGTCGGGGCCGGCGGCCTCGTCCTTCGACTCGATGGTCATCGAAACCTGCACGTCTTTGTTCGGGTAGACCTTCGGTTTGAAGTCGAGGTTCAGGCCCACGTCCTCGTACTGGATGACGGGGTAGCCGCCGCCGCCGAAGATGTTGTTGGCGACCGCACCCGTCCCGCCGGTCTGGCCGTTCGTCGCCGTCGTCAGGCCGTTGTAGACGCTGGCAGTCTGCACGGGCACCTTCGAGCCGACGCGCGTCGAGGACTTCTCGTCGTCGAAGGCGTGCACCTGCGTCGAGAAGAGCAGGCGCGTGTTGTTCTTGCTCTGGAGGGCGGCAATCGAGCTGGAGGGGATGAGCAGGCCCACGCCGGTCGAGAGCGGGAAGACGGCGTTCGCGCCGTTGGCGAGCTGGCGCGCGCCGCCGAGCAGGACGGAGCCGGGCTGGACGCCGCCGAGGTTGCCGAGCGTCGAGGCGGTGCCGATCTGGTTGCCGATCTGGAGGAGGTCGCTGCGCGAGATTTCGTAGATGGAAACGTCCATCACGACCTCGGAGCGATCCTTGTCAACGGTCTTCAGCAGGCTCTCGATGATGCGGATGTTTTCGGGCGTGTCGCGCACCGTGAGCGAGTTGGTCGTCGGGTTCGGGATGAACATCGGCTGCCGCCCGGCGTTCGGCGGGAGCGCGCCCTGAAGGAGCTTCTGGGCCTCGTCCAGCTTGACGTTGTAGAGGTAGAAGGTGCGTAAGACCAACTGCTGGTACTGCGGGCGCTTCGACTGGTCGGCGACGAGGATGGTGCGGCGGTCGAGCTTCTGGAAGAAGAGTCCGTTCGAGAGAAAGATGTAGTCGAGGGCGCGGGCGGGCGTGATGTCTTTCCAGCGGACGCTGATGTTGCGCTTCATCTGCGAGAAGTTCTGGTCGAAGACGACGTTGAGGCTCAGCTCGTCGGCGAGCTTGCGGATGAAGCCTTCGAGGTCGCCGTTGTACTGGATGGTCTGCAACTGCTCGTGCGGCCCCGCGCCCACGCCGTCGGCGGCCTGAGCGTCGGGCTGCGCCGGCTGAGTGTTGCGGTACGTGGCCGGCGCGTTGCGCGTCGCCGCGGGGCCGTTCGCGCCCTCGCGCTCGCGCTGGAGCCGCAGCATGTGATCCATCTCCTGCGCGGCGAGGTCGTTGACGGGGTCGAGTCCGTAAGCCTGGCGGAAGGCGTTGTACGCGCCGACGTAGTCGCCCTGGTCGGCGAGCGCGCGCCCCTTCGTCATGAAGGTCTGCGAGGCGTTGAAGAGCGCCTTGCGGTAGTGGAGCTGGTACTCGGTGTCCGAGGGCGAGGCGGCGACGGCGAGCGCGAACTCGGCGGCGGCCTTCTCCCACTGCTGCGCCTTCTCGTACTCCATGCCGCGGCTGTAGTTCTTCTCGCCCTTCTTCGCCAGCACCGCGACGGGCGCGAGCGCGAGGAGCACGACCATGAGGAGCGCCGCGAGCGAGCGGGTGTGAGCAAAAGACTTCATCTCGAACCTCACTTGATTGCTGCCGAAAAGCCGGCCTTCCGGCCCGAAAGAGTTTGCGGCGCGCGGGGCCGCTTCTTTGACGAATTAGTGCGTCGGGGAGTCGCCGAAACCTTAACGCGAGGATTTAAACCTCCGAAGCCGGTTGCGCCGCGGCGAAGAGCGCGGCGGCCCATCCGGCGGGCCAACCTCCACACGCTCAACTTACACGCCGGGACGTAGATAATAGTTCCTCAAAGGCGGAACGAACAAGCCGGGAGGCCGGGGGCGAGAGGCAGGGACAGACGGCGGGAAGCAGTCGAAGCCGTTGCGAATTCCTGATTCAAGGACTAACGACCGAGAAATGCTTTTACTGCTTCCTGCCGTCTGCCCCCGGCCTTACTCGCTGCCGACGCTCACCATCGCGTCGCCGTCCATCTTGATCTCCTCGACGAAGGTCACGCGGTTGATCTCGTGCGGCGAAGAGAGGCCCGCGAAGACCTTCTCCAGCGCCGATTCGCGCAGAGAGCGTAGGCCCTCTGCTTCGGCGGCGCGGCGAACTTCCGAGCCGGGACGCCGCGCGATAATCATCTCGCGGATGTTGTCCGACATATTGAGGAGTTCGTGAATCGCGGTGCGCCCGCGGTAGCCCGTGTGGTTGCAGGCGTCGCAGCCGACGCTCATGTAGAACGTGCGGTGGCCGTGCTCCGAGGGCTTCAGGCCCGACTCAATCAGCTCTTCGTCCGAAGGGTGATACGGGCGCTTGCAGACGGCGCAGAGCATGCGTATGAGCCGCTGCGCCAGCACGCAGTTTAAAGACGAGACGAAGTTGTACGGCTCCACTCCCATGTTCAGGAAGCGACCGATCACGTCAATGACGTTGTTGGCGTGCACCGTGGTGAAGACGAGGTGGCCGGTGAGCGCCGACTGGATGGCGATCTGCGCCGTCTCCTCGTCGCGGATTTCGCCGACCATGATCTTGTCGGGGTCGTGGCGCAGAATCGAGCGCAGGCCGCGCGCGAACGTCAAGCCCTTCTTCTCGTTGACGGGAATCTGCGTGATGCCGTGGAGCTGGTACTCCACGGGGTCTTCAATCGTGATGATCTTGTCTTCCTCGTTGCGAATCTCGTTTAAGGCGGCGTACAGAGTAGTCGTCTTGCCTGAGCCGGTCGGGCCGGTGACGAGCACCATGCCGTAAGGCTCGGCGATGTAGCGGCGGAAGTCGCGCACGTCCTGCGGGAGGAAGCCCACCACGTCGAGCGTCAGGTTGCGGAACTGATCGTTGATCTGCTCTTTGTCGAGGATACGAATCACCGAGTCCTCGCCGTGGATGGTCGGCATGATCGAGACGCGGAAGTCAACGTTGCGTCCTTTATAACGCACGCGGAAGCGACCGTCCTGCGGGATGCGGCGCTCGGCGATGTCCAGTTCCGACATGACCTTGATGCGCGAAATCAAAGTCTGGTGATAGGCCAGATCAATCGGCTCGACCTTCTCGTAGAGCGCGCCGTCAATGCGGTACTTGACGTGGACGGCGGTGTCGCGCGTCTCGATGTGGATGTCCGAGGCGCGCGATTCCATCGCGTTGTAGATGATCGTGTCAACCAGCTTGATGATCGGCGACATGTCGCTGTCGGTCGCCAGCCGGTCGAGGTCTAAAACCTCTTCGCCGTGCTCGGTCTCCTTGACGAGCGAGATGCGGAAGCCCGACGCCGCCTCTTGCAGGACGCGCTGCGTGGCGTCGCCCTTTCGCAGGACGACTTCAATCGCGCCCGCGGTCGAGACGTGCGGGACGATGCGCGCGTGCAGGGCCGAGGCGATCTCGTCCAAGCGTTCGAGGTCGGTCGGGTCGGCCATCGCGATGTGGAGGCGTCGGCCCTCGCGCCTCAAGGGCACGAAGAGGTGGCGCAGCATCAGGTCAACGGGTATCTCGCCGAGGAGCGAGTAGTCAATCGGCGACTCGCCGGCGGGCGGGAGCAGGTCAACGTAAGGCAGGCGGTAGCGGCGCGCGAGCGCCAGCGCGGAGCGCACTTCGGGCGGCATGTGCTCGTCGCCGCCGTGCGGCGCGACGCCACCGTTCTGAGGCGCGGCGGCGTGTGCGGCGTCGGCGGTCGTCACCTTGTTCTCTGTTTGACTCATGAGTTTGTTCTGATGCTTTCAGCCGGGCGGGGGATGGCTTGGGTCAACCTCGAAAACTCAGGTTCGAGATGGATTGGATGATCGGCAAGTAGATGGACAGAAGGATCAAGACGACGACCCCGCCCATCACCAGCAGGATGGCAGGCTCCAGCACGGTCGTCAACTGTTCGAGCCGCACCTCGGACTCGCGGTCGTAGAAGTCGGCGACCTCTCCGAGCATCTCGCGCAGAGAGCCGGAGCGCTCGCCCACGCCGATCATGTCGAGGGCGAGCGGCGGAATCCACCCCGCCGATTCGATGCTCTCCGAGAAAGAACGCCCCTCGCGAATCATCGGCAGCGTCGCCGAGCTTCGCGCCCGCAGCTCCCGGTTCGTGATTGATTCGGCGGCGATCTCCCAGGACTCGACCAAAGTGATGCCGCCCGCCAGAAGCGTCGCCAGACTCTGCGTCACCTGCGCCACGGCGAGCTGTTTCAAAAGGACGTTGACGATGGGGAGCTTCAACAGGAAGCGGTCGAGCGCAAGGCCCCCCGAAGGCGTCCGCGTCCAGAGGTAGAGTCCGAGGACGGCGAGGACGACCGCCGGCGCGAACCAGTAGAAGTTGCCGGCGGCGAAGTGCGAGACGCCGATGACGACCTGCGTGATGACGGGCAGCGCGCGGTTGAAGCCCTCGAAGAGCGAGGACATCTTCGGCACGACGTAGACGGTCAGAAACGTGACCATGCCGCCGGACGCCGCCAGCAGAAAGAGCGGGTAGGCGAGCGCCCCGCGAATCTTGCGGCGAATCTCCACGCCGCGCCGCATGTAGGCGACGTAGCGGGCCAGCACTTCGTCCAAAGCGCCGGAGCGCTCGCCCGCGAGAATGGAGGCCGTGTAGATGCGCGGGAAGATCGGCCCCTGCGCGGCAAAGGCCGTCGAGAGGGCCATGCCGCTGCGAATCTTATCCTCCACGTCGGAGAGCACGGCGCGCAGGCGCGAGGAGGTCGCGCGCCGCCGCAGCATCGTGACGGCCTGAAGGATGGGGATGCCGGCGCGGATGATCGCGGAGAGTTGCTGGTTGAATAAGAGGAAGTCGCCGGGCTTAATGCGAGCCTGCGTGCCGCCCTTGCCGCCGCGCGTGACGGCGGCCAGTCCGGCGGCGCGCGGCGCGGCGACCGAGAAGACGCGGAAGCCCTCGGCTTCGAGACGCACGCGCGCCTCCGAAACGCCCACGGCCTCGACCGTGCGCGTGACAACCTCGCCCGCAGGCGTCCCCAAACGACAGATGAACTCGGCCATGCTTCTTTCGTTACTTCTGACAGGAGGTCGGCGTCCGAAGCCCGGCGGGAGAACTTGCGGCTCGCCCCCACTTGGCGACGAATTATAACACGCTGCCGGGCGCTCCTCCACCGACGCCCCGCCCCCGCTTACACGCGCGACGCCGCCGGAAGTTGCGCGGAGATAAAATCGCCACAAAGTTGAAACCGGTATGTTTGTTGCGCGCCGTCGCCCGCGTGTCCTACAATGACCGCGAAGGAAAGAGGAAGTCTCCCCGTCTTCCCTGCCAGCTACCGCGGACAACCCAAAGGGCGCGCGCCGGCTTCAAAGCGGCATCGAGAGTTTCTACGGAGTCGGCCCGCGAAGCCCGCGAGGCTTCCGGTCGTCAACGTCCTTTCTTCGTCCGCTCAAACATCTTTCAGGAGGGTTCTATGTGGGCACGGCGCTTCGTCAGTCACAGCAGGGTCGCGCTTGTCTCCTTCCTCTTCGCCGCATCCTTCGCGCTCGCCTCGCCCCACGCCGCCTCGGCCGGACAGCAGACGACCGCTCAGAAAGCTGAGCCGCAGAAGACAGAACAGGCGCAGCCGCAGCCAACGCCGCCGCCGCAAGCGCAGCCGGCCGACGGCCAGCAGCCGAAGACCTCCGTCCCTGCGGCCAACGGGCGCGCGAGTTCGTCCACGGCGCAGCCGGGCGCTTCCGGCCCCGCCGTGCAGGTCTCGGAAGACGACGAGCGCAAGCCCGTCATCACCCACACAGATCTGGTCACGCTGACCGTGACGGTGACGGACACCTACGGGCGCTTCGTCACGGGCCTGGGCAAAAACGCCTTCACCATCACGGACGACAAAGACCAGCAGGAGATCACCTTCTTCTCGGACGAGGATGCTCCCGTCTCTCTGGGCGTCGTCTTCGACGTGTCCGGCTCGATGGGCGGCGACAAGATCAGCAAGGCGCGCGAGGCCCTCTCGAAGTTCATCGAGACGAGCCACGCGCGCGACGAGTATTTCCTCATCGGCTTCAACAGCCGCGCGCAACTCCTCTTAGACCACACGCGCGACAGCGACGCGCTCATGCAGAAACTCACCTTCGTCCAGACGCACGGGCAGACGGCGCTCTACGATGCGGTCTACCTCGGCGTCAACAAGGTGACGCGCGGCGTGCACCCGAAGAAGGCGATCCTCCTCATCTCGGACGGTCAGGACAACAGCTCGCGCTACACCTTCTCGGAGCTGCGCCGCCTCTTGAAAGAGTCGGACGTGATTATTTACGCCGTCGGCATCGTTGACAGCCACGACAACAACGACCTCGGCTACGGGGGCCGCGCCATCCTCGAAGAGCTGGCCGGCGTCTCCGGCGGCAAAGCCTTCTTCCCCTCTTCCTCCGCCGAGATGAACGACACGTTCGAGCGCATCGCCCTGGAGCTTCGCACGCAGTACTCCATCGGCTATCGCCCGACCCACTTCGCCAACGACGGCAGGTGGCATAAGCTCAAGGTCAAGGTGCAGCCGCCGCGCGGCTTCCCGCGCCTCTTCGTGCGCGGGCGCGAGGGCTACTTCTCCAACGTCACGCCGCGCAACTGAAACGCGTGCGGGCCGTCCCACCCGGCCCGTTTTCCCGGCAACGCACGAAGACACAAGGGCATCTCTAAGACTGGGCCGTTTGCTCCGGCGCGTGCGCCCTCTCAGGTTATACTTGTTCAAGCCATGAAGCTCTTTGCCCCGGCCACACGTGAGCCTTCAGCCGACTTCGAGGCCGACTCGAAAGGCCGGTGCCCCGCAAAGGCCCGCCCCGCCAGCACGCGCCGGACGGGCCTCGCGCGGGGCTACTTTTAGAGGCTAGGTGCCGGAGACCGGAGGCTGGTTGAAGACAAGTTCTTACCAGCCTCCGGTCTCCGGCACCTAGCCCCTCTTCTGAGGGATGAGGATGAGACACCGATTTTTTTTCAGTCGCGGGAGGGTCGCCGCACGGCGCGCGCCCGCGTTGCTCGTTCTGTTCGCGCTCTGCGCGGCGCTGATTCCGTCTTCGCGCGCGCAGGACGGGCGACCGCGCCGCGTCCACGCGTCGCAGGCGCAGGCCGTCGCGGCGCAGCAACAAGCGACGCAACAGAAGGGCACGACGACGGCGCAGACCGGCGGCGGCCAGCGGCCCGCGCAGACGCCCAGCCCTGCGCCGACGCAGCAGCCGACGACGGGCGGCAGGCCGAAGCTCCAGACCGCGCCGTCGGCGCAGCCCGACCAGCCGAACGCGCAGCAAGACCCGAATCAAGAGGTCAACCCGGACGAGGTCGTCAAGATCGAGTCGAACGAGATCAAGCTCCACGTCCGCGTGGTTGACCGCTTCAACCGCCCCGTCAACGACGTGAGGCAGGACGAGCTGCGCGTCTTCGAGAACAGCGTCCCGCAGACCATCACCTCTTTCACGCGGGAGGAGGTGCCAATCACCTACGGGCTGGTCGTTGACAACTCCGGCTCGATTCGCAACCAGATCAACCAGATCATCGAGGCCGCCAAGACCATCGTCTCCAGCAACAAGCCCGGCGACGAAACCTTCGTCGTCCGCTTCATCTCCTCGGACGAGATCAAGATCATGCAGGACTACACGGCGGACAAGCAGTCGCTCGACGATGCGCTTGACGACATGTTCGTCGAGGGCGGACAGACCGCCGTCATTGACGCCGCATACCTCTCCGCCGAGCACGCCGCCGAGCGCCGCAAGGGCGAGACCGATCAGGACAAGCGTCGCCGCGCCCTCATCCTCGTCACCGACGGCGAAGACCGCGCCAGCTTCTACAAGCAGGAGCAGCTCTTCGACGCCTTGAAGGAAGAGGACGTGCAGATTTACGTCATCGGATTCGTCAACGAGCTGGACAAGGAGCGCGGCTTCATCTCGAAGTCGAAGCGCCAGAAGGCCGTTGACCTCTTAGACCGCATGGCGAAGGAGACGGGCGGGCGCACCTTCTACCCGAACTCGCTCTCGGAGCTGCCGCAAATCGCCCAGGACATCACGAAAGACTTGCGCACGCAGTACGTCATCAGTTACGTTCCCACGTCGAAGGCGCGGCCCGGCGAGTTCCGCCCCGTCCGCGTCGCCGTGGCGGACGCGCCCGGACGCGATAAGCGCATCGCCGTCACGCGCTCCGGCTACACGGCCAGGGGCGACGCGGCCCAGCCGCAGCAGCCGCCGCCGAGCCAATCTCCACCGACCGTCAGGAGGCAGTGATGCCCGTTGACCCCGCGTTGCTCGAAGACATAGAGTTCTTCAAGCTGCTCAACGAAGCCGACCGGCGCGCGCTGGCCGAGGTAGTTGACCTCATCAAGTTGGACGACAACCAGACTCTCTTCCAGGCGGGCGAGCCGGGGGAGAGTCTTTTTCTCGTCCGCGCGGGCGAGATCGAACTGTTCATCAAAGACACGACGGGCCAGAAGATCATCCTCGACATCACGCGGCCCGGCGACTTCTTCGGCGAGATCGCGCTCCTCGACGCGGGGCCGCGCTCGGCGACGGCGATGGCCCTGACGCCGTCTGAACTGATCGAGCTTGACCGCGGCGACCTCATGCTCCTCTTTCAGAAGAAGCCGGAGGCCGCGCTCCACATGCTCGCGGCGATGGGCCGGATGACGCGCAAGGCCGACGAGCTTTTGCGGACGCGCGTCTCGCGCAACGTCAACGAGGAGGTCGAGGAGAACCTGACGACCCTGCAAAAAATTGCCGACTGGCTCGCGTGGTTTTCCGGCAGCATGCCCTTCCTCATCATCCATGCCTTCTGGTTCACCATCTGGATTTCTCTGAACACCTTCCTCTCATCCATCTTCCCGCCGAACGCGGACGGCACGCACGGCTTCGACCCGTTCCCCTTCGGCCTCCTGACCATGATCGTCTCTCTGGAAGCCATCTTCCTCGCCTGCTTCGTGCTCATCAGCCAGAACCGGCAGGCGCAGAAGGACAAGGTGCGCGGCGACATCGAGTACGACGTGAACATCAAGGCCGAACTCGAAGTGACGGAGCTGCACCAGAAGGCCGACCACATTCACGAGGAGATGCTGCGCCGCTTCTCGAACCTCGAAAAGCTGCTCGCGCGCCAGTCCGCCCCCACGAAAGAAGTCTGAGCGTCTTTCCACCCACGTCAACTGTGTCCCGGCGGCGGCGCGGTTGGTGTTATCATCCGAGCGCCACACTAAAAGTCCGAAGCCGGGAGAGATTCGTCCATGTCGCAACTGCAAAGCGAGTTACAGGCCGCCGTGCGCGCGCGTGATTTCACGGGCCTGCGCGAGTCTTTCGGGCGGCTGCTGCCGTCGGAGATCGCCAACCTCATCTGCCGGATTCACACCGACGACCAGGCTCTGCTGTTCCGCGTCCTGCCGCGCGGGCTGGCGTCGAAGACCTTCGAGTACCTGCCGCTCGGCGAGCAGGAAGAACTCATCAAGTCAATGGGGCACGACGAGGTCGCCGCCATTCTCAACTCGATGGCCGACGACGACCGCACGACGCTCCTTGAAGAACTGCCGGGCGCGGTCACGAAGCAGTTGCTCACGCTCCTCAGCGACGAGGAACGCGCCAGCGCCGTCAAGCTCCTCGGCTACCCGGAACAGAGCGTCGGTCGCCTGATGACGCCGCACTACATCGCCGTGCGTCCCGCGTGGACGGTGCAGGAAGTGCTCGATCACGTCCGCGCCCACGGGCGCGACAGCGAGACTCTGAACATGGTTTACGTCGTGGACGAGGAAGGGATGCTCGTTGACGACATACGCATGCGCGCCTTCCTGCTCGCGCCGACGACGGCGCACGTCTCGGAGCTGATGGACAATCGCTACGACGCGCTCAAGGCCACGGACGACCACCAGACGGCGATCAACCTCTTTCGCCGGACGGGCCTGACGGCCCTGCCCGTCACCGACAGCGACGGCATGCTCGTCGGCATCGTGACGATTGACGACGTGCTCGAAGTGGCCGAGGCCGGGGCGACGCGCGACATCCAGAAGATCGGCGGCAGCGAAGCCCTCGACGAGCCTTACATGGAAATCTCACTCATGCGCATGATTCGTAAGCGCGCGGGCTGGCTCATCATACTTTTCCTGAGCGAGATGCTGACCGCGACGGCGATGGGTTTTTTCGAGGAGGAGATTGCGAAGGCCGTCGTGCTCGCCCTCTTCGTGCCGCTGATTATTTCTTCGGGCGGCAACTCCGGCTCGCAGGCCGCCACGCTCGTCATCCGCGCGATGGCGCTCGGCGAGGTGCGCCTGCGCGACTGGTGGCGCGTGATGCGGCGCGAGGTTTTGTCGGGACTCGCGCTCGGCGGCACGCTCGGCCTCATCGGCTTCCTGCGCATCTCGGTCTGGTCGGCCTTCTCAGACATCTACGGCCCGCACTGGCTGCTCGTCGCGCTGACCATCGGCATCTCGCTCGTCGGCATCGTGCTCTGGGGCACGCTCTCCGGCTCGATGCTGCCGCTCGCGCTCCGCCGCGTCGGCCTCGACCCGGCCACCTCCTCCGCGCCCTTCGTCGCCACGCTCGTTGACGTGACCGGCCTGATTATTTACTTCAGCGTCGCCATGCTCATCCTGCGCGGCACGCTCCTCTAGCCGCACGCGGCGAAAATTGTTTGTGAGAGATTCTTGTCACGCCCGTGAAACGGGCCGTGCTACTTATTCCCGGTTCGCGTGTGTGCAAACTTGGGCGTCAGTTCAAAACGTTTTGAGCAAGGGGGCTTTCCGCATGCTGACCCTCGCCGCGCGCGCCTTCGCGCTCGCCCTACTTTTCTGCCTGCTGCCGCTGAAGGCCGCGGCGCAGCAGCCCTTCGTCACCGACAACGCGGACGTGACCGACAAGGGCAGGCTGCACCTGCAAATCGCCGACGAGTACGACCTCCTGCAACGCGCCCTCTACCCCGGCAAGGTGCAGAACACGTTCGGTGTCGAGGTTGATTACGGGCTTTGGAAGGGCGTCGAAGTCGGCTTCGCGCCCGCGCTGCTGTTCCTGCACAGGTCGCGCGTCGCCGTCCCGCCGACGGACTTCGGCCTCGCCGACTCGACGCTGCACGTCAAGTACAACTTCTACAAGGAGCGCGAAGGCTCGCGCCTGCCGGCGTTGGCCGTGAGCGCCATCGTCCAGTTCCCCACCGGCAACGCGAGCAAACAACTCGGCACGGGCCTCTACGACTACTACCTGAACGGCATCCTCCAAAAGTCCGTCACGCAGAAGACGAAGCTGCGTCTGAACAGCGGCATTCTGTTCGCGGGCAACACCGTCAACGGGCTGCTCGGCATACGCACGCGGGGCCGCGTCTTCACGGGCGGCGCGTCGCTCGTCAAGCAGTACACGAAGAGGCTCGATTTCGGGGCCGAGGTCACGGGGGCGTTGACGGGCAACTTCCGGTTGAGCCGCGGACAGTTGCAGACGCTCGTCGGCGGCAACTACGCCGTGCGAAAGAATCTCACCTTCGACTTCGGTATCACCGCCGGGCGTTACTCGGCCAGCCCGCGCCTCGGCGCGCAGCTCGGCATCTCGCTCGACTTCTGAGCGGCTGACCTCTCTGAGCGGGACTCCCGCGCTTTCAAAGGCGCGCGGGCCGGACGCCTCGTTTAATTTGTCTGCGGGCGGGCGCGTTTTCGCCGGGTAGGCTTTTCGGCGCGGGGACTTATTATGAGAGACTGACGCACGATGCTCATGCTGTCCGAACTCCGACGCTTCCACGTCGCCGACGAAGGCGGCGCGCGTGCGCGTCTCCGAGACCTGTCGGTCGCGCTTCTCGAAGGCGAGCATCCCGCGGTCACCCGCCTCTTCTACACGTGCGACGACGGGCAGCAGTGTTCTCTCAAGTGGGACGCGGTGAGCGCCGTCGCGCGCGAAGAGAAAGTCATCAGGGTCGAAGACCTCGGCGCGGGCGAGGCTGCCGCGCCCGACGCTTTCCAGGACGAGGTGCTGCTCGTGCGCGACGTGCTCGACGCGCTCGTGCTCGACCTCCAGAACCGGCGCGCGACGCGAGCCAACGACCTCGCGCTCGAAGAGAAGGGCGGCAAGCTCACCTTGCGCGCCGCCGACACGAGCGCGCGCGCGCTGCTCCGGCGTCTGACGCGCGGACTCTTCTCCGAGCCGCCCGGTCATTCGCTCTACGATTGGAAGTACGTCGAGTTCCTGCGCGGCGACCCCTCCGCCGTCCGCAGCGGCGCGGGCGAGCACCTGCGGATCACGCGCCTGCAACCCGGCGAGATTGCGACGCTCAGCGCGGCCATCCCTTACATGCACGCCGCCGAGCTGCTCAAGCTCCTGCCCGACCCGCTCGCTGCGCGCACGCTCGAACTGATGCTGCCGGAGCGACAGCTCCAGGTCTTCGAGGAGATGGACGAAGAGGAGGCGCTCAAGATGCTCGCGCTCATGTCGCCCGACGACGCCGCAGACCTCATCGGTCGCATCGAGACGAAGGCGGCGCGGCGCTACCTTGAACGGATGCCGAAGGAGAAGAGCGCCGCCGTCATCGAGCTTCTGCGCTACCCGGAAGACACCGCGGGCGGCATCATGACGAACGAGATCGTCTTCGTCCCGTCGAGCCTGACGGCGCGCGAGGCGCGCGAGCACCTGCGCGAGCGTCTGAACGAGACAGCCTTCTCGCTGCTCGTCTACGCCGTTGACGACGACGACGGGCGACACCTTCAGGGCCTGCTCTCGCTGCGCAACCTCATCGTGGCCGACCCGCAGGCGCGCGTCGAAGAGTTCATGGATCCATACGTGACGACACTCGCGCCGCTGGAATCCGCGGGCGAGGCCGCGCGCCGCGTCATCAACAGTCACCTGCCCGCGATGCCCGTGGTCGGTAAAGACCGGCGACTGCTCGGCGTCGTGACGTTCGACGCGGCGGTCGCGCAGGCGGCCCCTTCGAGTTGGAGCGCGCAAGCTCCGAGGAAGGTTTTCACTTGAGCCGAAAGCCCTCGTCAGAAGGTCTGGAACCCGTCGCGGAAGCCGACGCGCTGGCCCTGCCCGTCCGACCGCGCAACCTCCCGGCGGGCCTGCGCCTCAACATCCGGGGCCGCAGCGTCCGCCTGCGCGGACTGCACCGCCAGCCGCGCGGACTCCTGCGCTGGCTCTTGATTTTAGGGCCGGGACTCATCGCCGCCTCCGCCGGCAACGACGCGGGCGGCATCGCCACTTACAGCTCGGCGGGCGCGCAGTACGGCTACGACCTCATCTGGGTGATGGTCATCATCACGGTTTCGCTCTCGGTCGTGCAGGAGATGTGCGCGCGCCTGGGCGCGGCCACGGGGCGCGGCCTCTTCGACCTCATCCGCGAGCGCTTCGGCGTCGGCTGGACGTTCTTCGCCATCACGGTCGTCCTCATCGCCAACGGCGGGCTGGTCGTCAGCGAGTTCGTCGGCGTCGGCGCGGCCTCGGAGCTGATCGGCGTCAGCCGCTACATCGCCGTGCCCGTCGCGGCGGCGGTGCTTTGGTACCTCGTCATCTTCGGCTCCTACGAGTGGGTCGAGAAAATCTTCCTCCTGATGACGCTCGTCTTCTTCGCCTATCCCATCGCGGCCATCCTGGGCCACCCGAACTGGCACGAACTGGCGCGCGGATCCTTCGTGCCGACGATCCGGAGTGACCCCGATTACATCTTCATCCTCGTCGGACTGCTCGGCACGACCATCACGCCTTACATGCAGCTCTTCCAGCAAAGCTCGCTCGTCGAGAAGGGCGTCGCGCGCCGACACTACGGCCCCGAACGCATAGACACCTACACGGGCGCGGTCTTCTCGAACCTGATGTCCATCGCGATGATCGTCGCCACCGCCGCGACGCTGCACGTCGCCGGGCAGACGCAGGTTCAGACGGCGGAGGACGCGGCGAAGGCGCTCGTGCCGCTGATGGGCAACTACGCGAAGCTTCTCTTCGGGGTGGGGCTTTTGGGCGCGTCGCTGCTGGCCGGGGCGGTGCTGCCGCTCGCCACCTCCTACGCCATCGCCGAAGCGTTCGGGCTGCCGAAGGGCGTCAACCTCGACTTCCGCCGCGCGCCGAAGTTCTTCGCGCTCTTCACGGCGCTCATCGTCTTCGGCGCTGGAATAGCGTTGATACCCGGCGTGCCCGTCATCCGCCTGCTCGTCGCCATACAGGTCTTGAACGGCGCGCTGCTGCCCGTCATCCTCGTCTTCATCCTCGTGCTCATCAACGACACGCGACTGACGGGCGAGTTGAAGAACACGCATCTCTACAACGTGCTCGGCTGGGGCACGTTCGCGCTGATTACGTCGGCGGTCGCCGTCATGCTCGGCGGTCAACTGCTGTCGCTGTTCGGCGTTCAACTTTTCGGCGGGTGAGAAGAGAGGATGGACGACGCGAAGTCACAACCGACCGAGGCGGAGGACGAAGAGGGCGCGGCGACCATCCCGCATTCCGTGCCGCCCGGCGTGACCCCGCCCGCAGGGAAGGGCGGCCCCGTCCGACGCTTCCTCGACCTGCTCGGCCCCGGCCTGATTACGGGCGCTTCCGACGACGACCCTTCCGGCATCGGAACCTATACGTCGGCGGGCGCGGCGTTCGGCTTCGCCACCCTCTGGACTGCCGTCGTCACGCTGCCGCTGATGGCGGCGGTGCAGTTCATCTGCGCCAAGATCGGGATGGTCTGCGGTTGCGGGCTGGCGGGCGCGCTCCGGCGACACTACCCGCGCTGGGTTCTCTACGTGGCCGTCTCGCTGCTCGTCGTCGCCAACACGATCAACGCCGGCACGGACATCGGCGCAATCGCCGCTGCCATCAACCTCGTCGTGCCACTCTTGCCCATCAAGCTGATGATCGTGCCCGTGGCGCTCGCCATCGTCGTGATGCAGGTCTGGGGGTCGTACCGGCAGATTGCCATAGTCTTCAAGTGGCTCGCGCTGACGCTCTTCGCATACATCGCCGCAGCCTTCCTCGCCCGCCCGCACTGGGGCGAGGTGCTCAGCAACACCTTCGTCCCGCACGTCCGGCTCGACGGCCCCTACCTGCTCACCATCGTCGCCATCCTCGGCACGACCATCTCGCCCTATCTCTTCTTCTGGCAGGCGAGCGAGGAGGTCGAAGAAGAGGTGCAGATGGGCCGCACGACGCTTCGCGAGCGCGAGGGCGCGACCCGCGAGGAGCTAAGGCACGCCGCGCTCGACACGGGCACCGGCATGCTCTTCTGCAACGTCGTCTTCTACTTCGTCATCCTCGCCTCCGCCGCGACGCTGCACGCAAACAACCAGACCGACGTGCAGTCGGCCACGGACGCCGCGCGCGCGCTCGCTCCCTTCGCAGGCCCCGCGGCCAAGTACCTCTTCGCCTTCGGACTCATCGGCGCTGGCTCGCTCGCCGTGCCCGTGCTGTCGGGGTCGGCGGCCTACGCCGTCGCCGAGACCTTCGGCTGGAAGTACGGCCTCGACACGAAGCCGCGGCAGGCGAAACAGTTCTACGCCGTCATCGCCGCCTCGACTCTCCTCGGCATGCTCATCAACTTCGCGGGCATCAATCCCATCAACGCGCTCTTCTGGACGGCAGTCATCAACGGCCTGCTCTCGCCGCCTCTGCTCATCCTCATCATGCTCGTCTCCAACAACCGAGAGGTCATGGGCGAGCACACCAACGGTCGCGTCCTCAACGCGCTCGGCTGGGCGACCGCCGCCGTCATGGTCGCCGCCGCCGCCGGGATGTTTCTGACGTGGAACCAGCAGTAAGAAGTCAAAAGTAACAGGGAGGGTGTTAGGTTCTGGGTGCTGGTGATTTTCAACAAGCCGGAACCCAGCATCCAACACCTAACACCCTCTGCTGCCTTTTACTTTTGCCTTACTTCTTCAAATACATCTTCGCGGCCATCTTCGCGAGCTTCCACACGCGGCCCCACTCGATGCGACCCTCGTCGCGGCCCGTCAGTCGGTCAACCAGAAGGCGGCGGAACTGCTTGCCTTCCCTGCGGAGCATGAACTCTTTAGCGTAGGGCTTCGCCGTGTCGAAGAAGCTGAAGCCGGGGTCTATGACGATGCCGATGCCTTCGAGCGTCATCAGCGCGCGGATGATGTAGGTGAAGTTCGACGGCAGGCGGAACGGGTACTCGTACATCACCTCGGCCAGATCGTAGGTCAACTCCTTGAAGTTGATCTCGCCGAGTTTCAAATTGAGGTAATGACGAAACAGGCCCTCGACGACGGGGCGCACGCGCTCCGAGTCAACGCCGGGCTTGAGGAAGTTGAGCCGGATCAAGTCCTGCGCCAGCCCCTCGGTGTCGCGCTCGACGACGTGGAAGAAGGCGTCAATCATCTGCGACTGCAAACGGGGCGTGATGCGGCCCACCATGCCGAAGTCGAAGAAGGCGAGGTGGCCCGTGTCCATCACGAGGAGGTTGCCGGGGTGCGGGTCAGCATGGAAGAAGCCGTCTTCGAGGAGTTGCTTGAGGTAGGTGCGAACCAGCAGCCGGTTGACCTTGACCGGCGAGATGCGCCGCGCGTGCAACGCTTCAACGTCCGTCACCTTCGTGCCGCGGATAAACTCCATCGTCAGCACACGCGTCGTCGTGTGCGTCCAGTAGATGCGCGGCACGCGCACGGCCCGCCAGTCGCGGAAGCTCTGGCGGAAGCGTTCGGCGTTGCGACCCTCGCGCGCGTAGTCCATCTCCTCCGAGATGGTCTGGCGGAACTCGCCGAGCATCCCCTCCCAGTCGGCGTTCTCGCTCACAGCGGGGAAGCGCGCGAGGAAGCGCGTGATGCGCGCCAGCAAGGCGATGTCGAAGCCGACCGTCTCGCGCAAACGGGGGCGCTGGACTTTGACGGCGACCTCTTCGCCCGTGTGCAGGCGCGCGCGATAGACCTGTCCGAGCGAGGCCGCGGCGACCGGCTCCGAGTCAATCTCGGCGTAAGCCTCCGAGACTGTGCGTCCCAACTCCGCTTCGACGCGCGCGAACGCCTCGGCGGCGGGAAAAGGCGGCACGCGGTCTTGCAGCGTCGAGAGTTCCTTGACGTAGGCGAGCGGCAGAAGGTCTGCGCGCGTGCCGAGCGCCTGCCCGATCTTGATGAAGGTCGGCCCCAGCGCAATCAGGTTCTCCCGCAGCCACACGCCCTGCCGTTCGAGTTGCTGCTCCTTCGCCTCCGTGCCCTCCGCGCCGCGATAGACGACGAAGCGCACGAAGCGAATCAACTTGTCGAGCACGCGCCGCACGACGAAGTCGCGCGCCCAGGCCCTGAAGTACACGGAGCGCCCCAGCGCGCGCGCCTCTTCGAGACGGCGTTCGGCGACGCGGCGGTTGAAGTCGGCGCGGATGTCGTAGTCGTTCAGGAAGAGGTAGAGCGAAATCGTGCCGAGCACGCGCGCGATCTGCGCCAGACGCCACCACGCGCGCCAACCACGCGCCTCGAACTCGACGACCTCAGCCGTTTCGATTTCTGTTTGAGGAAGTGACGACGCGGACTGCGCCGACGGTGGAAGCGCGTGCCCGTTGCCATGCGCGCCGTTTTCATTCACGCCGTTCTTACCTGCGCCGGATTTCACCAGCGCGAGATGAGTTCCCTTCTGCCCGCCGCCCGCGCCGTCTCGCGCCGAGTTGTTCGATGAGTATGACTGCGTAAGCTCTCTGCGTTCGATTGCTGACATGATGATGAAAGCGTATCTGAAACTTGTGGCGATCCTGTCGCCGTCTCTTAAAAGTTCGAGGTTCAAAGTCAACTTTCAGGCAGGCTCGACTTTGAACCTCGGACTTTTAACTCCACTTTAGATGACCGAGAGCGAGCGTCGAACGCCCGCGCGCGCGAAATATTTTCGCGCGCGCGCGGCGTCCGCCGCGATCTGCCGCTTCAGCTCCTCGACGGACGAGAACCGCCGCTCGTCGCGCAGGCGGCGCAGAAAACGCACGCGCACCACGTCGCCGTACAGGTCGCCGTCCCAGTCCATTACGAAGGTCTCGACGGAAGGTTCCCCCGCGCTCTCGAACGTCGGGCGCACGCCGACGTTCGTCACGCTTCGACGCCACTCGCCTTCGATCAGGGTCGCCGTCACGTAGACGCCGCCGCGCGGGATGACGCGATTGACCGGGTGGAGGTTCGCCGTCGGGAATCCTATCAGCCGCCCGCGCTCCGCACCGCGCACGACTCGCCCCTCGACGCCGTAGGGGCGGCCCAGCATGCGCCGCGCGAGATTGACGCGCCCCTCGGCGAGCAACTGCCGGATGCGGCTTGAGCTGATGCGCTGGCCGCGCAGGCGCACCTCTGGCACTTCATCCGCGAAGAAGCCGAGGTCGCGGCTCGCGCGCCGCAGAAGCTCCACGTTGCCCTCGCGCCCGCGCCCGAAAGCGAAGCCGCAGCCCAGATAAACCTCCTTCGCGTGCAGACGCTCCTGCACCACGTCGCGTAGGAATTCTTCGGCACGCACCTGCGCGAACTCGCGCGTGAAGCGGACGACAATCGCCTGCTCGACGCCGAGCACGCCGAAGGCTTCGATCTTCTGGTCGAAGGTCTGGAGGAGCGGCGGGGCCGACTCCGGGTGCAGGACGGCGCGCGGGTGCGGGTCGAAAGTGATGACGGTGGGAACCGCGCCGACGGCGCGCGCGCGCGCGACCACCGTGCTGATGATGAGCTGGTGGCCGAGGTGCAGTCCGTCGAACACGCCCAGCGTCAAAACGGTCGGGCGCGCGATCTCCGCGTTCTCGTAACCGTGGAAAAGTTTCATAAGTGATGAGTGATGAGTGATGAGTGAGATAAGGGCTGTTAGCTGTTAGCCGTTAGCTGTTGGCTGCTAGCTGTTGGCTGTTAGCTGTTAGTTTATAGTCTTGAGCTAACAGCTAAGAGCTAACGGCCATCAGCTTTTCTCTTCACTCATCAGTTATCACTAACCCATCGTATCCCCACTCGACCCCTCCGGGCAGCAGCGCCGAGTCGCGCGCGTGCTTGATGTCGTGGGCGATGTGTGTGAAGTAGGCGCGGCGCGGCTTCAGCTCGGCGACGTATTCGAGCGAGCGCTCCAGCCAGAGGTGCGTCGGGTGCGGGCGCAGGCGCAGGCAGTCGAGCACGAGCACGTCCAAGTCGCGCAGCATGTCCAGCGAGGCGGGCGGAATCTCGCTCAGGTCGGTCGCGTAGGCGAAGTCGTTGAAGCGGTAAGCCATCACGGGGAGTCGCCCGTGGATGACCTCGACGGGAGTTATTTGAAAGTCAGGGCCGAGGCAGAAGGCCGCGCCGCTGTAGAGCGTGTGCGCGAGAACCTGCGGGAGTCCGCCCCCGAAGTGCGAAGGCTCGAAGATGTATTTGAAGATGCGCCGGATGTCCACCCACGCGCGCTCGTTGGCGTAGACGCCGAGCGCGCCGTGGCGGAAGTTCAAAGGGCGTATGTCGTCGAGTCCGAAGATGTGGTCGGCGTGGCAGTGCGTGATGAGAACGGCGTCGAGATGCCGGAGACCTGCGCGCAGAGCCTGCTGGCGAAAGTCCGAGGACGTGTCTATCAGGAGCGTCCGTCCGCCGTGCTCGACGAGCACGGAGACGCGCAGGCGCTGGTCGCGCGGGTCGTCGGAAGTGCACGTCTCGCACACGCAGCCGATTGAGGGCACGCCCGTCGAAGTGCCCGTGCCGAGCAGAGTGAATTTCATGAAAGGCTGTTAGCCGTTGGCTGTTAGCTATTATCTCACGGCATCCGCCGTCGTCCGCGTCGCCACTGAAATCGAAAACCGTCGCCCGCCTTCTTTAAGCTAAAGGCTAAAGGCTAATAGCTAACAGCTATCTCCCCCCCGTGATGTCGCCGCCGGTGAAGCCGCGGCCACCCTGCGGCGGGCGCGGGGCGCTGGTGAGCGAGACGTACTGCATGCGTAGCTGCGAGAGGATCATGTCGAGGAACTGCGCCTCCTCAGCCGTGAGGTTGCCGCGCGTCTTGCGGTGCAGCGTGCCGAGCATGTCAATGCATTGCTTGGCGAGCTGTAGGTTGACGCCTCCGCCGCCCGGATGGTTGACCATGCCGAGCGCGTCCGCCGCGAACGAGGCGATGAACTCAACGAGCATGAGGAAGTCTTCGCCGCCGCCCTCGGCTGTCTCCGGCGGCGACGAAGCTTCCCTCTCGCGTCCCGCGCGCCCCGACCGTTCTTCACCCGCCGCTACTGCGCGCTCAGGCTCGGCGGCGACGCTCTCCGGCGCGGGCGGCGCGGGCGGCGCGGCGACTTCGGGCTGTGGCGGCTCTTCTTCGCGCGGAATGTCGCGCGGCGTGCCGTCGGGGTTAAAGAGGCGGCGGTCTGTGATTTTGAATGTGGGCTTCTCTTCGCTCATCTTCGGTGTCGGCGTCAGTGCCTCGGCCCCGCCCTTCAAGCGGCGCGGCGCGAATGGTTTGAATTTGAGTTGATTGCTTAAAGCCGAATGGTAGCACCTGCGCCATTGCGCCCGCAAGAATGCCGCTCCCGCGACGGGCGACGCCCCCTCATTCCAAAGACGGACGACGCCCCTTCATTTCAACTCCTTCGCGAAGCGCGCGCACAGGCTTTCGGGCGGCAAGTGCCGGGGTAGAGCGGCTCGTCTTCCGAGTCGTGCCCGCCTTCGTGCGGCGCGGCGGCGGCGCGCGCCAAATCACGACGCGAGCACGCGCAAGGGTAGACGAGGCCGCGCGCGAGCGACGTGGGTCGAGGTCTTCGTCGCGCAGGACGAGCGTGCCGCCGCGCGAGCGTGCGCGCTCAAAGGCTACACGGAACGTGCGCGCATGGCCGAGGTGAAGGTGGCCGGTCGGCGACGGCGCGAGGCGTCCGCGATAGCCCGCCCGCGCCGCAGCCGCCCGCCTGCTTGTGAGTTTATCGTTCACTTTCATGCCGTGTCTCGTGCCGCCGGACGCACCCGCAGATTTTCACGCCGGTCGAATCTTTCCCCGCTCGGAGCCACCTCGATAAGAGGTCGCCGCGGTCGGTGAGCATGAAATGGACGGCCTCATCTTCGTCCGAAATAGTCATTGTGAATGGTCATGCGTGCCGATAGTCATTGACATTTACAGTTTAGAGTAATATTTTAACGCGCGATCATAAAATGCTCTGAGTACAGTAAATGCTCTGATACAGCTTCGTCATCGTCTGCTCACGTAAGGGCACGGGTGTCGAACTTTGAAGTCACGACCGGACGTGCCCTGATAAAGGACGTTTCGGATTTTTCCCACACTGAGGAGGGGAGCCAAATGAGATTCGCGAGAAGAGCGCTCTTCGCCGCGCTCGCCGCAATGCTGCTTGTTGCCGCGGTCACGGCCCAGACGCTGAGGCCGGGGAACGACCCGCGCAACCAGTCGCCTTCGGTGGGCACGGGCGGGCCAGAAGGAGGGCCGACCGGCCTGTTCACCATTTACGACGGCGACACTTTGCGCAAGGGCGAGTTCACCTTTTCCGTCGCC
>DATARW010000047.1:0-385209 GCA_036263975.1 Pyrinomonadaceae bacterium
CCGCGAAGGAGGAGCTGAAGAGGCGTCTGCTGGCGCTCGTCCTCGCCGCGGTGCTCGTCTGGTACACGGTCTTGATTCCGTCGAGCGCGCCCGCGCGGAGTTACGCCGCACACGTGCCCGACGACGGAGGGCGCGACGGCGAAGTGCGTGGGCACGACGCCAGCGCGACGGCTGATGCGCGCGTGTACTCGATGGCCGCGGCGAATAAAGGATTCGCGTTCGGGCCGACTGCGGGTGAGTCCGCGGCTGAGCCGGTCGAAGACCTCGACTGGCCCGAATACATCTACCTCGATTGACGTTGATAAGTTTCCCGGTTGACGGCGGTCGGGCTTAACGACCCCGTTTAATTCCGGCATCCGCCCCGCGCCGCCTCGCGGCACAATTTTATGACGACACAGCCAGACTGCATCTTCTGCAAGATCGTCGCGGGCGAGATTCCCGCGAAGAAGGTTTACGAGGACGAGCGTGCGTTGGCCTTCCGGGACATCAACCCGCAGGCCCCGACGCACGCGCTCGTCATCCCGCGCACGCACGTCGCGTCGCTCGAAGAGGCGGGCGAGGATGATGAAGCCATGCTCGGACACCTTCTGCGAGTGGCCGCGCGGGTCGCGCGCGAAGAGGGGCACGCCGAGTCGGGCTACCGCACCGTTATCAACACCGGCGCGGGGGCCGGGCAGACCGTCTTTCACATACACGTCCACGTCCTCGGCGGTCGCACGCTCACGTGGCCGCCGGGCTGAAGTGGAATTTCAGCCGCGCGTGTTCAGTGTCGTCCCCGCCGCGTTATCATCCGTCTCCTTTTGCTGCGTGTCCGCCTGCTGCGTCCTCTCTTCCTTGAGCAGAGAGGTCTCGTACTTCACCTCGCCGACGAGCGTGTCCATGATCGCCTTGGCGAAGCCGAGGATGGCCGGGCCGAGGACGATGCCGGGGATGCCGAAGGCGTAAACTCCGGCGACGAGGCCGACCAGCATCCAGTAGTAGTTGAAGCGTTGTGCGGTGTGCGCGGCGAGCTTCGGGCGCACGACGAGCGTCGAGCAGGCCGTGATAGCTGCGCCGACGAGCAGGTAGGCGACGGCGGCGCGCGGCTCGTCGCGGAAGACGAGCAGGTAGACGCTGACGGGGATGTAAACCGTCCACTCGCCGAGCAGCGGGAAGAAGCCGACGAGGAAGACGACGAGCGCGAGCACGACCGCGAGCGGCACGCCGAAGGAGAAGTTCAAGACGAGGATGAGCAGCGCCTTGAGCGTCTGATCCACCATCACGGCCAGCAGTGCGCCGCGCAGAGCGCCGCCGACGTTCTCGGCCAAACGCTCGTAGAAGGGCAGGAAGTCGCCGGGTACGCGCAGCTTGATGTAGGCGGCGAGCCGGATGCGTTGCGTCAGCACGTAGAAGAGCGTGAAGAAGAAGAGGATGGCCGAGACGAGCAGCAGCGCCGAGCGCTTCCGAAACTCCGCGATGGCCTCGCCAGAGCGCAAGACCGCCTCGCTGAAGGCCGTCTGCAAGGCGGCGCGCGTGTTCTCGACCGCGACGTACTCGGAGAGCGAGCGGCTGATGCCCTCGATGATCTGCTCGCGCCGCTGCTCGACCGCCGTCGAGTAGCCCGACAACTCGTGCCAGCCGTAGCCCACGGTCACGGCGAGCGGGACGAGGATGAGCGCGATGGTGATGAGCGCGCTCCCGGCGCGTGCGCGCAGGCGACGCTCCAGCCACTCCTGCACGGGCAGAAGGTACGCGCCGGCCACCACGCCCAGCAGCAGCGCGACCAGAATCTCTCCGAGCAGCAGTACGAACAGGAACAGTGCGAGCAGCGTCGCCGCCGCGTAGAACGCCGCGCGCTTGGCCTCGCCGACGGTCACGTCCGCCAGCCGCTTCGTCTCGTCGCCCTGTGCCATAAGCGTCGTCACTTTAGCACGGCCCCGGCGCAGCGGCAGCGTCGGCGGTTTGTGTGCGGGCGCGAAGGCGGTTAAACTCTCCGTTTCGGTTGCCAGCCGATTTTCAGACCTGTTTTCACACGAGGAGTTATGAGCGTTAAGACCTTGACCCCACTCGAAGTTTTTCTGGACGGGCACGACGACGAAGCCTGGCGCGCGGCGGTCGCCGAACTCTCGCCCTCGATTCACGAGGTTGATAGGACGGCGACGCAAATCTGGTTCTACTTCTTTCCCCTGTCGCTGCTGCGCGCCTTCGAGCAGGCGGAAGACCCCGCGAAGCTCGCGCAGGAATTGCTGATGCAGGGCAAGTGGTTCCTCAAAGATCAGGTTGACTCGTCGCACACGTTCCTCTACGGCCAACGCTTCTGGCCGGAGGTCAAGCGCGCCGTCGTGCGCGCGGCAGAGGCGAGTGGCGCTACGGCCAGTCGCACGCTCGCCGAGGTCGTGCGCGAAGTCGCGCGCGTCGCTGCCGCCGAGCGCAGGGTTGACGAGTCGCTCGTCACAGGCATCGCGGCGGTCGGGCTGATGACTTTGCAACAGGTCGGCCTCGATGAGTTCAGGCGGACGCCGGGCGAAGTGCTGATTGACAAGCGGCACGCGCGCCGGACGCCCGAAGAGATTCTGCGCGCGCGCGCGCGCGACGACAGTCAAGGGCTGTTCGGCTTCCTGCACACGACGGACAAGCGCTGGACGGTCGTGTGGGACGAGAACCGCGACGAACGACGCTTCCGCGCGGTTCACATGCAGGAGGTCGCTTCGGGCGCGGCCACTGACAAACGACCGTGGCACGAGTTGGACGCGCGCTGCACCGTTGACGAAGGCCCCATCCCCGTGCAGTGCCGCTCGGCCTCGTGCGGCACGTGCTGGGTCGGCGTGCTCGGCGGCGCGGAGAAGCTTTCGGAGCGGGACTGGCGCGAGCGCAAGATGATGCCGCGCTTCGGCTACATCGAGACGGACGAAGCGCGCCCCGTCATACGCCTTTCGTGTCAGGCGCGGGCCGAGGGTGCCGTCTCCGTCGTCATCCCGCCGTGGAACGGCTACTTCGGCAAGTACCTGAAGCGGCAGCGTGAGGAGTCGGCGGAGGAGACGGGCGAGGTCGTCGCCGGTTAAGTGATGTCGAAAGCCGAGACAGACAAAACGGCGGACGGCTCGCAGGGGCCTCCGGCGCTGCGGCTCGATGCGGCGGGGCGCATCGAGCCTTCGTCGCTCGCCGACCTCATCCAGTGGTTTCTCGACTACGACGAGCGCGTGGCGGTCGTGCGCTTCCCGGCGGTCGAGGCTCTGTTTCAGTGGAAGCAGGGGGAGGACTTGAAAGAGAACCCCGAAGCCTTCCGGTTCCGCCTCGCCGAAGACCGTCTGGCCGTCGGCGTCATGCAGGCGCTCGTCGAGCACGACGCGGAGGCGGGGCTGCACGCGTGGATTAAAGAGTTGCTGGCCGCGCTCGACGACGCGTCGAAGACGAACGAGGCGATTGCCGAAGCCTACGGCCTGAAGCCTTCGCAGGAGTCTTCGGTCGTTTCGGAGGCGGAGAAGATTCCCTCGCGGCGCGAGCGCGACATCTACCTCACTTGCTGCTGGTTGGAGACGCTCTGCACCGCCGAGGCGCGCGTGCTAGGATGGGCGTACCGTGAACTCTACGGCAGGACTTTTCATCCCGATAATTTTTGAGTCCGAAGTCTAAACTTCGGACTTTCCGGCTTTGGCTTTGGACTGGACATCATGGCAGAGAGACCGAACTACACGAACAACTCGCAGACGGTCATCGTGGACGCCGACGCCTTCGAGTTCGAGACGCTCGAAGAGGTGAACGGCCATGCAACGGTCGTCCGCTTCCGCGTCGAGAACGCAGACGTGCGCGCCGGCGATGTGCTGCTGGTGCTCGCGGGCAGCGACGTACACTTCCACGGCATGATCGGCCTCATCGAAGACGGCTACGGCGTCGCCACCGACCGCCGCGGTTCGCTCCTCCCCGCCACGGTGCAGTAGCGAACCGCGTGCGCGCGTGCCCGAACTTACAGACGCCCGGCGCGTACACAGAGCCTTCACCTCGCCGTAAAATCATTGACATCTGCGCGCGACCGGATTAGTCTCTCCGCGCATCATCAGTCAGGCGTGCCCGACAAAGCGTTACTTGCCCGACCTCTCACGAAAGGGTTCACTGGCTATAGACATCCACGGCTGCGCTTCCGGCGCAGTCCAGTTCTCTTTGCTCCCGCAGATTTATCGAGGGCTGTCGTGACCGGCTGAGGAGCCGGCCCCGACCGAAGCCGACCGAGCGGCAGACGACGCCCCTTCGCCTGCACGTCCGCTTCGCCCGGCGAGAGCAGAGGGAACTTCCTTCCAAGGCTTACAGGGTCGATCAAGGGCGACAATTCGGACGCGGCGGACGCTCACCGTTCGCACGCGTCAAACCCAACCTTCCCCTTGGGGGCTGCAACGGCCCTCAAGTCGCCAGATGGAGAGACCGTATGAAAATCCTGAAACTTACCGCCGTGACGTTCTTCGTCGTCGCGCTGGCCCTCTCGACCGCGTCTCGCTTCCGTGTCCGAAGCCAGGCCGCGACCGAAGCGCCCGCCGGCTTCGACAATCTAACCAACGGGTTCCTCGCCCAAGCCACGATGGACGCCGACCGCGCCGTCTTCGAGGAGAGGGACGACATCGCGAAGGGCCTCGGCCCGGTCTACAACGCACAGTCCTGTGCTGAGTGCCACCAGAACCCCGTGACGGGCGGCATCAGCCAGATCACGGAGTTCCGCGCCGGCCACCTCGACGTTAACGGCAACTTCGTTGACGCGCCGGGCGGCTCGCTCCTCAACGACCGCGCCATTGACGCTTCGATTCAGGAGCGGCGACCCGGCACCGAAACCGTCTTCACCTTCCGCACCTCGCTGAACACGCTCGGCGACGGCTTCGTCGAAGCGGTCAGCAACACGACCTTGCAGAACATCGCCAACGCCCAGCCCGGCCAGAGCGGCGGCCAGATAGCCGGCGCGCTCACGGTCGTCCCCGTCGCCGAGGCTTCGGGCCAGACGCGCTTCGGACGCTTCGGCTGGAAGGATCAGCAGGCCAGTTTGCTCTCCTTCTCGTCTGACGCATACCTCAACGAGCAGGGCATCACCAACCGCTTCAACCTCGTCGAGAACACTTCGATGGGTAACTCGGTCGCGGCCTTCGACCATGTCTCCGACACCCAGCCCTGCAAGAGCAACCCGAGCGTCAACTGCGGCGAAGACCCGGATGAAGACATCAACGCCTTCGCCGCCTTCATGCGTTCAAGCAAAGCCCCGCCGCGCGACAACGCCATCGCCAACACCTCGGACGCGATCACAGGCTCGCAGCTCTTCGACGCCGTGGGCTGCAACATCTGCCACGTCCGCACCATCACGACCTCCCCGGCGGGCACGCTGATTAACGGCGGCGCGTTCACCGTCCCGGCGGCCCTCGGCAACAAGAACATCCACCCGTTCGGCGACTTCCTGATGCACAACGTCGGCACCGGCGACGGCATCGTGCAGAACGCCGGGCAGGCTTCGGCCAACTACATGCGCACCGCGCCGCTCTGGGGCATGCGCACGCGCGGGCGTCTGATGCACGACGGCGAGACCACGAACCGCAACGAGTCCATCCTTCGTCACGCGGGCGAGGCCACCTTCGTCATCAACAACTACCGCAACCTTTCAAACACGCAGAAGAACCAGCTCATCACCTTCCTCCAGTCGCTGTAGTCGTGCGGCAGGGGAAACTTAAACCAAGCGCGCGGGGCGGCACGGCTCTTCTGCCGACCGCCCCGCGCCTCGAACCCCACAGCGCCCTCCGGCGCTTCCACTAACCCTGACCACCGCAGACCAACGAACGCATGAGACGCAGAATGCACCTTCAGACACGCCCGATAGTCGTTTGCGCCGCCCTCGCGCTCGCTGCCGCTGCCACTCTCTGCGCGTGCGCCGGACAACAGACCGCCAGAGAGGAAACGCCCGCCGCCGCGAGTCCACAGCCCACAGCGGCGTCCGCCGCAAAGCAGGAAGCGCCCGCGCTCATGCAGCCCGCCGCGAGTCCAGAGCCTTCGCCGACGACCGCGCTGGCTACAACCACTCCGCCGCAGGCATCAGAGGTTCGTGCCGCGCTCGAACGCGCCTACAAGGGCGCTGTTACATTTGACGAGCGCAACATGCGCGCGACGGTCGGCGACTTCAACGGCGACGGCTCCGAAGACATCGCCGTCGCCGTGCGCCCGGCAACGGGCCGCGTCGCCGAGCTGAACGACACGCTGTCGAACTGGATCGTCGCAGACCCGCGCAAAGTCGAGCCGCCCGACCCGCGCAACTTCGACCCGCATCAGGGCGTGCAGAAGCTCACCCCGCCCGCCGCGCGCGCGCGCATCGAGGCCAGCGACTCGCTGCTCGTCGTCATCCACGGCTTCAAGGAGACGGGCTGGCGCAACCCCGAAGCTCTGCAAACGTACCTGCTCAAGAACGCCGCCGGGTCGGACATGAGCGCGCAGTCGCGCGCCGACGCGCAGTCCTCCGCGCGAAAGAAGACGCCGCGACTGCTCGGCGATGTCGTTCGCGAAAAGCTCGGCGACGAAACGGGCTTCCTCTACTGGACGGGCGCGAGCTACGGCTGGTTTCATTGAGCCGCTTTAAAGCATCCACGTGTCGCGGTTGTCGAAGTAGTCGGGCGGGCGGTCGGGGTGTCTGCGGCGAAACTCCTTGTAGCGCGCGAGGAGCGAGCGGTAGCGGCGTTCGGAGGAGCGCAAAGTGCGGTGCGGAATCTCTTGCAGGTGGCGCTCGACCTTCCAGACGTTGCGCGGCGAGAAGCGCCAGTCGTAGCCGCCCAGCTCGTAGAGGCTCGCCAAGCCGTAGCCGGTGACGCGCGCGGTCAAGTCAACGTATGGGTCGAAGTAGCTCCACGCGAGCTGCCGCAGATTCCTGAAGACCGCGCGGCGACCGTGCAGGCCGAGGTCGCGCGAGCGCGCGACCGCACCCCACAGGCCGCGCCGCCGAAAGACGAAGACGACGTGGTCGAGCTTGTCCTGCGATTCGAGGCTCAACAGAAGCGGCGGGTAGCCGTGCTGTTCGAGTATGACCGCCGCCGCGAGCGCCGCCTCAAGGCAGTGGGCCTCGCCCTGCCGCAAGACCTCCCGGAAGCTTCGCAGCGTCGCGCCGCCGCGCTCCCAGTTGTACGGCACGCTCGACAGGTAGCGTTGCACCTGCGCGGGCGTCCGGTGCGACTCGACGACCGCACGCTCGCGCGCGTTGAAAGCTTCTCTCGGAGGCTTGCCGCTCATCGCCTCAACGAATAACAAAACCGGGGCGTAAAAGGCAAAAGCAGAAGCCGGCTTCCATAGTGAGTTGCGGATTGGGGTGAACTGTTCGGAGTTCACGCTTCAGCGTGTTATGGCAGCCCGAAGGCTGGACTCTGAACGGTGCCTCACACGCTGCCGCAACTCTCTATAGTCCCGGCCCTCGGCCTCTAACTTGAAAGTATCCTCCGTTTGATGTAAGACATAGCCCAGACCAAATCATTCTGTTATTCTTGACGTGCGCCGGGATTCAAGGGAAACGCCGGGCACGAAGGGCGGCGGGGCGAGGTCGGCCCCGGCGCGAAGTTTTCATCGGACAGGCGGGACGATTTCTGTGAGCAGCCAAAGTTCAACTTCCCCTAAGCCGCTGACGCGCGCCGAGCAAGAGGTGCAGTCGGCGGCGGAGCGTTTGAATTCGCAAATTGACGACGCGCTCGCCGCGGTCGCGGCCCTGAAGGCTCCGGACGGCGTGGAAGAACTCGAAGCGTGCGCCGACCGCTTGGAGCGTGCCGCGCGCGACCTCTCGGTCGCCCTGCGCGAGTTGACCGAAGAGAGGCGGGAGAGCGAGTCGCAGTAAGGCCGACGGCCAAAAGTTTTCATCAGGCAAGCTTGACGGGAGCGCCACCGCGGAAGGACTGGAATCCTCCGTGCGCGCTCCTGTCGCGCGTCGGCCTCAAATTTGTTCGAGAGACAAACAAAGCCGTGAATGGTGAATGGTGAATGGTGAATAGTGGTTGAGCGCTCTAGGAACTGAGCGGCATTCAAACTCCATTCATCATTCATCATTCACCATTCACCAGGAGAACTTATGACCGCTATCAAAATGAGCGCCGCGCGCGAGCACGGGCGCAAGCGCACCGAGGTCGGGCTGGACGCGCTCGGCATCAAAGCCCCGGCCAACGTCTACTGGAATCTGAACACGCCGGAGCTGTATGAGATCATCGCGCGGCGCGAAGAGGGCTGCCTCTCCGCCCACGGCGCTCTGTTGGTTGACACGGGCGAGCACACGGGCCGCGCCGCCAAAGACAAGGCCATCGTCCGCGAGCCTTCGTCGGAGGAGAAAGTTTTCTGGGGCGACGTGAACAAAGATTTCCCGCAAGAGAAGTTCGACCGGCTGCGCGACCGCATGATGAAGTACACGGACGGACTTGATTTGTTCGTGCAGGACACCTACGCCGGGGCAGACCCGCGCTATCGCCTGCCCGTGCGAATCGTCACGGAGCTTGCGTGGCACTCGCTCTTTGCGCGCACGATGTTCATCAACGACGACGCGGGGGCCGAGAAGCACACGCCCGAATTCACCGTCGTCAACATCCCAAGCTTCAAGGCAGACCCCTCGACCGACGGCACGCGCTCGCCCACCTTCATCGTCATGGATTTTCGGCAGCGCCTCGTCCTCATCGGCGGAACGTACTACGCGGGCGAGACGAAGAAGTCGGTCTTCACGATCCTGAACTACCTTCTGCCGCAGCGCGGCGTGATGAGTATGCACTGCTCTGCGAACGTCGGGGACGCGGGCGACGTGGCGATCTTCTTCGGCCTTTCGGGGACGGGCAAGACGACCTTGAGCGCAGACCCCGAACGGCGTCTCATTGGCGACGACGAACACGGCTGGTCGGACGACGGAGTGTTCAACTTCGAGGGCGGATGCTACGCCAAAGTCATCAAGCTCTCGCCCGAAGCCGAGCCGGACATCTACCGCACCACCCGCATGTTCGGCACCATCATGGAGAACGTCGTCTACGACCCGCAGACGCGCATCCCCGACCTCGACGACGGCTCGAAGACTGAGAACACGCGCGCGGCTTATCCTCTGACCTCCATCCCGAACATCGTGCCCGAAGGCCACGCCGGGCACCCGCAGAACATCATCATGCTCACGGCGGACGCCTTCGGCGTGCTGCCGCCCGTCGCGCGCCTGACGCCGGAGCAGGCGATGTACCATTTCCTTTCGGGCTACACGGCGAAGGTCGCGGGCACGGAGCGCGGCGTCACCGAGCCGCAGGCCACCTTCTCGACCTGCTTCGGCGCACCCTTCATGGTCTTGCATCCGGGCGTCTACGCAGACCTCCTCGGCAGGAAGATTCAGGAGCACAGGGCGAACTGCTGGCTCGTCAACACGGGCTGGTCGGGCGGCCCCTACGGCGTGGGCCAGCGCATGAAGATCGCTCACACGCGCGCCATGATTCGCGCCATCCTGACGGGCACGCTCGCCTCGGTCGAGACGCGCCCCGACCCGGTCTTCGGCGTCGGCGTGCCTGTGTCTTGCCCCGACGTACCCGCGGAAGTTCTTCAACCGCGCAACACCTGGAAGGACGCCGAAGCCTACGACCGGAAGGTGCGCGAACTCGCCCGACGCTTCAACGACAACTTCAAGAAGTACGAGGCCGGAGTCTCCGACGCGGTGCGCGCCGCCGCGCCGAAGGCGGATTAGGACTTCAATCAACCGATAAACGAGAGAGGCGGCACGCGCGCGCGTGGCTCGCCTCTACTGTTCCTTTCTCGCCTTCGGCCCCAACTCAGAACCGTGAGCCGGGGCCTGGTTTGAGTGCGTCGAATGTCTGCGGCTTCCTTAGAGCTTCTCTCGGAAGAGCGTTTACGACGACGACTCGCTCGCGTCGTCGTCCGCGTCGTCGTCGCGGTGCTTCTTCCGGCGCGGGCGGCGGTCTGAGGCGCGCACGTCGCGTATCTTATTGATGATCTCCTTGCCGAGAAATTCGGCGGCGACGAGTCCGTTGACGGCGACGCACTTGCCGCTGGTGACGATGACTGAGGTGTGCGCGTCCGTGATGGTGAAAATGTAGTTGAGCGCCGTCTTGTCTATCGTGAGGATGAGGTCTGCCGCGCGCGGGTCGGCGACGAGCATCAGGTTCCAGTCGCCAAGCTCGCGGTACTTGTGCAGCTTGTATTCGAGATACTTTTTGTCGAGGTGTTCGGTGGGCGCGACGTAGATCGTGCGCGCGTCGCGCATGAGCGAGGCGGGGCTGAGGTCTTCGCGCTCGCGCGCTCGGCGCTCGCGCTCAAGACGGCCCGCCACCGAGTCCTCCTGCGCGCCGCGCTCGTCCCTTTGAATTGAAGCGGGGGCGGGCCGTCGCGCCTCCTGCCCGACTCCCGCGAAGACCGCGTGGCCGGCGAAGGCGAGCAGGGCGACCACCGTGAGCCACCCCAACACTTCGAGCACTCTCTTCATAATGAGCATCCTCCTCGATCTTCTCGATTCGACGAACGACAGTTCGACGACCTCTCGTCCGCCGTTGGCGTTCACGTTGGCTTCCTCCACACGGGGCACAAGGGCAACGCGCGTGCCGCCGACGAAAGCGCCTGAAAAAGCTGAAGCGACACGTCGCCCGCCGCACGACGAGCGCAGGGGCGCGGCGTCAGGTGAAAGAAATTTTTGGCGACGGCTTTGTCGGAGAAGGGAAGCTATCGGTTCGGCATGTCGCACGCGCGCACGCGCCCGTCGCTTCCTTCGCAGGCGCGAAGTCAACACGAAGCGTTCCCGCGCGGAGGACTTTTCGCACCCCTTTGCCATCTTCTTCAACTCTCGCCTCTTGCCTTTTGCCTTTCCCTTGATTCTGGCAAGATAGAAGTAGAGATGAATAAGAGCACTGACAGGCAGAGGGCGGAAGCGTCGGGGCCGGGCGACGCGTCGGAGCGCGCCTTGACGGTCTTCGAGTTTGGCGGCGGCGTCGCGGCGCGCGCCGAGGGCGCGGCGACGCTCGGCACGGTCGTCGAAACCGTGCGGCGGATACTTCGCGCCGACACGGCGAGCATCGCCAGCTTCTCCATCGAAGACCGCACGATCACCTGGCTTGCCATGAGCGGCTTTCAGAGTGTGCAGTCCGGGGGTGGCCCCGTGGTCAACCCTCTGCGCGGCGAGTTCGCCGAGCGCGCCGCCTCGTTGGACGACGAAGAGGCGATCATCGAGGTGCGCGGCCTCGCCGGAGACCTGCCCACGAGCGAGTTCCCTCTGCACAGCGCCGAGGGCGTGCGCGACCTCGCGCTCGTCCGCCTGCGCGCGCGCGGCGAGATGTTGGGCGTCCTCGCCGTCGGCCACCGCGAGCACCATCGCTTCACCGCCGAAGAGCGGCAGCAACTCGAAGGCTTAGCCGAGATGGTCGCGCTCGCCTTAGACAACGCGCGCCTGCTCGACACGCTCGGCGCGGCCAAGCGCGTCTGGGAGCAGACCTTCGACTCCATCCCCGACGGCATCATCGTCCACGACGACCGCATGACGGTCGTGCGCTGCAACATGGCCGCCGCCGAAGGCTTGGGACTACACCCTTCGGACGTGGCCGGCATGTCCTGCGCCGAAGCCTTCGCGCGCCTCTTCGGCGAGCGCGCCGCCGCCTACCACATGCGCGCCGGGACAGCCCGCACCACCAGCTCCTTCGAGCTACAGGCGGAGGACGGTCGCCGCTACCTCGTCTCGGTCGCGCCCGTGACGAGTCTGGAATCCGGCGTCTGGAGCCTGACTTCGGAAGCCGAAGGGCGCGCAAGGCCGGAAGCTGAAACGTCGGACTCGGCCTCGCCCGCCGCAGACCCGCGCGCCGAGTCTTCATCGCGAAGTCAACCGCAGGCGAACCCCGACCTCAAGCATCAACGGACTCCGGAATCCAGAGTCCGAACCAACTGGAGCGTGATTACCTGGAGCGACATCACGACGCTCGCCGAGGTGCAGGAGCAGCTCGCGCGCGCGCGTCGGCTGGCGACCATCGGCCAGCTCGCGGCGGGCGTGGCGCACGAGATCAACAACCCGCTCGCCGCCATCACCACCTGCGCCGAGGCGACGCTGCGCGACCTGCGCTCCGAAGACGAGACGGCGCGCGCCGCCCAAGAGCGCGGTTGGGCCGAATATCTCGAAGAGATCGTACGGCAGGCGCTCAGGTGCAAGCAGATCACGCGCGGCCTGCTCGACCTCTCGCGCCAGCGCCGCGCGCGCCGCGAACCCGTGGAGATCAACCGGCTCGTCGAGCAGGCCGCGCGCATCTTCGAGCATCGAGGACACGAGCGAGGCATCGGGCTGGAGCTTCAACTCGACGAATCGCTCGGCGTCGTCGGAACGGACGAGGCGATGGTGCGCCAGATTCTCGACAACCTGCTCGACAACGCGCTCGCCGCCGTCGGCGACGCCGGGCGCGTCGGCGTCTCGACCTCGCGCGAAGGCGAGCGCGTCCGCGTCGAGGTCTCCGACGACGGCCCCGGCATCACGCCCGACACGCTCGCGCGCGTCTTCGATCCCTTCTTCACCACCAAAGACCCCGGACGGGGCGCGGGGTTGGGACTCGCCATCTCGCTCACCTACGCCGAGGCGATGGGCGGCACGCTCACCGCCGAGTCCAAGCCCGGCGCGGGCGCGCGCTTCCGCCTCTGGTTGCCGCGCCGCACACCCGAAAAACAGTGATGAGGGATGAATGATAAGTGATAAGATGTGCCCCCGACTTACCGTCTGCCGAGTTCTTATCACTTGTCGCTTATCACTAGCCGTCTATGAGCAGAAAAATTCGCGTGATGGTGGTTGACGACGACGCCGTGCTGCGCAAGCTCCTCTCGGATCAGATCGCGCGCATGGGCTTCGACTCCGCGCCCGCCGCCTCCGGCGAGGAGGCGCTCGACTCGCTCTCGAAAAACGACTTTGACGTGGTGCTCTTAGACATTCGCATGCCGGGCCTCAGCGGCCTGGATGCTTTGCGCGAGATACGCAAGCTTGAAGACGCGCCCGAAGTCATCATGCTCACCGCCGACACCTCGCTCGGCACGGGGCTGGAGGCGATGCGGCTCGGCGCTTACGACTACCTGACGAAGCCCGCCACGCTCGACGAGATCGAGGCCGTCGTCCGCAAGGCCGACGAGAAGCGTCGTCTCGTCCGGCAGAACGCCTCCCTGCGCGATGCCGTGCGCCCGCCCTCGGAAGACACGCAGTCGTCGCCCATCTTCAAGAGCAAGGCGATGGAAGATTTGGTGGCGCTCGCCGAGGCCGCGGCCCGCGCCGACTCGACCGTCGTCATCACGGGCGAGAGCGGCACGGGCAAGGACGTGCTCGCGCGCTTCATCCACGCGAGAAGCGCGCGCTCGGACGCGCCGATGATCGCCGTCAACTGCGCGGCCCTCCCCGAATCGCTCTTCGAGTCGGAGTTCTTCGGGCACGAGCGCGGCGCGTTCACCGGCGCGACCGCCACGAAGCGCGGGCTGATCGAAGCCGCCGACGGCTCGACGCTCTTCCTCGACGAGGTCGGCGAGATGCCCGCGCAGATTCAGGTCAAGCTGTTGCGCTTCCTCGAAGAGGGGCGCTTCCGGCGCGTCGGCTCGACGCGCGACCGCGAGTCGGACGTGCGCGTCATCGCCGCCACCAACCGCAACCTCGCCGAAGACGTGAGCGCCGGGCGCTTTCGCGCAGACCTCTTCTATCGCCTCAACGTCATCTCGCTCCACATCCCTCCCCTGCGCCGTCGCCGCGAAGACACGCCCGCGCTCGTCGAACACTTCCTCTCGATCTTCCGCGAGCGTTTCCACCGGCCCGCGCTCGACCTCTCCGAAGAGGCCCGCCGACGCCTCCAAGCCTACGACTGGCCCGGCAACGTTCGCGAGCTGCGCAACGCGCTCGAACGCTCCGCCGCGCTCGCCACAGGCGATACCATCGAAGCCGAACAGGTTCTCCCCGCCGCTGCGAATCATGCGGGGGAAGAGCAGAGCGCCGCGAGCGTCGGCGGCCCGCCCGTCACGCTCGAAAAGCTTGAGCGGCATCACATCCTCCGCGTCCTCGAAGATGCGGGCGGCAACCGCGAGCGCGCCGCCGCCGTCCTCGGCATCTCCGCGCGCACGCTCTATCGCAAGCTGCGCGAGTACGAGACGGGCGGCGACGTGCAGGACGCGCGTTGAAGCGCGCGTGCGTCCGCGGCGCAGACCGGAGCAGCCACCGAACATCGAGCCTGCGGGCAGACCACCGAACATCGCAGGGTCGGTCGGCGTATCCTTGATGAAAACTTTTGACGGGGGGCGACTGATGTTCTGTCCGAAATGCGGCACTAATCAAAGCGACGAGTTGAGGTTCTGCAAGACCTGCGGCGCGAACCTGAACGCCGTGCGTCAGGTGGTTGACACGCGCGAGGGGGACGAGAAGTTCGACTGGAGCAAGACCTGGGTGGCGGAGATGTTCCTCTCCGAAGCCGAGCGCAAGCGGCGCGCGGCGGAGCTTGAGATGCAGCGCGGCATCACGCCGGAGGTGAAACGCTACAACGAGATCAAGGGCGGCGTCATCACGTCGTGCGTCGGCCTCGCGCTGATGATCTTCCTCAGCGTTTTCATGGAGGGCATCATCCGCGGCGGCAAAGTCTCGCCGGACGCGGCGGAGATCATCAGCCGCATCTGGGTCGTCGGTGTGATCCCTCTCTTCGTCGGCATCGGGCTGCTCATCAACGGCGTGTTCGTGAGCAAGAAGCAGGCCGAGGTCGCCACGCGTGGATTGCAGACGGGGCCGGACTCGCTGGAGAAAGGCGCAGACGCCCGCGCCCTCCGCCCCGCCGACACCTCCGAATTCATCACCCCCGGCTTCAGCGTCACCGAAGGCACGACGAAACACCTGAGCACTCCCGCCCCGAAGCCTTCGGACACGATCAGCGACTAAGCGGTCAATTAAACCGTCCGGCCTATGGGCCTGTCCTCGCGCGCCGACACCAGCACGACAACGCGCACGCGCTCCGCCCCTCACAGGAAAGCGCACGCGCCCACGCGTCTCGCCTCCCCACATTTCGACGCCGACTCACGCATCGCCCCGAAGTGCGGGATGCTGCTCCGCTGCCGCGGCTGACAAAACGACAGCCCCCCAGACATTTTGTCAGCCGCGGGTGTCAGCCGGAGCCTCTGTCGCGGACGCGCACCGACACGCCGCCCTCCCTCTAACCTACAGCCTGTCACAACTTGCCTTCCCCGCCCGCCCGGCGTGCGCGTGCGGTACGGGCCTTGTAAAGAAGTCCGACGCCGGGGAGTGTGTGCCCGGCTTTAGTCTCAGGAAGTTTCAAGCGAGCAAAGGAATAAAACGGATGGCACGCGTGATGATTTGCGACGACGACCGCGTGACGGCTGAGGGGCTGGTGGCCGCTCTGCGCGCCGCGGGACACGAGGCCGAGACCTGCCGCCACACGATGGACGTGCTGCGCGCGGCTGCCGAAGGCTGCTTCGACCTGATCGCCGTCAGCCTCGACATGGCCGGCTTCGGTCGCAGCGGCGCGGTCGAAGCCCTGAACGAGATCGCGCCGCGCACCTCGCTCATCGCCATCCACAACCGACCTTCCGAGATCATGCGCGCGCACGCGCACGCGCGTCTCGCCGCCGTCCTGCCGCGCCCCGTCCGCGTCAAGGACTTCATGTACGCCGTCGCCTGCGCTTTGAAAGAGCCGGTGATGGCCGACACCGTCTGAGGGTGATTGCGAAACCCTCTTTCCCGGAAGCGCACGTCACCACGCGACCGACGCCGAGACGCCTCGCGCACCCGAAAACCAAAATGAATACCTGGAGGAGAAGATCAATGAAGAGATTGAATAAAAAACTGGGCATCATCCCCGTCGTCGCGCTGTGCGTCGTCGTTGCGGGCGGTGTCGCGGCGTTCGCGCAGCGGCAGCTTGCACCCGCGGGACGCCCCGAAGTCAAAGTCCAGCTCAGCGGCTCGGTCGAACGCGAGGGCAAGAGCCTTTCGCTCGACAAGGTCGAGAACGTCAAGCCGGGCGAAGTCCTCGACTGGCAGATCGTCTCGTCGAACGACGGCAGCGCGCCCGCGCACGACTACAAGGCCGTCGGCCACATCCCCCAGGGCACAGCCCTCGTCCCCGGCAGCGCCGCGGGCGAAGGCGGCTCGACCGTCACCTACTCGGTTGACGGCGGCAAGACCTTCTCGACGCAGCCGATCATCGAGGAGAAGCAGGCGGACGGCTCCGTGAAGAAAGTCCCCGCCCCCGTCTCGATGTACACAGAGGTGCGCTACGAGTGGTCGGACGCGCTCGCCGCTGGCGGCAAGCTCTCCGCCTCTTACAGGGTGCGCGTCAAATGAAGCCGAGCGACCCCGCGCGGTCTCGAAACAGCCGACAGCAAATTCCCGCACGGCATGACCTACCCGAACGAGACCGCCGACAAGTCCCACCGACCACTTTGAGGAACCGAAAAGATGAACACGAGAACTAAAACCTCTACACTCCTTCGCGCGCTCGTCGCGCTCGCGGCCCTGTGCGTGTGGGCCGCGCCCGCGCTCGCGCAGACTGCCGGAGGCACGCAGATTCAGAACCGCGCCTCGGCCACCTACTCCGACGGGACGAGCAGCTACTCGGTCGTCTCCAACACCGTCACCGTCACGGTCGCGAACGTCTCTGGCCTCGCGATCACGCCCGACGCCGGCACCGTCTCGAACGTCGTGGCGGGCCAGCAGAACGTTGACTTCACCTTCACCGTCACCAACACCGGCAACTACGCGACGCAGGTTCGCTTCCTCGCCAACGGGGCGAGCGTGCAGTTGGCCGGTTCGGCCACCGTGCAGAAGGCCGTCATTGACGTGAACGGCAACGGCATTGACGCCGGAGACACAGACATCCTGACGAACGGCGCGGACGTGCTCTCGGCCTCGATTGCCCACAACGCGACGTTGACCGTCATCGTGCGCGTCAACATCAACGCCGCCGCCGCTTCCGGCTCGACCATCAGCGTCAAGCTCGGCGACTCCTCGACGGGCGGCCCGACCTTCGACAACCAGACGGCCAACAGTTCCGCCAACGAGGTTCGCACGTCCGTCCCCGGCGGCACGACCGCGCCCGTCAACGGCGAATCGGAGGCGCGCGGCGACATCTCGACCACGGTTGACAACGACGCGCAGCTTCGCCTGAACCTGAACGCGCCCGCTGGCCCCGTGGCGCTCGGCTCGAACATCACCTACACGTGGAGCCTCGACAACACGGGCGCGCGCGCCGTCTCTGCGCGCACGCTGACGAACGCCCCGGCAGGCTCGAACACCGGCGTCTTCGTGATCGTGCCAGTGCCTTCGCGCACCAGCTTCGTCTCGGTCACGCCGCCCGCGGGCGTCACCGTCCTGTACTCGGTCTCGCCGCTTTCGAGCGACCCCGTGACCGTAGCCACGTGGACGACCACCGTGCCCTCGCCCGCGAGCGGCACCGTGCGCGTCGCTTACAACGTCGGCGCGTCGCTCGCCGCCGGAGCGTCGGTGACGAACATGCAGTTCGTCGTCTCCGTCAACACGGGCATCAACGCGACGAATCCGATCTACGAGATCGGCGACGCCTTCGGCAAGAACACCGTCGCGGCGAACCTGACCGACCAGTCGGGCGACCTCGTCGTCAACAAGGGCGACGGCAACGCCGACTTCAACGAGCCGCGCTCCGGCGTTGACCCCTTGAGCGCCACCCAGGGCTTCCAGCTCCCGACGACGCTGACGCAGGCAGGCAACGTCCTCCTCGGCCCGTCGGGCGTGCCCGCGGCGGTCGGCCCGACCAACAACAACGACGACTACACCAACAAGTCGGTCGCGCCCGCGGCCATCGCGGGGCTGTCGCAACTCAACACCCTCGCGGCTGCCTCCAGCGTGGACTTCACCAACACGGTGCAGAACACCGGCAACGCCGACGATACCTTCACGCTCACCGCGCCTACAGTGCCCGCGGGCTTCACCGTCCAGATCAGCACGAACGGCGGGACGACGTTCACGACCGTCTCGGGCGGCGGCAGCACGACCATCGCCGTCGCGTTCGGCGCGTCGGCCAACTTCATCACGCGCGTCACCGCGCCGGCGGGCACTGCCGTCTTGCAGTCGGGCGGCTTCAGCACCACCATCCGCGCCACTTCCGGGATCACCAACACCCAGAAGAACGACACGCTCGACAACCTCTACACGGGCTTCCTGAAACTCGTGAAGAGCTTTACCGTCATCAACGGCACCGGCGTCGGCGCAGCCACCGACCCCGTTCCCGGCGCGGCCATCGAGTACACGGTCACTTACTCGAACGTCTCCGTGGGCGGCGGCGGCGCGGGCTGCGTCAACCTCGTCGCCTCCAGCATCGTCATCAGCGAGGACGGCGCGGCAGCCCCGAACAACTGGGCCGCCAACACCACGCAGGTGACTTCTCCCGCCCCGTCCGACTCCAACGGCGGCACCATCACTGACGGCAACACCAACGGCGCGGTCACCGCCGCCTCGACGTTCCTCAAGGACGCCGCAGGCACGCTCAACCCCGGCGGCAGCGCGACGTTCAAGTTCCGGCGTCAGATCAACTAACCACAGGTGTTGGGTGTTGGGTGCTGGGTGCTGGTAAAAGAAAATCCAACACCCAACATCCAACACCTAAAACCCAACACCCAACACCTCCTCCTGATCTTCTCCATGACTAACGCCCGCCCCCGCAGTCTCGTCTGCGCGCTCGCGCTCACGCTCCTCGTCGCCTTCGCGGCGAGTGGCCGGGCCTTGCGCGCCGACGGGATTGCGGGGGCGGGCGTCACCATTTCCAACCGGGCCGAGGCCACCTACACCGACGCCGACGGCACGGGCTACGCGACCGTCTCCCCGACGATCTCCATCACCGTGCTCACGGTCGCCTCCGTCACGGTCACGCCCGACGAGACCGACCCTTCGGCCACGGTCGCGCCCAACGAGCGCGTCGTGCGCCCCTTCCGCATCTGCAACACGGGCAACACCCCGGACTTCTACACCATCACCTCGGCGGACGTTGCCGCCCCCGCCGCGCTCGTCTCGCTCTACTTCGACACGGACGCCTCCGGCACCGTCACCGACTCCGACCATCTCATCACGCTCAACTCGACGATGAGTCCGCGCCTCGCGCGCGGCGAGTGCACGAGCGTCATCGCCATCGTTGACACGGGCGGCGGCCAGCAGGGCCAGCAGCTCACCATCCGCATCAACGCGCGCTCAAGCGTCGCCGACGCGCTCAACGCGGGCGCGCAGGATTCCGGAACCATCGTCAACACCTACGGCAAGGGCGCGCGCTTCTCCTCGCCCGACAGCCCCGCGCTTCCGCCCGTCAAGCTCGTCGAAGGGCACGACCGCGTCACCACGACGCCGGGCCAGACGCTCAACTACACGGTCTCTTTCCGCAACAGCGGCGACATCCCCGCTCGCAAGGTGGTCATGCGCGACGACCTGCCCGACGGCCTCGACTACGTTGCGGGCACGCTGCGCCTCGGCAGCCGCGCGCTCACCGACGCCGACGACTCGGACGAGGGTCTGGTCGTCGCGCGCCGCATCGAGATTCATCTCGCGCAGGTCGCCGTCGGCGAACTGGTCGAGGTCGCGTTTCAGGCGCGGGCCTCTGCGGCGGTCGCGCACGGCACGGGCGTCGTCAACAACGCCGTGACGACAGCCGAGAACGCGCCCGCCGCCGCGAGCACCAACGCCACCGCGGTCGTCAATCCCTTCGGAGTCGTCTACGAGGGGCGCAGCGCGGGCACACCCGTCGCGGGCGCGCGCGTCTCGCTGCTCGCCGACTCGAACGGCAACTCCGGCGTCGCGCTCGACGCGACCGCCGGTTCAGACCCGAACAACCGCAACACCAACCCGTTCGCGGCGGACGATCAGGGCCGCTGGAGCTTCGTGCTCGCGCCCGCGCAGCTCGGCTCGCCGCAGACGCCCGCACACTACTTCCTCAACGTCACCGCGCCGGGCTACCGCGCCCGCCTCATCGAGACCGACATCTCTCCGGCCTCCGACGGCACGGGCCTCTTCACGCTCGGCGTCCACGCGCTCGACGGCCAGCCGGTCGCGAAGGACGGAAGCTTTGAAGTCACCGACGGCGCGGTCGAGATTCAAAAACTCGCGGCCTACGCGCTCAACATCCCTCTGTTCGAGAACACGGCGCTGGAGATAACCAAGAGCGCGGATCGCCCTTCAGCCGAGATCGGCGACACCATCACCTACCGCGTCGAGGTTCACAACGCGACCGCCGTCGCCGCCGACGACGTGACGTTGAGCGATCAACTGCCGCCCTCTTTCCACTACGCCGAAGGCACGGGACTGCTTCAGTCGCCGCCCGACCCGGCGCGCTCCCTTGAGCCTCAGTCCCCGACCGATGGCCAACTCGTCTTCCACCTGGGCCGCGTGCTCGCGGGCGCGCGCGTCGTCGTCACATATCGCGTGCGCGTCGGCGCGAACGCGCAGGAGGGCGACCAGTTCAACTCCGCTTCCGCCGCGGGCACGCTCACCACGGGCGAGCGCGTCTCCACCTCCCCGGCGCGCGTCGCCGTGCACATACGCAACGGCATCTTCTCTTCGCAGCAGGTCATCGTCGGTCGCGTCTACGTTGACGCGAACCTCAACGGCCGGTTCGACGGCGGCGAGCGCGGCCTGCCCGGCGTCCGCATCTACCTCAACAACGGCCAGTCGGTCATCACCGACTCGGAAGGACTCTACAACTTCCCCGCCGTCAACGGCGGCTCGCAAGTGGTCTCGCTCGACCCCTTGACTCTCCCTCCGGGCTACTCGCTCGTTGACACCGGACGCCGCGACGAGAAGAGTTGGACGCGCCTTCTGCGGACGCCTCTGGGCGGCGGCGCGCTGCTGCGCCAGAACTTCGCGCTGCGCTCGCCCGACGGCGAGGCCGCGGGCGTCAACGACTCCGCCCTCAAGAACACTTATGCGCCGGACGCCGGCTCGAAGTCGGCGCGCGCGCGCGGCCCCTTGAGCGGCTCGCTCTTCGGAGGCGCGGACGCGGCGAAGAATAACGCGGTCGCGCGCGGCGAGGACGCGCGCGGCGACAGCGGTGCGCGTGCGGGCGTCGGGGGCGCATCGAAGAACGAGGGCGCAACGAACGGCGCGACTAACAATGAGAGCGCGTCGGGGAACGATGGTGCGTCGAAGAGCAAGACGCCGCTCGCCTCCGGCACTTACGAGATGGCGACGGACGAGACGCTTGAGCCGGTCGCGCCCGGCGAGGTGCGCGTCCTCTCGCCGCAGCCGGACGAGACGGTGGCGGGCGCGGCGCTGGAAATCGCGGCGCGCACGAACGCCGCGTGGACGGTCTCGGTCGAGGTCGCGGGCCAGCGCGTGCCCGACTCGAAGATCGGCGAGAAGAGGATTGACCACAAGAACGACCTCGCCACCTACACCTTCGTCGGCCTCAACGTCGCCCCCGGCCCGAACCACATCCGCGTCACCGCCATCGGCCCCGACGGTGCCGTGGGCAAGTCGGTCGAGGTCACGGCCTACGGTCGCGGCCCTGCGAAGCGTCTGGAGATCGTGACCGACAAGGCCGAACTCTCCGCGGGCGGGCGCGACTCGACGAACGTGCGCGTGCGCGCCTTCGACCAGTGGAACCACCCTGCGGCGGACGGCTCGGTCGCGCTCACGGTCTCTTCGGGCCACCTGCTGCGCGTTGACGACGGCGGGAGCGAAGCGACTCGGAAGGGCGTGGACGCCGACCGGAGCAGGGACAAGGCCGCCGAGAAGAACAAGGCCGCCGAGAAGAACAGGGTCGCGGTCGCCGCTTTGAACGACGTGGCGGCGGGCGCAGGTAGCAACGCCGATGTCCCGTCGGCGCAGAACAACGCGCAGGCGAGCGAACAGATCGTGCCGCTCGTCGGCGGCGAGGGACGCGCGGTGCTCGTCGCGGACAACGCGCCCGGCGCGTCGGAGATTCACGCGACGACCGGCGCGGTCGAAGTGAAGAGAGAATTACGCATCACGCCCGAAGTCCGCCCGTCCATCCTCGTCGGCCTCGCCGAGATGAGTTTCGGCAGCGGCGCACCAGACCTCTCCGGCGCGGAGTCGGACGCGTCTGTCCGCAGCCGTCTCGCCTTCTTCTATCGCGGGCAGTTCCTCGGCTCGAACCTCCTGACGCTCGCCTACGACAGCAACCACGCCATCAATCGCACTTCGGGCCACGACCGCCTCTTCCAGTTCGACCCGCTGGATCGCACCTACCCGCTCTTCGGCGACTCCTCGACGCGCTACGAGGACGCGCAAAGCAACTCGAAGCTCTACCTGAGAGTTGACCACAAGCGCTCCTACTTCCTCTTCGGCGACATGGAGACGGAGAACCGCAACGCGGGCCTTGCCGCTTACACTCGCAAGCTCACCGGCGCGAAGCTCCACCTCGAAGACTCGAAGGGCGACTACATCTCGGTGACGGGCGCGCGGCCCGACACCGCTTTCGCGCGCGACGTGTTTCCGGGCGACGCGCTCGGATTTGCGCACCTCTCGCACGCCGAAATCCTGCCCGGCTCCGAAACGGTCATCATCGAGGTGCGCGACCGCCGCAACCCCGAAGCGATCATCTCGCGCGAGGCGCTCATCCGCTCGGTTGATTACAACCTCGACGCCTCGACCGGCGAGATGTTCTTCCTCCGGCCCATCTCCGCCTTCGACTTCTCGTTCAACCTCGTGCAGGTCGTCGTCACCTACGAGTATCAAGCCGGTGGCATGTCGCAGGCGGTTTACACGGCGCGCGCCTACAAAAATTTCGAGGGTCTCGGACTCAAACTCGGCCTCTCGCTCGTTGACCAGCGGCAGGGCGAGTTCGGCGCGTTCGTCCTCGGCGGCCTCGACGCGGAGAAGAAGCTGCCGCACGGCGGGCACATCCGTATGGAGTGGGCCACCTCGCGCGGGCGAGTCTCTTCGGGCGGCAACCTCTCCGGCGCGGGCCTCGACGAACGCCACGACGGCAACGCCTACCGCGTCGAACTCGAAGAGCCGCTCCCCTACCGCGAGGCGATGCTGCGCGCCACCTACGCGCGCGCCGACGAAGGTTTCCTCAATCCGTTCGGCGCGACCGTCACGCCCGGCTCGCAGCGGGTCGAGGCTTCGCTCGACGTGAAGGTGACGAAGTCTGCGCGCGCCAAACTGTCGTTCATGGACGAGCGCAACCACACGGCGAACGTGGACAACAGCCGCGAGACGGCTTCGCTCCTCTGGACTGAGAACTTCAGCGACCGCCTGCGCGCGACCTTCGGCTACGACTTCCGCAGCTTCAAGGACGATCTCTCCGGCCACCAGACCGACTCGAACCTCGTCACCGTCGGCGCGGAGTATCAGGCGACCGACAAGATTCGCCTCTCCGCGAAGCGCGAGCAGAACCTCGGTGAGGCCGACCCGACCTACCCGAATCAGACGACGCTCGCGGCGACCTATCAATGGAACCAGTACACGAAGCTCTTTTTCACGGAGCGTCTGTCCGCCGCGCCCATCGTGCCCATCAGCGACACCACCGCCACGGGCTTCGCCGCCACCACCGCGCGCAACGAGACGGCCATCGGCGTCGAGACCAAGCTCGGTCGCTTCGCCGACCTCAACTCGCGCTACCAGATCGAGAACGGCATCAACGGCACGGACAGCTTCGCCGTCATCGGACTGTCGAACCGCCTGCCGCTCAACAAAGAACTCTCGCTCGACCTCGGCTACGAGCGCGGCTTCCACCTCGCCGGAAACGGCAAGAGCTTCAACAGCGCGCACCTCGGCCTCTCCTGGCAGCCGATTGAATCGTTTCGCACGACGGGTCGCTACGAGATGCGCGACCGCGACGGCCTCGGCACGGTGCTGACGCTCAGCGCCGCGGGCCGTCTCTTCGACAACGTGACGAGCCTCGCCCGCTTCCAGTTCTCGCGCACGAACTTCGCCGGGCGCGACAGCTCCGCGCTGACCGCGACCGCGGCGCTCGCCTGGCGTCCGCTCAACAGCGACCGGGCCGGACTCCTCTTCAGCTACACGCGCCGCGACATCGCGCAAGCCGGCGCGGGCACCGAGGGCGCGACCAGCGACCGCTCCGACACGCTCTCCACGGACGGCTACTATCAGGCCATGCGCAACCTTGAACTCTACGGTCGCTTCGCGCTCAAGTTCGGCGACACGGCCTCGCCGGGACTCGTGCGCGTCTCGACCCTGACTTACCTGATGCAGGGGCGCGGCGTCTATCGCCTCGGCAAGTACGTGGACTTCGCGGGCGAGGGGCGCTGGCTGGCGCAGCCCGTGACCGGCACCGCGCGCGCATCCTTCGGCACGGAGGTGGGCTTCTGGGTGCTCTCGGACTTGCGCCTCGGCGGCGGCTACAATTGGACGGGCGTGACGGAGCCGGGCGCATCGCCGCTGCTGGCCGCGCGCCGCGGCTTCTACTTCACCATCTCGTCGAAGCTCTCGAACCTCTTCGACCTCTTCGGCACGCCGCGCGCGGACGCGCAAGGTCAGGCCGGCGACGCGCAAGGTAAGAAGGACGACGAGGAGGAGGAATAGCCTTTGGCGCGTGCGGCACGAACGGCTATGAGGTGTGCGTCGGGCGCGGTGTGTGATGCGCACGCCGCCGACGCGCGCACGCCGCACGCCGCGCACGCGCTCGTTCACGCGCGGTTGAAGCGCCGGATGCTCCTCGTTTTGCTGTCGCTCCTCGCCTTCGCGTCCGCCGCTTCAGCGCAGACGACCATCTACCACATCCGCGGCAACGCCTCCGCGGGCAGCAACAACATCTGGAGCGTCAACCCGGCGACGGGCGCGGAGACGCTCGTCTACACGGGTTATCCCGGCGGCAACGCGGCCACGCTCGCGCAGAGAGCCTCCGACGGCATGATCTTCTATGCCATCAACGCGGCGTCGGGGTCGAACGGCGCGGTCTATCGTTTCAACCCCGCGACGCCCAACGTCGCGCCGGTCTTGCTCGGCAACATCGGCCCTTCGACCTCCGGCGGCAACGTCAGCAGCGGCTACCGCATGGCCTTCCTCGGCAACACGCTCTACTTCATGTCGGGCGGCGGCGGGGCCGACAACGATACGCTCTACACCGTCAACCAGAACACGGGGCAGGCGACTCCGGTGGCGACCCTCACGGGCACGGGCAACGGCGGCGACATGGCCTTCTCCGGCAACACGCTCTACGTCATCAACCAGAACCGGCAGCTCTACTCCGGCACCGTAGCCGGAGGCGCGGCGACCTTCGTCGGCACGTTGACGTTTCCCGGCGGCGCTACTCCGGGCACGCTCGGCCTCGCCGTTGACTCGACGGGTCGCCTGCTCGTACAGACGCAAAGCCCCTCCGATCTCTACGCCGTCACGCTGCCGTCGCTCGCCGCATCGCTCATCGGCGCGCTCAGCGGCGGCACGACTTCGACGGGCGACCTCTCCAGCGCCGTCGTCCCCGCGCCCGACCTCTCCATCACGAAAACCGACGGCGTGACGAACACCTTTCAGGGCGCGACCGTGACCTACACGGTCGTCGTCAAAAACAACGGCACGTACCCCGTCACCGGCACGGTCACGGACACCGTGCCCGCGACCCTGACGGGCGTGACGTGGACGTGCGCCGCCTCCGCAGGCTCTTCGTGCACCGCCGCGTCGGGCAGCGGCAACAGCGTCAGCACGAGCGCGACGCTCGCCGCATCGGGCACGGCGACCTACACGATCAGCGGAACGGTCAACGCCTCTTCGGGCACGCTCGCCAACACGGCCACGGTCGCCGTGCCCTCCTGGCTCACCGACGCCACGCCCGCGAACAACACGGCCACCGACACCGACTCCATCGTCTCCGCCGCCGACCTCTCCATCACGAAGGCCGCGGCCTCGACCTTCGCCGTCGGCAACAACGCGAGCTACACGCTCACCGTTCACAACGCCGGCCCGCAGTCGGCCACGGGCACGATCACCGTCACCGACACGCTGCCCGCCGGACTCTCCTACGTCTCCGCTTCGGGGACGGGCTGGACGTGCTCGAACGCGAGCGGCACGGTCACGTGCACCAACCCCGGCCCGCTCGCCAGCGGCGCGAACCTCTCAGCCATCACGCTGAGCGTCGGCGTCGCGGCGGCTGCCGCGCCCAGCGTCTCGAACACCGCGAGCGTGTCGAACGCGACCTTCGACCCTTCGTCCGCGAACAACAGCAGCACCGCGACGACGAACGTGCTCTACGTCAACCTCAACAAGTCATTCACGCTCGGCGGCCCGAACGCGACGCCGGGGACGAACATCACATACACGATAGCCTTCTCGAACCTCGGCGGCGCGGCGGTGCAGAACCTCGTCATCATTGATCCCGACCCTGCCTCCGGCCTGAAGATTAGCGACAACACCGACTTCAAAGTCGGCTCGGTCGTCACGACGCTCGGCTCGACGGGCCTGACCGTCACGGTCGCCTACTCGAACGACGGCGGCGCGACCTACGCTTACACGCCCGCGTCGGGCGGCGGCGGAGCACCCGCGGGCTACGACCGCAACGTCACGCACATCCGCTGGAGCTTCACCGGCAGCCTCAGCCAGACCTCGCCCAACAACGCCGGCAGCGTCGCCTTCACCACGCGCATCCGCTGAAGAAGGCAAAAGTAAAAAGGCAAAAGGCAAAAGATGGTGTTGGGTGTTGGGTTTTAGGTGTTGGGTTTTAGGTGCTGGCGAATTGAATCTCACCAGCCCCCGGCACCCGGCACCCAAAACCTATCACCCTCTTTTGCCTTTTGCCTTTTTACTTTTGCCTTCATCCTGTCTATCCTGTCCATCCCTGTTAATTCCATGATGCTTGATCGAAATCTCCTGAAGCTGAGTGAAGAAGTCGAGACGGCTGTGCGCGAGGGGGGCGCGGTCGTGGCGCTCGAATCAACGGTCATCGCGCACGGGCTGCCGCGTCCTCTGAATCTTGAGACGGCGCGCCGTCTCGAACAGATCGTGCGCGGGCGGGGCGCTGTGCCCGCGACCGTGGCCGTCATCGGCGGAGAGCTGTGCGTCGGGCTTGACGACGCGCAGCTCGAACGGCTCGCCACAGGCTCCGGCATCCGCAAGGTGAGCCGGCGCGACCTCGCGCTCGTCGTGGCGCGGCGTCTGGACGGCGCGACGACCGTCGCCGGGACGCTGTGGGTCGCGGGCCGCGCGGGCCTGAAGGTCTTTGCGACGGGCGGCATCGGCGGCGTGCACCGCGGGCGTCTGCCCGACGTGAGCGCAGACCTGCCGGAGCTTGCGCGCACGCCTCTGACCGTGGTCTGTTCGGGAGCGAAGTCCGTGCTCGACCTCCCGGCCACGCGCGAGTGGCTTGAGACGCACGGCGTCTGTCTGGTCGGCTACGGCTGCGAAGAGATGCCCGCGTTCTACACGCGCCGCACGGGGCTGCCCGTTGACGTGCGCGCCGACTCTGCGGAAGAGGTGGCCGGGCTGGCGCGCGCGCGCGACGCGCTCGGACTCGAAGCGGCGCTCGTCGTCTGCGTGCCGGTGCCGTCGGAGTCCGAGGTTGACGCGCGCGTGATTGAAGAGTCGCTGTCGGAAGCACTGTCGGAGGCCGAGCATCGAGGGGTGCGCGGGCGCGACATCACGCCCTTCCTGCTCGCGCACATGAGCCGCGCGAGCGGCGGCGCGACACTCAGCGCCAACGTCGCGCTGCTCGAAGAGAACGCGCGCGTCGCGGCGGAAATCGCCGCGGCTCTAAGTTCCGGCGCGGGCGCGGAAAAATGAGAACTTCGCTGCCCGCCGCGTCGTTTGACTTCCTGACCGATTGAGCGGGCACAGTATTACAACATTCAAAAGCAGCGGCAGGCCGGAGCTATCAGCACCGACGTGCGTTTCAGCCGCCGCCGGAAGGTGAGAAATGAAAGGTCGCATTTTCTTGGTCGTCTTACTGATCGTCGCCGCGGCGGTCGCCGGTCGCTGGGTGTCGAAGTCGAGGAGTCCGCACGTGAGCAAGCAGGAGGAGATGCACCAGACCGGCAGGCTCGACGCGGGCGCGCGCGTCGAGGTGCGCGGCATCAACGGCTCGGTCGAGGTCAAAACGTCCGAGACCGACACGGCTGACGTGCGCGTCGTCCGCACCGCCGACGACGCGGACGACCTCGAATACAACAAGGTCACGGTCGAGCTGACCGCTTCGAGCGTCGTCGTCCACGGTGATTCGGACGGCGGGCGCGGCTTCTGGCGCTGGCTGTGGGGCGGGGGCGGGCACGTGCGTCAGGAGGTGACGCTCAGCTTGCCGCGCTGCGTCGAGCTTTCGGCGAAGGGCGTGAACGGCCCCGTCAGCATCGGCGAGGTTGACGGCGCGGTCGAGGTCGGCGGCGTCAACGGGCGCGTCGAGGTGGCGCAGTCGCTCGGCCACTCCGAGGTCAAGGGCGTCAACGGCAACGTCCGCTTCGGCGTCGCGCAGCTCGGCGCGCAAGGGATGGACATCAAGGGCGTCAACGGCAACGTCGAGATTCGGCTCAAGGAGAACGTCAACGCCGACATTGACGTGAAGGGCAACAACGGCGGCCTCTCTCTGAACGTGCCGAACGTCACGATGCAGGAACGCCAGAACGGCTCCAACATGCGCGCGCGCCTCGGCGACGGCGGCTCGCCCATCGAGATCAAAGGCGTCAACGGCAACGTGCGCTTCGAGTCGGACGCGCCCGCGGGCGCTGTGACGACGAACGCAGCAGCCGTTGCTAACGCTCCCGCCGCTCCTCCAAACGCGTCCGCTGCTTTGCCTCCGCCGCCGCCATCACACTGAATTTAACGACCGCTCGCCTGACCCGAAAGAGAGCGTCCAAGTCAAAGGCCCGCGTCGAACGTTCGACGCGGGCCTTTGTTTTTCTGCACGAGTTCGTCGTCGCCTCATCCGTCATCTACTTCGTCCCGGCGTTTCTCAGAAGCCGAACTTTCCCTCGCTGACTATCTCGGCGAGCTTCTTCCGAGGGCTGGGCGCTTCGCCCTTCCGAAGGTTCTCCGGCAGGTCTTCCACCTTGCCGGGCCTGCCGACGGCGGCCATCGCCTCGACGCGGAAGCCTTCGGGGATGCCAAGCTGCGTGCGTGCGCGCTCGTAGTCGAAGCCCTGCATGCCGTGGGCGACGTAGCCTTTGAGCGTGGCTTGCAGCGCGAGGTTCTCCCACGCCGCGCCGGTGTCGAACGAGTGCGTCGGGTAAGTCTGCCCGTTGAAGTCGAACGTCGTCTTCGAGACGAACAGGAGGAGCGCCGCGGCGTCGTCCGCCCAAGCCCGGTTGCCCTCGACGAGAAGGCCGAAGAAGAGCGGCCAGGCTGCGGTGCCTCGCCGCGCGTAGAGTATGCGCCAGGGCTGGTTGTTGTAAGACGAGGGTGCCCAGCGCGCCGCCTCGAAGAGCGCCATCAAATCTTCCTCCGCGATCTCCTCGCCCGACATGGCGCGCGGCGACCAGCGGTCGAGAAAAAGTTTTTCCACCGGGTAATCGGCTTCCCTTCGCTCGCTTCCTTTAATCATTGATTCCCTCCGGACGGCATACCGGCACGCCGTCTTCATCCGCATGATTGTAACTATGCCCGCAAGTATAGCACGCTCGGAGTGAGCCTGAAGCCGAGCGGAGCCACGCGGCTTCACACAATTTTCAAAGGCGCGGGCGCTGTAGTCGCGGGCCGCGCCCGTGACTTTGGCAGGGCGGAGTGGAAACGCGGCGGGATTGGTCGTTTTCAGTGATTGTAAAAATAGCGTTGTGGCGCGGAGGGTTTTGGTTTAACCTGTGCGCCGTACCAGTCAAACGTAGAACAGTAAGGAGTCGGACATGCCTTCAGGAAAGCGCACCGCCGTCGTCTTCGGCCTGCTGCTGCTGGCCCTCTCGGCCTTCGTCTACACGTCCACGCGGGCGTCGCAGAAGAACAAGCAGGCAGCTCCAGCCCCCGCGCCGCAGAACCAGCCGCCGACCATCACGCTCGACGCGGACACGCAGGTCGTCACGCTCTGCCCCGACGCCGAAAGTATGTCGAACCCGCGCGTGCGTCTGAAGGCCACGGGCGTCAGTCCCGAAGGCAAGCCCCTGCGCTACCGCTGGGACGTTTCCGGCGGTCGGCTCGAAGGCGACGGGCAGGATGTCGTGTGGGATTTGTCGGGCGCGCAGCCCGGCGTCTACAACGCCGCCGTGACCGCCGAGAGCGGCCCCGTTGACAACCCGCTCTGCACGGCGTTCACCTCGACGAAGGTGGTGGTGCGCACCTGTCCGCCGCCGCGCCCCGTCTGCCCGAACATCACGATGTCGTGCCCCGACGTGCAGCAGGCCGGTGCGCCCATCACGTTCACGGCCTCGATGAGCGGCGGCACGGCGGGCGTCACGCCCGTCTACAACTGGAAGATCACGGGGGGCAAGATTCTTTCGGGTCAGGGCACGCAGACCATCACGGTTGACACGTCGGGCTTGGCGGGCCAGCCCATCGGCGCGACGGTCGAGGTCGCGGGCTACAATCTCGAATGCCGCGCCTCTTGCCAGAGCAGCGTGCCCGCGCCGCCGAACCCGACGAAGGCGGACGAGTACGGCGAGATACAGCGCGACGACGAGAAGGCACGCCTCGACAACTTCGCCATCGAGCTACAGAACAACCCCGGCGCTCAAGGCTACATCATCGCCTACGGCGGTCGGAACAAACGCTACGGCACAGGCCAGCAGCGCGGCGACCGCGCGCGCGACTACCTCACGCGCACGCGCGGCATGGACGCCTCGCGCATCGTCGTCCTCGACGGCGGCATGCGCGAGGCCGGCTCGACCGAACTCTGGATCGTCCCGCCTGGCGCGGCACCCCCGCGACCGAGATAAGCGAAGAGAAGACGTTCAAGGTGACGGCGAGGGCGCGCTTCCTGTGAGGAACGCGCCCTCGCTGTTTGCGAACGCGGAAGCGTGGAACGTGGGACGCGGAACGCGGAACGCGGAACCGAAAGACGCTTGCCTCTCAGTTCCACGTTCCACGCTTCCGCGTTTATTCACGTCCGCTCGCTGATGCGCGGTTGCGGTTCAATGGGTCAGGCTCGATTCGAGCGTGGTGACGGCGAAGCGCTGCGGCCTGGGCTGTGGGGCGGCAACTTCGGCCCGCGTCTCTTCGAGTCCCGCGACGAGCGAGCGCGCGAAGATGTTCGCCGCTTCGCAAAGGAGTTGCCCGTGTCGCGCGTCGTACTCGTGGAGAGTTGCGGAGTAGAGCGCAATCGCGCCGAAGAGCGCGCCGTCGTCGGCGACGGGCGCGACGGCGAGCGTGCGGTAGTCTTTGAAATGCGCCGCCGCGTCTTCGGGGAGGTCGAGCTTGGGGTCGGAGTTGAAGAGGGGTTTGAGGTTGGCGAGCACCCAGCCGGTGACGCCGGAGCCGTGCCGCACGACGCGGCCTTCGAGCAGAGAAGCGTTGCGCCCGGAGGCGAGCGCGACGCGGCTCTCGCCCGTCTCCGCGCTGATGCGCACGAGCGCGCAGGTGTCGGCGGGGACGACCCGTCCGAGCCGCCCGACGAACGCAGCGCACTTCTCATCTTCCGTCCGGCATGCGGCGAGCGCGGCGGCGAGGTCGTAGAGGGCGCGCTCCTCGGAGGCATGCGCGGCTTCGGGCGCGGGCGCAGGCGCAGCGTCCTCGGCAAGCCCGGCGGCGGGCGCGACGGCGAGCGCCGCCCCGGAGAGTTGTTCCGCCGCCTCGATGCCGAAGGTCGGGGCGGGCGCGGCGCGCGTCGCTTCGATCTCGGCCTCGAACTCCGGCAGGTGCGCGAGGAAGGTCGCCACGATCTGCGGGTCGTAGGTCTTGCCGCTCTCTTCGAGGACGTAGCCGACGGCCTGCTCGCGCGTCATGCCGCGGCGGTAGGGACGGTCTTCGCGCACGGCGTCGAAGCAGTCAACGACGGAGAGTATCCGCGCCGTCAGAGGTATCTCCTCGCCTTTCAAGCCGTCGGGGTAGCCGTGACCGTCCCAACGCTCGTGGTGGTGGCGGACGACGGGGACGACGGGGAAAGGGAACTCGACGCGACTTAAAATCTGCGCGCCGACGACCGTGTGCAGCTTCATCTGGTTGAACTCTTCGACGGTGAGCTTGCCCGGCTTGTTGAGAATGCAGTCGGGGACGGCGATCTTGCCGATGTCGTGCAGGAGCGCGCCCGCGCGCAGAGCCTCAACCTCCGCGTCCGTGCAGCCGAGCAGGCGGGCCACACCCGCGGCGTAGGTCTGCACGCGCGTGACGTGTTCGTGCGTCACCTCGTCCTTGGCGTTGATGGCGACGGCCAGCGCCTCGACCGTCTGGCGATGCGCGGCGGCGAGCGTCTCAATGCGCGAGCGGACGGAATCGCGGTACTGCCGGTGCAGGAGATAGACCGTGAGCAGGACGGGCGCGCCGATGACGAGGACGACGACGAAGCCCGACTGCAAGGCCAGGTACATCAGGCTCGCCGCCGTGCTCGTCGGCAGGAACATCGCGACCGCCCAGACGAAGTTTTTGCGCCAGACCGGCAAGATCGCATCGCCGTGCCTGAGCGCGATCAGGGTCGAGAGCAGGCCGACGTTGACCGCGAGCTGCACGATGCTCGCCACGAGCAGCGCGCACGCGACCGCCGTGAAACTGCCCGGCCCCGCGGAGGCGTAGGCGAGCGTCGCGGCCAGCGCCGACGAGGCCGCGCCCGCCGCGAGCGACATCATGCCCGACGAGAAGAGGTTGCTCGACAGCCGTCGGACGGACGCGCGCGAGCTGAGGAAGCCTTCCAGTCCGGCGAGGAAGACCGCCGGGAGCACGCCGTAGCGGCAGGCCACGAGCAGCGTGAAGGCGTCCGAGAGCGTGAAGCTGATCGTCTCGGTCGTGAACTTCAGGCCCGAAGGCAGGGGGAAGGTGATGGGGAACATGCCGACGATGATCGCCAGCGGCACCAGCGCGAGCAGCGTCAACTGATCGGCTGACGCGCGCAGCGCGGCGATGTCGGCGACCGACGCGCCCCACAGGAGGAGGCCCGCGGCGGTCACGGTCGTCTGAAAGACGCGACTCTCAAAGTTATCTTTGCTCTTCTCGCGCATCTGTTACCTCACAGGGGAATGGGAGAACTTCCGGCGGAAGCTCTCCCGTGAGGAGGATCAAAAAGGATGGAGGATGAAGGCGGAAGGATGAGAGTGAGGCTGTCAGGAACCTGCTTTCACTTCATCCTTCATCCTTCATCTTTTGTCTTTATCGGTGCGGGTAGAGGGGGCTAGTCGAGTTAATTCGGCTGACCGAGGTCGGCATCGCCGCCTCGCCTTGAAGGATCACCTGGTTGTCGTCGAGCTGCACCGAGGTCGGGTCTATCATGTTCGAGGCCCAAGTCGCCTGGCTCGCGTAGGTGGTGCTGTCGCGCACGCCCGTCGAGGAGACGCCGTCGCTCATCAGTATACCACTTCCGAGCGTGTAGCCGTCCGACATTAATATGCCGTCCGACATGAGGATGCCGTCGCCCATGAGGATGCCGCTCCCCAGCGTGTAGCCGTCGCTCATCAAGATGCCGCTCCCCAGCGTGTAGCCGCTCCCCAGCGTGTAGCCGTTAGCGAAGAGATAGGTGCCGTCCGGCAGCATGTAGCCGTCAACCATCACCCACCCTTGCGAGACGGTGACGCCGTCGGGCAGGCGGAAGCCGCCGGTGAGCGTCAGGCGGTCGGTGAAGGCGATGCCCTCGACCCAGATGATGCCGTTGTTGAGCGGCATCTGCTCGCCGGCAATCGGGGAGCTGAGGCCGAGCGTCGAGTAGGTCGTGTTCTTCGCCGTGATGAGGTTGTTGCCCGCGACGGCCTTGTTCGCATCCTTGCGGATGGCCTTCGCCACGGTGAGCGCGGCGCTCGTGTTCAGTTCGCCCGCGCCCTCCGTGACGACGCGCGCGAACGAAGACATCTTCCTCTCCGAGACCATCTGCTCGTAGACGGGCAGGCGCTGGGCCGTCCTCATCAGCACGGCCTTGACCATCGAGGGCGTGAGAGACGGATTGGCTTCGAGCATCAGGGCGACCGTGCCCGATACGGCGGGCGCGGCGAATGACGTTCCGCTCATTATCTGATACGTGCCGGTGGCGACGGGCGTGTTGGTGCTCGTGTTGCCGCTCAGCAGCGTGCCGAGCAGCCCGCCCCCGCCCGAAGTCGTGTAGTAGTTGCTGGCCGAGGGCGACGTGGCGGCGGTCTGTGACGCGCCGAGGTGGTTGCCGGGCGCGACGAGGTCGGGCTTCATCAGCCCGTCAACGAGCGTCGGCCCGCGCGAGGAGTAGGTCGCTACGAGGTCGTCGGAGCGCTGGTTGGTCTGCTGCGAGTTGGTTGCGCCGACGGTGATGACGCGCGGCGAGTTGGCGGGGGAGAGGATGCCGCCGTAGATGGTCTGTCCCGTTGCGTCTTTGCCCCAGTTGCCCGCCGCCACGACGACGACTAGCCCTGCGTCCACGGCCTTCGAGACGGCCTGGCACAGCGGGTCGGTCTTGTAGCTCTGCGAGGGGGCCGCGCCGAGCGAGAGGTTCATCACGCGGATGTTGTATGCGCTCTTGTTCTGGATGACCCAGTTGATGCCCTTGATGACGTTCGACACCTGGCCGACGCCGTCGGAGTCGAGCACGCGCACGTCCAAGAGGTTGGCGTTCGTGGCGATGCCGCCGTAGGTCGGCGAGCCGGTGTTCTTCGCGGCGTAGTCCTCGCTGGCCTGGCCCGTCCCGGCGGCGACGCCCGCCGTGTGCGTGCCGTGGCCGTAAACGTCTTCGGTCTTGCCCTCGCCGGTGAAGTCAATGTGCTTGAGGACGCGCGGGTACGAGGCGAGGTAGGTCTGCGAGAAGAGTCCGAGTCCGAGCGTGCCGGCGGACTGCTGCCACTTGTAGCCGGCGAACTCGGCGGAGTCGGGCGGGCTGATGCCGCTGTCGAGGATGGCGATGCCGACGCCGTTGCCGCCGCCGCCCGAAGCGAGCGCGTTGTTGCCGACGGGCAGGACTTTGCTCGCGCCCGTCGCCACCTCGTTGTGGCTCGTGTTGTCGTAGCTGGTCGCGGTCGTGCGCACGGGCTGGTCGGACGAGACCCAGGAGACTTCATCCCGCCCGGACAAATCGGAGAGACCGGCGACGGGCACGTCCGCGACGACGAGGCCGAGAGCGTCGAGCTGCCCGCGCACGCGCCCGCCCGCCCCTACGGCCAGCGAGGCGGTTGAGTCGGTCGTCTGGCCGTCGGCAGTATTGAGAATGACGCGAACCGTCTCGCCGCTCCCCTTCGGCGCGGCGTTGGCGCGCGCTTGCAGGTCGTCGGTCATCTTCCGCAGGCGCGGGCGCGAAGGCGCGTGCGCCTGCGTGTTCGCGGACGCGTTGAACGCGCCCGAAAGGGGGGTCAAGAGAGAGAGCGCGACGAGCGCGGTCAGCATGCGTGTTCTGAGACTCAAAACTTTGTACTCCTTCGCGGGGGGGTCATGGCCGTCTCGTATCGAGATAAGCGACCGCGAATATGAATACAAGCGACGTGCCGACAGCGCGCGCGCCCGTAAACGTTGACGTTGGGTGGGAGACGCGGCGCGAGGCAGGTCGCCTCAATCTGTCTGACCGAAACTAGTTGGCAGGATTTCCGTCAAAAAGAGAAACGCCGGAGTGAGGTCTCCGGCGGGAGCAGCCGACCGAGGGTTGCCGCGCGACGCCGGAGGCTACCGGCCCGGCCTCTTCACCTGGAAGGAGGCGAGGAACCTTTCGACGTTCGCCGCGTCGTCCATGCCGTTGAACGTGGCGGCAATAATCATGTAGGGGCGCTGGCCGACGACGTAGACGCGCGACTTGAAGGTCGCGTCGGCGCTCTCGGCGATGAACTCGATGCCGGGGCTGTCGCCGAGCGTGATGGGGTGCTCGGAGGTCACTCTGGCGTTGAGACCCTTGACGAAATTGTCGCGGTTGGCGGCCAGCTCGCCCGGAACGTCGAGCCTCACGCTCGGCGCGTAGTCAACCCACCCGGCCATGAAGAGACCCTTGTCGGTCTTCTGTAAGAAGAGGTGCGTGGTGTACTGGCCGAGCTTGCTGTCGGTCTTGGTATCGGCGTCGTCCTTCGGCGCGTCGGGGCCGGGCATCAGGATGGAGAAGCGGCCCGCCTCGGAAGCAAACCGAAGCCATCCGCTCGGAACTATTTCACTCCCAGGACTTCTAGGAGAATAATCGCCCGCCACTCTCCTGAGCGGCGTGACTGGTCTCATGTTAATCAGCAACAAACTTAGGTATGGTGAGGGAACGGCGAAATTGAGATTTTGCCCTCCGTTAAGTGAAGCTGATGCAACTCCGATAACTTGCCCTTGTCTCGTGACTACTGGCCCTCCGCTACTTCCCGGCGAGATCGGGGCGGTTATCTGAATTAAATCTTCATTCTCAATCTGACGTGTGCCTTTGCTACTTATGATGCCCGTAGAAACTGTGCCTTCTAATCCTCTAGGATTGCCGAACACGTAAATATCTTCGCCTATTTCTACTTGGCTGACTTCCCCTAATGGCAGTAATGGCAGTGGAATTCCGACCGCCCTATCTACTTGGAGCAAAGCTAAATCTCGGCTCTTATCAATTCCTACAGTTCCTAAAACTGCTAAGCGAGAATCGCTACCGACTATAGTAACCCTTGCTGATGCTGCATCGGCAATAACATGGTAATTAGTAGCTACTACATCATTCCTCACGAAAAATCCGCTTCCGAATCCCTCCAAGCGGCCACTCGAATCAAACACCTCAACTAGCACGACAGACGGAAGTACCTTCCTTGACACCTCCTTAGCATCCTGAGCCTTTGCGACAAACGATAGGAGGAGCGACGCAGCGAAGATGATGAGCGCGAAGATATTTTTCATAGGGGTTCAGAAGCCTTACGTAAAAGTCAGCCTGTCGTCAAGCGAGGTGTCATCAACTCTGGTTTATACAACCCGCGCCGTCGCGCGGTCAACGCCTTCGGGCGAAGGATGAAGCTTGCATGACAGTGCGCCATGCGCCGTTATAAAATCGCGCCAACGGAAAAACTTGGGGCGGCAGTCTTCAGAAGCGGGTGAGGTCTTGGCCGAGAGTCAGTCGAGAGACGCGGGCGGGGGTGTGCGGCGAACGGGGGTGTGCCGCCACTGCGGCGCGCTCGTCGGCGCGGGCGAGCCGCGCTGCATGATGTGCGGCACGCCGGTCGCGCCGCCCGCCGCCGCGAAAGCGCGCGCCGAACGCGCCGACCCCGAAACCCTTCGCTTCCTGCGCGCCGTCATCTCCCGGCCCGCCACCTTCACCTTCGTCTTCATCGTCGCCAACGTCTTCGTCTATTTTCTGATGTGGCTTTCGGGCGGCGCGCAGGATCAGGTGCTTCTGGCTTACGGCGCGAAGCGCAACGACCTGATTCAGGCCGGGCAGTGGTGGCGCTTCGTCGCGCCGATCTTTCTGCACGTGCACCTGCCGGGCTTGGGGCCGCTGCACCTGGTGGCGAACATGTACGGCCTCTTCATGCTCGGCCCATACGTCGAGAAGCTCTACGGGTCGGCGAAGTTCGTCGTCTTCTGGGTGTTGACGGGCGTGGCGGGCGTCGTCGCCAGCTACCTGACCGTGCGGCCCGCGCTCGCGCACGGGGCCATCGGGCAGTTCCTCTTCAAAGCCTTCGACACTCCGTCGGCGGGCGCTTCGGGCGCGCTCTTCGGACTGGTCGGCGTCCTCTTCGTCTTCGGACTCAAGTACCGGCACGAGCTGCCGGAGGGTTTGAAGCGAGCCTTCGGCACCGGCATGCTGCCGACGATTCTCATCAACCTCTTCATCGGCTACGTGGCGCGCGGCTTCATAGACAACGCCGCGCACCTCGGCGGGCTGGTTTCGGGGATGGCGCTGGCGCTCGTCGTCGGCTACAAGCGGCCCGGCGCGCGCGGCCCCGCGCCGCTCGCGTGGCACGCCTCGCAGGCCGCCTGCCTCGCGCTCGTCGCCCTGAGCTTCTTCATGGTCGCGCGTCACTTCGACGCGCCGCCGCCGCGACTGAAGAACATCCCGAATCGCGTGAAGACGCTCGGCAGGTCGCCCGTCGCGGCGTTCGTCGAGGCGGTGAACGACGGGCGGAACGCGCTCGTCAGATTCACACAGGGCGATGCCGCCGCGCTCGCGCCCGCCGCCGAGAAGCTTGAGCAGACGCCCGCCTTGAGCGAGCACGCCGACGCGCTGCGCGACGACCTCAAGGCGCTCGTCCTGCGCGCGCGCGACATCGCCGACGACAAGACGCTCCGGCCACGAGACCGCGAGCGGCGCACGCAGCAGGTCGTCGAAGACTTCAAGTCCTGGGACGAGCATTTCGACCGGTTGGTCGAGACGGAGGGAGAAGACCTCGGCATCAAGCTTCAGAAGGACGAGACGCAGCCGGACGGACAGAAGTGACGGCGCTCCGGCAATCGAAGGCGATTCAAACATGGAGGGATAGGAGAGACAGGATTGAGAATTTCAGATTTCAGATTTGAGATTTCAAATTTCAAATCTGAAATCCCCGGATTGCTTTTCCGTCATGTCTCTCTTGTCCCTCCATGTTAATAATTCTTCCGCGCGTACAATGAATCAATCTGAACAGGAGAACATTTAGAATGGAGATTAACAAAGTTGGCGTACTGGGCTGCGGCCTGATGGGTTCGGGGATAGCGCAGACCGCCGCCGCCGGGGGCTGTGACGTGATCGTCCGCGAGGTGACGGACGAGCTGTGCGAGCGCGGCTTCGCGGGCATCGAGAAGTCTCTGGCGAAGTTCGCCGAGAAGGGGACGATCAGCGCGGAGCAGCAGGCGGAGATTCGCGGGCGCATCCGCGGCACGACCGCGCTCGAAGACCTCGGCGACTGCGACATCGTCATCGAGGCCATCGTCGAGAATCTCGAAGCCAAGCGCGACACCTACAACCAGCTCGACGCCGTCTGCAAGCCCGCGTGCGTCTTCGCCTCGAACACCTCTTCGCTCTCGATCACGGAGATGATGACGGCCACGAAGCCCGAACGGCAGACGCGCTTCGTCGGCCTGCACTTCTTCAATCCCGTTCCCCTGATGAAGCTCGTCGAGGTCGTCCGCACGATTCTGACGGATGAGCAGGTTTACGAGTCGGCGGTCGAGTTCGCCGTGCGACTCGGCAAAGTCCCCGTGCGCGCCGGCGACCGCTCCGGCTTCATCGTCAACCGCCTGCTCGTGCCATATCTTCTCGACTCGATTCGCGCGCTCGAAGAGGGCGCAGGCTCAATCGTTGACATAGACAACGGCATGAAATTGGGGTGCGGCCATCCGATGGGGCCGCTCACGCTCCTCGACTTCGTCGGGCTGGATACGACCTACTACATCGCCGAGATCATGTTCGAGGAGTTCCGCGAGCGCCGCTTCGCCCCGCCGCCGCTTCTGAAGCGCATGGTCAAGGCCGGACTCTACGGACGCAAGACGGGCCGAGGCTTCTACGACTACGCCGACCCGAAGAAGCCCGTGCCGATGAGCTTGGTCTAACAGACGTGAACCGTAAACCGTGAACCGTGATAAGCGGCTTCCGCCTGATAACGGTTCGCGGCTTACGGCTCGCGGTTTTTTCTCGTCACGGTTCACGGTTCACGGCTCACGTCTTTATGACTGTCAGTTTTGCAGAGCGCGCAGCGGTCGCCCACGTCCGGCTCGAACGGCCCGCGAAGCGCAACGCGCTGACGCGCGCGATGCTCGACCGCCTCGCCGAAGTCTTCGCGGGCGTCGCCGCGCGGCGTGACCTGCGCGCCGTAATCCTGAGCGGCGCGGGGCGCGACTTCTGCGCGGGCACGGACATCGCCGAGCTAGAATCGCTCGACGAAGCGGGCGCGCACCGCAAGGCCGGGCGCGGGCAGGAGGTTTGCGACCGCGTGGAGCTGTGCGGCGTGCCCGTCATCGCGGCTGTGCAGGGCGCGGCGGCGGGCGGCGGCTGCGAACTCGCGCTCGCCTGTCACCTGCGCGTAGCGGCGACGGACGCACGCTTCAGTCTCCCCGAAACAAAACTCGGAGTCATCCCGGCCTACGGCGGCACACAGCGTCTCGCACGCGCCGTCGGACGTGGCCGCGCGCTCGCCTCGATGCTCGCGGGCGACGAGATCAACGCGGACGAAGCGTTGCGCCTCGGCCTCGTCAACCGCGTCGCCCCGCCCGAACGTCTCCTCGCCGAAGCCGAAGCTCTCGCCCGCTCGGTCGCCGACGCTTCAGCGCCGCTCGCCGTCCGAGCCTGCCTCGAAGCCGTCGCGCGCGGCGCGCGCCTTCCGTTCGACGAGGCGCTGGAGCTGGAGGCCGAACTCTTCAGCCGCCTCTTCTCGACCGAGGACGTGCGCGAAGGCACGCGCGCCTTCCTCGAAAAACGCAAGCCCAATTTTAAGGGGCGGTGACGAGTGACAAGGATAAGAGCCGTGAACCGTAAACCGCGAACCGTGACGAGACGAAAAAACCGTGAGCCGTGAAGAGACGCAAAACTCTCCCGTCACGGTTCGCGGTTTACGGTTCACGAACTTGTCACTCCTCGCTTGTCACTCGTCGCTGCTTTTGGTCTATACTGATTTCAGCTTTTACTCCCAAACGAATCGGAGAAGTCGAGGAAGACTTTGCAGCCTGTGACGCACCAGGGACGCTTGAACGCCGGGGGCTTTCGCTTCGCGCTCGTGTCGAGCCGTTGGAACGACTTCCTGACGGGGCGACTCGTCGAGGGCGCTTTGGACGCGCTCGAACGGCTCGGCGCGGACGAGTCAGCGGTCGAGCACTTCCGCGTGCCCGGCTCGTTCGAGATTCCGCTCGTCGCGCACAGGCTCGCCGCGTCGGGACGCTTCGACGCCGTCGTCTGCCTCGGCACGATCATCCGCGGCCAGACGCCGCACTTCGAGTACATCGCCGGCGAAGTCACGAAGGGCATCGCGCAGGCCGCCATCTCGACGGGCGTGCCCGTGCTCTATGGCGTCGTCACGGCAGACACGCTCGAACAGGCCATTGACCGCGCGGGAGTCAAGGCGGGGAACAAGGGGTTCGAGGCCGCCATGTCGGCTGTCGAAATGGTCAATCTTTATAAAGACGTAAACCGTGAGCCGTAAACCGTGACGAGACAAAACAGCGTTCTTCTCGTCACGGTTTACGGCTCACGGTTTACGCGCATTTCATCATATGGGTTCAAGGCGTAAGGCGCGAGAATGCGCCTTGCAGATGCTCTTTGCGGCTGACATCGGCGGTGCGACGCGCCCGGACGATCTCGTGCGCGTGTACTGGGAGGAGTTGGGCGAGCCGGAGTTGGACGAGGGCGCGCGCGAGTTCGCGACCCGCCTCGTCACGGGCGCGCTCGCGCACGTCGCCGAACTGGACGACCGCATCCGCTCGCGCGCCGAGCACTGGCGCATCTCGCGCATGGCCGTCGTGGATCGCAACATCCTCCGCATGGCCGTCTACGAGTTCCTGCACGAGCCGACACCGCGCACCGTCGCCATCAACGAGGCGCTGGAGATCGCCCGCCGCTTCTCGACCTACGAGGCCACGCAGTTCATCAACGGCATCCTCGACGCCATCAAGCGCGATCTCGACAGGGAAAGCCCGCAGGAGAACGTCGTCAAACACCCGGACGAGGAGCCGGGCGGCGAGGGCGACTCCCAGCAGACCGACGGCGAAAAGACGGCGTCGGCGTGAGCGCCGTGAATCGTGAATCCTGAATCGTAAATAGTCGGCCCGCGGCCCGCGCCCATCGCGACTGCGGGCCGAAATGATTTTGTCTATTCACGATTTACGATTTACGATTCACGAGACTATGGACGACCAACTGCTCAGCGAATTTCTGGCCGGGGCCGAGGAGATCATCGAGGGGCTCCACGGCGATATGGCTTCGCTGCGCGCGCGGAGCGCGGAGGGGCGAGCGCGGCGCGAGCTGGTCGGTCGAATCTTCCGACGGGTGCACACCATCAAAGGCACGGCCTCAGCCGCCGGGCTTGAGGCGACCGAAAGGCTCGCACACGAGTTCGAGTCGCTGCTCGACTCGGTGCGCCTCGGGCGCGCGGCCCTCGACGACGCGGCGCTCGAAGCCGCGGAGGCAGCGGTCGGGGCAATCGCCGCGAGCCTGAGCGACGCCGCGAAGGGAGTGCCCACGTCCGCGCCGCAGGAACTCGTCGAGCGGCTGCGTTTGCTCGCCGTGGCGAACCCGAACTCGACGGCGCGCGGCCCCGATGACGCTCAGGAGTTCGAGACGCTGCCGTGCGAGGTCGAGCGCGCGCTCGGCGAGCACGAGCGCCAGCGCCTGCGCGAGGCGGCGCGCGAGGGCGCGCTGGCTTACGTCGTCAGCGCCGACTTCGACCTCGCCACTTTCGATGAACAGTTCCGCCGCCTGAGCGAGGCGCTCGGCGAGTGCGGCGAGGTCGTCTCGACCCAGCCGTTCGTCAACGCCGACGCGCCCGAACGCGTCGGCTTCCGCATCGTGTGCGCGAGCGAGCGACCGCGCGAAGAACTGAGCGCGCACGCCGCGGCCTTCGGAGCGGTGCTGCCGGATGAAGAGACGGCGATGCCGTTTGACGATGCGGCGGGTGAAGACGTGGGCGCGCAAGGGGCGGAGCTGTCGGCCTCTTCGCTGACGACGCCCGTGCGCGTGTCGCTCGAAGAACTCGACGACATCATCTGGTCGGCGCACGGCCTGTTCGCCGAAGCCGCGCGCGCCCTCGATCTCGCTTCGCCGCCCGGGGCGCAGCGCGAAGAGTCGGAGTCCCATGCGGCAGACATCCGACGCCGCTTCGTCGAACTGGAGGAGCGTCTGACGGGACTACGCATGGTGCCGCTGCGCGCGACGCTTGAGCGCGTGGCGCGCGCGGGCCGGACGGTTGCGCGCGCGTCGGGCAAGTCCGTCGAGTTCGAGGTCGCGGGCGGCGACGTACGGCTCGACAAGTCGCTCGCGGATCGCATCGCCGAACCGCTCCTGCACCTCCTGCGCAACGCCGTGGATCACGGCATCGAGACGGCACAGGAGCGACGCGCGGCGGGAAAGCCCGAGAGCGGGCGCGTCCGCGTCGAGGCCACCGCCGAAGGCAGCCGCGTCATGCTGCGCGTCTCGGACGACGGGCGCGGCGTGGATGCCGAGATGGTCGCGCGGGTCGCCGCCGCGCGCGGACTCGTCGCGCCGGGCGCGCGCTTGCGCGAAGAGCAGGCGCTGCGCCTCATCTTCCGTCCGGGCTTCTCGACGGCGGCGCGCACGTCGCTCATCTCGGGCCGGGGCGTCGGCCTCGAAGTGGTCGAGCGCGCGGTCGAGGAGACAGGCGGTGAAGTCCGCGTGCGGACGGAGCGCGGGCGCGGCACCTCCTTCGAGCTGCGTCTATCAACGACGCTCGCGCTTCTGGACTCGCTGATCGTGCGTTCGTCGGGCCACGGCTACTGCGTGGACGCGGCGCGCGTCGTCGAGACGGGCCACGCCGAACATGAAGACATCACGAGCGACGGCGCGCGGCAGAGCTTGCGCTGGCGCGGGCGCGACCTGCCGCTCGCCCGCCTCGACGAGTTGTTGGGACAGCGCGCGGGCGAAGAAGCGGGCGCGGGCGCTGCGGCACGTCTCGCGTTCTTCGTGGCGCGCGCGGGCGGTCGCCGTGACGAAGGTGAAGAGGACGAGGATGGGCGAGTCGCCGTCGTCGTTGACTCGTGGGAAGCTCACACGCAGGCACTCGTGCGCGGCCTCGGTCGCCACGCGACGCGCTGGCGCGGCGTCGGCGGCGCGACGGAGTTGAGCGACGGCACGGTCGCGCTCGTGCTCGACCTGCCGCGCTTGCTCGAAACGCGAGAATAGTTTTTGAAAGGATGGGACGAGCCGTCCTGCGTGACCTGTGACAATGGCGAACGTCGAGTTGCCGCAACCGACGCCCGTTGATTCACGAGTCACGCAGGACGGCTCGCCCTTCAGGTTTGAAGACGGAAAAGCGCCGGGCTTTTTGGAAGACAGCCCGGCGCTCTTTCATCGTGACTACGCTGCTGCGGCGCGCGTGGCCTCCGTTTATCTGAAGACAATGCCGACGCCGAAGCGAAAGTTGTTTTGAGTCGTGCCGCCCAGACGGGTCGGGTTGTAGTCGAACTGTATGGCCCGCACGTCAAAGCGCGGGTTGATGCGGAAGTCGAGGCCGCCGCCGAAGACTGCGGAGAAGCCCGTCTGGCTGCTCGTAAAGCCGGTGATCCCCGTGTCGGTGGCGGACGCGTGCGCGAAGCCCGCGAGCGCGTGCGCGAACGGCTTGATCTTCGTCTCCGTCGCGTTGTCCTTGACCTCGACGCCGCCGACCAGCGTGTGTAGGTCATCCCTCACGCTGAAGTTGGTCGTGCCGAAGGTGTCGTTGAAGGTCTTGCGGTGGAAAGTGTAGTCGCCCTTGATGCCGAAGTAGCGGCTGATGTTGCCGGTGACTGCGCCCTCGATGCCGTTGAAGCCCTCGCGGTTCTGGAGAAAGTTCTGGTTCGGGTCGTTAAAGCCCACGTCCACACGATTGTGCGAGAAGCCGGCGTAGAAGTCGTACTTGTTGTAGTCGCCGCCCGTCGTCTGTGCGGAGGCGAACGGCGCGGCGCAGGCGATGATGATCGCCGCGAAGAATAACTGACGCATAATCGTTTACTCCCCTGGTTGAAGTTTTCGAGCCACTGACTGCGTGTGACACTAGACGCGCAAACAACGCGCGCGGGTTGCTCGAAAAAAAATCGTGAGCCGATTGCAAAACTTTTGTGTCCGGCATCCCCGCGCCCGCGCAGAAAGATGGACGCCCGTCCGAAAATATGAACTCGTCGCCCACGAATTCGGATTAGAGAATCTGATTTGTCCGATGAAAATTTCGGCGGTTTAAATTTCCGGCGGTCGCCGCTTGTGCCAGTCCGTTTTGGACTGGTAGGCGACCGCGAGTTCGAGCAGGACGCCCTCGCCCCAGGCCGGGCCGACGAACTGCGTTCCCGTGGGAAGCCCGTTCTGTCCGAGGCCGTTCGGGACGGAGACGGCGGGCACGCCGACGAGGTTCGCAGCGCCGATGGGCGAGGAAGCGCCGATGCCGGGATAAGCCTTGTCGAAGGTCTTGTCCACGGGATACGAGACGGTCGCGCGCGAGGGCGCGACGAGCGCGTCGTGCTTCCTGAACATCTCTGCCCACGCTCGTCGCATCGGCGCGCGCATACGCATCGCGTGCAGGTAGTCAACCGCCGTGACGAGCGAAGCCGCGTAGCCGCCCCGACGCCCCTCGGGCGAAGCAAGCTCGCTGACGCGTCCCGACTCGATGAGGTCGCGGAAGGCGCTCGCGCCCTCGGCGTTGACAATCGTCCCGACCGCCGGGCCGTAGGGGAAGTCCGGCAGCTTCACGTCCATCTCCACGTCGGCAAAGGTGCGCAGCACTTCGAGCGACGCGAGGAAGTTCTGACGCACCTCGCCTTGCGCCTTCTCGTAAGAGTCCTTCATCACGGCGAGGCGGAGACGGCGCGCGGCGCGGCGCGGGTTGAGTAGTTGCGCGGTCGGCGAGTAGCGCGGGAGCGCGGCGGACGCGCGCGAGGTCGCATCCGAAGGGTCGCGGCCCGCGATTGTCGAGAAGACGAGGCCGCAGTCGAGCGCGGAGCGGCACATCGGGCCGAGCTTGTCGAGCGTCCACGAAAGCGCCATCGCGCCGTGGCGCGAGACCGCACCGTAAGTCGGACGCAGGCCCGATATGCCGCAGTAGGCCGAGGGCGTGATGATCGAGCCGGAAGTCTCCGAGCCGATGGCGAAGGCGACGCACGCGGAGGCCGTCGCCGCGCCCGGCCCCGAAGAAGAACCGCCCGACCAGAAGGCTGTGTTCCAGGGCGTGCGGCACGCGCCCGTGAGAGAAGCGTCGGCCTGGTTGTAGCCCATGCCGCCCGCGAGTTCGATCATCGCAAGCTTGGCCGTCAGCACCGCGCCCGCCTCGCGCAGACGCGTGACGACGGTCGCATCGTAGTCGAAGCGCTGATTTTTGTAAGGTGTCGCGCCCCAGGTGGTCGGCGCGTCGCGCGTGGCGATGAGGTCTTTGACGCCGTAGGGGATGCCGTGCAGAGGGCCGCGGTAGCGCCCGCGCCTGATCTCTGTCTCGGCCTGATGCGCCTCGCGCAGCGCCGTCTCGCGCATGACGAACGCGACGGCGTTCAGGCGCTTGCCGACCGTCTCAAGCCTGTGCAGGTATGCTTCCGTCAGCTCGACGGGCGAGACGCGGCGCGTGCGAATCTGCGCGGCGAGTTCGGTGACGGGCGCGAAGAGTGTGTCGTCTGTAATCATCGCAGTCTCTCAAACGGCTTCATGCGCCGAAAACGAAATCCGGCTCGTCGGAGTTCTGGAGCTTAAAAGCGCGCAGGCGTTCCGCCGTGCGGACGTTGCCTTCGAGGTCGCGCTTGACGGCGTCGAACTGCTCCGCGCCGATGTGTTCACCGAAGCGCGCGCGCGCCACGTCGGCGTAAGCCTCGGCGACGGGCGAAGGCTTCGGCGGCGTTTGCTGCGTCGTGGGCTGGGGGTTAGGCGGAGCTTTCGGCTCGGCGGTCGCGGGCGGCTTCTGCGCGCTCGCGGCGGCGGCGAGGGCGGGCGCGGCGATGGCCGCCGCGGCCAGAGTCTTCGCGAAACTGCGGCGTGTCGGACGCTGCGACGGGTCTTCCTTTTTCTCTTCTCTCATCGTCTTTCGCTCACGATTCCGAATGAGTGGCGTTGACGGTTTCCCGTCTCGCCCCTCGCCAACGACAGTTACAGGATGAAGAAGTGATAAGTGAGACAAGGGCTGTTAGCTCTTAGCTGTTGGCTTTTAGCTTTTGGTCTTGAGCTAACAGCTAAGAGCTAACAGCCATCAGCTTTTCTTATCACTCATCACTTCTTTTTCACTCTGTCCGGCGACGTTAATTCTTCGCCTCGCATTCTTCCTCCGGGCGCAGCGCGTGTTCGTGTTCTTCCTCCACGGCGCACTCGGCGATGATGTCGGAGGGCGAGCTGTAGTCCTCTTTGAGAAACGCCTTGACGACGCCGACCAGCTCTTCGAGCCGCAGCAGCGGGATCATCTCCCCCGCGCCCGCGAAGGCGCAGACGAGGGCGCGCGGGTAGGCTTCGCGCAGACGCCTGCGCTCCTCGGCAGGTGCGGCGGGATCGTCCGTTGACTCGACGAGGAGCACACGGCCCGGCCACGCGTCGAGGTCGTTGGGCGCGTGCGGCTCGCGGCTGTTGAAGTCAACGCTCAGCGAGAGGCGCGAGAGGAGCGCCGCCCGCGTCAGCCCGCGGTCGAAGTATTCGTCGAGTCGCTGCCTGAACTCGGCGACGCGCGCGGCCACTTCGGGCGGCGCGGGCGCGTCCAGAGCCTTCGACGCCTCCAGCTTGAGCAGCGCGCGCGTCAGAGGGAAGGGGAGCAGCCGCAGGAACTTCAACATCCTCCGGGCGCGCGCCCCCGCCTCGCGGTTTGGTAGGGACGCGCCGAGCAGGACGAGGTGTTCGACCTGTTGCGGGCGGCGCTTGAGGAAGTCTTGCGCGAGCATGCCGCCGAACGAGCCGCCGAAGACGACCGCGCGCCCGACGTGCTCGCGGTCGAGGATAGCGCTCAAGGCGTCGCACGCCGCTGCGAGCGTCGGCACGTCGGCGATGGTGGGCGCGACGGTGCGGTACTCGTCGGCGAAGCCTTCGGCCAGCCGCGCGGTCGTCTCTGCGCCGCCGACCGCGCCGTGAAGCAGAAGGATGGTTTGCCTCCCGCGACCGGCGGTCGCGTAGCGCCACTCGACGCCTCTGACGTTCAGGCTCTTCTCCGGCATGTGCTGGGATTTCGGAGCGGCGGATTTCGGGTGGCGGATTTGAAGACGACAGGAAGCGTGTTGTTTTCCATCCGCCGCTCCGCAATCAACAATCCGCAATCGGTCTGGCCGCCGGCAGATGATAGTGTCTGACGATTAGCTCCGCAACCTCGGCGGGCGCGAGCGCGGTGTTGTCAACGTTCAGGCTCTCGCGTCCGGGCACGGGCGAGAAGATGTCGTAGCGGCCCGCGACCTCGCGCAGCGTTTCGAGCGAGGCCATCTTGCCGACGCGCGCGCGCTCCGGGTGCGGCAACCTCCGCTCAAGGACTTCGCGGTCGCAGATGAGCCGGACGAGGCAGACGCGCCCGCCCAGTTGCCCGACCGCCTCGCAGATGCGCTCGACGAAGGGAGTGTCTTCGGGGCAGGCGTAGGCGAAGGTGAAGATCAGTGAGACTCCCTCGCGCGCTGCCTCCTCGAAGACGGCCATGCGAATCTTCTCAATCACCCTGCCGAAGGGAGGCGTGCCGAAGTCGAAGACTGTCTCCGCGCAGTCTATGCTGACGTGGTTGTGGAAGACCTTGAACGCGGTCGCCCGCGCAAGCTCCCGCGCCACCGTCAGCTTGCCGACGCCCGGCGGCCCGTAGATGAAGATCAAGTCCATTAAACTGTCTCCGAATCCGGCGTCGGCGGGAGATGAATCTAACTCTGCGGCGCGGCGCGGACTGCATTCTATATCGCCGCGCGGTCGCCGCGCGAGGCGTGTGCAAACGCGTGCGGTTGGTGATAGGCTATGAGGTAATTTCCAGCCGGAAGATTTTGAGAGCGTGCGCCCGGCGTTTCCACGGAAGCGCGCGGGCGGTCTTGGCTCAGGCGCGAGGTGAGAAGACTTTGAGCGAAGAGCGTAACAGAGGCGACCTGTCGGAGGTCATCGCGGAGAATTTCGGCGCGAACGCCACTTACGTCGAGGGCCTTTTGAACCGCTACCGCAGCAATCCGTCGCTCGTTGACGAGGCGTGGCGCGCGTACTTCACGGAGCTGCTCGGCGAGGCGGCCCCCGCGGCCAGCGACGGCGGACGCGCGGCGTCGGCGGGCGGCAACAACGGCGCGGCGTCACGCGCACGAGACGCGGACGCAGGCACCGGGCAGATGGACACGCAGATGGAGGCGGCGGCACAGGCGACGCCCCAGCCCGCGCGGCAGCCTGCGAACACGTCGTCGCGCGGCGAGGCGCAGCCGATACGCGGCGGCGCGCTCAAGATCGTCGAGAACATGGAGACCTCGCTCGGCGTGCCGACGGCGACCTCGAACCGTCAAGTCCCCGTCAAGGTCTTGGAAGAGAATCGAATCATCGTCAACCAGTTCCTGAACGAGCACAAGCGCGGCAAGGCTTCCTACACGCACTTCATCGCCTTCGCCATCCTGCGCGCGCTCCGACTCTTCCCGCAGATGAACGACGGCTTCGCAGTCCTCGACGGCGGACAGCCCGTCCGCATGCGCCGCGCGGAGGTGAACCTCGGCGTCGCCATTGATCTTGAGAAGAAGGACGGCACGCGCACGCTGCTCGTGCCGAACGTTAAGAACGCGGGCGCGCTTGGGTTCGCAGACTTCCTCGCCGCCTACAACGACGTGGTCAAGCGCGCGCGCGCGGGCAAACTCGGCGTCCCCGATTTTCAGGACACGACCATCTCCCTGACCAATCCGGGAACCATCGGCACGGTCTCCTCGAACCCGCGCCTCATGGCCGGGCAGTCGGCCATCATCGCCACCGGCGCAATCGAGTACCCGGCGGAGTATCACGCGATGACGCCGGAGGCTTTGTCTCTGTTGGGCATCAGCAAGATCGTCAACGTCTCCTCGACCTACGACCACCGCGTCATACAGGGCGCGGAGTCGGGCGCGTTTCTGGCGCACGTTCACGAGCTTCTGCTCGGCGAGCATGAGTTCTACGTGCAAATCTTCCGCGACCTCGGCATTCCCTACCAGCCGATGCGCTGGTCGAAGGACTTCAACCCGGCGCTTCTGGGCCGCTACGATGCGCGCGAGGAGGTCGAGAAGCAGGCGCGCGTCCTCGAACTCATCAACGCCTATCGCGTGCGCGGCCACCTCATTGCCGACATAGACCCCTTGAACGCGATGCCGGTGCAGTACCACCCTGAACTCGACATCGAAACTTACGGCCTGACGATCTGGGACTTGGATCGAGAGTTCATCACGGGGGGCCTGGGCGGCAAGCACAACGCAAGCCTTCGAGAAATCCTCGACATCCTGCGCCGCGCTTACTGCGGCAAGGTCGGGTCGGAGTACCGGCACATCCAGAGCAAGGAGCAGAAGGTTTGGCTGCGCGAGCGCGTCCGCGTCGAGTTCGTCTACCCAGAACCGCTGTCGCCCGAAATCAAAAAGGCTCTGCTCCTGAAGCTCGTCCGTGCCGAGCAGTTCGAGCGTTTCCTCCACACGAAGTACCTCGGCCAGAAACGTTTCTCTCTGGAAGGCTGCGAGACGGTCATCCCTCTGCTCGACCAGCTCGTCGAGCGCGCGTCGGAGAAGGGCGTCGAAGACATCACGCTCGGCATGGCGCACCGCGGGCGTCTGAACGTGCTCGCCAACGTCGTCGGCAACTTCTCCGAACGCATCTTCACGGCCTTCGAGGGGAGCGTCCATCCGGACTTTCCTGCCGACGAGGGCGACGTGAAATATCATCAGGGCGCGAAGGGCGAGCGCGAAACCGAAGCGGGCAAGCATGTCAGCATCGCCATCTCGCCGAATCCGAGTCACCTCGAATTCGTTGATCCGGTGGTTGAGGGAATCGTGCGCGCCCGGCAGGACGCGATGCAGCTCGCGGGCCAGCCGCGCGAGCAGGTGATTGACCGTGCGCTGCCCGTCCTCCTGCACGGCGACGCGGCGTTCGCCGGGCAGGGCATCGTGATGGAGACGTTGCAGCTCGCCGAGCTGCGCGGCTACCGCACGGGCGGGACGATTCACATCATCATCAACAACCAGATCGGCTTCACCACCTCGCCCGAAGCCAGCCGCTCGTCCATCTACTCGACCGACGTGGCGAAGATGACGCAGCTTCCCATCTTCCACATCAATGGCGACGACCCGGAAGCGGCCTTCCGCGTGCTCCGCATCGCGCTCGACTTCCGGCAGGAGTTCAACAAGGACGTGGTGCTCGACCTGATCGGCTTCCGACGCCTCGGACACAACGAGGGCGACGAGCCGAGCTACACGCAGCCTTTGATGTACGCGCGCGTGAAGGCGCACCCCGGCGTGCGCTCGCTCTACGCGCAGCGGCTCGTCTCGGAGGGCGTCGTCACCGCGGAAGAAGTGGAGCAGATGTTGAAGGAGGCGACCGAGCGCTACGAACGGATTCACGCGCGCGCCAAAGAGATCGTCGCGCAGAAAGCCCCGGTCACGGAACTGCCGCCGCCGGTGAGGGAAGAGGACGGCTCGGAGGTTTTGGAGACGCCGGTCGGCGCGCAGACGTTGCGCGACATCGCGCACAAGATCGCGGTCGTCCCCGAAGGCTTTCACATCAACCCGAAGATGGTCAGCCAGCTCGCGCGCCGCGCGAAGATGGGCGAAGGGCAGACGCCTCTCGATTGGGCGTTCGCGGAGTTGCTGGCCTTCGGCTCGCTCGGCACGGAAGGCGTGCGCGTGCGCCTGAGCGGACAAGACTCCGGGCGCGGCACGTTCAGTCAGCGACACGCCATCCTCTACGACACGCAGACCGGCCAGCCCTGGTCGCCTTTGAGTGAGATGACGGCGCGCGATGGGCGCGCGCTCGTCGAGGTCTTCGACAGCTCGCTTTCGGAGCAGGGCGTCGTCGGCTTCGAGTACGGCTACTCGGTCGTGGCCGGCGACGCGCTCGTTTGCTGGGAGGCGCAGTTCGGCGACTTCGCCAACGGCGCGCAGGTCATCACCGACGCCTTCATCGCGCCCGGCGTTGATAAGTGGCAGCAGCCCTCGCGCCTCGTGCTCCTGTTGCCGCACGGCTTCGAGGGGCAGGGGCCGGAGCACTCTTCGGCGCGCCTCGAACGCTACTTGCAGCTCTGCGCCGAGAACAACATGCAGGTCTGCTACCCGACCACACCCGCGCAGTATTTTCACCTGCTCCGGCGACAGGTCAAACAGCCCGCGGCGCGACCGCTCGTCGTGATGACGCCGAAGAGCCTGCTGAGGTTACCCGCTGCCGTCTCTTCAATTGAGGAGCTGACGGCGGGCGGCTTCCGCCCCGTCGTGGACGACGCCGAGGTCGAAGACCGCGCAGCCGTGCGGCGCATCGTCCTCTGTAGCGGCAAGGTCTTCTACGACCTCGCCGCGGCGCGCAGGAAGTCCGGAGATGCGCGCGTTTCGATCATCCGGCTGGAGCAGTTCTACCCTTTCCCCGAACGCGCCCTGCGCGAGGTCTTCGCCTCCTACCCGAACTCGACGCAGCTCGTCTGGTGTCAGGAAGAGCCGAAGAACATGGGCGGCTGGGCGTTCGTCGAGCCGCGCCTGATGGGACTCCTCCCGAAGTGCGAGCGCCCTTACTACGCGGGCCGCTCGGCGTCCGCCAGCCCGGCCACGGGTTCCTACACGATTCACGAGCTTGAGCAGCGCGAGCTTGTCAACAACGCGCTCACCGAGCACGCGCCCTACGTCTCCGGCGCGAGCACCAGAGAGTTCGCGGGGCAGGCGGAAGGGTGAATTAGTAAAGGATGAAGGCGGAAGGGTGAAGGATGAAGTGAAGGCAGCTTGCCTTCACTTCATCCTTCACCCTTCCGCCTTCATCCTTTCCCTTGACTTCCCGCCCGTCTTAGCATAGAAGCACCTTGCTTCCGCCAAGCCTACCGCAATCCGTTCGCAGACTTTCCGTCGTAGATAAACCGGAAGCAGGTTGCTCTTACCGGCTTCGACCAGTTCAAGGCCGACTATGATGCCGCGGGCGAGGGGCGCGACATACTCTCCTTCGTTGACCTCGGCATCAACCCGAACGTCAAGCTCCCGGCGTCGAGCAAGCTCGGCAACTGGGTTCCCGCCGGCCCCATCACCGTCGGCATCGGCAACAACCAGTGGGCCGGCGGCGACGACAAGTCGCCCTACGAGTATGTCATCTTCCTCCCCGGCTCGACCGTCACACTCGACGACAAGACGATCATCGAGAGCGGCCAGTTGAAGATTTGAAAGCCGTAAACCGTGAACCGTGAACCGTGACGAGATACAATCTGCTTTCATCTCATCACGGTTCACGGCTTTTTAGGTTTCTCCGGCGGCGCGTCGTCAATGATGTCGTCGTCAATGATCTTCAGTTCGGTGCCGAACTTCTGGTAGTTGCGGAAGCGTATGTCGTTGCGGCTCTGCCCGACGCGCCCGCCCTCGACGGCGGTCATCACGAGGACGGCGCGCGCGGGCAGAAGGTAGTCGCCCTGCCCGGCAATCGTCACCCAATCGTAATCAATCGCCTGCTCTGACCCGGTGACGGGGAAGTCGGCGGGCATCTCGGTGGCGGCACTCTCGATGCGGAGTATGCGCGCCTTCTCGCGGTCTACCCAGATGCGACCGCGCTGGCCCGCTATAACGGCGCGCTCGTTGCCGAATTCGACCTGTAGGTCAGAGTTCTCGCGTTTGATCTCGAAATCGTAGACGAGCGTGCGTCGCTCGCGCAGCGTCTCCTCGTCAACGAACTTGAACTCCGTCCTGCTGTGGTCATCGAAGAGTTCCTTGAGCAGCGTGACAAACTCGCCCGTCGAGCTTGTGCCGCCGACGGATTTGTAGTTGCTCTGCTCGTCCGACTGCGAAGCGCTGGCGATGCCGTTGATGGCGAGCAGGCGATACTTCTCGCCCTGGCTCTCGCGGAAGCTGACGCCGATGACGAGGCGGTCGTCCGTGACCCAGTTCTGCGTCCGGCCCGCGGCGTGCGCGCGCGTGACGAGTTGCTTGACGACGAAGTCAGGCATCTGGCCCGTGGCTTCGACGGTGGCCGCGCGCGTCTTCTGGAGAATGTCGGCGGCGTCGGCGGGGGTCGGCACTTTCGCCGCCGACGACGGGTTGAGGAAGCGCCGCTCGGCCTCTTCGAGCGCGCGCCGCAACTCCTCGTCGTTGCCGCTCTTGGTCGCCACGAACGAGCGCAGCCCGCTCGTCAGGGTGAAGTTGATCCCGCGCCGCCGAATCTCGCCGACAAGCTGATCCTTCAGGCCGGGCCGCGCCGGTAACTGGCGCACGAACGCTAAGAATTCCGCGTTCGTCATCGGCCCCTGCTGCTGCTGCTGCGCCTGCGCGAGCGCGCCGCGCGCGCCGCAGAACGCGAGGGCGCAGAGGATGATCGCCGCGAGGCAGCGCGTCTGTTTTCCTGAGTTCATAGATGAAAGCTTTCCGCCACGGAAAATGCGAGCAGACTCTTATTGATGCCCCGGCGCGCAAAAGCGTTCGATGAGGCCGCGCAAAATCGAGACGGCTTCGTTGAGTTCCGCGGCGGGGACGAACTCGCCCGTGCGGTGCGCGACGCGTATGTCGCCGGGGCCGAAGACGACCGCGTCCGCGCCCAACTCGGCCAACTGCGGCGCTTCCGTGCCGAACGAGATCGTGCCCGCCGTCCGGCCCGCCAACTCTTCGAGCGCGCGCACGAGGGGCGCGTCCGCGGCAGTCTCCATCCCGCCGTCGAGCCTTGTGACCCGCAGCTCGCAGTCGAAATCTTCATCTGCCGCTCGTAAATCCTCGACCTCTCGCCGCACGAGTTCGACGACGCGTTCGGGCCTCTGCCCCGGCACGGGCCGCCATTCGAGCGTGAAGCGGCACGCGCCCGCAATGATGTTCTTGGCCGTGCCGCCCTCGATGAGGCCGACGTTGACGGTCGTGTAAGGTGGGTCGAAAGCCTCATGCGTATCCCGCTTCAACTCTTCCGCGAGGCGTTCGATGCGCGTGACGAGGCGCGCGGCGCGCGTGATGGCCGACGCGCCGAGGTGCGGGTACGCGCTGTGCCCCTCGCGCCCGCGCAGCGTGACCTCGGCGAGGCAGTAGCCCTTGCCCGCGCGAACGGGCCGCAAGCGTGTCGGCTCGCCCACGACGGCGTGGCGCGCGCGGAAAGTACGAGCCTCCGCGAGCCGCTTCGCGCCGAGGCACCCGACCTCTTCGTCCGCCGTCAACACCAGTGCGAGCGTGCGCGCGAGGCGGCCCACGTCCGTCCCCTCGATGGCCGCGAGCGCCGCCGCGATGAAGCCCTTCGTATCGCATGAGCCGCGCCCGTAGAGCTTGCCCTCGCGCTCCTTGAGCGTCAGCGCCTCGGCCCACGCCGGGTCGAACGGCACAGTGTCGGTGTGCCCGACGAGCGCCAGTTCAACTTCAACGCTCTCCCGCGGCGCGAACGCGACCAACTGGCGCTTCTCGACGCCCCGCTCGTCCGCGTAGGCCAGCACGCGCACGCGCAAGCCGAGAGCGACACAGCGAGCCGCTGCAAACTCAATTATCGCAGCATTCGAGCGAGACGAAATCGAGTCTATCGCCACCAGCTCAGCCAGAATCTCTTCAGCCCTCATAAGCCCTTCGCAACTCAGCGCCGCAACGGTTGCGGAAGCGGCCTCTTGCACGGGACTCCGCCCGAACCGCTGTCCAGCGTCTTCATGTGAATGTTTGTGTGAATGCCGCAAGGCTTCACAAGAGCAAGGGAGGATAACACGTCGAAGTTCCCTGTGACACATGACACCCCGCTGGAGGACAGGTTTCCTTCCGGGCTATTCCTTACAACCTTACGTCTCTCGCCTTTTAAACAGCACAGCGCCCCTCTCCGAAGTCGAAGAAGGGCGCTGTTGCTGTGGACGATGCTCCGGCGCTTTTGCACCGGGGCGTCTCAAGAAGCCGGCACTAAACGCGTCGGCGTTCTAATCCTTTAAATCGTCCACCAAGCCGGATTTATTTGTGCCGCCGTTAGACGGTTCTGCGGCCAGTCAAGAGGTTGATGACGAAAATGACCAGAGCCACCACCAGAAGCAAGTGAATCAGGCCGCCGCCAATGCCGCCGATGAGACCCACGAGCCAGAGAACCAACAGAATCACCAGGATTGTCCAAAGCATCTTTTCTTTCCTCCCGTTTTACTCTTCCGCAGTTTAGAATTTCTCCATCGCCTGTTCAGGATAAGTAACAACGTTCGTGCCACAGAACAGATCCTCTCCGGCATCAACTGATAAACACAATGAGAAAGAACAGTTAGACCTCCTCACGCTGCCGCCCGCAGCTTTCCAAGCGAATGAGGTAAGCCGCAAACGAATTAAAAGGGTTCAGGTGTTTGAGGTACACACCGACCTGAAAGCGTTCGGGCGGCGGTTGCAGCTTGATTGCGGCGTGGTCGTTGGCCTTGAACTTCAAGAAGAGGCTTGTTGATTGTGCTCGTCGTTTTGTGCGTTCGATGTCCTCCCGCGTAGTATGAACGCGCGAGCGAACGGGGGAGCATAATGCGTGTGAATGAGAAAACGATTCTCGTCGCAGAGGACGAGGAAGATATTCGGTTACTGCTGAGGGCGGTACTCGAAGCCGAAGGCTACCGGGTGATAGAGGCCACGACGGGGAGGAGCGCGGTAAGCATCGCAGGAGACATCCGGCCTCAACTGATACTGATGGACATCTCCCTCCCGCTACTTGACGGACTCTCGGCCACGCGGCAAATCAAGGCGGAGGAAGCCTTGCGAGATGTGCCAATCGTCGCCATCTCGGCGTACCACGCGGCGCGGCGTCGGGCGATTCAGGCGGGCTGTGCTGATTTAATAGGAAAGCCGTTAGACTTTGAAGAGTTGAAGAGAGTGGTTCGCCAGTTAACCGACGTGGAGCAGAGGCACTAGAGGGCGCTCACGACACAGGGCCGCCGTGGGATTGTCCGCCGGTTAATACGCATCACTCATCATCTTCCCCAGAGTCTGCGCTGAAGCGCCGCGAAGCGCGAGACGATCTCGTCCTGCGCGGCGTGCCTGCCGCCTTCGACGAAGAGTTGGCCGCCGACGGCGACCTCGCGGACGGCGGCGCGCGAGAGCGAGAAGACGAACGCGGGCAGAAGGTCTTCGACGGACGCCCCGGCGATTGAGGGATCGTTCAAATCAACAGTGAAGAAATCCGCGGCGCTGCCTTGAATGAACTCGCCGGACTGCGCGCCGATGCTGCGCGCGCCACTCACGGTCGCACACTCGAACAGACGTGCCGCCAGCGCCGAAACGCTCGACCCGTCGGATGCCGAAGCTCTCGACCCGTCGGACTCTGCGGGCGCATCGTCTTGCCCGCCGCCGGGACTTTCAACCCTATCCGCGTCAGCGTTCGCGGGCGCGAGCACGTTGCGCCGAAGGCTTGTCAGGCGCAGGTGGTATTCGAGTTCGCGCGCGTCTTCGAGGAGGTCTATCTGCGCCTGACTGTCTGTGCCGAGGGCGATGGGGACGCCCGCGCCGAAGAGCGCCGCGGCGGGCACGACGCCGTCGCCGAGGTTGCGCTCGGTCGTCGGGCAAGCGCAAACGCAGGCACGCGCGTCGGCGAGCGCGCGCACCTCTTCGGGCGTGACGTGGATGGCGTGGACGCCCGTGAAGCGCGGGCCGAGGACGCCCTCTTCGGAGAGGAGCGCGACGGGCGTGCGCTTCGTCTCCTCGACGCAGGCCGCGACCTCCGCGAGCTGCTCGGCGACGTGCATATGGAGGGGCAGCCCGCGCGCCTCGGCGTAGGCGCTCACCTCGCGCAGGTATTCGAGCGGCACGGCGCGGACGCTGTGCGGCGCGACGCCGACCCACGCATGCGGAGGAAGTTCAAAGGCACGCGCGCCGACGCCATCTTCGACAGTCTGCCTTTCAATCTCTTCACTGTCGGCGCTCACGCCAACGTCTTCACGGTTCGCGCGCATGCCAACATCGTCACGGTTCGCGCTCGCGTCGCTCGTCGGCGCATCGCGCGCGAGGTCGCGTGCGAGCGAGTCGGTGTGGCGGAGGTAAGTCTCGGCGTCCGGCTCGATGAAGCGCCTCTGCCGTTCGTCCGCGGATACGCGGAAGCCCGCGCGCGCGTAGGCCGCGCGCAGCAGCGCGACGCGCAGGCCCGTGTCGCGGGCCGCGCGCACGACCTCTCCGGCGAGCAGGTTCGGGTCGTCGTACTCCGCGCCTTCGGGCGTTCGGTGCAGGTAATGGAATTCGCCGACCGAAGTGATGCCGCTCAAGACCATCTCAAGGAAGGCCATGCGCGAGGCGTCGTAGAGGTCTGCGGGCGTAAGCCGCGCGGAGGCTGCGTACATCATCTCGCGCCACGTCCAGAAAGAGTCGCGCGCGTGCGCCGCCCGGTACTCGGTGCGCCCGCGCAGGACGCGCTGGAAGGCGTGCGAGTGTGCGTTCACCATGCCGGGCAGCAGCGCGCGGTTGCGGAGGCGAACGACGTGGCCGTGCGCGCCGAACGCGCTCGTCGCGGCCTCGACATCTCGCCGCACGGCCTCGTCACGTCCCCCGAACTCTTCAAGGTGCGCCACGGCGACGACGCGCCCGCCGCCGTCGCAGACGAGCGCACGACCGCGCTCGAAACGCCCGTTCAAATAAATCAGGTCGGGCACGAAAATCGTGGCGTTGCCTGAGACGATTCCCTGTTTGAGAGGTGTATTCAATGGTAACCTGCGCCCTCGACGCGCCTACAGTTTTGAGGCGCGTCAACGCTTCTGCGCGGGCTGGCCGCCGTTCGGCTGAGCCTTCTGATTTCTGATCCACTCGTCCACGTTTCGCTCCAGAACGTCGAGCGGGACTGCGCCGGAGCCGAGCACGACATCATGAAACTCTCGCAGGTCGAAGCGTTCGCCAAGCTGGTCGCGGGCGCGCGTGCGAAGCTCTTTGATCTTCAGTTGGCCGATCTTGTAGGCGAGTGCCTGTCCGGGGTCTGTGATGTAACGGTCTATCTCGTTCGTCACGTCAAGCTCGGTCTTGGCGGCGTTATCTAAGAAGTAATCAATGGCCTTCTGCCTGTCCCACTTGTAGTAGTGCATCCCTGTGTCCACGACGAGACGCACGGCCCGCCACATCTCATAAGTCAACTGGCCGAACTTCGAGTAGGCGTCGTCGTAGAGTCCCATGTCTTCGCCGAGACTTTCGGCGTAGAGACCCCAGCCTTCGACGAAGGCCGTGTAGCCACCGCCGTAGCGACGGAACTTCGGAATCTCACCCAACTCCATCGCGCGCGCGATCTGTAGATGATGGCCGGGCACGGACTCGTGAAGTGATAACGCCATCATCTCCCACTTGGGGCGCGTCTCCGGCTTGTAGAGGTTGACGTAATAGAAGCCGGGCCGAGAGCCGTCCGGAGCGCCCGGCTGGTAGTAGGCCGTCGTCGTGTCGGGCGCGAGGGCTTCGGGGATGGGCGTGACGCCGTAGGGCTGGCGCGGCAGTGTCTTGAAGACTTTGACGAGGTTCGGGTCAATGCGCTTGGCCGTGGCGCGATAGGCTTCGAGGAGTTCTTCGGGCGTCTTGTAGTAGAACTGCTCGTCGGTGCGAAGCTTCCGGAAGAACTCTTTGAGACTTCCTTTGAAGCCGACCTGCTCCATGACCTTCTGCATCTCGGCGCGGATGCGCGCCACCTCCTGCAAGCCGCGCTCGTGAATCTGTTCGGGCGTCATGGTCGTAGTCGTGTAGCGGCGCGCGAGAAAAGCGTAAGCCTCACCGCCGTTCGGCCATTGCCAGATGCCGACCTGCTCGAAAGAGGCGGGCAGATATTCTTTGACGAAATACTCTTTCAGACGCCTGTAGGCCGGGATGACGTTCTGTGCGACGGCCTCGCGCGCGGCCTGCGCCAGACGCATGCGCTCGGCTTCGGGGATGTCGGCGGGGAACGCACGGAAGGGTTTGTAAAACGTACTGTCTTCGGCGCGCGCGGGCGTTTGTTTATCTATCTGCGCGGCGACGCGCTGCTCGACGGCCTTCGGCCAGAGCATGTGCTGGCGCACGCCTTCGCGCATGAGCGCGATGGTCTGATCCACGTAGCGCGGCAAAGCCTTCATGCGCGCGATCCAGTCCTCGTAGTCCTTGACGGTCTGGAAGCGCAGAAGCTCCGTCAGGTCGCCGGTGGTCTGGATGCCTCCGCGCTGGTTGACGGGCAGGAGGTAGAGCTTGAACCTGTGAGCCTCGATGTCGTTGTCCAAATCCTCCCGGAAGAGGTCGTAGTTGAGCCGGTCGGCTGCCGAGAGCTGCGCGCGCGGAATCGTTTCGAGGCGCTTCAGAGTTTCGAGCCGGTGCTGGTGCTGCCGCTCGATTGATTCGAGACTCGCGTCTTCCCAGCGGTCGTTGTAGCGCCGGTCGCCGAGCGTGGACGCGAACGTAGGGTTCTCGCGCATCGTCCATTCCCACTCGTCGTCGAAGAGCTTGTGCAACTCGCGCGTGGCCGCGTCATCGTTCGCCATGTTGTTCCCCGTCGGGTTCTGCGCCCCGGCGGGCGTCGCCTGAAAGAGGATGGCGAGCAGGAGCAGGGAGAGAGCCGGGCACTTCCGTCTGGCGCGCATCTCGGTTCGAGACCTCCGTGCAGGGATTGCGGGATGGAAAGTCAGGAGACGGAAGGGAGGATACAACAGGAGTGGAGAAGGTAGCCAGCAGGCTTCTTCTCGCGCGTCAGTCTAAATGCCGGCGGTCGCCGAAGCGTCTCACCCTCGGCGAAGACTGTTTTATACGGGCGACTGGCGAACTGGCTACCGTCCGTTCTCCTGCCGCATCTAAACGAGCACGATGAGCGTTTCGGCAAAAGACCTGAAGACTTACACGAGTTTCGCGCGCCGCTTCGCAGGGAGGTTCGTGCGCGACCGTTTGCAGGAGTCGCGTGTGCCTTTGCAGGCCGCGCCGCACAAGCCTCGGCCCGCCGGGTGGAGCGACGAGCGTCTGACCGTGGCCTGGCTGGGGCACGCCACGGTGCTCATAAATTTTTACGGCACGTGGCTCCTGACCGACCCCGTGCTGCGCTCGCGCGTCGGCGTGCGCGTCGGCGCGTTGACACTCGGCCCGCGCCGTCTCGTCCGGCCCGCGCTGACTTTCGAGGAACTGCCGAAGCTCGACGCCGTGCTCGTCTCGCACGCGCACATGGATCACTGCGACACGGGGACGCTCCGCAGGCTGCCGCGCCGCATGCGCGCCGTCGTGCAGGAGGGCAACCGAGACCTCGTGCGACGCTTCGCGCGCGTGGACGAACTGGCGTGGGGCGAGTCCACGGAAGTCAAAGGCGCACGCATCGAGGCGATTGAAGTCAACCACTGGGGCGCGCGCAAGCTCACCGACAAGCACCGCGGCTACGGCGGCTTCCTCGTCGAGAAGCGCGGGCGCGCGCTCGTCTTCGGCGGCGACACGGCCTACACGCACGCCTTCGCCAGCCTCCGGCGACGCGACGCCCGCATCGCCCTCGCCATCCTTCCCATCGGCGCTTACAACCCATACATACACGCCCACGCCAACCCCGAACAGGCTTGGGCGATGCGGCGCGAGATGGGCGCGGACTACATTCTGCCGATGCACCACTCGACCTTTCGCCTGAGCCGCGAGCCGGTTGAAGAGCCGCGCCGACGCATCATCGCCGCCGCCGGACGGGAGGGCTGGCGCGTCGCGCTGACCGAGATCGGCGAGACGTGGACGCTGCCGGAAGCAGCGTGAATGCTGTTGCAACCGCGTTGTTGAGTGAGAAGCGCAAAGCTGAGAAGCATGAGGCGCTCGACGCAGAAGCGCAGAGAACAGAACCACGCCGACTCAAAGTCGGCTGATGTCCCAGAGCTTCACGGTCTTGTCCGACGCGGCGCAGGCGAGCGTCTTGCCGTCGGGCGAGAAGGCGATGGAGTTGACGACACCGCCCGCCTTCAAGTCCAGTTTCATCTCGCCCGTCCGCGCGTCCCAGACCTTCAGCGCGCCGTCGGAGCCGTTGCCGCCGCAGGCCACGAGATGGCCGTCGGGGCTGAAGGCAATCGCGTTGATGACGGAGTCAGGCGCGTAGTCTACAGTCCTCTTCGGTGCGCCGCCCGCAACGTCCCAAAATTTCAAAGCGCCGTCGTAGCCGCCCGTCGCCAGCAGTTTCCCGTCGGGCGAGAAGGCAACCGCCGTGGGCGCTTCGTGCGCCTTGATCTCCTGTTTGAGCGTGCCCGCGCGCACGTCCCACAGACGGACCGTGCTGTCCACGTGGCCCGCGCTCGCAAGCATCAGGCCGTCGGGCGAGAAGGCGACCGACTCGGTGATGACGCTCTGACCTTCGAGCGTGTGCAGTAGCTCGCCCGTCTGCGCGTTCCAGAGCCTCACCTCGTTCGTGCCCGTCGCCAGAATCTTTCCGTCCGCGGAGAGCGCGGCGGACGAGAGCGGGCAGTTCTGTGCCTGCACCCTGCGCGCCTCCGCGCCGAGTCTGCCGCCCTGCGTGTCGAAGATGACGACGCCGCACTGGCCCGCGCTCCCGACGTAGTTGAGCGCGACGGCGAGCCAACGCCCGTCGGGCGAGAAGGCGAAGGGGCGCGTGCTGCTGCCGAGATCGGGCGAGGTCTCGCGCAGTTGTCCGCTCTGCGCGTCCCAGAGTCTGACCGTCCGGTCTTCGCCGCCGCTCGCGAGAAGTTTTCCGTCCGGCGTGAAGACGACCGAATGCACTTCGCCCCCGTGCCCCGAAAGCGTCAGAGCGCGCCCGACGCCAGCCGCGGAGGTCGCGCCGCCCGCGACCGGCGCTTTCTCTGACGGTGCAGGAGCGACAGGCGCAGCGCCCGCGTCCGACGCAACCGTGCCGTTCGGCTTGCGCTCGTTCGAGTCCGGCTTGCGGAAGACTGTAAACATGAGCGCCGCGCCGACGACTCCGACGAGCAGCAGCGCCGCGAGTCCGCCGAGCAAGAGCGGGCGCGCGTTCTTCTTCGGCGGCGCGTTCGTGGAAGCCTGCGGCGGCGTGCGCTCTTGAATCGCCGTCGGTGTGGAAGACGTGCCCGGCGCAGATGAAGCGGCGGAAGGCGGACTCGCCATGTTCTGTTGAGTCGCGGGGCGCGCGTTCGGCTCTTGAGTCGCCCCACGCGTCTGCGCGGCGCGCGCCTGCGGCTCGGTGTGCGAGGGCGGCATGACGACCGTTGCCATGCCCTGACGAGACGGCTGCGGGCGCGGAGCCTTGTCTGCCTCGCGCAAGGCGCGGCGCATGGCCGGCGCGGACGAGAGCCGCTGGTCGCGGCGGAGCGCCATCGCCTGCCGGAGCACGGCGGCCACTTCGGGCGAGACTTCGGCGCTCAACTCGTCGGCTGGCCGAAGGGGGTCGGGCAGGCCGTTGAGGACGGCATCGGCGCGGGCGAGCGCGTTGGGCGGAGCCGTGCCGGTCAGGAGATGATAGAGCGTCGCGGCTAACGAGTAGAGGTCGCTGCGCGCGTCTGTGCCCGCGCCCTGAATCTGTTCGAGCGGGGCATAGGCCGGTGTGTAGCCGACGACGCTCGCGGCGGGCGTGAGCGGCGAGGTCTGCGACGCGTAGCCTTTGGCGAGTCCGAAGTCGAGCAGGATGATTTGCCCGCGCTCGCCGAGCTTCATGTTCTGCGGCTTGATGTCGCGGTGGATGACGGGCGGCTCGCGCGTGTGCAAATAGTCGAGCGCGTCGAGGAGTTGGTCGGCCCACGCGAGCACCTGCGGGGCCGGGAACGAGCCGCCCTCGCGCTGCCGGCGCATCGCTTCGAGGTCGCTGCCGCCGACGTACTGCATGACGAGGAACTGACCTTCGCCCTCGTTGAAGTGGTCGCTGACGCGCGGCAGCGCAGGGTGTTCGAGCCGCGCGAGCAGGCGCGCTTCGCGCTCGAACTGACGGCGCAAATCCTCGTCGTCGAACGAAGTCTCCTTCAGGGCGACGACGGCGTCCAGACGCTCGTCCGACGCCTCGTAGACCGTGCCCATGCCGCCGCGCGCGAGCTGTCGGACGACGCGATAGCGTCCTTGCAGGATCGTTCCGGGAGTGAGCATGCGCCTGGGTCGTCCGAGGTGTAGTTTGAATTTCGTTCCGTTCAGACCGGGAGCCGTTATCTTAACTCAAACGAGCGCCGCGGCGCATGCGCGCCGGGACTGTCTCGCGCTATGATTGCGTGCGAACGGGCAGAGACACATCGGCTGCGGCGCGCTATGTTCGGGGCGGCGCGGCGGATTTCCGAAGTGAAAGGATGAACGGGATGAGCAGAGACGACTCCGAGGGCGCGGGCGTGCAGACGCGCGCCATCCACGCGGGCAAGGGCGAGAATCGCACGCACGCCGTCACGCCGCCCATCTGGCAGACGACGACTTTCAGCGCCGACTCCTCCGAGCACTTCGCGGAGATTGCGACGGCCACGCGCCCCGCGGAGTTCTACACGCGCTACGGCAACCCGACGCACAAGGAGGTCGAGGCCACCATCGTCTCTCTGGAAGGCGGCGAGGCGGCGCTGCTCACGTCTTCGGGCATGGGCGCGATCTTCACCGCCCTGTTGTCCACGCTCAGACAGGGCGATCACGTCGTCGCGCAGACGAGCCACTACGCGGGCACGACGACGCTCCTCGCGGAGGTGCCGCAACGCTTCGGCGTCGAGGTCACGCTCGTTGACCAGACGCGCCCCGAAGCATTCGCAGAGGCCATCAGGTCGAACACGCGCGTCATCTACGCCGAGTCGCCGACGAACCCGCTCATGCAGATCACAGACCTGCGCGCCGTGGCGGAGATGGCGCGCGCGCGCGGCATCACGACGATGGTTGACAATACCTTCGCCACGCCCGTCAACCAGCGCCCGCTGGAGTTCGGCATTGACGTGGTCGTCCACAGCGCGACCAAGTACCTCGGCGGCCACTCGGACGTGACCGCCGGCTGCGTCGTCTCCTCGCGCGAATTTATAGAGCGCGCCTGGCACTTCTCCCTGCTCGCCGGCTCCATCCTAAGTCCCTTCGATGGCTGGCTCATCCTGCGCGGTCTGCGCACGCTCGGCCTGCGCGTCGAGCGTCACAACTCGAACGCGCTGGCGCTGGCCCGCTTCCTCGAACAGCATCCGAAGGTCGAGCGCGTCTATTACCCCGGACTCGAATCACATCCGCAGCACGCGCTCGCGCGCGCGCAGATGTCGGGATTTACGGGCATGCTCTCGGCGGAGTTGCGCGGCGGATACCGTGAAGCCGAACACTTCATCGAGTCGCTGAAGCTCGCGACCTACGCCGCCAGCCTCGGCGGGCACGAGACGCTGGTCGTCCACCCGTCCGCGATGTGGGGCGGCTACATGACGCCGGAGGAGCGCCGCGCGCGGGGCTTAAGCGACAGCCTCGTCCGCATCTCCGTCGGCCTCGAAGACGAGCGCGACCTTGTAGAAGACTTCGAGCGCGCCCTCGGCTCATAGTGATTTGGTGATGAGTGATGAGTGATGAGTGAAAGCAAGCGGATTTTCTTATCACTCACCACTCACCGCTCATCACTCGGAGGATAAATGAGACGACTCCACTACCACCTCGTTGACGTGTTCACGGATCGCGCGTTCGGCGGGAATCCTCTGGCCGTCTGCACGAACGGTCGCGGGCTGACGACCGAGACGATGCAGGCGATTGCGAAAGAGTTCAACCTGTCGGAGACGACCTTCGTGCTGCCGCCCGACGACCCCCGGCACGACTGGCGCGTGCGCATCTTCACGCCCGGCTCGGAGCTTCCGATGGCCGGACACCCGACCGTCGGCACGTCCTTCGTGCTGGCGCGCGAGCACATGATCCGGCGCGACTCGGACGAGACGAACATCGTGCTCGAAGAGGGCGTCGGCCCCGTGCCCGTGCGCGTCGAGTTTAAAGACGGCGAGCCGGTCTTCGCGGAGATGACCCAGCCGCTCCCGCGTTTCGGCCCGCGCCTTGAAGACTCGCGCGCCGTCGCCGAGATGCTCTCGCTCGACGCGCGAGATATTGACGCCGAACTGCCGCTCGAAATCGTCTCCTGCGGCGTGCCGTTCCTCTACGTGCCGCTCCGAAGTCTCGACGCCGCACGGCGTGCGCGCCCGCGCGCAGACCTCTTCGAGCGCGCCGCAGGTGACGGCGTGCCGTCCGAAGTCTTCGTCTTCACGCGCGAGGTCGAGCGCGAAGGCTCGACCGTCCACAGCCGCATGTTCGCCCCCGGCATCGGCATCACCGAAGACCCGGCCACGGGCGCGGCCAGCGGCCCGCTCGGCTGCTACCTCGTCCGGTACGGCGTCGTCGCGTGCGATACATCAGCCGAGATCGTCAGCGAGCAGGGAATCGAGATGGGCCGCCCCAGCTTCATCAGAATCAGAATCGAACGGAGCGGGGAAGACATCACCGCCGTGCGTGTAGGCGGCCAGTGCCACTTCATGGGCGAGGGCTTCATCGAAATTCCGTAAGCCGTGAACTGTAAAGCGTGACCAGAGGAAGGCGGTTTTGTCTCGTCACGCTTTACGCTTCAAGGGTTGGGAGTAAGTCATGGTCGCCGCCACAGTTCCCCGCGGCCCGAAGGGCGGGCGCGTGATGGGCAACATGCGGGAGTTCAACCGCGACACGCTCGCGTTCGTCGAGCGCTGCGCGCGCGAGTTCGGCGACGTGGTGCGGACGCGCTTCCTCTACGTGCCCGCCTACTTCCTCTTCCACCCCGAACATATCGAGTACGTGCTCGCTTCGGGAAGCAAGAACTTCATCAAGCCGATGTCGCTCCGCTCGCCCTTCTTCCTCCGGCTCGTCGGCAACGGGCTGGTGACGAGCGAGGGCGACTTCTGGCGACGCCAGCGGCGTCTGGCGCAGCCCGCCTTTCACCGCGACCGCACGAGCGCCTACGGCGAGACGATGGTCGCTTTCACGGAACGCGTCCTCGGACGTTGGCGCGACGGCGAGACGATTGACGCGCACGAGGAGATGATGCGTCTCGCCCAGTCAATCGTCGTCAAGACGCTCTTCGGCGCGGACGTGTCGGACGCATCCGACCGCGTGGGCCGCGCGCTGCATCGCATCGTCCGCCCGTTCGCGTCGCAGGCCACGCTCAAGTGGATTCTCGATAACCGCCTGCCCACGCCCGGACACCTGCGCTTCAACCGCGCCGTGCGCGAGATTGACCGCGTCGTCTATCAAATCATCTCGGAGCGCCGCGCGTCGGGCGCTGACACCGGCGACCTTCTCTCGATGCTCCTGCGCGCGCAGGACGAGGACGGCACGCAGATGACCGACCGGCAATTGCGCGACGAGGTGATGACCCTCTTCCTCGCCGGCCACGAGACAACCGCGCTCACGCTCACTTGGGCCTGGTACCTGCTCGCGCGAAACGCGGAAGTCGAAGGGAAGCTGCACGCGGAACTCGAAGAGGTCTTGCAGAATCGCGCGCCAACCGTCGAGGACTTGCCGCGCCTGCGCTACACGGAGCGGGTCGTCAAAGAGTCAATGCGACTCTACCCGCCGGCCTATGCGGTCGGGCGCGAGGCCGTGCGCGACTGTGAGGTCGGCGGCTACCGCATCCCCGCGGGGATGCAAATCTTCGCCTTCCAGTGGGTCGTCCAACGCGACGCGCGCTGGTACGACGAGCCGGAAAGTTTCCGTCCCGAACGCTGGCGCGACGAGGTGGCCTCGCGTCTTCCGAAGTTCGCATACTTCCCCTTCGGCGGCGGCCCGCGCCAGTGCATCGGCAACTCGTTCGCGTTGATGGAGGCCGTGCTCGTCCTCGCCACCATCGCGCGGCGCTTCCGCCTCCGGCTCGTGCCCGGCCACGCGGTCGGGCTTCTGCCCGCGATGTCGCTCAGGCCGAAGGGCGGCGTGCATGTGAGGCTGGAGAAGCGTTGAAGACGAGCCGCGCCGGGCGCGTGCCGGATGATTTCAGAGCCGAACGTTTCGCCTCGTTTTTCGGCCAAAAACGCCGGAAATCGCCGCTTCGGTCGCTTCGCCGTCCGCCTCTCCGCCCTGCCTCAAGAATTCCTCAAGTGGCCCGCCGTACAGTTCTCCACGGTTTGAGGGTCGAGGCCGAAGCCGGCCCCGGCAGTCGAAAAGTGAAGAGCACGCCGCCCCGGAGAAGAAGCTTTGAGCGCCTCACTTCGCATGAACAGAAGGACACTCATGGTGCAAGTCATCCCCGAAAAGATTGCGCCGCCGGTCGAGCTGCCGCGCGTCTCACGCGAGCGCCTGCTGGCGACCCTCGGCGAGAGCCTTGAGGTCTGCAACTCGACCATCATCCACGGGCGCGCGGGCACTGGAAAGACGATGCTCGCGACCGACTTCGCGCGGCGCGGCGACCGGCGCGTGGCCTGGTACAAGCTCGACGCGCCGGACTCGGAGCTGATGGTTTTCCTGCGTCACCTCTGCGCGGCGATTGCCGCGGCGCGGCCCGGCTTCGGCGAGAAGTTTCTGGAGCGCGTGGGCCGAGAGGTCGGCACGGACGACGTGCCGCTCGTCGTCGAATACCTCGTCTTCGAGCTGCTCGAAGCGTGCGAGCCTTTGCTCGTCGTCATAGACGACCTGCATCTCATCTACGACGCCGAGTGGATAGTCCCATTCTTCCGCCGCTGGCTGCCGCTGCTGCCGCCCGAAGTGCATGTGATGCTTCTGGGCAGGAGCCTGCCGCCGACGCCGCTCTGGCGCATGCGCTCGAAGCAGACGCTGTGCGTCCTCGACGAGTCGCTGCTCGCCTTCACGCTCGCGGAGTCGCGCCGACTGTTCGCCAGCTACGGTCTCCCGGCAGCGTGCGCTGAGGCCGCCTTCGCCGAGACGCGCGGGCGTGCCGCCACGCTCGACGCGCGGGCACGCTCCGCGGGCGTCGCGTTGGAAGCCGAGCGCCTTGCCGCCACGCGCGGCGCACGCCCGACCGCGCGCCTCTCGCTGCGCCTCGTCAAAGGCCGCCGCAAGTCTTCGACGGGCGCGGCCTGACTACTGGGGCGCACGCCGAAAGTTTCTAACCTCGCAACCTTCGCGCCGTCTCGTCGTGCGGGGCGGCACTTCAAGACTGCCTGAGTTGAGCCTATGGCGGGAAAACTGTGCACCACAGACAGAGAGTGCGCGGGGAACGCACGGAGGTTTCAGATTTGAAATTTCAAATCTCAGATTTGAAATCCTCTATGCCGCCTTCGTGTTCTCTGTGCTCGCGGCGTTGAGTTATACTCTCCGGCCACACCCGATAAATTTTAAGAAACTATCGCCCCGACGCCGCCGGGGATGCCGGAGCCGCCCCGCCGAGGCCGTAGAACCGAAGCGATGTCCAACGTGCCCAGCCGACAGGAAGAAAGCATCCACGACACGCAGCCGCCCGCGGCGAGCGTGCCGCAACTGCCGACCTTCTTCCTGCGCACGAAATTGTTGCCGCCGCGCCCCGCGCCGTCGCTTTTGGCGCGGCCACGGCTCACGGAGCGTTTGCAGCAAAATCTCGCGCACGCCGTCACGCTCGTCACGGCCCCCGCGGGTTCGGGCAAGACCACGCTCGTCGCCGGCTTCGTCCGCGCGTCTGCGCTGCCCTTCGTCTGGTACCAGCTCGATCAGGCGGACGCCGACCCGCTCGTCTTCCTCGGCTACGTCACGCACGGCATCAAGCAGATCGTCCCCGGCTTCGGCGACGCCACCGTCTCTTACATGCACGAGGCGGCCAAGGAGCTGGCCCAACAGCCTGAGCGCGCCGTGGACGTGCTCCTGAACGAAGTGCTCGACCGCATCGAGCAGCAGTTCATACTCGTCCTCGACGACTACCACCACCTCGGCAGCGAGACGCCGGTGCACCGCGTCGTTGACCGCCTGCTCGCCTACCTGCCCGACCTCATCCACGTCGTCATCATCTCGCGCGACATGCCGCCGCTGGCGCTCGCGCGCATCAGGGCGCAGTCCGGCCTCGCCGTCATAGACCGCAGCGAGCTGCTCTTCACGGACGCGGAGACCCGCGAGCTTTTCCGCACGGTCTTCGATCTTGAGCTGACGCCGGAGCAACTGGCCGAGTACCGCGAGCGCACGCACGGCTGGATCACCGCGCTCCAACTCGTCCGTCAGGTCGCGCAGCGTCAGGCGCTCGTGCGCGGCGGCGACGAAGCCGCGCCGCCCGACCTCGTCGAAGTCCTGCGACAATCCGAGCGCGACATCTTCGACTATTTCGCCGAGGAGGTCTTCGCCGACGAGTCGGAGGACGTGCAGCACTTCCTCCTGCGCGTGAGCCTTCTCGAACGCGTCGAGCCGGAGGCGTGCGTGCGCCTCTACGCGGAAGCGCATGCGATGCTTCAGTCGCTCGCGCGCCGCAACGTCTTCGTCTCGCTCGCCTCGGACGGGCGCGGCGAGGAGTACCGTCTGCACCCGCTCTTCCGGAGCTTCCTGCGACGGCGCTTCCGCGTCGAGCAGGGCCGCGGAGCGGTGGCCGCCGAGCACGCGCGCCTCGCCGAACTTTTTCTGGAGCGCGAGCAGTGGGAGCAGGCCATGCAACACCTGCTCGCGGCGGAAGACTTCGACCGCGCCGCCGCGACGATAGCCGAGCGCGGCGGCGCGTGGATCACGGCGGGCGCTTTAGGCTCGCTCGCCTCGTTCGCCGACGCGCTCCCGGCGGCGTCCCTCGAAGCGCACCCGCGCGCACTCGCGCATCGCGCGGAGGTCGCGCGCCTGCGCGACGAGTACGACCTCGCGCAGTCACTATTTAACCGCGCCGCTGCACTCCTGCACGAGCAGTCGGACGCCGAAGGCGAGGCCGAAGCCTTCCACTCGCTCGCAACAATCGCGCGCCGCCGCGGCGACTGCGAGACCGCGTTCTCGTACCTCGACCGCGCCGTGGAACTCACGGACGAGCGCTCGGTGGTGCGGACGAAGTGCGGCAACACGCGCGGGCTGTGTCTGGTCGCGCTGGGCCAGTGGACGGAGGCCGAGCGCGAGTTCCGCGCCGCGTTGCAATCGGCGGAAGAGCGCGGCGACCGCTACTACGCGCGCCTCATCGCGCACAACCTCGGCACGCCGGCGGGTGTGCGCGGCGACTTCGGCGAGGCGCTGAGGTGGCTCAGGCGCATGCTGCGCGACGAGTCGCAGGGCGCGTCGCCCGTGCCGCAGGAATCAATCGCGCACCTCAATATCGCGCGCTGCCACTGGCACCGGGGCGACTTCGCGGCCTGCGAGCAGCACCTCGACCACGCGCTCGAAATCTGCCAGCTCTTCAACATGGCCGCCCTGCGCGGCGAGATTTTTGAATACTACGGGAACGTCTATCGCGAGCGCGGCGAGGTCGGGCGCGCCGTCGAATCTTACGACCGCGCCGCACGCGCCTACGACGAGGCGGGCGTCGAGATCACGCGCACCGAGTACCTCGAAGAGCGCGGCCTGCTCGCGCTCCGCATGGGAGACCTGCCGGAGGCACGCTCCCTGCTCGACCGCCTGATCGAGGCCCGCGCCCGCGACGAGATGGGACGCCAGCGCACCTTGCTCGCGCGCGGTCGCGTCCTCATCGCGCAGGGGAAGACAGAGGAGGCGCGCGCCGACCTCGACCCCGCGCTCCGGTACTTTCGCGCCCGCGGCCTCTACTACAACGAGGCTTGGTCCGCGATGCTTCTGGCCGTCTGCGAGCACGCCGGAGGCCGCGACGCCGCCGTGCTCGAACACCTCCGCCGGGCGCTCGACCTCGCTGCGCGCTACGACTACGAATACTGGTTACGACGTTGGGTCGAACAGTTCCCGCAGGTCTTCTCCTCGACGGACGCGGCGGAACTGCTGCCGTCAGACTTGCGCGAACAACTTCCGGCCATGCCCGCCGCCGCGCCGGTCGTCGCAACGCCTTCGGCGTCGGTCATCATCGAGCAAGGCCCGGCGGCAGACCTGACGATTCGCCTCTTGGGCGCGGTCGAAATCTTCCGCGACCCGGCGCGCACCTTCGCGCCCGACGCTTGGGTGACGCGGCGCGCGCGCGACATCCTCTGCTTCATCGCCTCGCGCCGCCACCGCCGCGCCTCGAAGGACTCGATCATTGATACTTTCTGGGGCGAGTCGGACTTCGGCTCAGTGGAGAAGAATTTTCACCCGACCGTCTCGCACATACGCAAGGCGCTCAACAGCAACCAGCCTCTGAAGCAGAACTTCCTTCTCTACCGCGACGGCGACTATCAACTCAATCCGGAGTTCTCCTACCGCATTGACACGGAGGAGTTCGACCGCCTCGTCGCCGTGGGCGACGCCTCGCGCCGCGCGCGCGAGCAGGACGCGTTCGTCTCGGCTTACGAGGAGGCCACGGCGCTCTATCGCGGCGAGTTCATGCAGGGCAGCTACGACGAGTGGGCCGAGGAGCAACGCTCTTATTACCGCGAGCAGTACCTGCGCCTGCTGGAGTTGCTGGCGCAGACGGCGCAGAAGTCCGAAGAGTGGTCGCGCTCGCTCTCTTTGGCGCAAAGCATCCTGCGCGAAGACCCCTTCCGCGAGGACGTGCACTGCATGGCGATGCGCGCGCACGCGCGCCAGGGCAACCGCGTCGCCGTGCGCGAGCAGTACGAGGCGCTCCGCAAACTCCTGAGCAGAGAGCTTGGCGTCGAGCCTGCGGCGGAGACGCAGAGAGCCTACAAGGAGATGCTCAAGTGAGATGAAGTCGTCGAAAACGAATTAAATGAGGCCGCAGTCGTCGAAAACGAATCGGGCAATGAAGCCAGAAGGAATTCACAAGAAATCTGTAACAAAAGAATTCTCGGGCCGATGTACAAAGTTGAAGTCGGTTTTGAACGTTCATGCCTCGCAAGCAGCCTGCTCCCGACGCGGGTCTCGCCTGACGTTGGGAGTCGCAATCATCCGAAGTCCCGAAGTCCCGAAGATGTTCCATCTCAGCGCCCCTAAAGCAGTCCGGCAGGCGACGGCCCTCGCCCTCGTAATGCTCCTCTGCGCCTTGCCCGCGAGCGCCGGTCTCCGCATCGTGGCGACGCAGGGCCTTGTGATGACGGGCGCGGACGGCATCTACTACGACCGCGTCTCCGGCCTGACGATGACCGGGGCCGACGGCCTGCTCGCCTTCAACGTCAACGGCATTACCAACACCAGCGCGAACGGCCTCGTGATGACGGGCGCGGATGGAACCCGGACGGCGGGTGTTGACGGCGTGAGCTACACGGGCGCGAACAGCTACACGGCGCGACACGCCGACGGCCTTGTGATGACCGGCGCGGACGGACTCACTTTGACGGGCGCGAACGGCCTCGTGATGACGGGCGCGGACGGCACGACCTGGCAGGCCAACTCGGTCGTCGTTCGACAGCCGCAGGGCTTGACGATGACGGGGGCCGACGGTCTTGTGATGACGGGCGCGGATGGCCTTGTGATGACGGGCGCGGACGGCCTGACGATGACCGGCGCGGACGGGTTGAACGCGCTGGGCGTTGAGAGCGTCCACGTTGACGGCGCGGGCCAGGTCGTCGTGACGAAGACGGACGGCACAGTCTTCAGTGCGCCGACGAACGGCCTTATGATGACGGGCGCGGACGGCCTTGTGATGACCGGCGCGGACGGCATCGCGATGACGGGCGTGAACGGTCTGGTGATGACGGGCGCGGACGGGCTGGGGTCGGCGGGCGCGGGCGGCGTCGCGGGCCAGACCGGCCTGATGGGCTTCGACCCCGAACTCGCTTTGAAGCTCGACCGCCTGACCGACGACAGCAACGTCAACGCCGTCGTCATCTATCACCAGCCTGTGACCGACGCCGACATCGCCGACCTCCAATCAATCGGCGTGCACGGCGGCTCGCGCTTCCGTGCGCTGCCGATGGTCGCGTTCTCGGCGACGAAGGCGCAGATCGTGCGCATCAGCGCGCTCGCTTCGGTGCGCTCCATCTACGGCAACCGCACGCTTCAGTGGAGCGCCGACAACAGCCGCGCGCAGACCGGCCTGCTCGTCACGCGTTCGGACACAGACCTCCGAAGTTTCAGTCCCACGGGCGTGCTCGACGGCGAAGGCATCACCGCCGCCATCATTGACACCGGCGTTGACTCGAACCACGCGGACATCGCGGGCCGCGTCGCCCGCAACGTCAAGCTCGCAGACCTCGAAGGACTGAATCCCGCCACCTTCAACGCGCCCGCAAACGTCGAGGCGCTGACGGACACGGATCAGGCGAGCGGCCACGGCACGTTTGTGAGCGGCATCATCGCGGGCAGTGGCGTGAACTCCGGCGGCAAGTATGCGGGCTACGCGCCGAAGGCTAAACTCGTCGGCCTGAGCGCGGGCGATGCCACGCTCTTCAACGTGCTCGCCGGCTTCGACTACCTGCTCGCGCATCCCGAACTCGGCGTGCGCGTCCTCAATTGCAGCTTCTCCGCCGACACCGTCTACGACGAGAACGACCCCGTCAACGTCGCCACGCGCACGCTCGTCGAGCGCGGCACAAACGTCGTCTTCTCGGCGGGCAATTCGGGGCCGGGCATGGGCACGCTCAACCCCTACGCCGCCGCGCCGTGGGTCATCTCCGTGGGCGCGACCGACGAGCGCGGTCGCCTCGCGGACTTCTCCTCGCGCGGCGACTTCGGCAGCCGCAACTTCCGCCCGACCCTCGTCGCGCCGGGCGTGAACGTCGTCAGCCTTCGCGCCTCCGGCGTGAACACGACGGGCACGACCGCGCTTTCGACCGACGCGCAGGCGCTCGCGCCTTCAGAAGTCCCTTACTACACGACCGCTTCAGGCACATCTTTCAGCGCGCCGCAGGTCGTCGGCACAATCGCGCTGATGCTTCAGGCCAACCCGAACCTGACCCCGGCGCAGGTGCGCGACATCTTGCAGCGGACGGCGACGCCTCTGCCGCCCTACTACCAGCACGAGGTCGGCGCGGGCGCGCTCAACACGCGCGCGGCGGTGCTTCAGGCCGCGTTCCCCGCGCGGCAGTTCGGATTGTTCCGCGCCGTCATGAATCGCGGGCAGGTGCGCTTCGTCAAAGACCCTTCGCAGACCTTCAGCGGCACTGTCTTGCCCGGCGGCGCGTGCGACGTGAGCGTGAAGGTTCCGGCGGACGCCGTCTTCGCCTCGACCGCCATCGCGTGGGGGCCAATGACCAGCACGAACGATCTCGCGCTCGCTTCTTACGACCCCGCGGGGCGCGACGCCGCCGAGTCGAACTACCTGAACCTGCCCGGTCTGACGGGCCACAGCGAGCGGACGCTGGTTGACCTGCCGTCGGCGGGTGTGTGGCGCGCGCACGTCACGGACACGCTCTCGGCGGTCGCCACGCCGCAGGAGTTTCAGGGCGTCTTCGAGACAGCGCATGTCGAGTACGCGCCGCTCGCCGACACGGCGGGCCTCGATGCCTCCACGCTCGACAGCATCCGCCAGTCCATCCGCGCGCTGGCGATGTGGCCGGACGCGAACGGCTACTTCCGGCCCGCCGCCGCCGCGACGCGCGCGGAACTGGCCGAGGCCGTGATCGCCGGCGCGCGCGTCCCGCAGTACGTCCCCAACACGCCCTCGTTTACAGACGTGCGCGATGCGACGACGTTGGACTTCGTCGAGGCCGCCCGCCCGCTCTTCTTCGACGCCGCGCGCGGCGGCGCGTTCCACCCCGACGACAGCGCCTCGCGCCTCGCGGCAGCGGTCGTGCTCGTCCGCGCCGCAGGGCTTCAGCAGGAGGCCGACGCGAAGGCCGGGGCGTGGCTGCCTTACACGGACATGCCGGACATTCCCTTCGGCCTGCGCGGCTACGTCCAGGTGGCCGTCAGCCGCGGGCTGATAACTTCGGGGACGCAGTTCAACCCGAACGCCGCGCTCACACGCGCGGAACTCGCGCGCGGCGTCGCCGCTATCGTCCGCATGAACACGGAATAGAAACGTCGGCGCTCGTCGCGCGACGAGCACCCGACCGTGTGAGCGAGAAGGCGGGATGATGAAGCGTAGAATATCTCCGCTTCATCATCCCGCCTTTATTCTTCACCTCATGCAGCCTTGCATAAATATTCAACGAAGATACATAAGCATTGAATCTTTACATAAAATGTATGGTTTATGCGCTCGTTACTGAATCATTGTGCGAAAGCCACTTCATGCCCTCTATTCTTCACTTCGTGCCTGCGACTGTTTATCTGGTAATCTTGAGGGCGATCTTTCAAGATTTCAGACGCTGAGGAGTGTGCATGGACTGGCGCGTGTTTGTGACGACGTTCGGGACGATCTTTCTGGCGGAGATGGGCGACAAGACTCAACTGGCGGCGATGACGATGGCCGCCGAGACCAAAAAACCGCTGACGGTCTTCGTCGGCGCGGCGCTCGCGCTGACGTGCGTCTCCGCGCTCGGCGTCGTCATCGGCGGCGCGCTCGGACACTTCCTGCCGCTCGAATGGATCAAGCGCGTGGCGGCTGTCGGCTTCATCGTCATCGGTGTGCTGATCCTGCTCGACAAGTTCTGACGGGCGAAGGCCACGGGCGTTGCGCTCCACGGGCGTCCGGGGTTACGCTCTTGCACGGCCAAGGCACTTCCTGCGGACGGGCTTTCGGAAACCGACAATCTGACGGCTGACTCGCAAAAGCTAATCCCTGCCAAAATTCGAGGGAAGGAAAGTTTCATGTCACAGAACAGCGAACACAAGTGGGTCTACCTTTTTGAAGACGGCGACGGCCAGCAGCGCGCTTTGCTCGGCGGCAAGGGCGCAGGACTCGCCGACATGACGCGCGCGGGCCTGCCCGTCCCGCCCGGCTTCATCGTCACGACCGAAGCCTGCAACGCCTATTACACCAACGGCAAAAATTTCCCTGAAGGCATGTGGGAGCAGGTCATCGAAGGGTTGCGCGCCGTCGAGCAGAAGACGGGCAAACGTTTTGGCGACCCCGAAAACCCCCTGCTCGTCTCGGTGCGCTCCGGCGCGCCCTTCTCGATGCCGGGCATGATGGACACAGTTCTCAACCTCGGCTTGAACGAGCAGACCGTCCAGGGACTCGCCACGCAGACCGGCGACCTGCGTTTCTCTCTGGACGCCTACCGACGCTTCGCCACGCTCTTCGGCGAGATCGTGATGGGCGTGGCGCACGAGAAGTTCGAGCGCGTGATGGAGCGCTACAAGGCACAGACCGAGGGGGGCCGAGACACAGACCTCAGCCCCGAACAACTGCGCGACATCATCGCCGCGCAGAAGCAGATCATCTTCTCCGACCAGAGCGGCCTCGCCATCCCCGAAGACCCATACGAACAACTTCGCGTCGCCATCGCCGCCGTCTTCAACTCCTGGATGGGGCGGCGCGCGTGCGACTACCGGAGGGTCAACCGCATCCCCGACGACCTCGGCACGGCGGTCAACGTGCAGGCGATGGTCTTCGGCAACATGGGAGCCGAAAGCGGCACGGGCGTGGCCTTCACGCGCAACCCTTCGACGGGTGAGAAGAAGCTCTACGGCGAGTATCTCCTGAACGCGCAGGGCGAGGACGTGGTCGCAGGCATCCGTACGCCGCAGCCCATCAGCCAACTGCAAGATGAGCTGCCCGCCGTCTACGAGCAGTTCCGAAACATCGTCGAGCTTCTGGAGCGCCACTACCACGACATGCAGGACGTGGAGTTCACAATCGAGCGCGGTCGCCTCTTCATGCTCCAGACGCGCACGGGCAAACGCACGGGCGCGGCCTCCGTCCAGGTCGCCGTGGACATGATGCACGAAGGTTTGATTGACAAGGCGACAGCCGTGCGCCGCGTCACGCCCGAACAGCTCGACCAACTCCTGCACCCCACGGTTGACCCGGACACCGACGCGAAGGTCGTCGCGAAAGGTTTGCCCGCCAGCCCCGGCGCGGCGCAGGGCAAAGTCGTCTTCGACCCGGACGAGGCCGAGGAGATGGCGCGCGAGGGCGAGAAGGTCGTGCTCGTCCGGCAGGAGACGAGTCCGGACGACTTCCACGGCATGGTCGCGGCGCAGGCCATCGTCACGGCGCGCGGGGGGATGACGAGCCATGCGGCGGTGGTCGCGCGCGGCATGGGCAAGTCCTGCGTGTGCGGCGCGAGCGTTTTGAACATTGACTACGGCCAGCAGCAGTTCAACGTCAACGGCATCGTCGTCCCCAAGGGCGAGTGGATCACCGTTGACGGCTCGACCGGAAGGGTCTTCCTCGGACGAGTGCCGACGGTTCAGCCCACGCTCGGCGACGACTTCCGCGAGCTGATGACCTGGGCCGACGAGTTCCGCCGCTTGCGCGTGCGCGCCAACGCCGACACGCCGCGCGACGCGCAGGTGGCCCGCGACTTCGGCGCAGAGGGCGTCGGCCTGTGCCGCACCGAGCACATGTTCTTCGGCGACGAACGTCTGGCCGCGATGCGCGAGATGATTCTGGCCGACGGCGTGGGCGCGCGAGAGAAGGCGCTTGAGAAGTTGCTGCCGCTTCAGCGCCGGGACTTCGTCGGCATCTTCAAGGCGATGGAGGGCCTGCCCGTCACCATCCGTCTGCTCGACCCGCCGCTCCACGAGTTCCTGCCGAACATGGAAGAGTTGCTCGGCGAGCTTTCCGAGCTGAAGCTCTCTTTGCAGCGCGCCGCGAGCATCCGCGACATGGACAGGACGCTCGACGAGATTGACGGCAAGCGCAAGCTCCTGCATCAGGTCGAGCGTCTGCACGAGGCCAACCCGATGCTCGGACACCGCGGCTGCCGCCTCGGCCTCATCTACCCGGAGGTGACGCGCATGCAGGTGCGCGCCATCTTCGAGGCCGCCTGCGAGGTGCAGGGCGGGGGCGTCGAGGTGAAGCCCGAAATCATGGTGCCGCTGGTTTCGGTCGCCGAGGAGCTGCGCAATCAGGCCGAGCTGATCCACGAGGTCGCGCGCCAGGTGACGGGCGAACACGGGATGAACGTCTCTTACCTCGTCGGCACGATGATCGAGTTGCCGCGCGCGGCCCTCACCGCCGACAAGATCGCCGAGCACGCAGACTTCTTCTCCTTCGGCACGAACGACCTCACGCAGACGACCTTCGGGTTGTCGCGCGACGACTCCGGGCGTTTCTTGTCGAAGTACGTCGAGGTGAAGATTCTGCCCGACGACCCGTTTCAGGTCTTAGACCGCGAAGGCGTCGGCCAGTTGGTGAAGATCGGCACGGGGCGCGGGCGGAGCGTGAAGCCGGGCCTGAAGGTCGGCATCTGCGGCGAGCACGGCGGCGAGCCGCACTCGATAGCCTTCTGCAACGAGATAGGTCTGGACTACGTGAGCTGCTCGCCGTTCCGCGTGCCGCTCGCGCGACTCGCCGCCGCGCAGGCCGCGTTAGAGATGCAGGACGGCACGGTCGCCGCCGACAAGTAGCGCACATCGCAACCGCTGCCGCAACTGCGCGCTGACATCAAGGAAGGCGCGCACATCGGCAACAGACGCACGCGGAAACGTCAGCCGCGACGAAGGCTGGGAAGTAAGTTGACCGCGAAATAAAATTGTCCGCCAGGGACTCAGAAATTACGAAGGCGAGTTTACGGCGCAGAGAACGCCGACTCGTCTCCGAATAGCTTTCATCCACCCAATTTATATGTTTGCAGCAGAGAAATCGTTGACAAGTTTATTTTTCCCGCGCATCACGCCTTTGCGGGCATGACGTAGAGGACTACCGCGAAGAAGTGACAGATGCTGCCGCCGAGGACGAAGAGGTGCCAGATGGCGTGGCCGTGGCGGATTCTCTCGGAGGCGAAGAAGGCGACGCCCGACGTGTAGGCCAGGCCCCCCGCGACGACCCACAGAATCGCGCCCGTGGGGACGTGAGCGAGTATCGGCTTGACGGCGATGACGCACAGCCAGCCGAGCAGAATGTAAGAGGCGACGGCGAGCGGCCTGTGCCGGTCGCCGAACAAGACGCGGAAGAGGATGCCCGCCAGCGCGATGCCCCACACCAGCCCGAACAGCGTCCAGCCCCAGCCGCCGCGCAGCGTGACCAGCGTGAAGGGCGTGTACGTCCCCGCGATCAAGAGGTAGATGCAGCAGTGGTCAACGACCTGGAAGATTCGCTTGGCGCGGGGCGAGCGAGCGCCGTGGTAGAGCGTCGAGGCCGTGTAGAGTATGACGAGCGACGCGCCGTAGACGCCGCCGCTGACGATCTGCCAGACCCCTCCGTACAGTCGCGCCACGACGATTAGCGCGACCAGACCCGCGAGACTCAGCACCAGCCCGACGCCGTGCGTGACGCAGTTCGCCAGCTCCTCGACCGGCAGCCGACCCTCACACGCTTCGGTCATCCCTACTCCTCCGAGGCCCGCGCGCCCGCGAAAATCTTCAACGCCGCCCCTGCCTGTCGAGCAACCACTGAACCGCTGGCAGGACGACGACGACCGCGACGAAGACCGCCGCAGGGAAGCCGAAGAAGACAAGCGTGTCAGTCTCGACGAAGGCGAAGGGCATTGACTGTCCGGAGAGCCGGGCGGTCGTTGGTCAGTCAGGAGCGGTTGACCTCCGACGCCCTCAGCCAGTCTTTCGCATTACCAAACCCGGCGACAGTTTACCCCATTGTTCGGAGGCGGCATAGCTCGACCCCGAATGAAAGCAAAAGTAAGTGGACGGCGGGCCGTCGTCTCTCGTCAACGGTGATTGACGAGAGCAGCACGACCCACACGACTTCACTTTTGCATTTCCAAAAGGGCGTCGAGTATTCGGTCGGCGGTCTTCCCGTCCCAGAGCGGCGGGACGCGTGGCGGTGTGCCGCCATCGCGGCGGCGCGCGAGCGCGCTTTCAGCCTCGCGCACGATGCGCGCAGGGTCGCGGCCTACGACCTTGTTCGTGCCCATCTCGACGGTGACGGGCCGCTCCGTGTTCTCGCGCAGCGTCAGGCAGGGGATGCCGAGCGCGGTTGTCTCCTCCTGTATGCCGCCCGAATCCGTGAGCACCAGCGCCGCGCCGCTGTAGAGCCGGAGGAAGTCGAGGTAGCCCAGCGGCTCGACCAGACGCAAACGCCCGCCGCCCTCGAACGCTTCGAGCAGCCCGAACTCGGAGAGCATCTTTCGCGTGCGCGGGTGCGCGGGGAATATGACGGGCAGCCGCTCGCTTATCCGGGCGAGCGCCGTGACGATGCCGCGCAGCACGCCCGCGTCGTCAACGTTCGACGGGCGGTGGAGCGTGACGACGGCGTAGTCGCCGACGGCGACGCCCAGTTCCGCGCGCGCGTGCGACTCGCGCGAGAGCGCGAGGTGCTTCAGCAGCGAGTCAATCATCACGTTGCCGACGAGTCGTATGCGCTCTGCGGGGATGCCTTCGGCGAGGAGGTTGCGGTCGGCGTCCGCCGAGGGCGTGAGCAGGAGGTCGGCGATCTGGTCTGTGAGGACGCGGTTGATTTCTTCGGGCATCGTGCGGTCGCGGCTGCGAAGACCGGCCTCGACGTGCGCGACCGGCACCAGCAGCTTCGCGCAGACGAGCGCACACGCGAGCGTCGAGTTCACGTCGCCGACGACCAGAATCCAGTCGGGCTTTTCCCGGACGACGACCGGCTCGAAGAGTCGCATGACGGCGGCGGTCTGCTGCGCGTGACTGCCGGAGCCTACGCCGAGATGAACGTCCGGCTCAGATAAGCCGAGGTCGCGGAAGAAGGCGTCCGACATCCGCGCGTCGTAGTGCTGCCCAGTGTGCACGACGAGCGAGGAGAACTCAGCGGCGCGTCGCCCCATCGCCTCGACTACCGGCGCGACCTTCATGAAGTTGGGCCGCGCCCCGACGACGTTGATGACTTTGAGCACTACTCGTAGGCTTTGCTGCGGTGTCTCACAGCGATGATCGCAAGCACGCGGCCCGCGTCGTCAATGGTGTAGATGATTCAATAGTCGCAGACGCGAATTCGCCAGCGATTCTCAGAGCTGACGAGCTTACGGCAGTCAGCCGGGCGAGGAACGCTCTCTAAATCACGAATGGCTTGAACGACCCGCACTCGCACGCCTGTGTCCAACGTCCTGATTTCCTTTTGCGCGGAGCTTTTGACGCTGAGCGTGAAAGCCGGGTTACTCACTCAGGAGTCCTTCAGCGCGCAACTCGGCCTCAAGTTCATCGAAGGGAGCAGAAGGCTCACCAGCGCGCTCGTCCGCGAGGATGTTGTCGTAGATGTCCTCCCAGAGTTCGCCCCACTCTTCGAGGTCTAGGAGGACGGCCACCTTCCGCCCCTCCGTGTCGGTCACGAATTGAACACCCTTCACCGTCAACATTCTCCTCCGGGCCTGCCTTACAGCCTGACGATCCTGGCGCAACTATCGCGGCGCAGCTCGCGCGAGAGGGCGTTGCGCGTGTCAACGATGAGCTTGGAGAGCGCGCACACTCTCTGGTAATCAACCCCGCCGTGATCCGTGACGATGACGCAGCAGTCCGCCGCCGACAACTCTTCGTCGGTGAGCGGCACGGACTGCAAGGGTTCGCCGCCGCCCTCTGTGTGCGCGTCGTCGAAGCGCAACTCCTGAACGTAAGGGTCGTGGTAGCGAACGTCTGCGCCCTTCGCCCGCAGGCGGTCTATGATCGAGAGCGCAGGCGACTCGCGCACGTCGTCAATGTCTTTCTTGTAGGCGACGCCGAGCAGAAGCACGCGCGAGCCGTTCATGCTCTTGCGCTCGTCGTTGAGTCCGTCGGCGACGAGCGCGACGACGTGCTCCGGCATCCGCGAGTTGACCTCCTCGGCCAGCCCGATGAAGCGCGAGTCGAAGCCGTGCTGCCGCGCCTTCCACAAAAGGTAGTGCGGGTCGAGCGGGATGCAGTGGCCTCCGATGCCGGGGCCGGGGTAGAACGGCATAAAGCCGAAGGGCTTCGTGGCCGCCGCGCGAATGACCTCCCAGGTGTCTATGCCGAGGTGATAGCAGAGGCGTGCCATCTCGTTCGCCATGCCGATGTTCACCGCGCGGAAGGTGTTCTCCAGAAGCTTCGCGGCCTCGGCGACGCGCGCCGAAGAGACGGCGTGCACCTCTTTGACGATCTGGCCGTAGAGCATGGCCGCAGCCTCGGTCGAGATGTCCGTGCAGCCGCCGACCACCTTCGGGATGTTGTCGGTGTGGAACTGCGGGTTGCCGGGGTCAACGCGCTCCGGCGAGAAGGCGAGCAGGAAATCTTCGTCGAGGCGCAGGCCGCGCTCCTCGAACATCGGCAGCAGCACCTCGTCGGTCGTCCCCGGATAGGTCGTTGACTCAAGCACGACGAGCTGGCCGCGCCTGAGCCGCTTCTGTATCTCCGAGGCGGCGGCGAGGATGTAGGAGATGTCCGGCTCCTTCGTCTTCCGCAGAGGGGTCGGGACGCAGATGATGATGGCGTCGCACGCGGACAGTTCGCCGAAGTCGGTCGTCGCGTGCAGCCGCTCCGACGTGACCACCTCGCCGAGCACGTCCGACACCACGTCGCCGATGTAACTCTCGCCGCGGTTGATCGCCTCGGCCTTCTTCGAGTCCACCTCGAAGCCCGTGGCGCGCAGCCCCCGGCGCGCGAACTCCACCGCCAGCGGCAGCCCGACGTAGCCCAACCCGATGACCCCGACGCGCGCGCCGCGCGTTTCGATGAGTTGTTTGATGTCGTCCTTAATCATAAATGGAAGGAAACTAATTCAAGATTGCAGGGCCGGAGGCGCGCTGTGGCGCTCTCGTAAGATCAAGACTAGGGAAGTGGTCGCGCGTCTGTCAAGGAAGCCCGACTTCGAGTGGTGAGGCGAAGCAGCGATCAGACTTCGGTAATGGATATGCGGCGGGGCCGCGCACGCGCCCACCCAAAGCGCACGCGGCCCCCCGCGGCCCCGACTGTGAGGCCGGGGCCGCGGCACAGCCTTTCCCCGGGAGACGTGCCAGCACTAGTCAACAACCAGAATGCCCATGTGATATTCTCTCGCGCGTTCCAGTCTTTGAAATAAGGCAACGGGTCTGATGCGTAAGCGCGGCTCACCCTCAAGCGAGAGATGAGCATCGCCGTTCGATATGAGAGGTTCATACTCACGGCGGACAAGTTACGCACAGACACACTATCCCCGATTTGGGGATATAGCAAGCTGCGGACATCCGTGCCCCTATCAGGAGGCGATTCCTGATGGGCGTGAGGCCGCGGCAGAGGCCGGAGCGTCTGGCCGAAAAGCTGTTACAGATTAGGACGGCGCTCGGCCTGTCTCAGAGCGAATTGGTCAGGCGTTTAGAGCTTGAGGACACTATCTCATACAAGAAGATTTCGGATTATGAACGTGGAAACCGCGAGCCGACGCTACTAATCCTCTTGCGGTATGCGCGGGCGGCGGGCGTCAGCACGGACGTTTTGATTGATGACGAGATGGTTTTGCCTGTGAGATTAAAGAAGAAGTAGGGGGAAGTTTTTCCACCGACAAGCTCTCCGCCGCGTGAAAGCCTATGCCAGAGGAAGCCGCAGAGCGACAACCCGGACACCTGTTGAAGGGCTTGGGTCTGACGGACGCGACGATGATCGTCGTCGGCTCGATGATCGGGTCGGGGATTTTCCTCACCTCGGCTGAGTCCGCGAGGCTCGTCGGCTCGCCGGGCTGGCTTTTGGCGGCGTGGGCGCTCGCGGGACTCCTGACCGTGACGGGCGCGCTGTGCTGCGCGGAACTGGCGGCGATGATGCCGCGAGCGGGCGGGCAGTACGTCTTCCTGCGCGAAGCCTACGGCCCTTCATCTGGGTTCCTGTTCGGCTGGTCGCTCTTCCTCGTCGTGCAAACGGGGACGATTGCGGCGGTCGCGGTGGCCTTCGCGCGCTTCGCGGGAGTGCTCGTGCCGTGGGTCTCAGGCGACCGCTACCTCGTCGCGCCGCGCGCGCTCTTCGGCGGCTACGCCGTCTCGCTCTCGACTGAACAGTTCACGGCAGTCCTCCTCATCGTCTTGCTCACGCTCACGAACACGCGCGGGCTGCGCTTAGGCAAGCTCATCCAGAACAGTTTCACATTCACGAAGACGGCGGCGCTCGCGGGCCTCATCCTCGTCGGCCTCTCGCTTGGATGGAACCACGCGAGCGCGGCTTACACTTCCTTCTGGTGGACTCCGCAGGCGAACGGGTGGACGCCGCAAGGCGCGCAGCCGGGCTTGCAGGCGGCGGGCGCGCTCGCGCTTGTGATGATTCTGGGGCGCGCGATGACGGGGCCTCTGTTCGCGCAGTCGGCCTGGAACAACGTGACCTTCATGGGGAGCGAGGTGCGCGACCCCGGAAGGAATCTGCCGCGCGCGCTTCTGGCGGGCTGCGGGCTGGTCGTCGGACTCTACCTGCTCGCCAACCTGGCTTACGTCGTGACGCTACCGCTCCCCGTAATGCAGAAGCCTCCGAACAGCATCGCGACGGCGACGATGCAGGCGGCGCTCGGCCCGGCGGGCACAGTGCTGATGGCGGCGGCCATCATGGTCTCGACCTTCGGCTGCAACAACGGGCTGATACTCGCGGGCGCGCGCGTCTATTATGCGATGGCCTGCGACCGCCTGTTCTTCCGGCGCGTCTCTCAACTGAACGCGCGCCACGTTCCGGCGGTCGCGCTCGCCGTGCAGGGCTTGTGGGCTGCGCTTTTGACTTTGCCGCGCACGGTCACGCAGACCGTGGGCGCAGGCAGCGGCGCGGCGACAGTCACCTACGGCAACGTCTACACGCAACTGCTCGAATACATCATCCCCGCCGACCTCGTCTTCTACACGCTGATGGTCGGCGCGGTCATCGTCATGCGCCGCAAGGCTGCGGGCGAGCCGCGCCCCTACCGCACGCCCGGCTACCCGTTCGTGCCGGCCCTCTACATCCTGCTCGCCACGCTCCTCACGCTCGACCTCATCTATCTCGCTCCGCGAACATCCGGCATCGGCTTCCTCATCGTGCTGACGGGCCTGCCCGTCTACTTCGCCTGGCGAAGAAAGCAAGGATGAAGGATGAAGTCAAGACTGCTTTAACTTCATCCTTCATCCTTCATCCTTTCACTTCACCCACTCGTCGGCGACCTTCGACTCGACGTTGACGGGGACACGCTTGACGTATTCCTCGCCCGCCGCGCACATCGCCTCTTCGACGGTCTTCGACACCGCTTCCGCGCCGTCCGCCGCGCACTCGACGACGATCTCGTCGTGAATGATGTTGACGATGGAAGCGCCCGTGCCGCGCAGGTGGTCGTGCAGCAGACGGAGCGCGCGCTTGATGATGTCGGCGCTGCTGCCCTGAATGGGCGCGTTCTTGCCGTTGCGCTGGGCGAGCGAGGCGGCCTGCTTGTCTTCGGGGTCGAAGTTGAAGCGGAAGAGGCGGCCCGCGACCGTGCGCAGCGCAGTACGTTCGCGCACGGCCTTCTGGCCCGCCTCGCGCAGCCACGCGTCCAGCTCGCGATAGGTCGAGAAGTAGCGGCGCAGGAGGTCTTCCGCCTCGGTCTCCTTCAGCCCCGTCAAGAGCGCGAAGCGGCGCGCGCCGATGCCGTAGACGACGCCGAAGTTCAGACGCTTGGCGAAGTCGCGCTGCTCTTTGCTCACCGCTTCGGCGGGCACGTTGAAGACCTGCGCGGCGGTCGTGCGATGGAGGTCTGCGCCGGAGCGAAAGGCTTCGACGAAGCCTCGATCACCCGTGAAGTCGGCGAGGATGCGTAGCTCGATCTGCGAGTAATCGGCGACGACCAGCCTGCGCCCTTCGGGCGCGCGAAAGCAGCGGCGCATGTCGAAGGCGTGCGGTATCTGCTGCACGTTCGGGTCGGTGCAGCTCATCCTGCCGGTGGGTGCACCGATCTGGTGGAAGTGCGGGTGGATGCGGCCCGTCTCCGGGTTGACGGATTCGAGCAGCGTCTCGCCGAACTTGAGCGTCTTCTGGAGCGTGCGGTATTCGAGTATGCGCCCGACGACGGGGAACTCCGCCGCGAGCGGCTCCAGCTTCCAGTTGCGCGTCGAGTCGGGGATGCGTTTGGGGTCGCCGACGACGCGCGTGAGCGCGCGCGTCAGTTGGACGTGGGAGTCGAGATTCAACTCGGCGCGCGTGGGGCCGAAGAAGGATTGCTGCGCCGACTCCTCGGCCAGCTCGTCCTGCAACTGCTCGTGCAGGTTGTCGCGCTGCTTCTCAATCTCCTTGAGCTTGACGCGCCAGCACGCCTGGTCAAGGTGGATGCCCGCGAGTTCGAGCGCAGCCAGAGGCACGACGCACTCGAATTCGAGCTGCGCGGTGCGCGTCAGAGAGTTGGCGCGCAGGGCTTCGACGAGCTTGGCGCGCAGAGGGAGCATGAGCGCCGCGTCGCGCGCCGCATATTCGATCTGCGCCGGGGAAAGCTCGCCGCCCCAGTCGCTCACCTGAAGCGTCTTGTCAACGGCCTCGCTCAGGTAACGCTCGACGACGACGGCGAGGCTGTGGCGGTCTTCCTGCTCGCCCGCCGAGACGAGCTGGCTGGCGAGCAGCGTGTCGAAGAGTCCGCCGCGCTCGACCTCGTTCTTGCCCGTCGTGCGCGAATCGTAGTCGCCGCACAACTCGACGCCGAGGCGGTGCGCGACCCACTTGGCGTCGAACTTCGCGTTGTGCGCGACCTTGACGGGGCGCGTCGCCGAGAGCAGGCGGCGCAGCGGCGCGAGAGCTTCAACGCGTGCGGCGTCGCCGTCCGGCGCGAGGGCGAAGAGGTCGAAGAGGTAGACGGAAGTCTCCGACGCGAACTGCACGAGCCGCAGCCGTCCCTCGAAGGGGTCGAGCGCCGTGGTCTCCGTGTCGAAACCGACCTCGCCGCAGCGCGCAAGCTCGGCGCAGGCGGCGGCAACGTCTTCGGGGTTCGTAATCAGGCGGTAGTTGAATTCTTCCATCAGCGTCACTCGCCGGAGAGGAAGGCAGCCTCCGCCCGTCCCGGCGTCCGATCCCCATTGCTCAAAACTTACGGCACACCTCCGCGCCGGCAGGCAACGGCGCGCGGCGGAAAAAGTCGGTGCGAGTAAGCTACCCGAAAAAAGAAATTCTGTCATGCCGCCGCGGAAGAGGCGTCGGGCGATGAGCGCCGGGCGGCGGACTGAACAAGACGAGACGACTTACTGCTCGTCGTTCGGCATTTCAAGGGAGGAGGACGTGCATGTAGTTGTTGTGATCGAGTGTGCTCCGCGCCAGCCCCGCGGCGACGAGCGACGGGTCGTCGAAATAGACGGCGGCGTTCGGGTTCGTCTGCTTGATGAGATTTATTAATTCGGTGGTCAGGTCGCGCGAGTAGTTCGGGGCGAAGATGTTGGTCGGCTCGGCGACGCCGTTATTGGTTACGGGCCAGATGTCCACCTCGCGCCCGTCCTGGTGGTCGAGGTGCGGCGGGAAGGGGCCGCCGCCCTGTCGGCTGATGTCTGCGACGACGAGCTTGAGGTCGGGGTGGCGCATGGCCCAAGCCGCGGCAACGCTTTGAACGAACTCGATGGTTGCGGGCCGCCCGTAGGCGTGCGACGTGTCGTGGTTGAAGACGGTGTAGCCCGGCCCTTCTGCCGCGAGCGGCGCGCTGATGCCGGGGTCGCCGCCGGGATTGAGCGGGCCGATGGGCTTGCGCGCGAGCGGCGCGCCGACGTTACGCAACAGGTCGCCACTTTTAACCATCAGGTCTTTGGAAGCAGCGAGGTCTTGAGGCTCATGAAGCTCTTCATCGAAGAATTGAGCCGCCTGCTGGTACTTATCCGCCAGGGCTTCCGGGTCGTCTTTCAGTACGTCCTCCCAAATGGCCAGTGCTTTTCCGTATTGCGCTCTCGCCTTCTCGTGAGCCAGCTTCGACGTTTTGAGAAAGTCGTTGTCATCCCAGGGAAGCGACCTTTTCCTCAAGCTTTCCCAGAAGGCGGCGCGGGCCTGTTCGAGGTAGAGGACTGCCAGGTCGCTGTTTACGTTGGCTGTGTTCAGCCTGAAATACTTACCCTTCTGGTCGGCGACGCTGTTGAGAATGTCCAACAACTGCACGAAGCGAGTGACCGCCGCATCATAGCTGCCTCCGGCTTCGAGAGTGTGCGCGAGGCTGTCGAGCGTGCCGACGGAGTCGAGGCCGAGCTTGCCGTGGATCATCACCTCGGTCTGCAAGGCCGACTCGAAGAAGGCGGCGGCCTGGTTGTAGCGTTCGAGCCTGAGGTTCAAGTCGCCGAGGTTATAGAGCACCCACGCCCTGTTCTCGTGACCCTCCTCATCGTTGGCCGTCAGCCGGTAGAATTCGTTCAACTCCTTCTCCGCCTGCTCCATCTCGTAGCTCTGTATGAGCGTGAGCGCGGTGCGGCTCTTTTGCAGCTTCTGGCGGGTGGCCTCGGCGTTCTGGCGGGCCGCGTCGGCGCGCCACGCCATGACCAGGGCGACGGCCACGGCGGCGAGGGCGATGAGGCTGATTACTCCGAGCGACCTCACGACGACGCGCAGCCGGCGCGCGGCGCGGGCCTGCTCGGCGGCGAATGCTTCGGCCTGTTCGCGCTCGCGCCGCTCGCGCTCGATCTCTTCCTGTTGTCTACTCTCGCGCTCTCGCGCCGCTGCGTCGCGGGCGGCGCGGCTCTCTTCGAGGTAGACGATGGCCGCGTCGAACTCCGGGTGGTAGCGCCGTCCCCACGCCGGATTCGGGTTGTTCTTCTCGCGCCAGTCGAGGGCGATTTGCAGGCCGGGGTCTTGCAGCAAGCCTTCCTCGCCTTCGCGGTGGAGGACTGCGGCCTCGGCCAGACGCCGGTAGATGCGCGCCGACTGAGCCTCCTCGACGACCCAGACCTTCAGCCTCTCCCAGTTGCGGATGAGGCTCTCGTGCGAGATGTCAATCACCGTGTCGGCGTCGAGCGCGACGCCCGCGGGCGGCATCAGGAACGAGCGGCCCTCGCGTCGGAAGACGTTAATGACGGCGACCGCTTCCGTCTGGGTCGTCCCGGCGATACGGCAGAGGTCGCGCAGGCAGGTCGGGCGTCGTATCTCTCGATTGTCCGCGCCGCGCTCGGTCAAAGCCTTGAAGAGTATCTCGGCGGTGCGTCGGCTGCTCTCGTCGGGGAGTTCGTTGAACGCTTCGTCGGCGTGCCGGGAGAGGGCGTCCGACATCGTGCCGATGGCCTCGTAGTCTTCGAGGCCGAGCGCGTCGCCGTCGAGGTGATGCGCCGACCAGTAGTCCCACGTTCGCATGAGCGCGTGCTGGAGGATGGGCAGTTGGTCGGGGTTATCGCCCACGTCGTTCAGCAGACGGCTGACGAGCGGCTCGGTCATGCGCGCGCGGGAGACGCGGACGGGGCCGACGATGGCGACGCGGCGCTCGTCGCGCGTCATGCGCGGGATGAGATACTGGCCGTCGTTGATCGCTTCGGGCAAGCCCTGAAACTGCGCGCAGTCGCCGAGGAAGTCCGAGCGCATCGTGAGGACGACGTAGATCGAAAGCTCGCGCTGGCGCGCGGCTTCCAGAAGGAGTTTGACGAAGGCCGAGGCATCGTCGCCCGTGCTCGCGGCGTCGCGCGCCGAGCGGAAGCGGAACAACTCCTCGAACTGGTCAACGACGACGAGCAGCTTCTCCTGCTCCGAGAACCGCGCCCGCCGCGCCGCCTCGACGAGTCCGAGCGAACCGCGCCGGAGCGTCGCCTCGATGACGGCCTCTGCTTCGGCGCGCGGCAGCCCGCCCCCGGCCTCTGCGAGCACGTCGTCTTCGGCGAGCACGCACGCGAGATTGCCCAGGGGGTCGTGGCCGGGCCGCATGACGGCGATGCGCCAGCCCGCGCCCGCGCCCGACATCATGCCGCCGCGCAAAGCGGGCAACAATCCCGCGCGCACGAGCGAAGACTTGCCGCTGCCGGAGGTTCCGACGACGGCGAGGAAGCGCGAGCGCCCCAGACGCTCGATGAGCGCGTCCGACTGCCCTTCGCGACCGAAGAAGAGGCGATACTCTTCGGTCTCGAAGGGTCGGAGGCCGGGGAAGGGATTGTTGATTTTCGGCGTCTCGGTCATGGCCGGTCTCCTTCGGCTGAGCGCAGGGCGGCGACGAAGTCGCTGAGGTCTGCGGGGTCGAATGAGCTGAAGTTGCGTATGACGTAGGGAACCATGTGCGTGAGAAAGTCCTCCTTCTGATCGTTGGGCGGCGAGCCGACGTAGACGGCGCTGGCGTTCCAGTCGTCTTCGCGCCCGTAGCCGTAGGCTTTCTCAAGGTCTTCCAGGTTCTTGCGCACCCACGGCTCGTCGCCGCTGCCGAAGAAGATGAGTGCGGCGTCGCATTCGCGCAGGTTCTTGCGGTGATAGTCCATGAGTTTTTCGCCCGCGCCCTCGTCGAGCCACGTGATGACCTCGAAGTTCTCTTTGAAGAGATACTCTTTGATGGGCCGGATGAGGTCGCGGTCGCGGTTCTCGCAGATGAGATAGACCTGCTTGAGCTTTGAGCGCGCCGCGCCTCGCGCCGCGCCTCGCGCCGCCGACGTTAGTTTCTCGACGACGCGCGTCTTCAGGTCTTCGACCGTCATCTGCAAAAGCTCCGCGCCCGCCGCGACGCGGTTCTGAAGCCCGGCGACGAAAGTCTTCTGCCGTTCGTCCGTGACCTCCAGCGCCGGGGTCGAAAGTCCGGGCGGCATCCAGAGCAGGCGTTGAAAAGATGAGTCAGCCGCGCCGCGCTCGGCGGCCAGCTCTATCTGCATGCAGACGACGGAGCGCGCATCGTCTTCGGGCGTCGAGCCGTAGCGCGCGCCGACGAGGTGTACGGACAGGCACGAGCGCGCGAGGTCTCGGCGGACGGCCTCGGCGAGCGCGTCCTTCGAGTCGAGCGGAAGCCGTTGTTCGGGCAGGACTGTGTGGCCGCGCTGCCGCAACTCGTCGCGCACGGCGTCGCGCTCTCTGGCGAGGTCGGAGGTCGCCTCGGCGAGATAGACGAGCTTCGACGCGCCCGCGCCGTTCGGCGCGAGGGCCGCGGGCGTTGCAACCATGACGGGTGCAACCGGCGCGGCGTCGCGCGCAGAGGGCGCGACCGCCGTGGAAGCGTCTCGCGCCGCGGCGTCGGCGACGGAAGACTGCGCGGCGGTGGTGGCTTGTGCGGCTGCGCCCGCGGGCGCGTTGACGTTTGCAGGCGCGGCGGTTCCGGTCTGCGGCGACCCCGGTTCGGTCTTCAGGGCCACGAGCATGTTCGAGATGTCCCACGCGAGGCGTCGGAGCGCGTCCCAGTAGCGCTGGTCTTTTGACGGCACCACGTCGGGGCTGAACTCGCGCGGCATGTCGCCCTCCATCTCGTAGAAGGGATAGCCGATCATCTCGCGCAACTGCACAGGCTCTTTGTCTCTCAGGTGCGCGAGCAGCAGCGGCGTCTTGACGACTTTGAAGACGCGCGAGCGGAAGGCTTCGACGCCCGCGGCGGCGACCGGGGCTTGCGCGGCGCAGAACGTCTCCAACTCGGTGCGGCACCAGTCGGAGAGGACGTAGCGGGGCGAGACGATGGGAACGAGCAGGAGCGAGCGCGAGACGCCTTCGCCGATTGCGCCGCTGAGGAGGTCGTTGCCGCGCAGGCTGCGCTCGTCGCGCCAAATCCGCGGCTTGTATCCGAGGTAGCCGGCCACCACGCTCGGCAGACGCTCGACCAGGAGGTCAACCCAGCCCTTCACGTCGCCCGCCGGGTCTTCGTCGTCAACGTGGCCGTAGCTGATGAAGATGTCGTAGTCGAAAGACATGGGCGTTTTTTGCAGACCTCCCCCCGCGAAATTCCTTGACTGAGGTTGGAGTGGGCGCTCGACCGACGAAAGGATTTGACCAGCCGCGGCGACGGACGTTCGACAACAACGATGTATATAGCGAGAGGAGAGAGGCTGTCAACAAAGGGCAAAAGTAAGCAGGGTCTATTCATTCTCTGGGAGAGGGGCGGCATCCTTGAGTAGAATGAGGCTGCTCAGACCAACTTCTACGAAGGGGGCATGTTCTCCATGCGCCTGCCGTCCCTCAAGTAGGCTTTAGCAGATGTCCACGACTTCCGCCAAGCGCAGGGCCGCCGCTACGACCTGCTGCCCGTCCTGGTCGTAGTACGGAGCGGGCGCGTAGCAGAAGCGTGGGGCGATGACAGGCGCGTGTGCTGGAACGATTCTGGAACGATTTTTCTCTCCACTTGTCGCCTTCAGGTCGTACTTCTTTCCTTCGTGATGGCCGCAACCTAGTTTAAAATTCATGTCTTCGCACCTTCGTGCGACTTGGCCTCAGGGGGTGGGGCAGAAGTATTGAAATCTGAGTTTTGCAGACCGCCGTGCGAGGTGTCTGACGATTAGTTGACGTGCTCGACCTTGAAGTCCTCTGCGGAGGTCGTTAAGCTGTTGACGGCGTCTCCATGACAAAAGAGGTGAGCAAAACTCAGATAGACCGGCTGGGTAATCGCTTAAAGGGCGGCCACATTACCGAAGACGACTTGCGGCTCCTCGATCAGTATCGCCGGTCATTCACTGAAGTATACGAGATGGTCGTCGGAACTATTCGAGGCGAACTCGGACTGGAGCCGACGGGGCGGCCCGCGAAACCCACAACGTCCATCGCCGATAAGTTGAAAAGGGAGAGCATTCGTCTGACCCGGATTCAGGGCATAGCAGGCTGCCGCATTATCGTCTCTGACATCGCGGAACAGGAGTCTGTAATACAATCTCTCACGGGCTTGTTTCAACTACCGTCGTTGACCGACGAGAGAAGCCGAGTCGTGGATACAGAGCAGTTCACGTAGTTGTGAACTATGGCGGTAAGTTGATTGAAATACAGACGCGAACGTTGTTACAACATGCCTGGGCGGAAGTTTCAGAGAAGGTTTCCGATGAAATAGATCCTTCAATCAAGTATGGTGGTGGCGACGCAGAGATCCAACAAACTCTTCGGGAGATATCAAAGTTTATTACCGACGAGGAATCTGCGGAGAAAAGAATAATGAATGCTTTAGCCTTATTACCCTCTGATAAGCTGTCAGCCGACCAACAGCAGGAGATAGAGAATATGCTTGAGAAACTAAATGAAGGCAGGCAACGGCTTTATAAATATTCTAGAGTGATTATCAACAACTTAGTAAAACTAAAGGAAAACTCCAATGATCTTTCTGATTGAATACGCCCGCTCTCGCGGTGAAACAGTCGCGTTCGAGACGTTCCCTGATTCAGAGAGGCGCGTCGCAGAGAATGCGCGGCTCGAATCAGAGATTCGACTAAACTTCAATAACGTGGATCACGAAGTTGTGATTTTGGAGGCCGATTCGGAGGAGGCTCTGCGGCGCACGCATCGCCGGTACTTCGAGAATCTGGCCGAGCTAGCTACTCCGTCCTCCCGTTGAGGCGGACATGGCAGAATTAACTGAGATCAAACGCGCGTCGCCGCCGACCTCCTCGACGCCTGCGACTGCTCCCGCGGCCCCGCTCGCAGCTTCACAACACAATCCGGTTTCTCAACAAAGGAAGAGTAGTCCCGCGCGGCGCGAGCCTTTGACGCATGAGCGGCGCGTGCTGTTGATGGCGCTCGCGGCGGGCGCGCCCGCCGTGCTGGTCTCGCTCGCGTTGCTGTGGGCGGGCGACTACACGCCGAAGGTCTTCTGGACGCTGCTGACTCTCATCGTCTGCTTCTGGCTCGGCTTCTCGTTCGCGGTGCGGGGCCGGGTCGTGCGCCCCTTGCAGACGGTCTCGAATCTGCTCGCGGCGTTGCGCGAGGGCGACTACAGTTTCCGTGCGCGCGGCGGGCACGGCGACGACGCGCTCAGCGAAGTCATACGCGAGATCAACTCGCTCGGCGAGACGATGCGCGAGCAACGGGTCGGCGCGCTGGAGGCGACGGCGCTTTTGCGAACCGTGATGGCGGAGATTGACGTGGCCGTCTTCGCCTTCGACCCCGGAGGCCGACTGCGCCTGGTCAATCGCGCGGGCGAGCGCCTGCTCGCGCGGGGCGCGGAGCGGGCTACGGGTCGCACCGCCGAAGAACTCGGACTCGACGACTGCCTGCGGGTGAGCGACGACGAGGCTTCGCACACTCTGACGAAATCGTTCCCCGGCGACGGAGGAGCCTTCCGGCGCTGGGGCGTGCACCGCAGCAGTTTCCGCGAGCGCGGCGTCGCGCACCAGCTCCTCGTCGTCGCGGACTTGAGCCGCCCCCTGCGCGAAGAGGAGCTGAAGGCTTGGCAGAGAATCGTGCGCGTGCTCGGCCACGAGCTGAACAACTCGCTCGCGCCGATCAAGTCCATCGCCGGGAGCCTCGCCAGCCTTCTCGCGCGCGAGCCTCTGCCCTCGGACTGGCGCGACGATGCGCGGCGCGGCCTCGAAGTGGTCTCGGCGCGCGCCGAATCCCTGAGTCGCTTCACGGAGTCATACGCGCGGCTCGCGCGCCTGCCGCCGCCGCGGCTCGCGCCCGTGAAGCTGGGTCGGCTCGTGCGCCGCGTCGCCGGGCTGGAGACGAGACTTCAGGTCGAGGTTCTGCCCGGCGCGGAGTTGACCATCAACGCCGACGCCGACCAGCTCGAACAGCTCCTCATCAACCTCGTCCGCAACGCCACGGACGCGTCGCTCGTGACCAATGGTGCGGTGCGTGTGGGGTGGCGCAGCGGCTCGAACGGCCAGGTCGAAATCCGTGTCGAGGACGAGGGCCTGGGGCTTGCCAGCACCGCGAACCTCTTCGTGCCCTTCTTCACCACGAAGCCGGGCGGGTCGGGGATCGGTCTCGTGCTCTCGCGCCAGATCGCCGAGGCGCACGGCGGCACGCTCACGCTCGAAAACCGCACGGGCGGGCGCGGCTGCGCGGCGCGTCTGCGCCTGCCCGTGTGATTCACGATTCCGGGACGGCTGAGTCCCGCAAGCGAACGTTCAACTGTTGTTGGCTGGCGCGAACCGAGCACGCCGGATGCTGCTGTTTCGGCCAGCCGGACGCTGCTTTTCTGCCAGCCGCGCCGCACGCGCCAGGGGAGCGGCGCGAGTGGCACGGCGGTTTCATGTGCGGACGGCTTGGCTGGCAGAAATTCAACGCGTGAAGGACGAGGGGCGTGGACGATGATTCAATTACGCAACGTCGAAAAGTTCTACGAGACGGGCGCGGGCCGGACGTACGTCCTGCGCCGAATCAACCTGGATGTCGGCGAGGGCGAGTTCGTCTCCATCATGGGGCCTTCGGGTTCGGGGAAGACCACCCTGCTCTCCATCATCGGCATGCTCGACAGCGCCTCGGGCGGCGAGTTCTTCTTCACGGAGAAGCCCGTGCACAAGCTCAGCCACAAGGAGCGCGCCGCCCTGCACAAGCAATACATCGGCTTCGTCTTTCAGAACTACCATCTCATTGACAGCCTGACCGTCAGAGAGAACCTCGAAGTGCCGCTCTCCTACCGGGACGTGAAGCGCGCCGAGGCGGAGGCGCTCGTCGCCGACGCGCTCGACCGCTTCCAGATCGTCGGCAAGAAAGACCTCTTTCCCAACCAGCTCTCCGGCGGCCAGCAGCAACTCGTCGCCGTCGCCCGCGCCGTCATCCACAACCCCAAGCTCATCCTCGCCGACGAGCCGACCGGCAATCTGCATTCGAGTCAGGGCCGCGAGATCATGGAACTGTTCAAGCGCCTCAACGATGCGGGCACGACCATCGTTCAGGTCACGCACTCCGAGCAGAACGCCGCCTACGGCAACCGCGTCGTCCAACTCTCCGACGGCTGGGTCGTCGGAGAAGGGCGGGAGGGCGCGGCGATGTGATGTTTGATGTTTAGAGACTCGCTGGCGAGGGTCGGAGGAATGAGTCGTTCGGCGCGGCGCTATTTGAAGAGATCATCTATCGCCATCGTCCATCCGGGAACGGCTGGCTCGGCTTCCGCCGCTTCGCCACGCCGATAAGCGATTCGGTAAGTCTCCCGTCGGGGACATTAGAAGCACCTCTCCGTTAACGATTTCAGCCTTAGCGTCATCAGGCACTCCATATAAATCCTCAATAGTCGCGTGAATTTTCGTGCTCATACTCACACCTCACGAAAGAATCTTATCATCTTCGCGCGCACACACCGCGAAGCGCCGAACAAATCGTTGGGCGCTTCGGTAAGTGTCAATCATCCTCTTCGTCTGCCTCAAGTGGGACTCGCTCAACAAGGCCGATGGCATCAATGACTGTGACTAATGGAAAGCGCTCGCCGGGCTTAATCTGTTTTTCTACAGCATTCTTGGTCTGTTCAGAGATCACAATGAGGTAGCGCTTAACGTCGCCCGGCTCATCGGTGAGTCGCTTTAAATCATTTTCGATTGCGCGCTTCTGAGGGCCGCGTAAGCCAACGGTTTCGGACGTGTGAGTTGTTTTAACCTCAGCGATAACCTTCTTCGTGCCGTCTGATGCGAGTCCTATGACATCGATACCGCCCGCGCCCGCACCACGATAATCAAATTCTATCTACGGGTGCAACCCTTTCAACTTCTCAATCGCAATCAGCGATAGTTTGTCGTGAATCCGGTTGTTGAGGATGGATACTGATTGCTTGAGGACAATAAGGAACCGAAGCTCGTCAGTGTAGATGTCGATACGCGACTTAGTCATATCCGCATAATACCCTTATATGCAGAGCTACCTCAATCGCTATTTGGCTGCGTCGCGGAGTGCTGAACGCTTCAAGTATGGCCGCGGCTATGTGTCGGCGGCCCGCTCGGTCGGCTGCGGATACTTTCTCGGACGACTACTCGACCGGAGTTTCCAGCGCGAGCGGCGCGGACGCGTGTCGAAGCGCGACCGTGTCCTTGCGTTCGAGCTTGCCCCAGCCGACGAGCGCGCCGCGCGCGGCGGCGAAGATGGAGCGCACCATCACAGTGTACATCACCTGCCGGTAGCCGAAGCGTTGAAGGAAGAGCCACCAGAGGAGCTTCCACTGTTCCTTCCGTTCAAGCGCGAAGGCGAATCCGGCAGCCGCCCAGTCAACGGCGAGGAAGAGAGCGTAGTAGAAGGCGACCTGCTTGAAGTTGAAGACCGCGTACTCCGCCGGGTGTTCGAGGCGTTCGAGCGCCGCCGAGGCGAACGTCCACAGAAACATCAAGTCCATCAAAGGCGAGATGAGGGGAAAGAGAACCTGAAAGACCCAGACGTTCGGCATCGCCACGAAGCCGAGCGTGCCGTGGCGCGGATTGAAGAGCGCGCGCTTGTGCTTCCACAGGCATTGGAGCGTGCCGAACGACCAGCGGAAGCGCTGCTTCATCAGCCCTCGGAAAGTGTCCGGCGCTTCCGTCCAGGCGATGGCCGTCTCCTCGTAGCCGACGTGGTAGCCGAGCCGTCGCACGCGCATCGTCAAGTCCTGATCTTCGGCCAGCGTGTCGGGGCTGAAGCCGCCCGCGCGCTCCAACAAATCGCGCCGCCACGCGCCGACCGCGCCGGGGACGACCGTGATGCAGTTGAGCGAAGAGAAGGCGCGGCGGTCGAGGTTCTGCGAGGTGACGTATTCGAGCGCCTGCCAGCGCGTGACGAGGTTGATGCGGTTGCCGACCTTCGCGTTCCCGGCGACCGCGCCGACGGTCGGGTCTGCGAAGCGACGGGCGAGCGCGCGTAAGGTCTGCGGCTCGAACACCGTGTCGGCGTCGAGGCCGACGAAGACCTCGCCGCGCGCCTGGGCCAGCCCGTAGTTCAAAGCCTCGGCCTTGCCGCCGTTCTCTTTGTGGAAGAGGCGCACGCGCGGCTCCGCGCCGAAACTCTCACGCACGACCTCGCTCGTGCGGTCGGGCGAACCGTCGTCAACGACGATGATCTCGAACGCTTGATAGTCCGAGGCGAGCAGGCTCTCAATCGTCTTGCGGATGACCCGCTCCTCTTTGTACGCGGGCACGACGACGGAGACGAACGGCTCGTAGTGCTCGCCCGCGTGCGTCAGCTCGCGGCGGCGCGAGCGAAGGCGCTGCGTTAAGGCGAGCGCGCCGATGATGACGAGCCGCCCGATGCCGAGCGCGATGCCGACGAGGAAGGCCCAGCGCATCAGCCAGCCGCCCAGATTGAGAAGATAGAACGCGGCGGCGTCGGCGTGCGCGAACGCGCCGCGGTTTTCCGGCACGGCGGGCATCGTCTGCGCCTGCGTCAGTCCCGCGAGTTCCGAGACGGTGACGAAGCGGTAGCCCTTTGCGCGCAGCGTCTCAATGATTCGGGGCAGCGCCTCGACGGTCTGCACGCGGTTGCCGCCGCCGTCGTGGAGCAGAACGATCTGGCCGCGCTGGTCTGAGTCGTCGCTGTCGTTGGTAACGCCACGCACAGTGCGCTTGACGATCTCGTCCGTGCCGGGCGTGGCCCAGTCGTCGGGGTCAACGTGCAGGCCGACGGTCAGGTAGCCGAGGCGCTTGGCACGCACAACCGGCTCAACCTCGTCGGGCGTGGTCGGCTCGGCGTCGCCGAAGTAGGGCGGGCGGAAGAGAATGGTCGAACGGCCTGTGAGCGACTCGATCAAACGCTCGGTCGCGGTCAGCTCAAGGTCTGTGACGCGGCCCGGAATCTCGCCGAGGTTCGGGTGCGTGTAGGAGTGGTTGCCGATGTCGTGCCCTTCGGCGACGATGCGGCGGACGAGGGCCGGGTTCTCCTGCCCGTTCTCGCCGATGATGAAGAAGGAGGCGGGCACGTGCTCCTCTTTGAGGATGTCGAGGATGCGCGGCGTCCATGTGGCGTCGGGGCCGTCGTCGAAGGTGAGCGCGACGAGGCCGGGGTGGTCGCCCGTGCGCTGGATGACGTAGCTCGAAGGCGTCGCCGTGTATTCTTCGGAAGCGACGAGGCCGGTCGAGTCATCCACCTTCAAGTCGCGCGTGCCGTCCGTCGGCTCCGCCGTGACCTGTAGGATTTCGCCCGTGCCCTCGAAATCTATGTCGTAGCCGTAGCGTATGTCGCGCAGGATTCCGGGGTCGTTCGCGCTCTGCGCCGTCGAGCCGAAGACCTTCCAGAGCGAGGGGTCTTCCGAGCCGAGACGCCAGAGGGCGAAGCCCGCCGGATGGAACTGCGCGGAGGCGCGCATCTCGTTGTAGGCCGTCACGGCGTCGAGGAACCAGACGGAGTGATGCGAGCCGTCCTCCTCGTCGTAAGAGAAGTGCGGGTTGCGCGTCGCCGGGTCGAACTTGATCTCGGCCTCCGAATCGCGCGCCGCGAGCACAGCCTCCTGGAAGGTGACTTCGGGCGCTTCGCCGCCCCCGCCCGTCCAGTCGTAGCCGTAGTTGCCGACGCAGACAATGGTCTTCGACGGGTCAAGCTCGCGCATGCGGCGGGCGAGAATCTGGTCGAACCAGCTCTGTGCCGTGATGCTGCCCGGCGCGCTCGAAGCCCAGTGCTGGTCGTAGGCCATGAGCATCAGGTAGTCGGTCGCGTCGGCGTAGGCGCGGTAGTTCCAATCGGGGTTGTCGAAGGGCACGGCCTGTGCGATGAGCAGGCCGCGCGGCTGGAACGCGGCGTGAAGCTCCTGCACGAACTTGTAAAGGTTCGACTGCGAGGAGGCCGGGACTTCTTCGAGGTCAATCGTCACGCCCCGGAACTTGTTCTCGTCCACGGTCTTCAGCAGCGCATTGATGAGCCGCTGCCGCGACTCTTCGGTGGCGACCGTGCGCGCGAGGAGCTGCGGGTTCCACTGCTCGTTCCGGTAGTTCTGCACGAGCGGCAGGATGGGCATCGCGGGCCGCTCGCGGCGCACGAGGTCGAGCGCCTTCGGGTCTATGTCGCGCACGAGCGGGTCGTCGCCGTCCTGCAAGCGAATCCATTCGGGGACGAGCCAGTCGAGTTCGTTGAGGTTGCTCTTCAGAGACGCGTAGCTTGAATCGTCCCAGTTGACGTAGAAGCCGACGGCCAGCGGCCTGCCCGCGGGCACGAGCGGCGCGGACGCGTTCGACGCCTGTGCGTGCGGCGTCTGCGTGTCGTCCGCCGGCTGACTCGCAGGCCGCACGCTCGCGGGCGTCAAGAGTTGCGTCTGCGCTTCCGCCTGCTGCGTGGCGGGCTGTGGCGTTTGGGCATCGGGCGCGTCGGCCTTTTGCGTCCGGGCGGTCGGCGCGTCGGCTTGCGGTGCGCTTTGTGTTTGAGCGGGCGGCGTCACCTGCATCTGCGAGGGGCGACGCGCCGGGATGACCTTCGTCGTCTTGAGCGTCTTCTTCAACTCGTCGGCGGCGCGCTGCGCCTTCTCCTCGGCGCGCGTGAGCGGGGGCGGCGTGGGCGTCGGAATCGGGGTCGCGGCGGCGCGCGTCGAGCGCGCGTACTGGCGCAGGCTCAACTGCGGCAGCATCGGGTTGACGAGGACGCTGACGATGAAGACGGCGGCCAGCGCCGTCGCGGCGACGGCCAGCGCCAGCCATGTGCGGCGCACGCGCTTCCAGCGGCGTCCGCGTGGGTCGTAGAAGACTTGGGATTCGGGGGATGACATTTTTATTTACAGCGGCAGACAGGCGCTTCAAAACTCCTTCGGCCAAACCGCGGCCACGCCGGAGGAGTGCAACGGGCGTTCCATCATTTATCCAAACGCCGGGCCGGACTGAAGTTTCCCTCAGAGAAGAAACGCCCGGATTAAAAGGAGATTCCGGAGAGATGCGCGACCACGATCAACGTCACACGCGGAGCACCCCGAAAGGACGCGCGCACACGCCTGTGGCGCTCTTGCTCGCGCGGCAAATGTGTCACACCGCGCGCGTTCGACCTCCGAGCACTGTTCACTTGAGCGTAAGGTCTTGGAAGATTCGACGGCAGAGCCGCGGAGGATTCTAAACCACGAAGCGTAAATTTTGAAATCCACCCGCTGCTCTGTTGCCACCCGCCGCACGCCCGAACGATAATCAACGCCCGACCCAGAGGGCGGGCGTTGGCCTTTGATGCCGTTCGCCCGTCGCACGTTCCCCGGAGGCCGAAGCCTTTGACCAAATATAGAATCACGCCGCGCCTTTTAGTCTCCTGTTTGCTCCTACTCCTGTGCACGCCGCGCGCCCTGCCGCGGAGCGTGGGCGAGCAGGCGGCGTCGGACAGGCAGAGAATCGCCGCGCAGGTGCGCTCGGAGTTCTTGCACGCGTGGGGCGGCTACAGGAAATACGCTTGGGGGCACGACGACCTGCGCCCTCTGACGAAGACTTACCATGACTGGGGTGAGCAGCCGCTCCTTCTGACGCAGGTTGACGCGCTCGACACTTTGATTCTGATGGGTCTGAAAGACGAGGCCGAGCAGACGAAGGAGTACGTCGCCCGCAACCTCTCCTTCGACCGGGATACATACGTCCAGAACTTCGAGGTGACGATCCGTCTCCTCGGCGGCCTCCTGTCGGCTTATCAACTCACGGGCGACCGGCGGCTCCTGAAGCTGGCGGAGGATTTGGGGCGGAGGCTCCTGCCCGTCTTCGACTCGCCCACCGGCCTGCCGTACAGGTTCGTCAACCTCAAGACGGGCAAAGTCCGCGGCGCGGAAACCAACCCGGCGGAGGCGGGCACGCTGCTCATTGAGTTCGGCACGCTCGCCAAGCTCACGCGCCGCCCCATCTTCTACGAGAAGGCCAAGCGCGCGCTCGTGGAGATTTACAAACGGCGCTCCGCAATCGGCCTCGTCGGGACGCACATCAACGTCGAGACGGGCGCGTGGACGGACGCCGACAGCCACTTGAGCGCAGAGATTGACAGCTACTACGAGTATCTTTTGAAGTGCTGGCTGCTCTTCGGCGACGAGGACTGCAAGCGGATGTGGGGCGACAGCATCGTCGCCGTGAACAAGTACCTCGCGGACGATGCGGGCGGCGAACTCTGGTACGGCCACGCCGACATGAACACGGGCAAGCGGACGGCGACGACCTTCGGCGCGCTCGATGCCTTCTTCCCCGCCGTGCTCGCGCTCTCCGGCGACCGCCAACGCGCCGAGCGCCTTCAGGCGTCGGCCTTCAGGATGTGGACTCTGAACGGAATCGAGCCGGAGGTTTTGAACTACAAGACGATGCGGGTCGAGTACGCGGGGTATCCGCTGAGGCCGGAGATCGTCGAATCAACTTACTACCTCTACCACTTCACCAGAGACCCTGCCTACCTTCGCATGGGCGAGACGATGTTCGGAGACTTCGTGAAGTCCTGCAAGACCGAAGAGGCTTACGCGGGCCTGAAGAGCGTGGTGACGAAGGAGAAGGCCGACTCGATGCAAAGCTTTCTGTTCGCGGAGACCTTCAAATACTTCTACCTTCTGTTTGCGCCGCCGCAGACGCTCCGGTTCGAGAAGGTGATCTTCAACACCGAGGCGCACCCGATCAGAAGAACCTGGTAGCCCCGATCAACGAACGTACACGCGCCACGCCGCGCGCCCCGCTTCGTAATCGCTGATCTCAGATTCGTGGCGGAGCGTCAGGCCGATGTCGTCTAAGCCTTCGAGCAGGCAGCGGCGGCGGAACTCGTCCATCTCGAAAGGGGCGCGGAAGCCATGCTCGTCGCTCACCTCGCACCGCTCAAGGTCAATCGTTAGTTTGTAGCCTTCCAGCTCGCACGCGCGCCGCGCCACCTCAGCGACCTCCGTGTCGGGCAGCACGACGGGCACGATGCCGTTCTTCATGCAGTTGTTCATGAAGATGTCGGCGTAAGACGGGGCGACGACGGCGCGGAACCCGTAATCGAGGAGCGCCCACGGCGCGTGCTCGCGCGACGAGCCGCAGCCGAAGTTGCGCCCGGCGACGAGCACCGACGCTCCGGCGTAGCGCGGCTCGTTCAGCACGAACGAGGGGTCGGGCACGCCTTCCGCCGTGTAGCGCCAGTCGTAAAAAAGAAACTCGCCGAAGCCCGTCCGCTCGACGCGCTTGAGGAACTGCTTCGGAATGATTTGATCCGTGTCAACGTTCGGGCGGTCGAGCGGCGCGGCGACGCCCGTGTGTGTGCGGAATGGAAACATGATTTAGTAAATGGTGAATGGTGAATGGTTTGTGTGTTGTGAAGCCCGAAGTTTAAGAGGGAAGCAGTTCGGCTCTTAACCCGTCAAGCTTCCATTCGCTATTAGCCATTTACCATTTTCCTCATTTGTATCGCCACGAGCGCACGTCCGTGAAATGGCCTGTGACGGCGGCGGCGGCGGCCATCGCGGGGCTGACGAGGTGCGTGCGCCCGCCCTTGCCCTGTCTGCCCTCGAAGTTGCGGTTGCTCGTCGAGGCGCAGCGCTCGCCCGGACGCAGGATGTCCGGGTTCATGCCGAGGCACATCGAGCAGCCGGCCTCGCGCCACTCGAAACCGGCGTCGCGAAACACGGCGTCAAGCCCTTCGGCCTCCGCCGCGCGTTTGACCGATTGCGAGCCGGGCACGACCATCGCTTGAACCGCGCGGCTGGCCTTGTAACCTCGCAGAACTCTCGCGGCGGCGCGCAGGTCTTCCAGTCGCGCGTTGGTGCAGGAGCCGATGAAGACGCGTTCGACGGAAACGTCCTCGATGCGCGTGCCCGGCGCGAGTCCCATGTAGTCGAGCGCGCGCTCTGTTGCGCGCCGGTCGGATTCGTCCGCGGCATCCGAAGGGAAGGGCACGCGGCCCGTGACGGGGATGACGTGGCCGGGGTTCGTGCCCCACGTGATGAAGGGCGCGAGCGCCGCGGCGTCGAGCGTGACGACCGTGTCGAAGCGCGCGCCCTCGTCCGTCGGAAGAGTCTGCCAGTAGTCGAGCGCCTCCTCCCACTGTGCGCCGCGCGGCGCGAACGGTCGGCCTTCGATGTAGGCGAACGTCTTGTCGTCGGGCGCGACCATGCCTGCGCGCGCGCCCGCCTCGATGCTCATGTTGCAGAGCGTCATGCGCCCCTCCATCGAGAGCGAGCGCACCGCCGCGCCCGCGTACTCGATGACGTGCGCGGTCGCGCCGTCCGTCCCTATCTGGCCGATGATGCCGAGGGCGAGGTCTTTGGCGGTGACGCCTTCCGCGAGCGCCCCCCGCGTCCGCACGAGCATCGTGCGCGGCCTCGACTGCTGCAAGGTCTGCGTCGCCAAAACGTGCTCGACCTCGCTCGTGCCGATGCCGAAGGCAAGCGCGCCGAACGCGCCATGCGTCGAGGTGTGGCTGTCGCCGCAAACAATCGTCATGCCCGGCTGCGTCAGTCCGAGTTCGGGGCCGATGACGTGGACGATGCCCTGTTCGTCGGAGTTGATGTCGTAGAGCGTGACGCCGAACTCGCGGCAGTTGCGCCGCAAGGCTTCGATCTGCTGCGCCGCTATCGCGTCCGTAATCGGCAGGCTTCGATCCGTCGTCGGGACGTTGTGGTCAACGGTCGCCACCGTCAGGTCGGGCCGTCGCACGACGCGACGCGCGGCGCGCAGGCCGTCGAACGCCTGCGGCGAGGTGACTTCGTGCACGAGATGCAGGTCAATGTAGAGCAGAGCAGGCTCGCCCGCCTGTTCGCGGACAATGTGCCCGTCCCAGAGTTTGTCGAAGAGTGTTCGTGGCATCGTTGAATGGGTGCTGGGTGCTGGGTGTTGGCTGCTGGTTATTGGGTGCTGGTCAGGTCTTTTACCAACACCCAATACTTAACACCCGACACCCCCTTTAAACTGCGTGATAGGCGTGGCGCATGTCGGCGAGTTCGGCCACGGCGTCGACGACGAGCGCGCCCATCTCCGAGGTGCCGACTATGCGCTGGCCTGTGCCGCCCCGCAAGTCGGCGGTGCGGTAGCCAGCTTCGAGCACGCCGCGGACTGCCGACTCAACGTCCTGCGCCTCCCGTTCGAGCCGCGCCGTGTGGCGCAGCAAGAGCGCCGCCGAGGCAATCGCGCCGAGCGGGTTCGCCAGTCCGCGCCCGGCGATGTCCGGCGCGGAGCCGTGCACAGGTTCGTAGATGTCCACCGCGCCGCCCACGCTCGCCGAGGCGAGCATGCCGAGCGACCCGGCGATGACGGCGGCCTCGTCCGAGAGGATGTCGCCGAAAAGGTTCTCGGTCAGGACGACATCGAAGCGGCGTGGGTTCATCATCAGGTGCATCGCGCAGGCGTCAACGTACAGGTGCTCGACCGAAACATCCGCGTAGTCGCGCGCGACGCGCGAGACAACCTCGCGCCAGAGCCTCGACGTTTCGAGGACGTTCGCCTTGTCCACGGAAGACAGTCTGTGCCGACGCCCGCGCGCCGCCTCGAAGGCCACGCGCGCGACGCGCTCGACCTCGTGGGTCGAGTAGCGCATCGTGTTGAAAGCCGACCCGCCGTCTTCCGCAGTCCCGCGCGGCTCGCCGAAGTAGAGGCCGCCAAGCAGCTCTCGGACGATGAGCACATCCGCGCCGCGCACGACCTCTGCGCGCAGGGGCGAGCAGTCGGCGGTCGCTTCGTGGCAGACGACCGGGCGCAGGTTCGCGTATGCGCCGCTCGCACTACGCAGCGCGAGCAGGCCCGCTTCGGGCCGCATGTTACCGGCGAGCTTATCGTACTGCGGCCCGCCGACCGCACCCAGAAGAACCGCGTCGCTTGCCAGGCACGCGTCGAGCGTCGCGCGCGGCAGAGGGCTGCCCGCGCGCTCGATGCCTGCGCCGCCGACGAACTGTTCCTCGAAAGTGAACTCATGGCCGTAAGCGTCGGCGACCGTTTGCAGCACGCGCACGGCTTCCGCCGTCACTTCCGGCCCGACGCCGTCGCCGGGCAGCACTGTTATCTTCAGTCTCATTTTAACTTCCTGATTAACTTCCTGTGTTTCGCACGGGGGCCGTCCGCCGCCCGCGCTTCACAAAGTCTCGGCCACCGGCTCTCAAACGCGCCGCGCGCGCCGACAACCGATGGCCGTTGAACTTTGAAGAGCAGCTACCCGCCGTACGCCTCCGCGGTTTCAAACCTCAACGCGTCGGGGCGCACGGGGGAAGCAGTCTCCTCGCGCGGCCCCGGCGCGGGGAGCAGCGAGAGAAGGTCTTGGTCGTAGATGAGCTTCTTGCGATCCGCGAGCTTCGTGAACCGTTGGTAGGTCGCGCCGAGTTCTGCGGCGGACAGCGCGAAGCCGAGTTCCTCGAAGCGGCGCGAGAGCGCGTGGCGGCCAGAGTGCTTGCCGAGCACGATGCGATTGGCGGGCACGCCCACCGACTCCGGCGTCATGATCTCGTAGCAGAGCGGGTTCGACAGAACCCCGTGCTGGTGTATCCCGGCCTCGTGCGCGAAGGCGTTGCGGCCCACCACGGCCTTGTTCGGCTGCACGCCGAAGCCGATGGTCTCGGAGAGCATCTGGCTCGTCGGGTAAATCTCTTCGGCCCTCACGCCGCACGCAAACGGCAGGCGGTCGGAGCGGACGCGCATCGCCATCACGACCTCTTCGAGCGCGGCGTTGCCGGCACGCTCGCCGATGCCGTTGACGGTGCACTCGATCTGGCGCGCGCCCGCGCCGAGCGCCGCGAGGCTGTTGGCGACGGCGAGGCCGAGGTCGTTGTGGCAGTGGACGCTGATGGTCACGTCCGCGCGTCCGGCGACGACGCGCTCGCGCACCGTCTTCACCAGCTCGAAGAACTCGCCGGGCGTCGTGTAGCCCACCGTGTCGGGGACGTTGAGCGTGCGTGCGCCCTCTTCGACCGCCGCGGCGAAGACCTCGCAAAGATAGTCAACGTCGCTTCTGGTCGCGTCCTCGGCGGAGAATTCCACGTCGTCCGTCAAAGAGCGCGCGAGGCGCACGGCATCGCGCGTCATCCGCAGGACTTCGGCGCGCGTCTTCCTGAGCTTGTGTTCGAGATGTATGTCGGAGGTGGCGACGAAGGTGTGCAGGCGGGGACGGGCCGCCGTGCCGACCGCCTCCCAGGCGCGGAGGATGTCGGCCTCGGTCGTGCGGCAGAGCGCGGCTACACTCGCCTCGCGGCACTCCGAGGCCACGGCCCTGACCGCCGCGAAGTCGCCTTCGGAGGCGATGGGGAATCCGGCCTCGATGACATCCACGCCGAGGCGCTCTAACTGCCGTGCGAGGCGAATCTTCTCCTCCAGGTTCATCGAGCAGCCGGGCGATTGTTCGCCGTCGCGCAGAGTCGTGTCGAATATCGTGATGCGTTCGGGTTGGGTCATGGGTGTCGCCTCAGAAGAAAGAGGCGACATCGTAGAGGACGGGGGAGGGGAAACTCAAAGTTAAAATTTTTATGGCCGGATAAGTATCGCAAATGCCCCGGCGAAGCGGGCCGCGCGCGCGTCGCGTTTCAGGAAGAACCGCCGGTCGTCTTCGAGCGTTGTCGCAACAGTTCGAGGAAGGCCGTGGCGGCGTGCGAGAGGGTCGCGCCGCGCAGGGAAGTGGCCCAGAGGACGCGCTCGTAAGTCAGGCCGCGGACGGGGATGGTAACGAGCGTGCCGCGCTCCAACTCCTCGGCGACGCACATGCGCGGCACGAAGGCGATGCCGACCTCCTTTTGCACGAAACGCTTGATGGTCTCGATGGTGGCGAGTTCGAGGATGATGTTGAGCGGCGCGTGATGCTCGGCGAACGCCTCGACGACCCGGTTGCGCGAGGCCGCACGGACGTTGTGCGCGAGGAAAGACTCCGCGCCCAGCTCTTCGAGGCTCACCGACTCGCGCGCGGCGAGATGATGATTCGGACTCATGATGAGCGCCAGCTCGTCCTTCAGTACGGGAAACGATTCCAGCGCGCTGTCTGCCGGCTCGAAGGCCATGATGGCGAAGTCGAGGTTTCGGTCAATCACCTCGCGCGGGAGTTGCTGCGAGGCGTGGCGGAACATCTCGACCAGCACGTTCGGGTGTCGTCCGCGGAATTCGAGGATGAGGTCGGGCAGGAGATAGAGCGACGTGCTCTCGTTCGCGCCGATGCGAACCCTTCCGCGTTGGAGGGCGCGCACCTCGGCCACGGCCTCGCGGGCCCGGTCGCGCAGGGCGATGATGCGGCGCGCGTGCTCGTAGACGACGCGGCCCACGTCCGTCAGCGTCGGCGACTTCTGCGAGCGGTCGAGGAGCGACGCGCCGACCTCTTCTTCGAGGCGGCGGATCGCCAGGCTCACTGCGGGCTGCGTGCGGTAGACGCGCTCCGCGGCCTTCGAGAAGCTGCCTTCCTCGACGACCTTCAGGAAGAATTCGAGTTGCGTTATCTCCATCCGGAATCCTGACTGCGCGCGATTACGTTTTCACTTGCTCCCCTTCGCGGGCCGCAGGCGCTCGAACATCTCCAGCACGTGCTCGCGCGGCGGCTCGGTGAACAGGTTGAACTGTCCCGCGCTCGTCAGCGACGCGCCGCCGTCGAGGTAGATGACCTCGCCCGTCAGGTACGAGCTGAGGTCGCTCAGCAGAAACACAGCGAGGTCGGTCAACTCCCGGAGTTCGCCCGTGCGGCGCAGAGGGATGAGGTTGACCATCCGCTCGGCGGCGCGTCCGTCGGGCGAGAGACGCGACCAAGCGCCCTCGGTCGGGAAAGGCCCCGGCGCGATGGCGTTGAGACGAATCCCGTAGACGCCCCACTCCGCGGCGAGTGAGCGGGTGAGGGCGACGACGCCCGCCTTCGAGACCGCGCTCGGCACGAGGAAGGCGCTGCCCGGCTCGGCGTAGGTCGTGACGATGGAGAGCACCACGCCCTTCGTCCCGCGCTCGATCCAGCGACGACCGCAAGACTGCGCGGCGTAGAAAGAGCCGTAGAGGTTCGTCCTCACTATCGCGTCGAAGCCGTTCGGCGTCAGCCTCTCGGTCGGCGCGAGGAAGTTGCCCGCGGCGTTGTTGACGAGCGCCGTGATGTTGCCCTGCCGCTCCTCCGCTTCCATGATGAACGCCTCGACGCTTTCAATCTCGCGGACGTTGCACGCGACGGCCTCGGCCCGCCCGCCCGCGGCGCGTATGTCTGCGACCGTCTGCTCAAGCGGCCCCGGCCTGCGCCCGCAGACCGTGACGCTCGCTCCGAGCGAGGCGAAGCGCAGGGCCATCTCGCGCCCAAGTCCCGTGCCGCCGCCCGTGACGGCGACGTGCCGCCCTTGCAGAATGTCGGGTTGATACTCTCCTGGCATGCGTCCTCCAAAGTCTAAACGAACTTCAGCTCCGACGAACTTCAGCCGGCAACTCGCCCCCGCGGTTCGATCAAACATCATCGCCCGACCGCCTCGACGCTCTGGCGGAGCATAGTCGAACGCGTCGAAACCTTCCACCCGCGCGGGGCAAATTCGAGGCGCGGGGAAAGGCTCGGAGCGGGCGGGCTAAAAAAGTGACAAATTAGTTAAGGACTTGACAATCCGGAAAGGTAGTGTTCGGCCATGCGCGTTTCAGGAAGCATCGAGAGTCCGGCGGCGGACAAGCGCGAGCAGCACTACCTCGAACGGATGCACCATCACGGCGAGAAGTACCGGGAGTTTCACCGGCCCTCGGTCGAGCTGCTCGTCAACCTCATCTACACCTACGACGTGATCTACACGCGGCTGGCGCGCGAGGTCGAACGCGAAGGGCTTTCGGTCGCGGCCTTCAACGTTCTGATGATCCTCAGTCGTTGCGGGCGCGACGGCTGTCCGATGCACGAGCTGGGTGAATTGCTGCTGGTGAGCCGGGCGAACGTCACGGGGCTTGTGAGCTGTCTCGAACGCCGCGGGCTGGTCGAGCGCGTCGCGAGCCACGACGACCGGCGCGTTCGCCTCGTGCGCCTGACGAAGGCCGGCGCTCGGCGGCTGGAAAAGATTCTGCCGCGCCACTACAGCGTGGTGCGCGACACGCTCGAAGGGATGAGCGACGGCGCGAAGGCGGATTTGTGCAAGCTCCTGACGAGACTCCGGCGGGCGACGCTGCAAACATCGGCGGACATGAGACGGACGGTTGACAGATGACAGTTAAAGCTAAAGGTGGTTGGTACCGCAGCCGTCTTCGGCCTGTGCTGTGCGCGGCCTCGCTCTTTCTGTGCGGGGCGGCGGCGGCGCAGCAGGGGACGGGGCAGAGCGGGACGGGTCAGTCCGGCCAGTCGGGCCAGCAGACCGGCACGAGCCAGACCGGCACGAGCGGCACGGCGAGTCAGACGAATCAGGCGGGCGGCGCTGGGAGGACGAACCAGTCGGGCGACGCGTCGCGCGGACAGTCTCAGCAGACTCAAGGGGCGAGCGGCACGCAGGGCAGCAGCGTGGGCGGCACGCCGACCGGGCCGCAGGCAGTCCCCGGCGTCACTCTTCCGGGCAGGACGCAGGTGCCGGGCGCGGCGCGCGTCACGCAGGGGCCGAGTTCGCTCGGACTTGAGCAGGCCATCCAACTCGCCGTCCAGAACAACCTCACGACGCTGCTCGCGCACGAGCGCGAGCGCGAGGCCGAAGGACTCAAAGACCAGTCGCGCGCTGGCCTGCTGCCGAACGTCTCCGCCACGGCCTATCAAGCGAACCTCACGCAGAACCTCGCCGCGCTCGGCTTCCAGCCCGGCACGTTCCCCGGCATCACGCGCACCTTCATCGGCCCCTTCAACAACTTCGACGCGCGCGCGCGCCTCGTACAGTCAATCTTCAGCCTGAGCGCCATCCGAAACTTTCAGGCGGGCAAGGCGGGCGTTCGCGTCGCCGAGTTGCAGGAGGGACTCGCGCGCGAACAGGTGGCGACCTTCACCGCGCTCACCTACCTCGAAGCCTTGCGCTCAGGCCGCGAGGTCGAGGCCGCGCAGGCCGACGTTGATCTGGCGCAGGCGCTTCTGAAGCTGGCGCAGGATCAGCACACGGCGGGCGTGGCGACGGGCGTTGACGTGACGCGCGCCGAGACGCGCCTCGCCCGCGAGCGCGTGCGCCTCTTGCAGGCGCAGACCGCCTCCGAGCAGGCCGTCTTGAATCTACAGCGCGTCGTCGGCCTTCCGCTCGGCGCGCCGCTCACGCTCGCAGACCCTCTGCGCTTCCGCGAACAGCCGCTGTTGTCGGTCGAGGCCGCCGTCGCGGAGGCCGGGCAGACGAGGCCGGAGGTTCGCATCGCCGAGGCGCAGGCGAGCCTCGCCGGACTGGAGAAGAGGGCGACGCGGGCCGAGCTTCTGCCTTCGGTTGATTTCGTCGGAGACTACGGCGTGAGCGGCATCACGCCCACGAACACAGACCTGCCGACGCGTCGCGTCGCCGTGCAACTGAACGTGCCCGTCTTCAACGGCGGCTTGACGCGCGGGCGCATCGAGGCCGCCGCGAGCCGCGAGCGGCAGGCCGAGCTTGAACTCGGAAGCATACGCGGTCAGGTCGAGGAGGACGTGCGGCTCGCCTTCTCCGCTTTGCGGACAACCGCGGAGCAGGTCGCCGCCGCCGGGCAGTCGGTGACGCTCGCCGAGCGCGAGTTGGAGATGGCGCGCGACCGCTTCCGCGCAGGCGTGGGCGACAACGTCGAAGTGGTCACGGCGCAGGCTTCGCTCTCGGATGCGCGCAGCGCAGAGGTCACGGCGCTCGCGCAGTACAACGCCGCGCGTCTCAATCTCGCCGCGGCGCTCGGTCGCGCCGAGGCGTTCAGGTGGTGAGGGCAGCAAAGGCGCGCGCGGGGTCGGCCCGTCGTGCCGGAGTGTTTTGAAGGGGCGTATGTTCGTCGCAGAAAGTCAACGGGGAGACGGTTATGGCGAGGGTGACTGAAGAGCCGGAGGTCTTGGAGAGGGAAGGCGTCGAGCCGACGCCCGCCGAAGCGCGCGGTGCGGCGGAGACGACCGACGTGCGCGAAGCGCCGGTGGAAGTGGAGACGTTTCGAGAGGAGCAGTACGAGGCCGGGCCTGACATCCACGACGACCGAGGCGCGGAAGCAGTCAGAAAGAGGCCGCTCTACAGGCGGCCCGCGTTCCTCATCATCGCGGCGCTGGTGCTCATCTTCGCCGTCATATACGGCCTGCGCTATTGGGCCTACGCGCGCGCGCACGAGACGACGGACGACGCCTTCGTTGACGGCCACATCGTGCAGGTCAGCCCGAAGGTTTCGGGCTACGTTGCGAAGGTTTACGTCAAGGATAATCAGGAGGTGAAAGAGGGCGACCTCGTGGCCGAACTCGACGCGCGCGACTACGAGGCGCGGCTCGAAGCGGCGAAGGCCGCGCTCGCGGCGGGGCTGGCGCGCGAGCGCGAGGCGCAGGCGGGCGTGTCGCTGACGCGCGCCAACACGCGCGCCAACGTGCAGCAGGCTTCGGGCGTCGTGCAACAGGCGCGCTCCGGCGTCGAGTCGGCGCGAGCGGCTGCCGCCGCCGAGCGGAGCAAGATCAGTCAGGCCGGGGCGGGCGTGGCGACGGCGCAGGCGGGCGTGGCGACGGCGCAGGCGCAGGTCGCCGCCGCCGAGGCCGAGGCCAACCGCGCCAGCGCCGACGTTGCGCGCTATCAGGAACTCTTCTCGAAAGATGAAGTCTCGCGCCAGCGTTTAGACCAAGCCATCGCGGAGGCGCGGACGGCGGCGGCCAACCTCGATGCGGCGCGCAGGCGTGTGGCCGCAGCCGAGGCGCAGGTCGCGGAGGCGCGCGCGGCGGAGGCGGCGCAGGCCGAGCAGGCGCGTCGCGCGCAGACGCAGGTCGGCGGGGCGCAGGCCGGCGTCGGCGAGGCTCTGGGCCGCGCCGCGCTGGCCGGGACGGGGCCGCAGCAGATCGCCGTCAGTCAGGCGCAGGCCGAGACGGCGGGCGCGTCCATCGAGCAGTTGCGCGCCGCGGTCGAGCAGGCCGAACTCGAACTTTCCTACACGAAGCTTTACGCGCCGGAGACGGGGCGTGTGACGCGCAAGGCGGTCGAAGAGGGCGCGCTCGTGCAACCGGGGCAGCCTTTGATGGCGGTCGTCTCCGGCGACATCTGGGTCACGGCCAACTTCAAGGAGACGCAGTTGGGCGACATCCATCCGGGGCAGCCGGTCGAGGTCACGGTTGACGCCTACTCCGGCAGAACTTTCAAGGCTCGCGTTGAGAGCATACAGATGGGCACGGGCGCGCGCTTCAGCCTGATCCCGCCGGAGAACGCCACGGGCAACTACGTCAAGGTCGTCCAGCGCGTGCCGGTCAAGATCGTCTTCGAGCCGAACCAGCTCGACCCGAATCAACCGCTCGCGCCGGGCATGAGCGTGACGCCGGAGGTGCAGGTCAGATGAGCGACGCACGCGCGCGCGGCGACGCGTCGAGGGGCGCGGGGCGCGTTCGTCCCGCCGCGCCCGCGCACGTGCCCGCGCAGCCGTGGATGCCAAGCGTCAACCCCTGGATCATCGCCGTGTCGGTGATGCTGGCCACGTTCATGGAGGTGCTCGACACCTCGGTTGCCAACGTCGCGCTGCCGCACATTTCGGGGAACCTCTCGGCGACGACCGACGAGTCAACGTGGGTCTTAACGAGCTACCTCGTCTCGAACGCCATCATCCTTCCGGCGACCAACTGGCTCGCGCGCTACTTCGGACGCAAGCGCTTCCTCATCACCTGCATCGTCATCTTCACGCTCGCCTCGGCTCTGTGCGGCGCGGCGACGAGCCTCTCGATGCTCATCTTCGCGCGCGTCCTGCAAGGCGCGGGCGGCGGGGCTTTGCAGCCCATCGCGCAGTCCGTCCTGCTGGAGAGTTTCCCGCCCGAAAAGCGCGGGCAGGCGATGGCGGTGTTCGGACTCGGCATCGTCGTCGCGCCGATCATCGGGCCGACGCTCGGCGGCTGGATCACCGACAACTATTCCTGGCGCTGGATTTTCTACATCAACATCCCCATCGGCGCGCTCGCCATCTTCATGGCGAACACGTTCGTCGAAGACCCGCCCTACATCCGAGACCAGAGGCCGGGCCGCATTGACTACGTCGGCTTCGGCCTGATGGCCGTGGGGCTGGCGACGCTTCAGCTCGTGCTCGACAAGGGGCAGGAGGAGGACTGGTTCTCTTCTTCGCTCATCACCTGGGCGGTGGTGTTCTCCGTCGTCGCGCTCGTCGCCTTCATCATCTGGGAGCTGCGCTCGGACGAGCCGATAGTCAACCTGCGCATCCTGAAGAACCGCAACTTCGCCGTCGGGACGATGCTGATTACGTTGATGGGCGTCGTGCTCTACGGCTCGATTGCGCTGCTGCCTCTGTTTCTGCAAACGCTTTTGGGCTACCCGGCGACGGCGAGCGGCATGGCCGTCAGCCCGCGCGGCTTCGGCTCGATTCTCTCGATGCTCGTCGTGGGCCGCCTCGTCGGGCGCGTTGACGGGCGCTACCTCATCATGTTCGGCTTCACGGTGCTCGCCTTCTCGACCTACATGCTCGCGGGCCTCAACCTCGACATTGCCATGAGCAACGTCGTCTGGCCGAACATCATCAGCGGCTGCGCGATGGGCTTCATCTTCGTGCCGCTGACGACGATGGCGATGGGCACTTTGCCGAACGAGCAGATGGGCAACGCCTCCGGCGTCTACAACCTGATGCGCAACACCGGCGGCTCAATCGGCATCGCGGCCATGTCCACTCTGCTCTCGCGCGGCGCGCAGGTGCATCAGGCGGCCATCTCTGCACACCTGACGCCCTACGACCCGGCGTTCCAGCAGAGGATGCAGCAGATGAACGGCGCGGCGGGCGCGTTAGGCGGCGGGACGGCTTCGCCGCAGGCGCTGGCGTCAGTCTACGGCACGGTGCTCAGGCAATCAATGGTGCTCTCTTTCCTCGACAACTTCCGCCTGCTCGCCTTTCTCTGCCTCCTGTGCATCCCGGCGGCGCTGCTCTTCAAGCGCGTCCGCGCGAAGGGCGGCCCCGTGGCCGCGCACTGAGGGGAAGAGGCCGGGCGGCGAAGATTTGATAGAGTGACAGGCATGAAGTTCAGGAGGAGAGCATTCGGCACGCCGTTGTTGCTCGCCCTCGCTCTGTCCTGGGGCGTCGCGCCCGTGTGCGCGCAGCAGCCGAAGTCGCGCGCGAAGTCGCGGGGCAAGAAGGCGGAAGCCACGTCGCAGTCGAAGACGACGAACGAGCCGGCGACGGAGGTCGCGCGGATGCGCGCACAGTTCGTGCAGGCGACGAAGGATTACAAGGCGAGCCTTGAACAACTGCTTCCTTTCTACGAGGCCGCCTTGAAGAGGGCCGACGAGCGGCTCGCCAAGACGAAGGAGTTATACGCACAGGGTCTCGTGGCGAAGCACGACGTGGAGAAGGACGAGGCCGAGGCGTCGGCGGCGCGCGAGAAGGTCGCGGCGGTCGAGGGCCAGTTGAAGAGCGCCGACGTGCAGATCGCCGAGACTTTGGTCGAGGCCGATGCCGAAGAGGTCGCGGCCAAGTCCGCGCCGAAGTCTCTGCCGCGCGCGGGCGCGGGCGGCGGACTCATACAGACGACCGCTTACATACGCTACAACGGCGCGCGCGCGTGGTCTCTGTCCGAGGCGGGCGCGGTCGAGCAATTCTTCATGCGCCGGTTCGGGCGGGCGCTCCCCATCAGTTCGTTCGGGCAGTCGCCCGTGCACGACCGCTGGGGCTACGACCACCACAACGCGATGGACGTTGGCCTCAGCCCCGAAAGCGCAGAGGGACGCGCGCTGATAGAGTACCTGCAAGCGAGCGGCATCCCCTTCACGGCCTTTCGCTACGCCATCCCCGGCACGGCCACGGGGCCGCACATACACGTCGGGCGGCCTTCGCACAGGGTCGCGCCGAAGTGAAGAGTGATGAGAAACTGCTGCTCTTTCTTGTCATTCATCATTCATCGCTTATCACTAACGATTAAGGAGAAGAAATGGAATACAGACTTTTGGGCAGGACGGGTTTGAAGGTTTCGGAGTTGTGCCTGGGCACGATGACTTTCGGGGCGAAGTTCTTCAACATCGCCGAGGTCGGACAGGCGGGCGCAAACGAGATGGTCGCGCGCGCGCTCGAAGCGGGCATCAACTTCTTCGACACGGCGGACGTGTACTCCTACGGCGAGTCGGAGGAGATTCTGGGCCGCGCCGTCAAGGAGTCGGGAGCGCGGCGCGACTCTGTGGTCATCGCCACGAAAGTGCGCGGCGCGATGAGCGAAGAGGCCACGCAAGGCACGGGCGACCCGAACAACGTCGGCCTTTCGCGCCAGCACATCTTCGCCTCTTGCGAGGCGAGCCTCCGAAGGCTCGGCACAGACTACATAGACCTGTATCAAGTTCACGGTTGGGACGCGCTCACGCCGGTTGAAGAAACGATGCGCGCGCTCGACGACCTGGTGCGGCAGGGAAAGGTTCGCTACCTCGGCTGCTCGAACTGGACTGCGCGCCACCTGATGAAGTCGCTCGGCCTCTCGGCGGCGCACGGCTGGGAACGCTTCGTCTCGCTTCAGGCTTACTACTCGCTCGTGGGCCGCGACCTCGAACACGAGCTTCTGCCGCTCTGCGTGGAAGAAGGTTTAGGCGTGCTGCCGTGGTCGCCGCTGTCGGGCGGCTTCCTGTCGGGCAAGTACCGGCGCGACAGCCCGAAACCGGAGGGCGCGCGGCGCACGGGCTTCGACTTCCCGCCCATTGACGAGGAGCGCGGCTTCGACGCCGTGGACGCGCTCGACGCGCTGGCGAAGGCGCGCGGCGCGACCGTGGCACAGACGGCGCTGGCGTGGCTTCTGGCGCGTCCCGGCGTCACCTCCGTCATCATCGGCGCGAACAAGCGTTCGCAGCTCGAAGACAACCTGAAGGCGGCGGATTTGCGGCTCACTGCGGAAGAGGTCGAGCGCCTCTCGGCGACGACCGCGCCGCACGCGCAGTACCCGCAGTGGATGGTCGAGCGGCAGGGCGCAGGCCGCACGTCGCAGGAGGAAGGCGCTCGCGCGCTCGCGGCGACGGAGAGCGGGAGTCGCGCGCGCAGTTGAGTCGTGCACCGTTGAATCGCGTGCGCCGTTCGAGTCGCGCGCGTCTGACAGAGTTGAGGCCGTCGGCACACACGTCCCCGCGGACGTGCCGGCGCAGTCTGAAGGGAGGCCGCATGAAGTCGCGGACGACGGTCACAATCGCGCGGAGGATGGGGAGCGGCGGCTCTTACGTCGGGCAGGGAATCGCGCGGCGACTCGGCCTCAAGTACATAGACCGAGAGGTCTTGCACCTGTGCGCCGAGTCGCTGGGCGTTGACGCATCGGCGCTTGAGCAGAGCCGCGAGCGCGTCTCTTCGTTCTGGGAAAAACTTTTCGGCGGTCTGACCTTCGGCCCGCCGGAGACGACCTACGCGCCGCCGCCTCTGCGCAGCTATACGGACAAGGAGTTGTTCGAGCGGCAGGTGGAGATACTGCGCCAGACCGCGGCGCACGAGGACTGCGTCATCGTCGGCTACGGCGGCGCATACGTCCTGCCGCGTCACCCGCGCATGGTCAACTTCTATTTTCACGCGCCGCTTGAATTCCGCGTCCGCCGCATCATGGAGCTTTACAAGATCACAGACCGCGAGCGCGCCCGGCAGTTGATCGCCAACTCCGACGAGACGCGGCAGAGGTATTTCAAGCAGATGATCGGCAGAGACTGGGCCTGCGCCGACAACTACCACCTCTGCGTGGACACCTCGATGCTCCCGCTCCCCGAACTCGTGGACAGGCTCGTGAACTTCATCGGTCGCAGGCTCGGCGCGAAGCAGGATGTCGGCGCGAAGCAGGATGGCTGAAGGGGTCGAAGGGGGATTGATGATGAGCGAATTGTTTTCGAGACTGAGGTTGAGGGACGTTGAATTCAGGAACCGCGTCTTCGTCTCGCCGATGTGCCAGTATTCGAGCCGCGAAGGGATGCCGAACGAATGGCACATGGTTCATCTGGGGAGTCGCGCCGTGGGCGGAGCGGCGCTCGTCGTGGTCGAGGCCACAGCCGTCTCGCCCGAAGGCAGAATCTCGCCCGCCGACTCCGGCATCTGGTCGGACGAGCACGCGCGGGCCTTCAAACCCGTCGCCTCCTTCATCAAGTCGCAGGGCGCGGCGGCGGGCATCCAGCTCGCGCACGCCGGGCGCAAAGCCTCGACCGACTTGCCGTGGCGCGGCGGCAAGCCCCTCGCGCAGGCGGAAGGCGCTTGGGAGACTCTCGCGCCGAGTCCGCTGCCTTTCGCCGAAGGCTACCCCGCGCCGCGCGAGATGAGTGAAGCGGACATCAAGGCGGTCGTCGCGCAGTTTCGAGAAGCCGCGCGACGCAGCCTCGAAGCGGGCTTCGAGGTCGTCGAGCTGCACATGGCGCACGGCTACCTCCTGAACGAGTTCCTTTCGCCGCTCTCGAACCGGCGCACGGACGCCTACGGCGGCAGCTTCGAGAACCGCGCGCGTTTTCCTCTGCGCGTGACCGAGGCCGTGCGCGAGGTTTGGCCGGAGCGTCTGCCTCTGTTCGTCCGCATCTCCGCGACCGACTGGATCGAAGGCGGCTGGGACGTGGCGCAGTCAATCGAATTCTCAAGCCTTCTGAAGAAGGCGGGCGTTGACCTCGTGGATTGTTCGAGCGGCGGCCTCGTGCCCGGCGCGAAGATTCCGGTGGGGCCGGGCTATCAGGTTCCGTTCGCCGCGGCGATTCGCAGAGAGGCCGGGGTGGCGACCGGCGCGGTGGGCTTAATCACAGAGCCGCAGCAGGCTGAACAGATCATCGCCGGAGAAGAGGCCGATGCCGTCTTCCTCGCGCGCGCGATGCTGCGCGACCCCTACTGGACGCTGCACGCGGCGCGGGCGCTCGGCGCGGACGTGGCCTGGCCCGTGCAGTACGGGAGGGCTTGAGATTCACAAGAGCCGTGCGTTCGGCTTCGTCAGTCTCTTCCGACGCCGAGCGCGTCGGCGACGCGGTTGATGTAGTTGAACCAGGAGGCGATGAGCGTGATCTGCAAGATGCCCCGGTCGTCGAAGCCCGCAGCGCGCAGGCGCTCGTGGTCGGCGGGCGAGATGCGCGTGGCGTCGCGCGTCAGTTGCGCCACGTAGTCGAGCATCGTCCTGTCCTGCTCGGAGATGGGCGCGCTCCGGTAGTCGTCTTGCAGCGCCCTCACCAGCTCCTCATCGAGTGTCACGCGACGCAGAAACTCTGCGTGGGACTCGATTCAATAGTGGCAGCGGTTCGCGACCGACACCACGGTCGTAATCATCTCGTGCTGCGCCCGCGTGAGCGGCAAGTCTGCGGACATGAGCGCGCCGAAGGTTGCGAAGGCGTGGTAGAGCGCGTCGGGGATGAGGCTGTGCGAAGCGACGATGCCGGAGGTGTTGCCGTCGGGCGTCGGGTGCACGGGCGCGGCGTACTCCGCCGGGTACAGCTCGCGCTGCGCCTCCATCGCGCGGCGCAGATGCTCGTCGGCCTCTTCAAAGGGGACGGTCTTGATCCAGGTCATCAGGTTTCCTCCGCAACAGAATGTGTGCCCCGCCGCGGCGACGGAAGACGTGATGATAAACTGTCGGCCACGCCGTCACAAACGCGACCTCCGCCGGGCCGGGGTGTTGGATTGAGAGGCCGCGTTACATTGTTCTGACAGTTCGACCGACCCGACGCCGGAGGAGATGTCTTGGCAGAAGAACACGCAGACGAACGGTACGCGCCAGCCGCGCACGCGGGCGACCACCGCGCCGCAGTCATGGCAGGCTTCCTCGGCTGGACGCTCGACGCCTTCGACTTCTTCCTCGTCGTCTTCACGCTCACGGCCATCGCCAGAGAGTTTCACAAGACGGACGCGGAGCTGGCGCTCACGCTGACCGTGACGCTCGCCTTCCGCCCCGTCGGCGCTTTCATCTTCGGCCTGCTCGCCGACCGCTACGGTCGGCGGCTCCCGCTGATGATTGATCTCGTCTTCTACTCCATCGTCGAAGTGCTGTCGGGCCTCGCGCCGAACTTCACGACGTTCCTCGTCCTGCGTGCGCTCTTCGGCATCGGCATGGGCGGCGAGTGGGGCGTCGGCGCGTCGTTGGCGATGGAGAAGGTTCCGCCGCGTTTGCGCGGTGTGCTGTCGGGCTTGCTTCAGGAGGGCTACGCGGTCGGCTACCTTCTGGCGGCGGTCTGTTACTTCTTCGTCTTCCCGCGCTGGGGCTGGCGTCCGCTCTTCTTCATCGGCGGCCTGCCCGCCCTGCTCGTCCTCTACGTCCGCTTCGGCGTGAAGGAGTCGGAGGTGTGGGAGCGGACTAAACATGCGACGTGGGGCGAGCTGGGCCGAGGCATCGCCTCACACTGGCGGACGCTCCTCTACCTCATCGCCCTGATGGCGATGATGAACTTCGCCTCGCATGGCACGCAGGACATGTTCCCGACCTTCCTCGAACGCGACTGGGGCTTCTCCCCGCAGGCGCGCTCCGTCATCACGGCGATCTCGATGGTCGGCGCAATCACGGGCGGGCTTCTCTTCGGGCTGCTCTCCGACCGCTGGGGGCGTCGGCGCGCGATGATCCTCGCCTTCGTCCTCGCCGTGCTCGTCATTCCTCTGTGGGCGTTCGCGCCGTCGCTGGCGCTCCTGGTCGCGGGCGCGTTCCTGATGCAGTTCATGGTGCAGGGAGCGTGGGGCGTGATCCCTGCACACATCACGGAGTTGTCGCCCGACTCCGTGCGTGGCTTCCTGCCCGGCTTCGCATACCAGTGCGGCGTGCTCATCGCCGGAACCATCGCCTACATCGAGGCCGTCTTCGCCGCCCGCACCTCTTACGCGAAGGCGATGGCGCTCGTGGCCCTTGTCGTCTTCACCGTCGCGGCGGTCGTCGCGGGGCTGGGGCGCGAGAGGCGCGGCATCACCTTCGGCTCAGGGGTAGGCTGAGAGTTTCACCGTCGCCGAGCGGCGTCGGCCACGGCGGGACGTATCTTCGGCTATGAGATGTGTGACGACCGGCGGCGAGTCGCCGAGGTGGAACGAGCGGACGCGCTCCTGCACGGCGCGGTCTTCGTTCGTCACGCGCGCGTGCTGGCGCAGGTGCTCGGCCCACGACTCGACGAGGAAGGTCTCAAGATAGTGGCCCGGCCTCGCGGGGTCTGCGAACAGTCCCCAGCGCGCCGCGCCGTCGCGCCGCAGGATGCGCTCGAACTCCCGCATCGCCTCGGCGAACTCGCCCGCCCGCGCCGGGTCAATCCGGTACTCGACCGTGACCAGCACCGGCCCGCGCTCAGGATGAACCTCGTTCACGAAGTTCGGCTCCGACCAGTGCAGCGAAGGGTCGAGGTCTAACTCTTCGCCGGCGCGCAGAGGGAAGAGGAGCACTGCCGACAGCCCTGCCATCAGCCCCGCCGAAGCGCAGAGGAGCGCCAGAGGTATCCCGGCGCGCTCGGCGACCAGACCCCAGACGGCGCTCCCCACGGCCATCGAGCCGAAGAAGGAGAGCAGGTAGACGGCCAGCGCGCGCGCACGCACCCATTCGGGGACGACCGTCTGCACGACGATGTTGAAGCACGACATCGTCGTCATCCACGCGACCCCCCCGAAGACCATCGCCACGCACAGGAGCGCGAAGACGTGCACGTAGGCGACCGCCGCGGTCGCCGCCGCGAAGAGCACCGTCCCGCCGCCGACCAGCACGTTGGTCGAGAACGTCCGCCGCGCCTTCGGCAGCACGAACGCGCCGACTATCGCGCCCGCGCCGAGGCCGCCGAGCAGAACGCCGTAGCCGAGCGCGCCCATCCCCAGTTCCCGCCGCGCCACCAGCGGCAGCATCGCCCACAGCGCGCTCGCGCAACTGACGAAGACGATGGTGCGCGCGAGCACGGCGCGCAGCTCCGGCGCGTGGCGCGTGTAGCGCAGTCCAGCGCGCATCGCGCCCGCCACGCGCTCGGTCGGCGAGATGCTCTCGATTGGTTCCCGACGCCAGCGGTAGAGGACGTAGATGACGCCGACGAACGAGAGCGAGTTCAGGAAGAAGACGGCCCACGAGCCGAGCGCCGCGACGAGCAGGCCGCCGAGCGCCGGGCCGACGGCGCGCGCGATGTTGAAGGCGACGCTGTTGAGCGAGACGGCGACGGGCAGCTCCTCGCGCGGCACAAGCTCCGGCACGATGGCCTGCCACGCCGGGGCGTTCAGGGCCGCGCCGAGTCCGAGCATGAAGGTGAGTGCGAGCAAGACCAAAGGCGTCGTCACGCCCGTGAGCGTGAGCACGCCGAGCGCGACCGCCGCGACGAGCATCCATGTCTGCGTGAACAGGAGCAGGCGGCGGCGGTCAACGATGTCGGCGAGCGCGCCGCCGGGCAGTGCGAGCAGGAAGGTCGGCGAGTTCTCCGCCGTCTGCATCAGCGCGACCATGATGGGCGTGGGCGCGAGCGTCGTCATCAGCCACTCCGCGCCGACGTTGTGCATCCACGTCCCGACGTTCGACGCCACCGCCGCGACCCACAGCGCGCGGAAGAGCGACAGGCGCAGCGGACTCCACGGCGACGGCGTTTGTTTGCTCATGGTTTCCAACCGAAGACGCCTGACGAAGAAGGTTAAGTTTGACGCGACGCGCGCGCGCGTGCGCTCGAAGCCGGGGCGTCGGCACGCGTCGGGAAGGTATTCTTCCGGAATTCAGTTGTTCTTATGATGTCGAAAACGGAACAAATTTAAAAGCCCCCGCCTACGGATAAATGGCGCGCGGTGCGAGCGGCCCGGCTTCGGGTTGCGGACGGTTTAAGGCAAACGCCTTCCATCTCGCCCGCCTCCCTGCCGTGACTTGAAACGTTTCGCCGCGACGCCGCATAAGCATGCGGAGGCAGTGGGCGGGAGAGGGGTCGCATTTATTTCAGCCGGAGACAGGCTCACGGTCGGCCCGTCGGAGTCAGGGCGACGCTGGGAGCCGCGGCTACGTCAACCGAGGCGAGCCATGACGCAATTGAAACTGACCCGCCCCCCCCTCTTCCGACGAAGGCCGCGCGCCGCGCGCAAATTCGGTTGACGCAAACGCGGTCGCAGCATATAGTCACCGCCGCCCTTCGCTCTTGACTCCTCGCGCGTTTCCAGACCAGTTACCCGAAAAAGGAGAAACTCACATGCCCGCACGTAAATCAGCATCGTCTAAAAAGTCACCGCGCAAAGCGGCAGGCAAAAAGGCGTCGTCCCCCGGCTCCGGCCAGATCGTGCAGCGCAAGATCAAGCACTTCGGCTGGGTGCCCGATCTGCCCGACCACCGCGACAAGATTTACTCCGCGCCGTTCGTCCACGTCGCGCAACTCCCGCCCAACGTTGACCTGCGTCCGGGCTGCCCGCCCGTCTACGATCAGGGGCAGCTCGGCAGTTGCACCGCCAACGCCATCGGCGCGGCCCTTGAGTTCGACCAGATGAAGCAGGGTCTGTCCGACGTGTTCGTGCCCTCGCGCCTCTTCATCTATTACAACGAGCGCGCGATGGAGGGGACAATCAGCCAGGACGCCGGCGCGATGATCCGCGACGGCGTCAAGAGCGTGAACAAGGTCGGCGCGCCGCACGAGAAGCTCTGGCCCTACAGCGACGCCAACCCCGGCCCGTTCACGAAGAAGCCCTCGGCGGCGGCCTTCGCCGACGGACGCAAACACCCGGCGGTGGTCTATCAGCGCCTGCCGCAGGTGGACATCCAGTTGAAGGGCTGTCTGGCGAGCGGCTACCCGTTCGTCTTCGGCATCTCGGTCTACGAGAGTTTCGAGAGCAGCGCGGTCGCCAAGAACGGCAAGGTGCCGATGCCCAAGCCGAAGGAGAAGCTGCTGGGCGGGCACGCCATCCTCGCCGTCGGCTACGACGACACACAACGCCGCTTCATCATCCGCAACTCCTGGGGGCCGAACTGGGGGGTGAAAGGTTACTTCACGCTCCCCTACGAGTACGTGCTCGACTCCAACCTGTCCGACGACTTCTGGACGATCAGGACAGTTCAGTGACGGACTGCACGCACAGCGCGTCCAAGCGGGCCGAGCGTCCGCGGGCTTACCCCTTCACGCGCACGCTCAAGGTGAAGTTGCGCGACGCCTCGCCCGCGGCGCGCGCGTAGGACATCTCTATCCGACCCTGCCCGGCCCGGTCGGCGCGGAACTGCCAGACGTGGCTGCCGCCCTGACCGGGCCGTCCTTCGTCCGGCGCGCGGAACTCGTCTTTGACGAGCGCGCAGGCCGGCGAGCCGTCTGCCGTCACGCGCCAGCGAAAGCCCGTCGTCGGGTTCTCGGCGAGAGTCAGCTCGAACTCCTGCCCCGGCGTCAATTCAATCTCACGACCGTCCGCGTTCTCGTCCATCTGCTCCATAATGTTCTCCGGCGCGCGTCGCGCGTGCCCGCGCCGCGCTACGCCGCACCTCTGTTCCTTTCGTGTTTGCCCGTGCCGGAATTGTAGCCGACGCGGCGGCCTCTGTGCCAGAGAACCCACTCGCCGCTCCTACTTCCGCGAGACGGCGGCGGCAAACTTCACGCCCCAGCCGCGAAGCTGTTACACTCCTCGCCGCCGGACTTGCCGACGACGCTCTGCTACCACATTTCGAGCGAGCCAGCCAACGCTTTCAAACGCTGGCCGACGCTTGAATCAGGAACACCCGATGAAGATTGGCAACAGCTCCCCGCTCTCTTTGGAAGAGAAGGCGCGGCTCGTCGCGGAGTGCGTCGAGAATTTCAATCTCTACCTCAACCGCTGGCCGGAGCCGCGTGCGACGGAGGGCGCGGTCGTCGAGTGGGAGGGCGAGGGCTGCTTCGTGCGCGACATCGAGGGCCGCGAGTTCCTCGACTGCCTCGGCGGCTTCGGCATCTTCGCGCTCGGCCACCGACACCCGAAGGTCATTGGCGCGATCAAAGTCCAGCTCGACCGCCTCGCGCTCCACTCGCAGTGGATGCTCAACCCGATGGCGGCGGACGCCGCGCGGCGTCTGGCGGAAATCACGCCCGGCCAGTTGAGAAAAACCTTCTGGTGCTCGTCGGGCACCGAGGCCGTCGAGGGCGCTCTGAAACTCGCGCGCCTCTACACGGGCAAGCAGAAGTACGTCTCGACCGTCAACTCATTTCACGGGAAGACGATGGGTTCGCTCTCCGTCACGGGCCGCGAACTCTTCCGCAAGCCCTTCGAGCCTCTGCTCGAAACCGTCTTCGTCCCTTACGGCGACGCCGACGCGATGCGCGAGGCCGTTGACGGCGCGACGGCGGCGGTCATCCTTGAGCCGATTCAGGGCGAGGGCGGGATAAGGCTGCCGCCCGACGACTATCTGGCAGCCGTGCGCGAGCTTTGCACACAGCGCGGCGTGCTGCTCATCTTCGACGAGGTGCAGACGGGACTGGGGCGGACAGGCGCGATGTTCGGCTGCGACCACGCGGGCGTCGTGCCCGACGTGATGTGTCTCGGCAAGGCTCTCTCAGGCGGGGTCATCCCCTGCGCGGCGTTTCATTCGACGGACGAAATCTGGAAGGTCTTTCACCCGAACCCCTTCTATCACACCTCCACCTTCGGCGCGAATCCTCTGGCGACGACCGCCGCCGCCGCGACGATTCAGACGCTCCGGGAAGAGAACCTCGTCGAGAACTCCGCCGAGATGGGCCGACGCTTCCTCACGGGCCTCAGAAAACTTTGGGAGCGATTCCCCGAACTCATCCGCGACGTGCGCGGGCGGGGGCTTCTGATCGGCGTCGAGACTTTCAGCGCCGAGCGCGGAGAGTCAATCGCCGCGCGCGTGTTCGAGCGCAACATGCTCGTGGCCTACACGCTCAACAAGCCCGAAGTGATCCGCATCGAGCCGCCGCTCATCATCACGCGCGAGCTGGTGGATCAGGCTTTGGAGCGATTCGAGGATGCCTTGAGGGAAGAGAGCGAAGCCTGAACTATGGTGGTTTGCGAATGAGCGCGACTTGTTCAGAGTTCACGCTTGAGCGTGCTCACCTCGCACAGCCTGAAGGCTGGACTCCAAACACCTGTCGCACTTGATTGACATCTGCTCTAAGCACAGTGCCGCACCCGTAATCTGAAATCTCAAATCTCGAATTTGAAATTCTGAAATCATTGGTTGAGGAAAAGTTCAGATGCGCAGGATGTTCGTCAAAGGCGAGTTCGTAGAGAGCCTTTCGGGGGAGAGGTTCGCGGTCGAGAACCCCGCGACCGAAGAGACGATTGACGAAGTGCCGCGCGCGCGCGCCGAAGACGCCGAAGCAGCCGTGCGCGCCGCCCACGCCGCCTGGGACGATTGGCGTTTCATGCCCGGCATCGAGAAGTGCGAGATGCTGCACGCCGCGGCGCGCGGCATGCGCGAGCACAGGGAAGAACTCGCGCGCCTCCTGACGCTCGAAGGCGGCAAGCCGCTCATCGAGAACATGGACGAGGTCGAGTGGTCGGCAGCCTGCTTCGACTATTACGCGGAGGTGGGCCGCCACGAGGCGGGTCGCGTCATCCCGCCCGTGCAGCGTCACCAGATGAACTTCGTCGTCAAAGAACCCTATGGCGTCGTCGTCTGCATCGTGCCGTGGAACTACCCTCTGCTATTGATGTCGTGGAAGGTCGCACCCGCCTTGATGGCCGGCAACACCGTCGTCATCAAGCCCTCGGAGCAGACGCCGCTCTCCACGCTCCTGCTCGCCGAGGTCGCCTTCCGAGAGCTTCCGCCCGGCGTCGTCAACGTCTTAACAGGCTACGGCGCGGAGGTCGGCGAGCCGCTCGTCAAGCACACGCTGACGCCGGTCATCGCCTTCACCGGCAGCGTGGCGACGGGGCGGCGCATCGCCACGCTCGCGGCGGAGCGCATCAAGCGCGTCAACCTCGAACTCGGCGGCAACGACCCCTTCATCGTCTGCGACGACGCAGACATAGGCGTGGCCGTGCGCGGCGCGGTGTGGGCCGCCTTCCTCAACATGGGGCAGGTCTGCACCTCCGGCGAGCGCTTCTACGTCTTCGAGTCAATCGCGGACGAGTTCATCAACGGCTTCGTCGAGTTCACGCGCAAGCTCCGGCTCGGCGATCCTTTGGGGCCGGACGTTGACCTCGGCCCGATGATTTCGTCAGCGCAACGCGAGAAGGTCGAGCGCAAGCTCGACCGCGTGCGCGAGATGGGCGCTGAAGTTCTGTGCGGGGGCGTGAGGCCCGAAGGATTCTCGCGCGGCTACTTCTTCGAGCCGACCGTCGTCACCGGCGTTGACCACACGATGCCGCTCATGCGCGAGGAGACGTTCGGCCCCGTCGCCCCCATCATGGTCGTCAAAGGAATCGAGGAGGCCGTCGCGCTCGCCAACGATTCGGAGTACGGACTGGGCGCGAGCATCCTGACGAACAACCTTGAGTACGCCATGACCGCCGCCGAGCGCATCAAGGCCGGAACGTTCTGGATCAACGACCCGCTCACGGACAACGACGCAGGCCCCTTCGGCGGCATGCGTCTCTCCGGTGGCGGGCGCGAACTCGGCGCGGAAGGCATCGAAGAGTTCCGCGAGACCAAGCACATACACCTCGACTACAAGCTCGAAGCGAAGCCCTACTGGTATCCTTACGATTGGAGCAAGGGCAGGAAGACCGACTAGACCTCGTTGATGTTCAAACGACTGACAGACATCCCCGGCCCGCGTTCGCGCGCGTTGCTTGAGCGGCGAGAGCGAGCCGTGCCGCGCGGGCCTTTCAACGTCGCGCCGGTCTTCGTCAAGTCGGCGCGCGGGGCTATTGTCGAAGATGTTGACGGGAACACATACGTTGACTTCGCGGGCGGCCTCGGTTGTTTGAACGTCGGCGCGTGCGCCGGGGAAGTGGTCGAGGCGGTCAGGGAGCAGGCGGGCGAGTTCACGCACACTTGCTTTCACGTCGCCATGCACGAGCCTTACATCGAGCTGGCCGAGCGTCTGAACGCCCTCACGCCCGGCGACTTTCCCAAAAAGACTTTCTTCGCCAACAGCGGCGCGGAGGCCGTGGAGAACGCCGTCAAGATCGCGCGAAGCTACACGGGCCGCCCCGCCGTCATTGCCTTCGAGGACGCTTTCCACGGGCGGACTTTGCTGGCTCTGACTCTGACGAGCAAGGTCAAGCCATACAAGTTCGGATTCGGGCCGTTCGCGCCCGAAGTCTATCGCCTGCCTTACGCGTACTGTTACCGCTGTCCCTTCGGCGTCGAGCGTCCCGAATGCGAGACGTGTTGCGCCGGAGCGGCGCTGGAAGATTTCTTCAAGCGGCACGTCGCCGCCGAGTCGGTTGCGGCAATCATCGTCGAGCCTGTGTTGGGCGAAGGCGGCTTCGTCGTGCCGCCGCGCGAGTTTTTGAGTGAGGTGCAAAAGGTCTGCCGCGCGCACGGCATCCTGCTCATCGCCGACGAGGTGCAGACGGGGATGGGACGGACGGGGACGCTCTTCGCCTGCGAGCAGTTCGGGCTTGAGCCGGACTTGCTCGTCGCGGCCAAATCGCTCGGCGGCGGTCTGCCTCTCTCTTCCATCACGGGGCGCGCTGAAGTTATGGAGCAACCGTCGGTCGGCGGACTCGGAGGCACGTTCGGCGGCAATCCTCTGGCGTGTCGCGCGGCCCTCGCCGTCCTCGACCTGATCGAGCGCGAGAATCTTTGCGCGCGTGCCGCGGAGATTGGACGGAAAGTTTTAGAACGCTTCCGCCTGTTGCAACAGAAGTACGAAATCATCGGCGACGCGCGCGGACTCGGCGCGATGTGCGCGCTTGAACTCGTCAGAGATCGCCGGACGAAAGAGCCTGACAAAGAGGCGACCGAGCGGTTCACACGGCTCGCTCTCCAACGCGGTCTCCTCACCATCACCGCAGGGACGTTCGGCAACGTCGTACGCACGTTGATGCCGCTCGTCATCACGGACGAAGAGTTGGAGTTCGGGTTGGATGTGATAGAGCAAACGCTGGAAGAGATAGAAGACAGGAGCTAGAGGTCAGAGTCAAATGAAAAGTTTTAGAGATTTGATCTGCGGAAGCTGCCGCCCGCTCGCGGGCTTGCGCGTCTCCGCTCGCGTCTTACCCCCGTGCTGACGCACGGGGCTTTATGCCGCCGCCGACTCCGACGGCTTCATACCCCTGACCGAGTAAGATAAGTTACCAACCCTTGAGCTGATTATTTCGGAGTGCTTATGAGAATCATAGTTCTGGGCGGCTGCGGCGAGATGGGCACGGAGGCGACGCGCGACCTCGCGCAAACGAGCGAGTTCGAGGAGATAGTCATCGCCGACGTGAATTTGCAGAAGGCGCAGGCGCTGGCCGAAGAACTCGGCGGCGGGCGTGTGCGCGCGCGAATGGTTGACGCGAGCGACGAGCAGTCTCTGAGCGAACAGTTCAGAGGCTTCGACGTGGTTGCCAACTGCACGACCTATCACTTCGGCCTCGTAGCGACGCGCGCGGCCATACGCGCGGGCGTCAACTACCTGGACTTGGGCGGGCTGTTCAATACGCCGAAGCAGTTGGAGCTTGACGCAGAGGCGCGGGCGGCGGGCGTCACGGTCTGTCTGGGTTGCGGCGCGACGCCGGGCGTGACGAATTTGATGGCGCGGCGCGCGGCGGATCAACTGGATGAGGTGTGTGAAGTCCACATCGCGTTCGCCTCCTTTCGCTCGGTCGCGCCGTCGCCGGGACTGCTCGACACGGTTCTGGACGAGTTCAGTCCGGGCAGCCGACGCTTCTACTGGCGCGCGGGCGAGTTCGTCGAAGTCGCGGCCTTCTCCGGCGCGAAGCAGGTGCATTTCGAGGAGCCGGTCGGGCGGGCGGAAGTCTATTACGTTCCGCACTCGGAGACGCACACGCTGCCGCGTTTCCTCGGCAAAGGCGTCCGTGTGGTTGACGTGCGCGGGACGTGGAGGCCGGAGATCATGCGCGCCCTGCGCGTCTTCGCAGACTTTCAACTGACGGGCGACGTGGCCGTCGCCTTCGACGGGCGAGAGATCAACTCGAAAGCGTTCCTGCGCGGGCACATCTTGCAGCACGCCGCGGACGTGGGCGGCGCGGGCGAGTGGGCTTTCCTTCTGAACGTCGAAGTCTTAGGGCGGCGCGGCGGAGAGGCGAAGAGATACGTGTACACGTCCAGTCATCCGGCGCGCAAAGAGTGGGGCACTTCGGCCACGGCCAGAGTGACGGGCATCCCTGCTTCCATCGGTGCGCAGAAGCTCGCACGCGGCGAGGCCACGCGCGCGGGCGTCATGGCCCCGGAAGTCTGCTTCGAGCCGCAGTCTTTCTTTCAGGAACTCTCACGGCGCGGCATCGTCGTCAGAGAGGCGGGCGGTCTTTAAGAAGTCAGGGATGCGGCGACCCGACGAGAACGTCAACCAGACGTGCGCCGCCCTTCTTCTGGTGCTTCGACTCTCTACGCGAATCCTTCTCGTCCCTGCCTTCGTCTCGCCCACGGAAGTGTCCGTGTTGTTCGCCGTCTTCGCCGTCGTTCTCTCTGCGCTCGACGCGTGCGGCATCGGCGGGCGGCTGTAGAGACTCTGCATCCCTGCGCGCTCGAACCGGGCGCTCTTCGCGCGTGCGGCCCGGCGCACTCCCTTCCGACTTCTCTGCGGCGGCGGTGTTCTTCTCTTCACTCGCGGCGGTCTGTGCGGGCGCAGTCCGCGTCTGCGCCGACGCGTCCGCCTGCGGAGCGTTCGCAGCCGTCTGCGCGGGAATTGTATTGATCTGCGCGGGAACTGTGTTCGCCTGCGCGGGTGCCGTGTTCGTCTGCGGCTGTTGAGCTTCCTGCGCGGCGGCGTCGGAGGCATGTGTCTGTGTCGAGGGTGTGCGGTGCAGGACTTTCGTGGCGACGGCTCCGAGCGCGGCGGCGGCCAGCAGCGCGACGACGATCAGGCTGAGCGGCCACTGGCGTCGCGCACCGACGCGATAGGGGGCGCGGCCCGCCCCTGCGTAGCTGCCCGCGGGCATTTCATCCAGAGGCACGACCGGGTGAGCTTGTCGCGCCTCGCTGGCGTCGAAGCGCGGCGCGGCGAGCGTAACCTCCGACTCGCCCGTCCCTTCTTCAATCTTATGCGAACGCTCCTGCATATCACTTGGCCTCAATCCGTACAGAAATAGTTGTCCAACATAAGATGAAGCAAAAACGAGGCCATTCGCGCGTGTGCAGAGCGCGGCGCACGTTGCGCGGCGCGCAAGACAAAGTTGCCGCTTCGCCGCAAAAAAGACATAATCCAACGCTTGCGAAACAGCAATGGAGACGAACGCCGCAGGGGCGTGCCGGTTCCGGCCCGGAACTTCAGAGCGAGCATGATTTGAAAGTTCGCCCGCGCGAAGCGAAAGATGTACATCCTCGGCATCTCCGCCTACTACCACGACTCCGCGGCGTGCCTCGTGCGCGACGGCGAAGTCCTGACCGCCGCGCAGGAAGAGCGGTTCACGCGCAAGAAGCACGACCACCGCTTCCCCGCGCACGCCGTCGAGTTCTGCCTCAAGCACGCGGGCATCAAGCCCTCGGAACTCGACTACGTGGCCTTCTACGACAAGCCGCTTTTGAAATTCGAGCGGCTGCTCGAAACCTATCTCGACTACGCGCCGCGCGGCTTGCGCTCGTTTCTGTTGGCGATGCCTCTGTGGCTGCGCGAGAAGCTCTGGATACGCGAGCAGGTGTCGAAGGAAGTGGGCTTCGGCGGAAAGGTTCTCTTCACCGAGCATCACGAGTCGCACGCGGCGTCGGCCTTCTTCCCCTCTCCGTTCGAGTCGGCGGCGGTCTTGACGATGGACGGAGTGGGCGAGTGGGCGACTTCGAGTTACGGCCACGGTCGCGGGAACGAGCTTCACCTGCTCGCAGAGCTGCACTTCCCGCATAGCTTGGGGATGCTCTACTCGGCCTTCACATACTACACGGGCTTCCGCGTCAACTCCGGCGAGTACAAGGTCATGGGACTCGCGCCCTACGGCGAGCCGCGCTACGTGCAGACGATTCTCGACGAGCTGATTGACCTGCGCGAAGACGGCTCCTTGCGCCTCAACATGAAGTATTTCAACTTCGCCGCCGGGTTGACGATGACTTCGCACGCCTTCGACCAACTGTTCGGCGGACGCCCGCGCGCGCCCGAAAGCGAGGTCACGCAGCGCGAGATGGACTTGGCGCGCTCGGTGCAGGAGGTCACGGAAGAAGCGATGCTGCGGATGGCCCGGCACGCGCACCGCGAGACGGGCGAGCGGAACCTGTGCCTCGCCGGAGGCGTCGCACTGAACTGCGTCGGCAACGGTCGCATACTGCGTGAGGGGCCTTTTGAAAACATCTGGATTCAACCGGCGGCGGGCGATGCGGGCGGAAGTTTAGGCGCGGCGCTGTCGGTCTGGTACCAGCATCTCGGCAAAGAGCGACGAGTCGCCGACGTGTGCCGCGGTCGCGCCGACGGCATGCGCGGCGCGTACCTCGGCCCGGAGTTCTCGGCAGACGAGATCGAGGAGTTTCTGTTGACCGTCGGCGCGCGATACCGTCGGCGCGAAGGCTCCGAGTTGAACGAAGAAGTGGCGCGGCTGCTGGCGGACGAGAAGGTCGTCGGGTGGTTTCAAGGGCGCATGGAGTTCGGCCCGCGCGCACTCGGCGCGCGCTCGATACTCGGCGACCCACGCTCGCCCCGCATGCAGTCGCAGATGAACCTGAAGATCAAGTTCCGCGAATCCTTCCGCCCCTTCGCGCCCTCTGTCCTGCGCGAGCGCGCCTCGGAATACTTCGAGCTGGACTGTGATTCGCCCTACATGCTTCTGGTCGCGCCCGTCAAAGAGCGCCTGCGCCGCCGCGTGACGAAAGAAGAAGAGAAGCTGTTCGGCATCGAGAAGCTGAACGTGCCGCGCTCCGAGATACCTGCGGTGACGCACGTTGACTACTCGGCGCGCGTCCAGACCGTGCGGCGCGAAGACAACCCGGCTTATTACGAACTGCTCGCAGCCTTCGAGCGCCTGACGGGCTGCGCCGTCCTCGTCAACACCTCTTTCAACGTGCGCGGCGAGCCGATTGTCTGCACGCCCTCGGAGGCTTACACCTGCTTCATGCGCACCGAGATGGACTGCCTCGTGCTCGGCGACTTCGTGCTCCTGAAGGCGGAGCAGGGCGAGAGCGCGGCTGTTGAAGACTTGTCGTGGCAGGAGGAGTTCCAGCTTGATTGAGCCGAAGGGCAGCGTCGCAGTCGAGCGCGAGGAGCGCGCGACCGACCAACAGGCGCGAAAGACCGCGCTCGTGGTCGCCGCCGTGCTCCTGTTGATTGCCGCGTGGAATTTCTACCGCGGGCGCATGAGCGTCGTCTTCATCTTCGGCGCGGTCGGCGTGCTGCTGCTCTTTGCGGGGCTGCTCTTCCCTGCGGCGGCGCGCGTCTTTCACAACGCGTGGATGCGCTTCGCGTCGGTGCTCGGCTACGTGAACAGCCGCGTGCTTCTGTCCGTGATGTTTTACGGCGCGCTCACGCCTTACGGCTTCGTCTCGCGCCTCGCCGGGCGCGACCCCTTGAAGCGGCGCGCGAAGAAGCAGGGGAGCTACTGGATTCCGCGCGAGCGCACGCGGCAGGCGCGCGAGGGGTTCGAGCGCCTGTTCTGACTAGAGGCTTTCAAGAGATTCGGAGAGGATTGGTTTCATGGGTAAGCTCTCACTCGCCGGTGAGGTCTGGCTGTTCCTGCGGCAGAACAAGAAGCTCTGGCTGCTGCCGATCATCATCGTCCTGCTCCTGCTCGGCGTGCTGCTCATCTTCGCACAGTCCTCCGCGCTCGCACCGTTCATCTACACCATCTTCTGAAGTCAGAAGTCCGCAACGCTGAACGCTGAATTAAAGCACCCGTCTTAGGAGTTCAGCGTTCAGCGTTCTGACTTCTGTTAACAGTCCGCGTGCCCGCCGCGTCTTGTAGGTCAGACGGGACGGACAGTTCGTCGCGGCCTTCAAAAGATTCAGGCATGTTCGAGGTCAAGACCAGCAAACTGCTCTTCATGGACGGGGAGCGGCAAAAGACGGAGGCGGCGGAAGCGGCGTGCGCGCCGGAGGCCGCGCTCGTGGCCTCGGCCTGCGCGGGCGACCGCGAAGCCTTCGCGCGGCTTTACGACCTTTACGCGCCGCTCGTGCACGGCGTGTTGCTGGCGCGCGTGCCTTACGACGAGGTGGGCGATCTGGCGCAGGACGTTTTCCTCGTCGCGTTTCGCAAGCTCGGCAGTTTACGCGACGCCGCGCGCTTCGGCCCCTGGGTGGCGATGATCGCGCGCAACCGCGCGACGGACTTTCACCGGCACACGCGCGAGACCGAAGAGTTGCGCGAAGAGATAGCACACGCCGGGGGGCGCGAGGCCGAGGCGGCGGAGGCACTGGAGATCATCCGGAGCTTGCCCGAAGCCTATCGCGAGACTCTGGTGCTGCGTCTGGTCGAGGGCATGACCGGGCCGGAGATCGCCGCGCGGACGGGGCTGCAACCGGCGTCGGTGCGCGTGAACCTGCACCGCGGCATGAAGCTCCTGCGCGAGCGCCTGGGGATGGGAGGTCGGGGAGTATGAGCGACTACCTTTGGGACAAGTCGGGCGGGCCGGACGCGGAGGTCGAGCGCCTCGAAGAACTGCTGGGCGAGTTCCGACACCGCCCACACCCGCTCGAACTGCCGTCGGAAATCACCGGACGCGACGACGCATGGCCTCGCGCGTCGAGAGCTTACAGCCCGGCGTGGCTCGCCATCGCCGCCGTGTTGCTGTTTGTCGTATTGGCGGGCGCGCTGTTCGTGCTGCGCCGCGCCGCGGGCACGGGCGTTGGTCGTCTTGAACAAAATGAGACGGCCTCGCAAGACTCTCGAAGCACGACGCCACACGACTCGCCTCAACAGAGCGCGTCGCCGCAGGTCGCCGCGACCCGGAACGACGTGGGGGCGCGAGGCGGGAGTGAATCGGTAAAGCGCGACGTGCGAGACGATTCAGGCGGGCGCGGCGAGCGAACGGCGAAGGACGAGCGGATGGTGAGGCAAGCCGTTTCACGTAAGCCAGAGCACTGGCCGGACGGCGGCGAGAGTGTGTTGAGACAGCGCGGGGGCTTGAAGAGTGCAAGCTCGCGTCCTGACGAACATAGACAGGTTGCTGACGCGACGACGCGCGCGGTCGCCGAGTCCGCGCCGCTTGAAGAACGTCAGCGGCTGGCGAAGGACGATCTCATGTACGTCCTTCGTTTGACGGGCCTCAAGCTGAAAGAGGTGCAGAGAAGGACTCGGAACGTTGACGGCTGGAAGTCGGCCTTCGACGAGCAGAGAACGAAACAGGTGACGGGGAAGCCATGAAATCATTCGCTAACTTGAAAGCGTTCGTTAACGTGAAAGTGCTCGTCAACATGAAAGCATTCATCAATGTGAAAGCGTTCAGCAAATCCGAAGCGAGATACATCATCCCCTTCGCGCTCGCCGCGCTCGTGCTGTTTGTGTCGCCCGCGCGCGCTGGCGCGCAGCAGGAGGACAGAGGCCGCGTGCGTCTGGACGGACTGGAACGCCTCGCACCGAAGACGACCGACACCGTCAGCGTCGAGGTGGACGGCATCCTGATTAAACTGGCGTCGAAGATTCTTTCCGACACAGACCCGGACGAGAAGAGCGTCAAGGAGATCGTCTCAGGCTTGAGAGGCGTCTACGTCAGGAGCTACGAGTTCGGGAAGGCGGGCGCATATTCGGACGCCGACCTCGCGCCCCTGCGCGAGCAACTGCGCGCGCCCGCGTGGTCGCGCCTCGTCGGGGTGAAGTCGCGCGACGGCGACGACGATGACGCCGAAATCTACGTCGCCACTGACGGGGCACGCGTCGAGGGGATGACCATCCTCGTCGCCGGGCCGAAGGAGTTGACCGTCATCAACATCGTCGGCGACATAGACGTTGACAAGCTCAAGCGGCTCGAAGGCAGCCTCGGCATCCCGCGCATCCACATCGAACACAAAGGAAGGCAAAGCGGAAGGCAAAAGTAAAAAGGCAAAAGGCAAAAGAAAGAGACGGCACAGGGCACCTTTCATCAGAACCTGATGAGAGCGATGCTTTCCGCCGTCTTCACTTTTGCCTTTTGCCTTTTTACTTTTGCCTTCACCACGGCCACCCCGCGACCTCGACACGGCCCGCGGGCCACGCGCGACCGCCGCACGGCAGAACCATCACGCGAAAAGGGGAGGCGACTTTGCCTTCGGGCTGCTGGAACTCGGCCTCCTCTTCGACGAGCCGCCAGCCCTGCCGCGCGTAGAAAGGCATGAGCCTTTGCAGGCAGAAGAGCATCCCGAACTGCGTGCCCAGCTCCTCGCAGAGAAAGGCGGCGGCGCGACGCATCGCCGCGTGGACGTGGTGTCGCCCCTGCGCTTCGGGGATTGTGACGACGCCGCCGATGCCGCCGACCGTGACCTCGTGTCCACCGGCCTGCACCGAAGTCTTCAGCACGCCGACGTGGCTGACCACGCGCCCGTCCTCCTCGGTGATGAAGTGATAATCTTTCGGTCGCCAGCGATAGTGCGCGTCCTCGACGCCGAAGATGCTCTCGCCCCACTCGAAGAGCGTCCGGCGCTCTTCGTCGGTGAGGTGGTCTGCGAACCGAATCTCTGTGCCCAACTCTTTATCACGCTCCCCTTCAAAAATTAGCGTTTGCCCCCGAAGCCGAAAGGCAATATAGTGTCCCAACACCTGAAGCGTCCGGGACTGCCGTTTTAAAGCTTTCCAAGTCAGAACACAAGAATAAACTTCGGAGGAAGTCCGCACATGAGGATGGTCAGTCTTCTCCCGCGCAAACTCGTCCGGGCCGTGAGCAGCATCGTCGCCGCCTTCGTGCTCTTCAGCGCCGCGCCGCACGCCGCACTCGCGCAGCAGGAGGAGCAGCAGCAGCCGTCGCAAGGCGTGCCGCAGGGACAGTTGCGGGGCGCGGCTGAGCGGAAGCCTTTCGGGCCGCTCGCGTACCGTCCGATTGGCCCGTACCGCGGCGGTCGCGTCGGCGCGGTGACGGGCGTGCCCACGCAGCCGATGGTTTATTACTTCGGCGCGGCGGGCGGCGGCGGCGTGTGGAAGACCACTGACGGCGGAGTGAACTGGGAACCCTTAGGCGACCAGACTTTCAAGACCGGCTCGGTCGGCGCGATTGCCGTCTCCGAGTCAGACCCGAACGTCGTCTACGTCGGCATGGGCGAAGAGACCCTGCGCGGCAACCTCTCGCATGGCGACGGGATGTACAAGTCAACCGACGCCGGGAAGACCTGGAAGAAGATCGGACTCGACGACACGCGCCACATCGCGCGCGTGCGCGTGCACCCGCGCAACCCCGATCTGGTTTACGTCGCGGCCATCGGCCACGCCTTCGGCCCGAACGAGCAGCGCGGAGTGTTTCGCTCGAAGGACGGAGGCAAGACGTGGGAGAAAGTTCTCTACCGAAACCCGCAGGCCGGCGCGGACGAACTCGTCTTCGATCCGACCAATCCGAACATCCTCTACGCCTCGTTCTGGCAGTTCATCCGCAAGCCGTGGACGTTCGAGAGCGGCGGACAAGGCAGCGGCCTCTTCAAGTCAACCGACGGCGGCGACACGTGGGCTGAGTTGACGCACGCGCCCGGCTTGCCGCGCGGAATCGTCGGCAAGATCGGCATCGCCGTTTCGCCCGCAAACCCCGACCGCGTGTGGGCCATCGTCGAGGCCGAAGACGGCGGCATCTTCCGCTCCGACAACGGCGGGCGCACTTGGGCGAAGACCAACGAGTCGAGGAATCTTCGACAGCGCGCGTGGTACTACACGCGTATCTATGCCGACACGCAGAACCCCGAAACCGTCTACGTCCTCAACACCGGCATGTATCGCTCGAACGACGGCGGTCACACCTTCAACAATATCTCCGTGCCGCACGGCGACAACCACGACATGTGGATTGCCCCCAACGACGCGCAGCGCATGATCGAGTCGAACGACGGCGGCGCGAACGTCTCTTTCAACGGCGGTCGCACGTGGACGGAGCAGGATCAGCCGACCGCGCAGTTCTACCGCGTGGCTCTGGACGAAGATTTCCCATATCACATCTACGGCGCGCAGCAGGACAACTCCACGGTCGCGATTGCTTCGCGCACCGAAGACTTCGGCATCGGCGCGGACGCGTGGCACGACGTGGGCGGCGGCGAATCGGGCTGGATTGCTCCGAGTCCGAAGGACTCGAACGTCGTCTTCGCAGGCTCATACGGCGGATACCTGACGCGCTACGATCACCGCACGAAGCAACTGCGCGCCGTCAACGTCTGGCCCGACAACCCTATGGGCTGGGGCGCGGAAGGCATGAAGTACCGCTTCCAGTGGAACTATCCAATCCTGTTTTCGCCCAACGAGCCGAACACTCTCTACGCGGCGGGCGATCACCTCTTCCGCTCGACGAACGAGGGGCAGTCGTGGGAGATGATAAGCCCCGACCTGACGCGCAACGACAAATCGAAGCAGGGGCCGGGCGGCGGCCCGATCACGAAGGACAACACGAGCGTCGAATACTACGACACGATTTTCACAGTGGCGGAGTCGCCCGTGCAAAAAGGAGTCATCTGGACTGGCTCGGACGACGGGCTGGTGCAGTTGACGCGCGATAATGGCAAGACGTGGACGAACGTCACGCCGAAGGAGATGCCGGAGTGGATTCAGATAAACTCGATTGAGGCGTCGCCGGCAGACCCTGCCACCGCCTACTTCGCCGCGACGATGTACAAGTGGGATGACTTCCGCCCCTTCCTCTACAAGACGAGCGACTACGGCAAGACCTGGAAGAAGATTGACGCAGGCATCCCCGGCGGCGCGTTCACGCGCGTCGTCCGCGAAGACCCCGCGCGCCGCGGCCTGCTCTACGCGGGCACGGAACTCGGCATGTACGTCTCTTTCGACGACGGCGAGCACTGGCAGCCGTTCCAGTTGAACCTGCCCTACGTCCCCATCACAGACCTCGCGATTCACAAGCGCGACCAGGATTTGGTCGTCGCCACTCAGGGGCGCTCGTTCTGGATTCTCGACGACCTGCCCGTGCTCCACCAGCTAAGCGACGCGATGCGCGCTGGCGCAGGCGAGACGACGCTCCTCAAGCCCAAAGACACCTACCGCACGCCGGGCGCGGGCGGTGTGCCTCTGCCGCCGACGGCCACGGTCGGCCAGAATCCGCCGAACGGCGTCGTAGTCTATTACTATCTCAAAGGCAGGCCGACCACGGACGTGACGCTCGAATTCTTCGACCCCGCGGGCAAGTCCATACGCAAGTACACCGCGCGCGCGCCGCGCCCCGCGCCGACACCCGCGGGCGGAACGGCGGGGCAGCCCGGCGCTTCCAACGCGCCCGGCTCGGCGCAGGTGCAGCAGCCGCCCGAACAACCCCAAGCGCCTTCGGGCGAGGAGTCGTCCGAGTTCGTCGGGCGCGGCGGCGCTCCGCCTCGCGTGACGACCGAGCAAGGGCTAAACCGCTTCGTCTGGGACATGCGCTACCCCGACGCCGCGCGCTTCCCCGGCATGATCCTCTGGGCGGGCGACGTGCGCGGCCCCAAAGCCTTGCCCGGAACCTATCAGGTCAAACTCACCGCGGGCGGCCAGACTTACACGCAAGCCTTCGAGATCAGGAAAGACCCGCGCCTCTCCACGACTACGGAAGAGTTTCAGAAGCAGTTGGCGCTCGCTTTGAAGATTCGCGACAAGCTGACGGAGACGCACAACGCCGTCGCGCAGATACGCGACGTGAAGCGGCAGTTGAGCGACCTGCTCGCGCGCATCGGCGATCAGCCGAACGCGAAGGCGGTCGTTGATGCCGGGCACGATTTGAATGCGAAGCTCTCGGCGGTTGAGGAGGAGCTTTACCAGACGAAGAACCAGAGCAGCCAAGACCCGCTCAATTTCCCCATCAAGCTCAACAACAAGCTCGCCGCGCTCGGCTCAATCGTCGGCAGCGCCGACGCTCAGCCCACGGAGCAGTCCTACGCGCTCTACGACGAGCTGGCCGCGCAGATTGACGCGCAGTTGCAACGCCTCAATCGTATGATGACGACAGACCTCAAGGCATTCAACAACCTCGTCCGCTCCTCCGACATCCCCGCCGTCATCGTCAAGCCCTCGCCCGGCGCGGCCATGTCGCCGGGGCAGGCAGGCGGCGTGCAGGGCGAGGAGAAAGATGACCCTGACATCCCGTGAGCAGGTAGCGGAAGCGGCCCGGCGGATACGTTTTTGACGATTCAGCGAAAGTGAGCAAACTGCGATGGCACACCTTGAGATGGCTCACCTCAAACTGAGAAGAATCTTCGCGATGTTCCCGGCGGCGCTCGCCTGTCTTGTCATCTGCGCGACGGGCGCGCGAGGGCAGGGCGGCGGCGTGCCCGTCTCGCCGCAGCAGAAGCCGGACGATGTTGTGCGCGTCGAGACGGAGCTGGTGCAGACGGACGTGTCGGTCTTCGACAAGAGCGGCAAGTTCGTTGACGGCCTCAAGCCCGAACAGTTCGAGATTAAAGTTGACGGGCGTGCCGTGCCGGTCGCCTTCTTCGAGCGAGTTGTGGCCGCGGGCGTGGGGGCCGCGCATCCGGGTTCAGGCGCGGCCCCCACGCCTGACGCGGGCGGCACGCGGGCGCGCGTTCGATACGTCGTCTTCTTCCTCGACGACGTGCACCTGTCCGCCGGCAGTCTGGAGCGCGCGCGCAAGTCCGTCGCCCGTTTCGTTGAGGGCGAGATGGGGCCGAACGACAGGGTTCTGCTCGCCACGGCCACGGGGCAGCTCGGCTTTCTACAGCAGTTCACCGACAACAAGGCCGTGCTGCGCGTCGCGCTCTCGCGCCTCACCTACAGGCCCTTCGTCGTGCGCGACGCCGAGCAGGTCGCTATGACGGAGTACCAGGCGCTCAGGGTAGATCAGGGTGATCGCGACGCCATCAGCCACTACTCTGATCTTCTGCTGGCGCAATCCAACATCCGCACGTCCGTCGGCGTCGGCCCGCCTTCGGGCGGCTCGGTCTACACGAAGCCCAGCAACGGGCAGATGGTCGGGATGACGCGCGAGCAGGCCGAGCGCATGGTCAGGGATCGCGCCGAGCTGATACTCAAACAAGCAGCCGACTATTCCGTGGGGACGCTCGCGGCGCTGGAGAGTCTGATGCGTTCCTCGGCGCGGCTCGCGGGGCGCAAGCTCGTCTTCTTCATCTCCGACGGCTTCTACATCAACGACCGCAACACGGGCTTCGCCGACAAGCTCAAGCAGATCACGGACGCGGCTCTGCGCGCGGGCGTCGTCATCTACTCGATTGACGCGCGCGGGCTGGTCGGCGATACGGACGCGAGCAGCAACCGCGCCGACTCTCTGGGGCGGCTGGCGCGCGCCGACGCAGGCGAGATGTCAGCCTCGCAAGACCCGCTCAACGCGCTGGCGGGCGACACGGGCGGACGCGCGCTGTTCGACTCCTACGCGTTCGACTCGGCGGTCAGCGGCGCGCTGGCCGAGTCTTCAAACTACTACCGGCTGGCCTGGAAGCCGCAGGCCGAGGAGCAGAAGGGCGGCGGGTTCAAGCGCGTCGAGGTCAGCGTCGTCGGACGCCCGGAGCTGACGGTGCGCCTGCCGCGCGGCTACATGGCGTCGCTGGCGAGGGCTTCAGCCGCGCCCGCCGGCGCGAAGCCAAACGCGAAGCCGGATGCCGGGGACAAGTCGGACGCGAAATCCGCCGAGGCCGACTTGCGCGCGGCCTTCGCCTCGCCGGTCGCGCGCAGCGAGTTGCCGACGGTGCTCTCGACGCGATACGTTGACGTGCCGGGCACAGGAGCCGTCCTGACCAGCTCCGTGCAAGTCACTACCGACGCGCTCGACTACGGCGCGGACAGCCATCAGCCCGCCGCCGTGGACATCGTCGGCGTCGTGTGGAACGAACAGGGCAAGGAGGTGGGGAGTTTTAAGAAGCGCCTGAACGTGACGCCGTTGCCGTCGAGCGCCGCGTCGAGTGAGCGGCCCGGCGTCATCTACAACCAGCCCACGCCACTCGCGCCGGGCCTCTATCAGGTGAAGGTGGCGGCGCGCGACGCGCGCGGCGGCCAGGTGGGCAGCGCCGCGCAGTGGATTGAAATCCCAGACCTCTCGAAGCGCCGGCTCGCCCTCAGCAGCCTGCACCTCGGCGGGCGCGTCGTCGGCAATTCCGACACGGCGAAGTCCGCCGCCGCGCCGCAGATTCAGTTCAGCGTTGACCGGCGCTTCGCGCGCTCCTCGCGCATGGACTTTCTGGTCTTCATCTACAACGCCTCGCGCTCTCCGGGCGGCGGGGCCACAGACCTCTCGGCGCAGGTTCAGCTCTTACGCGACGGGCACGCCATCGTCTCCGCGCCCGCGCGTAAGCTCGCGCCCGAAGCCGCCGCAGACCTCGCGCGCATCCCCTTCACGGGCACCATCACGCTCGGCCAGCTCCCCGCGGGGCAGTACGAGATCGAAGTCAACGTCACCGACAACATCTCGAAGACGAGCGCCACGCAACGCATCGGCTTCGAGATTCAATAGGCAGGGAAGCGGGAGGCGTCTACAGACTCTTGAGGGCGGGGACGGCCCCCGCCTTCAAGAGTCTTGTGAGAGACTTTTGGACGGCCTAAGAGATTAGCCCTTCGTCCGCCGTCGGCCCGTACACTGAAGGCAGTGGAACATCGAGCAGGCGCAGGTAGACGGAGAGCTGGCCGCGATGATGTATGACGTGGCTGAGCGCCATCGAGCGGAGCACGGCCACGCGCGGCAGCTCGAAGAAGACCTGCTCCCCGTTCCTCAGCCGCCACGTCTTGAGCAGATGCTCGTCGGGCTGATCCTTCAGCGCCTCGACCGCTTTGGCGATATTCTCGTCAAACTTCTCCAACAGCTCGGCGGAGTTCGACGCCGCGAACGGCTGGAAATTCCCGGCGGCGAAATCCACCTCGTCGAGGGCCACAACCGAGGCGACCAGGCTCGGAAGTTCCGCGATGTGCCCGGCGAGCCGCCCCAGCGTCATGGATTTCTCGTGCGGCTTCCACGCCAACGAATCCTCCGGCACGCGCTCCAACATCCTTCTCGTCGTCGCCGCCTCACGCTGAAGCTCCGCCGCAAACGGTTCACTCAAGCTCATAAGTTGACACCTTCATAATTTCAAGAGTTCGGAAAGCGAATCCACTCTACGCTTCAACGCCCGCCCGATTCAAGGTTTCTGTCGGCGACGGCTGGAAGATACCGACCATCACGCCTTCGGGGCAGGGCGCATTTGCGGGCGTTGCGACTTGTCCGTCGCGGCGTCCGTCGCGCGGCGGCTTTTGCTTCGGCGGCGAGTTAGTTGTTAAATATCCGCAGCAGAGATTCCATTCGAGGACGGTATTAAGAGCTGCACCCGGACTCGCCTGAGTGGTGCGCCGGTTCGTGACGAGCCGAAGGCGCGCGGGCGTCGTTCGGGCGTGTCGCAGGACGGTTCATTTCTTTGAGAGGGATGTTATGAAAAGAGCAAGTCGGTTGGGTTTAATCCTCTTCGCGTCCGCAGCACTGCTCGCGGGATGCCGCAGGCAGGGCGGCGGGACGTTCACGCTGCCGCAGCCCGCCGCGAACAGCGGCGCTGCCTCCAACATCGAGCATAACTCTTACGCGGACGTGGTGGCGCGTGTCGCACCCGCAGTCGTCACCATCCGCTCGGAGCGCCGCGTGCGCGCGCCGCAGCAGCACCCGTTTTTCGACGACCCGTTCTTTCAAGACTTCTTCGGCAACCGCGCGCCGCAGATGCAGCAGCCGCCGCGCGAGCTTCGGCAGCAGGCGCTCGGCTCCGGCGTCGTCATCAGTCCCGACGGCTACATCGTCACGAACCATCACGTCGTTGACGGCGCGGAGCAGATCACGGTGGAACTGACCGACCGTCGCAACCTCCCCGCGAAGGTCGTCGGCACAGACCCGCCGAGCGATCTGGCCGTCCTGAAGATTGACGCGAAGGATTTGCCGGTGCTCACGCTCGGCGACTCCGACAAGGTGCGAGTCGGCGACATCGTGCTCGCCGTCGGCAATCCTCTGGGCGTGGGGCAGACCGTGACGATGGGCATCATCAGCGCGAAGGGGCGCAGGACGGGACTCTCCGACGGGAGCTTTGAAGACTTCCTGCAAACCGACGCGCCGATCAATCAGGGCAATTCCGGCGGCGCGCTCGTCAACACTTCGGGCGATCTCGTCGGCATCAATTCTCAAATCCTGAGTCCGTCGGGCGGCAACATCGGCATCGGCTTCGCCATCCCCTCGAACATGACGCGCACGGTCACGGAGCAGATCATCAACAAAGGCAAGGTGCGGCGCGGGCAACTCGGCGTCTACGTGCAGGCGGTGACGGATGACCTCGCGCAGAGTCTGGGGCTGAAGGAGGCGCGCGGCGTGCTCGTCAGCGCGGTGCAGAAGGGGAGCGCGGCGGAGAAGTCGGGCCTCCGGCAGGGCGACGTGATTACCGCCGTCAACGGCAACGCCGTCAACGACTCGAACGAGCTACGTAACCTCGTCGCCTCGACGCCGCCCGGCTCGGACGTGACGCTGACCATCGTGCGCGACGGGCGAGAGCAGCAGTTGAAGGTCACGCTCGGCGAGCTTACGGAGAGCAGCAGCGGCGCGGGCGGGCGGCAGCCGGGCGGCGGCGAAGGACAGAGCGAAGGCGGCAAGCTCGGCCTCGCGCTCGCGCCGCTCACGCCGGAGTTGGCGCAGCGCCTCCGCCTGCCGGAAGACAAGCAGGGACTCGTCGTCACCGACGTTGACCCTTCGGGGCCGGGCGCGGACGCAGGGCTGCAACAGGGCGACCTGATCGAGCAGGCGAACCGGCAGCCTTTGAAGTCGGTCGAAGACCTGAGCGCGGCGATTCAGAGCGCGGGCGAACGCCCCCTGCTCCTGCTCGTCACGCGCCCCGGCGAGGGCACGCTCTTTGTGACGGTGCGTCCGCGCAAATAAAAATGATGAATGCTGAGCCAAAAGCGGGTGTTGGGTTTGAGGTGTTAGGGAAAACAGTCCAGCACCCAACACCCGCTCATCATTCATCGTTTCCTCGCCGAGCGTTTATAATCGCCGCACATGAGTGTCGGAAAAATCAAGATCACGCGGCTGCTCAAGCCCTACTGGCGGCAGCTCGCCCTCGCGTTCGTGGCGATCATGGCCGAGAGCGCGACCGACCTGCTTGAGCCCTGGCCGCTGAAGGTCGTCTTCGACTACGTCTTCGCGGGGAAGCCGATGTCGGGGTGGCTGGCGCATCTCGTCAGCAGTCTCGCCGGCACGTCGAAGCTCGCGGTGCTGAACTTCGCAGCCCTCGCCGTCGTCCTCATCGCCGCCGTGAGCGCGCTGGCGACCTACGGCGAGAAGTATCTGACGACGAGCGTCGGCCAGCGCATCATGCACGACCTCCGGCACACGCTCTACAATCACATCCAGCGCCTCTCGCTCGCCTTCTTCGAGCGGCAGAAGACGGGCGACCTCATCATCCGAATGACCAGCGACATTGACGCCGTGCAGGACTTCGTCTCCTCGGCGCTGCTCGGCATCCTCGTCAACGCGCTGACGCTTCTGGGCATGCTCGGCGTGATGTTCTACCTCGACTGGCGCTTCACGCTCATCTCGCTGGCGGTCGCGCCCGCGCTCTTCATCCTCGTCTACAGCTACACGCGGCGCATCAAGCACAACGCGCGGCAGGTGAAGAAGAAGGAGGGCGAGATCGCCTCGGTCGTGCAGGAATCGTTCTCCGCCATGCGGCTCATCAAGGCTTTCGCGCGCGAAGACTTCGAGAGCCGCCGCCTCGACGTGAAAAGTTTGGAGAGCGTCGAGATGGCCCTGCTCGCGCGCAGCGTCAAGGCCAAGCTCACTCCGCTCGTCGAGTTAACCGTGGCGCTGGGCACCTGCCTCGTGCTCTGGTACGGCGCGCGCCTCGTGCTCGCGGGACAAATCTCGGCGGGCGCGCTGATCGTCTTCATCCTCTACCTCGGCAAGATGTACAAGCCGATGCGCGACCTCTCGAAGATGACCGATACGGTGTCGAAGGCGCAGGTCGGCTTCGAGCGCATCCGAGAAGTGCTGGCGACCGAGAGTCAGGTGCGCGACCTTCCGGGCGCGCGCCGCGCGCCGCCCCTGCGCGGGCGCGTCCGTTTCGAGCACGTCAGCTTCGCCTACAACAAAGAGCAGCCGGTGCTCAAGGACATCAACCTCACGGTCGAGCCGGGCGAGTTCGTCGCGCTCGTCGGCCCCACGGGCAGCGGCAAGTCAACGCTCATCAGCCTCATCCCGCGCTTCTACGATCCGACCGAGGGGCGCATCGGGATTGACGACATAGACATCCGCTCCTTCAAGCTGCGCTCTCTGCGCGACCAGATTAGCTACGTGCTGCAAGAGAGCTACCTGTTCCGCGCGACCATCTGGGAGAACATCGCCTACGGCAAGCCCACGGCGTCGCGCGCCGAGATCGTCCGCGCCGCACGCCTCGCCAACGCCCACGAGTTCATCATGCGGCTGCCCCAGGCTTACGACACGGTCGTCGGCGAGCGCGGCGAGACGCTTTCGGGCGGCCAGCGCCAGCGCATCACCATCGCGCGCGCCGTCATCCGCGACACGCCTATCTTGCTGCTCGACGAGCCTTCTTCGGGACTCGACGCCGAGAGCGAGGAACTGGTCTTCGACGCGCTGGCCCGCCTGATGGAGGGCAAGACCTCAATCGTCATCGCCCACCGCCTCGCCACTGTCATGCGCGCCCAGCGCATCTACGCCATCGAGGGCGGCTCGATAGTCGAGAGCGGCACGCACGACGAACTGCTCGCGCGCGGCGGACTCTACTCGCGCCTCTACGAGATTCAGTTCAAGGGCCAGGAGCAGCTTGCAGACCTCCAGACCACGGGCGATTAGGCTACAACTTGAGCTTGTTCAGTGATGAATTAACTGCAGAGGCACAGAGCACACTGGAGATTGCACGGAGAAGTTTCACCCTCCGTGCTTCCTTGCGTGCTCTCCGTGTCTCCGTGGTTCGTCGTCACGCGCGCGACGCACGACCGGGAATTGATAAAGTCGTGCGCCCGCCCCTCCGATAAACGGGAGCCACCTGCATGAACCTTCCAACTCGCGTCCCTTTCGTCTGCCGCTGTCTGCCCGCGCTCTTCCTTGTCTTCGCGGCGACCGGATTCGGCCTGCTCTCATCTTCCGCCGACATCAAGATCACGAACCAGCCCGCGTCCGAGGGGCGACCCGTCACGCCCGCCGGCTCGCTCGTCATGGATGCGACGACGCATCAGCCCGCGGTCGGCGCGCTGCCCGTCGCCTTCGTCCGCAGTCCCGACCGCGCGGGGCCGGACGGTCGCGGTCGCTACCTCGTCGCGGTCAACAGCGGCTACGGCCTCCAGTTCAACTCTTCGCTAAGCCACGCGCAGCAGTCGCTCGCCGTCATTGACCTCGACGCGCGCCCCACGCCCTCGGTCGTGCAGAACATTTATTTCCCCGCGCCGCAGAGCGTCAACGTCGGCGCGGCCTTCTCGCCGCGCGCCTCGGCGGACGGCTCGTTCACGCTCTACGCGTCGGGCGGCTTCGAGAACAAAATCTGGATGTTCCGGCTGCGCCCCGGCGCAACACCGCCCGTCGCGCCGACCTCGCCGGGGCCGGACACGAAGGTTGACGCGCCCTCGATTGACGTGAGCGGCTTCGCGACCTCCGCCGCCACTCCGCGCTACAACGATAACCACGCGCCCGTCTACCCTTCGGGCCTCGCCGTCAGCGACGACGGCGAAACGCTCTTCGTCGCCAACAACCTCGACGACAGCCTCGGCATCGTCACAGACCTCGACGGCGCGCGCCGCCTCGAACGCGTCGAACTCGCCGGCCAGAAGGGCGGCGCGGGCGACGGCGCGGAGCACTTCACGTATCCTTACGCCGTCGTCGCGCTGCCGCGCACGCCGGAGCGCGGACGCCAGGACACTCAGGACACTGACGCCGTTGCGCGCGGTGCGACCTCGAAGGTTTACGTCTCCTGCTGGAACGACGCCTCGGTTGCCGTCGTTGACCTCGCCGACAAAGGGCAGCGCGTCTCCTACATCCCGGTCGAGCGCCACCCGACGGCGATGGTCTGGGACGGCACGGTCTCAAGGCTCTACGTCGTCAACTCGAACGCCGACAGCGTCTCGGTCATTGACACGACGACTGACCGCGTGGTCGAGCGCATCAGCGTGCGGCTCACAGAGAGCGCGCCCCTCGGCTCAAGCCCCGAAGGTCTGGCCCTGAGCGCCGACGGGCGCACGCTCTACGTCGCCGACGCGCACAGCAACTCGGTCGCCGTCGTCAGCCTCTCGGCGAACGCGCGCGGAAGTGCCGACGGAGAGGGCGCGGGCAGGTCTGTCGTGCGCGGTTTCATCCCGACGGGGCAGTACCCTTCGGCGCTGGCGTTGGCGGGCGGCACACTCTACGTCGGCAACGGCAAGGGCACAGGCGTCGAGAACTCCTCGCTCGTCGTCAACGATTCAGGGCGCGTGCCGAACTCTCCGAACGACCGCTTCCCCGCGGGCGCGGGGCGCGCGGGCAGGCAGGGGGGCGAGTACAGCGTCGCCGCAGTCGTCGGCAACATCAGCGCCGTCCCTGAGCCGGGCGCGCGCGAGCTTGCGGGCTACACTCTGTCGGTGATGCGTAACGACGCACTCGTCGGCCCCGCGCGCCGCGCGCCCTTCGGAGGCCGCTCGCCCATCAAGCACGTCATCTACATCATCAAAGAGAATCGCACGTACGATCAGCTCTTCGGCGACGTGGGAGCCGGCGGCGACGGCACGCGCGCCGACGGCGATTCGTCGCTCGCCATCTTCGGCGCGGGCTACGCGGCCCGCAAGCGCGAAGGGGTCGCGCAAGATATCACGCCCAACCACCGCGCCCTCGCCCTGCGCTTCGGACTCTTCGACCGTTTCTTCGTCAACGCAGAGGCCAGCGCCGACGGCCACAACTGGTCGGACGCGGCCTTCTCGTCCGATTACACGGACAAGGCTTTCCGCTTGAACTACAGCAACCGCGGTCGAACCTACGACTTCGAGGGCTTCAATCGCCTGCCGAACTTTAACGCGCGCAACGACACGCCGCCGCTCCTGCGCCTGCCTGCGACCGCCGGAGACATCGCCGACTTCATGCGTCGCTTCGTCCCGTACCTCAGTGGGCGGCGCGACGTGGCCGAACCCGAAACGCTCTACCTCTGGGACGCAGCCGCCCGCGCCGCGCTCACCTACCGCAACTACGGCGAGTTCGTCGCCACGGTCTCCGAGGCCGAGGTCGCCGCGCTCAACGCCAACCGCACGAAGTCTTACCCGGACCTCTCGCCCGTGCTCAAGGCGTTCCCGACCAAGAAGGCTCTCGAAGGCCACCACAGCACGGCCTACCCTTCGTTCGACCTGCTCGTGCCGGACTCGATGACGACGGCCTCTTATCAAGCGGCGCGTGAGTCGAAGGGGCAAACAGAGGCGCTCGTGAGCGGCGCGAACCCGAACGCGCGCCTGCGCGGCAAGTCGCGCGTCGGCATCTGGCTCGAAGAGTTCCAGGGCTTCGTCGCCGCACGCGAAGCGGGCCGCGGCGACCCGATGCCGAACCTCTCGATCATGCAGTTCCCCGGCGACCACACCGAAGGAGTCGCCGCCAATAAGCCCACGCCACAGTTCCACGTCGCCGACAACGACTACGCGCTGGGCCGACTTGTCGAGGCCGTCTCGAACAGCCCCTACTGGAAAGATACGGCCATCTTCGTCGTCGAGGACGACGCGCAGGACGGCCCCGACCACGTTGACTGTCATCGCTCGGTTGCTTTAGTCATCAGCGCCTACAACCGCGAGGGCGCGCTCGTGCACGAGTTCCACAACACCGTGAGCCTCGTCCGCACGATTGAGATGCTCCTCGGCTTCGGCCCTTTGAACCAGCTCGACTCCGCGGCCACGCCCGTTGACCTCTTCCGCGCCGAGCCTGACCTGCGACCCTACAAGGCCGCTCTGCCCGACGTGTCTCTCGACAACCTCGTCACGCCCGCGGCGCGCGACGCGGCGAGCGCCTACTGGATGCGCCGCACGGCGGAACAGGACATGACGCACCCGGACGCCGCCGACCCGCGCGTGCTGAACGGGGCGATCTGGTTCTCCGTGCGCGGCGCTTCGTCGTCGTTGCCGGAGTCGGCGCACCTGCCCGCCGTCGAAGCGTTGCGCGGCGGCGTTGAAGGCGACGCGAGGGAAGAGGATGAGAGGCGTGCAGGCAAAGTCGAAGTCGCGGCCCGCGCCGCGCGCCCGAAGCGCCGTGTCGCGTCGGACTTGAAATCAGTCCGCAGATAAAGGTAATGTGCGTGTCACACCTTGGACCGAGGGTCGGCGGCTCCCGGCTCTACATCCGCCGCTCAACACACGCATGGAACTTGACGACGCTCGACGCTTTTACGCGGAGGAAGTTCGCGCGGTCGCGAACTTGCAGAACGAGGCGCTGGCAGAGGCGTTCGCGCGCGTCCGGCGCGAGGACTATCTCGGCCCCGGCCCGTGGCAGATCGCCACGCCCGATTCGTGGCAAACTTCGCCGCGGTGCGCTCGCTCCGGCGCGACGCGCACGAACCCGCCGAGTCGTGCTGGTTTCACGGCGAGGGCTTCTGCCTGTCCACGCAGCCGCCCGCGGGAGGCTAGAGCGTCGCGCGCGTTTTGAAACTTCTGCGCGCCGGGCTGCGTTTTGACTTCGTTTTCGTCCGCCGCTTTTACCTGACGCAAATTTCGCGAGGAGGTTCACACACAACGATGCGAGTCCGCCCGTCCGCCAAGTTTCGGAGGTCGCACATGATCGCCGCCGTGGCGTTGTCGCTCTGCCTGTCCGCGCCTTTGGCGGGCGCGGCGGGCGCACGACCAAAGCAGGGCGCGAACCCGCCCGCACAGACGCTGCGCGCGCCCGTCACGAAGGAGAACGTCGTCGCCTTCCTGCGCGGCCTCACGCCGGAGCGCAGGGACGCGGGACTCTCGATGCTCGCCGCGGCCATACGCGATAGCGGCGTTGACTTCGAGGTGACACCGGCGGTCGAGCAGGAGTTGCGCGACGCGGGCGCGACGCCGGAACTCGTCGCCGCCGCGCGCGCCAACTACCGACCGTCGGGCGCGGCCTCTCCGCAGTCTGCCTCGCCTCAAGCCTCCTCTGCGCCGCCTTCCGCAGCGCGCGGAGCGACGCCCGGCCCGACGCCCGTGGAGAAAGACCCGGCGATGCAGGACAACCCGCCCGTCGTCACGAAGCACGAGATTAGAATCGGCGGGCGCACGCTCCGCTACACCGTGACGACCGGCTTGATGCCTCTCAGAAACGCCGCGGGCGAGACCGAGGCTCGCATCTTCTACATGGCCTACACGCTCGACAGCGTGGGCGACCGCTCGCAGCGACCGCTCATGTTCTCCTTCAACGGCGGCCCCGGCTCGGCTTCGGTCTGGCTGCATCTGGGCGCTCTCGGCCCCCGACGCGTGCAGATGCTCGACGACGGACAGATGCCGCCGCCGCCGTTCCGTCTCGTTGACAACGAGTCCACATGGCTCGACTTCACGGACATCGTTTTCATAGACCCGGTGGGCACGGGCTACAGCCGCGCTGCGAGGCCGGAGCTGGCGAGCAGATACTTCGGACTTCAGGGCGACATCCAATCCGTCGGCGAGTTCATACGTCTTTATCTGGCACGCAGCGAGCGCTGGACTTCGCCGCTCTTCCTCGTCGGCGAGAGTTACGGCACGACGCGCGCCTCCGGCCTTTCGGGCTACCTCATCGAGCACGGCATCGCCTTCAACGGCATCATCCTCATCTCCACCATCATGAACTTCCAGACGGCGCGCTTCACACGCGGCAACGACCTGCCGTACATCCTCTTCCTTCCGACCTACAGCGCCATCGCTTGGTATCACAAGCGGCTCGCGCCCGACCTGCAAGCCGATTTGAGAAAAACTCTGGACGAGGTGGAGCACTGGGCCGCGACCGACTACACCGTCGCGCTCGCCAAAGGCGACCGCCTCACGCCCGCCGAGCGCCAGGAGGTGATTGACCGCCTCAATCGCTACACGGGTCTCGACAAACGCTTCATTGACGACAGCGACCTCCGCATCGAGATTCAACGCTTCGACAAGGAGCTTCTGCGCGACCAGAAGCGCACCGTTGGAAGGCTCGATGGTCGCTTCAAGGGCATTGACGCGCTGGCCGTCTCCGAGACGCCCGACTTCGACCCCAGCCTCGCCGCCATCCGCCCGCCCTACACGGCGACCTTCAACAACTACGTTCGCGGCGAGTTGGGATTCAAGTCCGACCTCGAATACTACATCCTCGGCGGCGGCGTCGGTCGCTGGGACTTCGGCGCGGACAACACCTACGCCGACACGAGCGAGTCGCTCCGCAGCGCCTTCGCCAAGAACCCTTACATGCGCCTCATGATCGCCTGCGGCTACTACGACCTCGCCACGCCCTACTTCGCCGCGCAGTACACGCTGAAGCACATGGGCCTCGACCCCTCGCTGCAAGGCAACGTCACGGTCAGCTACTACGAGGCCGGGCACATGGTTTACATAGACAAGAACTCGCTCGCGCAGCTCAAGCGTAACGCGGAGTCGTTCGTGCAGGGCGCGACGGCGAAACGGAAGTAGGGCCGCGCCTTCGGCAATAGAGACGCGGGCAAGCGGTGTGTGATTGAAGTCGTCGGATGAGTTGCCACGGATGAGTCGCCACCAGCTTCAGCCAGGGATGAGATGGATGGGTTGCGACTAGCTTCAGCTAGTAGGATGAGATGGCTGCATTTCTGGCTTTAGCCAAATAATTGGGCGTCATCTCTTCTTATCTGCTCCTAAAGCTGTAGGCAATTCAAAAACTTTCATTTACACAGAACCGGGTTTTCAACGCCGGACAATTTTCAGGAGGTCGAACGTGAGTGTGACTCGCCGCCTTGTATCGGCTCTTTTCGTCTTCGCCGTCTTCGCCGCGCTCTCGGCAATCGTCGCCGCGCAGCAGGTTGACCAGAGGCTCTACGAGGGCATGCGATGGCGCATGATCGGCCCGTTCCGCGGCGGTCGCACCGTGGGCGCGTCGGGCGTGCCCGGTCGCCCGAATGTTTACTACATCGGCGTCAACAACGGCGGCGTGTGGAGAACGGACGACTACGGTCGCACCTGGACGCCCCTGTTCGACGAACAGCCCACCGGCTCAATCGGCGCGCTCGCCATCGCGCCTTCGCAGCCCGACACCATCTACGTCGGCAGCGGCGAGGGACTGCAACGCCCAGACCTCTCGACGGGCGACGGCATTTATAAATCCACGGACGGCGGCAAGACGTGGGAGCACCTCGGCCTGCGCGACGGCCAGCAGATCGGCGCGATCATCGTTGACCCGAAGAACGCGGAGCGCCTCTTCGTCGCCGTGCTCGGACACCCCTACGGCCCGAACACAGAGCGCGGCGTCTTTCGCTCGACCGATGGGGGCAGGACGTTCGAGCGCGTGCTCTTCAAAGACGAGAACACGGGCGCGGTTGCTCTCGCCTTCGACCCGAAAACTTCAAAGACGATCTACGCTACTCTGTGGGCCGCGCGGCAAGGCCCGTGGGAGAACGGCGGGTGGCAGGGGCCGGGGAGCGGCCTGTTCAAGTCAACCGACGGCGGCGCGACGTGGAAGCAGTTGACGAAGGGGCTGCCGACCGTCGAGCAGGGCTTGGGACGCATCGGCATCGCCGTTGCGCCTTCAGAGCCGAAGCGCATGTACGCGTGCGTTGACGCGCCGCAGCTCGGCGGCATCTATCGCTCGGACGATGCGGGCGACAGTTGGCAGAGAGTGAACGACGAGGTGCGCGTGTGGGGGCGCGGCAGCGACTTTGCCGAGGTGAAGGTTGACCCGCGCAACCCGGACATCGTTTACTCCGCGAACACTTCGACCTATCGCTCGAACGACGGCGGCCACACCTTCCACGCGTGGAAGGGCGCGCCCGGCGGCGACGACTACCACACGGTCTGGATCAACCCGGAAGACCCCGACATCGTTTTGCTCGCCTCGGATCAGGGCGCGACCATCACGGTCAACGGCGGGCGCACCTGGAGCAGTTGGTACAACCAGCCGACCGCGCAGTTCTATCACGTCTCGACGGACAATCAGTTTCCTTACTGGGTCTACGGCGGACAGCAGGAGAGCGGCTCGGTCGGAACCGCCAGCCGCGGCGACAACGGCGCGATAAGTTTCCGCGACTGGCGCACCGTGGGCGCGGAAGAGTACGGCTACATCGCGCCAGACCCTTTGAACCCGAACCTCATCTACGGCGGCAAGCTCACGCGCTTCGACAAGACCACGGGGCAGGTGCAGAACGTCGCGCCCGAAGCCGTCCGGAGCGGCAAGTACCGCTTCCTCAGAACCGCGCCCGTCCTGTTCTCGCCCGTTGACCCGCACGTGCTCTTCTACGCCGGAAACGTCATCTTCAAGACTGCGAACGGCGGCGTGAGCTGGGAGGTCATCAGCCCCGACCTCACGCGCGAGAAGTATGACGTGCCCGAATCAATCGGCGTCTATCGCCGGGCCGAGATGGCGACCATGCCGCGCCGCGGAGTCATCTACACGGTCGCGCCTTCCTTCAAAGACGTGAACACGATCTGGGCGGGCACGGACGACGGGCTGATTCACATCACGCGCGATGGCGGGCGCAACTGGCAGAACGTGACGCCGCCCGCGCTGACTTCTTGGAGCAAGGTCTCCATCATTGACGCCGGGCACTTCGACAACAATACGGCCTACGCGGCGATTAACCGCATCCGCCTCGACGACATGCGCCCGCACATCTATCGCACGCACGACGGCGGCAAGACCTGGACGGAGATTGTCAGAGGTCTGCCCGACGACCCCGTCAACGTCGTGCGCGAAGACCCGCAGCGCCGTGGGCTTCTGTTCGCGGGCACGGAGCGCGCCGTCTACGTCTCATTCAACGACGGCGACGACTGGCAGCCGCTCCGCCTGAACATGCCCGCGTCTTCGATACGCGACCTCGTCGTACACAAGGACGACATCGTCGTCGGCACGCACGGTCGCTCCTTCTGGATTCTCGACGACATCACGCCGCTCCGGCAGGCGAGCGCCGAGGTCGCCGCGTCGGACGCATTCCTGTTTCAGCCGCAGGCGGCCTACCGCGTCCAGCGCAACGTCAACACCGACACGCCGCTGCCGCCCGAAGAACCCGTGGGGCAGAACCCGCCCGACGGCGCAATCATCAACTACTACCTGAAGTCTGACGCCGCCTCGCCCGTCGTGCTTGAGATATTCGACCGCGCGGGCAAACTTGTCCGACGCTTTTCGTCGGCGGACAAGCCTGAGCCGATTAATGAGAAGGAGATCAACGTCCCGCTCTACTGGATTCGTCCGCCGCGGATACTTTCGTCGAAGTCAGGGATGCAGCGCTTCGTCTGGGACTTGCACTACCCGGAGCCGAAGGCGCAGAACCACGAGTACCCGATCTCGGCCAACTACATGGACACGCCGCGCAACCCGCTCGGCCCCTCGGCGCTGCCCGGCGACTACACCGTCAAGCTCACGGTCGCGGGCCGCACTTTCGCGCGCCCGCTCACGGTCGTCCTCGACCCGCGCATCAAGACCCCGCGCCTCGGACTCGCGCAGCAGTTCACGCTCTCGACGCAGACCGCGGCGGCGATGACCGAGAGCTTCGACGCGCTCGAACAACTTGGGAAGTTGAGGGCGCAAGTTAAAGACCTCCGCGCGCGCGCAGGACTCGCGCCCGCCATCTCGGAGGCGCTCGCCGCGCTCGACCGCCGCGCCGCGGCGCTCGAAGGCGACGGCGGCGGCGCGCGCGGGCCTGCCGCCGCGACCGGCTCCGCGCCGCCCGGCCTCTCGCAGGTTCACGCATCGCTCGCCACGCTGCTCGACGTGCTGCAACAAGCGGACGCGACGCCGACCACGCAGGCCGTCGCGGCTGCCGCAGACTTGCAGCAGAAACTCCGCGCGCTGATGTCCGGCTGGACTGACTTGAAGGGCAGGGACGTGCAGGCTCTCAACGCGCAGCTCCGCGCGGCGAATCTTCCGCCGCTCGCGTTCTAGCGGGTGCGCCCCGGCTTTCGGCTCACACGGATTCGTGTCGAGGTATGTTTATGCGACGTGTATGTCTCCTGCTCTCCGTCTCGCTCCTGATCCTCATGCCCGCGGCGGCGCGAGGGGAGGCGCAAGGCAAATCCTTCTCCGAGACGACGCGCGGCCTACAGAAACTCGAAGGGTACTTCCCGCTCTACTGGGACTCGGAGCAGGGCAAGCTCCTCTTGGAAATCTCGCGTTGGAACGTAGAGTTTCTGTATCAGGTCTCGCTGCCGACCGGGGTGGGGTCGAACCCTCTGGGCTTAGACCGCGGGCAGCTCGGCGACACGCACGTCGTCCACTTCGAGCGCACGGGGCCGAAGGTGCTGTTGGTCGAAGGCAACTACCGCTTTCGGGCGATCACTACGGACGAAGCGGAGCGGCGCGCGGTCGAGGAGTCGTTCGCGCGCTCCGTGCTGTGGGGATTCAAGGTCGAGGCCGTCGAGGGCGGGCGCGTGCTCGTTGACGCGACCGCGTTCTTCCTGCGCGACGCGCACGGCGTCGCCGACCGTCTGCGCGAATCCAATCAAGGGCAGTACCGCGTGGACGAGTCGCGCAGCGCCGTCTATCTGCCGCACACGAAGGCGTTCCCGAAGAACACCGAGGTCGAGGCGACGCTCACCTTCACGACCGAAGGCAACACCGGCCCGCTCCTGCGCGAGACCGTCCCCAGCCCGCAGTCGCTCACCGTGCGCGAGCACCACTCGCTCGTCGAGCTGCCCGGCGCGGGCTACACGCCGCGCCGCCTCGACCCGCGCGTCGGCGTCTTCGCCGTGGAGTTCTACGACTACGCCTCGCCCTTCACCGAGCCGATTGAGAAGCGGTGGATCACGCGCCACCGTCTGGAGAAGAAAGACCCTTCGGCTGCTGTCTCCGACCCCATCAAGCCAATCGTCTATTACGTTGACAACGGCACGCCGGAGCCGATCCGGAGCGCGCTCGTCGAGGGCGCTTCGTGGTGGGCCGCGGCGTTCGAGGCCGCGGGCTTTCGCAACGCGTTTCAGGTCAAAGTGCTCCCCGCCGACGCAGACCCGATGGACGTGCGCTACAACATGATTAACTGGGTGCATCGCTCCTCGCGCGGCTGGTCTTACGGCGGCAGCATCGTTGACCCGCGCACGGGCGAGATCATCAAGGGCAACGTCACGCTCGGCTCTTTGAGAATCAGGCAGGACTACCTGATCGGCACGGGCCTCATCCCGGCCTTCGAGAAAAGCGCGTGGGGCACGGGTGCGCCGTGGTCGGAGTGTGACCTCGGCATGACGCCCGACGCCGACGAACTCGACGGCCTCGACCCCTCGACCGGCGCGGGCGCGATGTCTCTGGCGCGCGTGCGCCAGCTCGCCGCGCACGAGACCGGCCACACGCTCGGCCTCGCGCACAACTTCGCCGCCAGCACCTACGGACGCGCCTCCGTCATGGACTACCCCGCGCCGATGGTTGAAATAAAAAACGGCAGGCTCGACCTGTCGAACGCCTACGCCGTCGGCGTCGGCGCTTACGACAAGTTTGCGATCCGCTTCGCCTACGCGCAGTTCGCGCCCGGCGCGGATGAAGGGGCGGAGCTTGAGAAGATCGTGAGTGAGGGCGTGCGCGCCGGGATGCTCTTCATCTCCGACGCCGACGCGCGGCCCGCGGGCGCGGCCAACCCGCTCGCCAATCTCTGGGACAACGGCGCAGACCCGGTGGCAATGCTCCGTCACGAAATGGAAGTGCGCCGCATAGCCCTCTCGCAGTTCGGCCTCGCGAACATCTCCAACGGCACGCCGCTCTCGCTCCTCGAAGCCAAACTGCTCCCGCTCTACCTGCACCACCGCTATCAGCTTCAGGCCGCGGTCAAAACGGTCGGCGGCCTCTACTACACCTACGCCGTGAAGACCGCCGCCGGGCCTAGCCCGCCGCAGGCGCAACAGGTCGTGCCCGCCGCGCGGCAGCGCGACGCCCTCAATGCGGTGCTCGACACGATCAAGGTCGAAGAGCTGGCCGTGCCGCCGCGCATACTCGCGCTCATCCCGCCGCGCGCCTTCGGCTACGAGGGCGGCACGCAGGAGCTTTTCGCGAAGCGCACCGACCCGGCCTTCGACCCCTTGAACGCGGCGACCATCGCCGCCGACCTCGCCGTCTCCGGTTTATTAGAGCCGCACCGCGCCGCGCGCCTCAACCAGTATCACGCGCTCGACCGTGCCAACCCGGACTTCGCGGAGGTCGCCGCCGCGCTCGTCGCGCGGACGTGGCGCGCGCCCGCGCCGAAGGACGCTTACTACGCGGCCATCGCGCGCTCGGTGCAGAACCTCGTCGTCACGCGCCTGACGGACTTGGCCGCTGACGCCGACGCATCGGTGCAGGTGCGCGCCGTCGCCACCGAGCAACTGCGGAGCCTTCTTGTGAACGACACCGCCGCGACCTCTGCGGACGAGGCGACGAACGCACACCTGCGCGCCACGCACGAAGACATCGAGCGCTTCCTCGCACGCCCCGTCGAGCCGCGCAAGCGCACCGTGCCGCCGCCCACGCCGCCGGGCGACCCCATCGGCGCGGGCAGCCAAGGGCCGTAAAACATACGGATGAGGGATGAAGGAAAGGCAAACAGCTTTCACTTCATCCTTCATCCTTCCGCCTTCATCCTTCGATTTCTATGCACGGCGGACGATCTTCGCGGCGACCCAGCCGACGAAGACGAGCGCGGAGAGGACGAGCCAGTTGTAGTCGTGCCCGTAGGTCGAGACCGGGTAATGATTGCTTATCATCGTGAAGACGAGGGGGACGACCATGAAGGTGTTGTGCTTCGAGCGCAGCTTGGCGCGCGCGCCTTCGGCGGGGTCGGGCGCGCGACCCTCCTTCACGGCGGCGATCATGCGTCGCTGCGCGGGCAGGATGCGCATCCAGACGTTAGCGGCCATGATCGTGCCGAACGTCGCGCCGAGGTGGATGTAGGCCGCGCGCCCGCTCAGGATGTGCGTCGAGAGGTAGGCCGTGCCGACGACGAGCGCGTAGGCGACGACGGCGAACGCCCTCTCGTTCCTGCCGAGCGGCGATAGCACCAGCAGGTCGTAGACCACCCAGCCCACGGTCAGCAGCCCGACGCCGAAGAGGACGGCTGTTGTGACGCTTATGTTCCGCACGTCGGCGTCCACCATGCCGCCGCCCATGTAGTAGACGAGCGTGAGCAGCAGCACGCCGCTCAGCCACGTCATCATCGCCTCCCAGCGGAACCAGTGCAGGCGGCGCAGGCTCGGCGTCCTCCGCTTCTCGACGACGTAGAAGCCGCCGCTGTGAACCATCCACACCTCGACCTTGCCCGCGTCGCCCGCAGCACCGTCTCCCGCCTTTCCGGCCTCGCGCTCCTCTTCCTGAAAACGACCGTCGAGCCAGGTGAAATAGTAGGTCGAGCCGACCCAGAGGATGGCGGCGAAGACGTGGAACCAGCGCAGGAGAAGATTCAGCCACTCGTTGACGTTCGGGGGCAGTTTCATCAATTAGCTTCCTCTGTAGGTTGAGTAACCGTATGGGCTGAGCAGCAGCGGCACGTGGTAATGCGCGGCGGCGTCGCGGACGACGAAGGCCACCGAGACTTCCGTGTAGAAGCCCTGCGTGCCGCACGATGCAAAGTAGGCCGTCACGTCGAACGTCAGACGATACGAGCCTTCCTCCAGCGCGAAGTCCGGCGCGAGAAGGTCGCGCCGGCGACCGTCCTCGTCCGTCACGCCCCGCCCGACGACGCGCCAGCCGCCGCCCGCGACTCGCATCTCAAGCACGACGGGCACGCCCGCCGCGGGCCGTCCGCGCGCCGTGTCGAGCACATGTGTCGTGATTGCGCTCATGCGTCCAGAAGTTTTCTGAGGCGCAGCTCCGTGATGCGCCACTGCTCGGCGGCGGCGACGCGCAGCTCCGTCTCCGCGTCGTTCTCCATGCGCTCGCGTAAGACGGCGAGCATCTCGGCGGCTGTCCGGCCCGTGGCGCAGATGATGAAGATGAAGCCGAACTTTTCCTCGTAAGCGCGATTGGCCGCGGCCAGCGCGTCGAGCGTCTGTGTCGCGGCGTCGCGCGCGCGCGACTGCTCGCCCTCAGACCAGCGCCGCGCCGCTTCGCTGACGCCGACCTCGGCCCGCTTCTCGCCGATGCGCGGGTGTGCGCGGAAAGCTTCGAGCCAGTCCGCGCTTTCAAGTCCGAACCAGACGCGCCCGCCCGCGTCGAACAACTGGCCCACGTCGCGGAATGGCCGGAGCGCCGCCGTCTCTCGCGCCCAGCGCGACGAGCCGCAGCAGGCTTGCAGCGCGCGCTCGGCCTCCTCCGCCGAAAGTCGGTTGAGCCGTCCGACGTGGCCGCCGGTCTCTTCGGTCGCGGTTTCCATCAGTCGAGAATCGTCCCGTAGAGTCGCAGTCGGCTGACGCCGCCGTCGGGGAAGATTCGCAGGCGCGCGTGCGTGGCCGCGCCTGCGTCGCGCAACTCCCCTTCGTAGAAGTGGCGCGTGTGCGCCTGAAGGCGTGTGCGCGGCAGAAGCTCGCGCCAGTTTAAAGAGTCGAGCGCCGTCGTGTCGCCTGCGCCTTTGCCGGTGCCGCTCGCGCCCACGTCGGCGCGGGCCACTTCGAGCGAGCAGCTTTCAGGGTAGTTGCCCTTGAAGTGCGACGTGTCCACTTCGACGCGGACGACGCGGCCCGTCGCGCCGAGCCGTATGACGCACCAGTCGTGGCCGGGGCCGCGGCGGCGCTTGGTCTCCCAGCCGTCGCTCATGTCGGCGGCGCGACCCTGCATGATGAGGTTATGCCGGCCTCCGAAGAACTCGTCGCTCGTTGCGACGACGAGGCCGCCGTTCTCGACCGCCGCCAAATCAACGAGGCCGCCCGCGCGTTTGATACGCCTCCAGTCGGGCAGAACATCGCCGTGGACGCGGAGGCGCGCGACGCCGCCGTCCGGGTAAATTTTGAAACGCAGGTGCGTGAACCTCTCGTCTGAAGAGACGGCGAAAGGATTCAACGAGTCGCCCTGCAAGCGCGCGGGCGGAAGAATCTCGACCCACTGCGTCGCCTCGTCCGTCAGTTCTTCGACGGTCGCGTTGCCTTCCGCCGCGCAGGCTTCGAGCGAACAGCTTTCCGGATAGTTGCCGCGGAAGAAGCTCGTGTCCACGACGACGCCGCGGATACTACCGGGCAGGCCGAGGCGAATCAGACACCAGTCGAAGCCGGGCGTGCGCCGACGCCTCGACTCCCAGCCGTCCATCCACTTGCCGCGCTCCGTGTACTTGCCCTCGACGAAGACCGGCGCTGCTGCCTTCAGAAGATTCTCCTTCGGCGCGAAGAAGTCGTCGTTGGCCAACAAGACCGCGCCGCCGACGCGCTCCGCGGCGAGGTCAACGAGATTTGAGAAGTCCTGCATCATTCCTCTCGGTCAGTCTTCAAAATCGTCTGCGTCAACAAACAGGTCTGAGCTTTTCATCTCGTCTTCGCGCTTGAGCAGACGGCCCGTCGGCGTTTCCGAGAATTGGCCGCGCTCGTAGATTTTCTCGCCGCGCAGGTAAGTGGCCTCGACCACGCCGCTCAGGGTTTGCCCTTCGTAGGGCGTGAGCTTGTGGCGGTGCTCGGTTGTTTCGGGCGTGACGCTGAACGTCGCTTCGGGGTCGAAGATGATGAAGTCAGCGTCGCGGCCCGACGCGATTGAGCCTTTGCGCGCGTCGAGTCCGGCGAGGCGGGCCGGCTCGTGCGCGAGCCAGCGCGCGAGGTCTTCGAGCGCGAAGCCGCGCCGCCGCGCCTCAGTCCACACGACCGAAAGCCGGAACTGCAAAGACGAGATGCCGCCCCACGCCTTCAGGAAGTCACCCTCCGCACGCCGCTTCATCTCCGGCGGGCAGGGCGAATGGTCGGAGACGACCATCGAGATGGTGCCGTCGCGCAGCGCGTCCCAGAGCCGTTCGCGGTTCTCGCGCTCGCGCACGGGCGGGCAGCACTTGAACTCGGTCGCGCCGTCCGCGATCTCCTCGGCGGCGAAGGCGAGGTAGTGCGGGCACGTCTCGGCTGTCAGGGGCAGACCCTCGCTCATCGCGTCGCGCAAGGAGGGCAGCGCGTCCGCCGAAGAGTGATGAACGATGTGGACGCGCGCGCCCGTCTCGCGGCACAGGCCAATCAAGAGCGCGACGGCCTCGTCCTCTGCCGCGCGCGGGCGCGAGCGCAGGAACGTCTCGTAAGCGCGCGGGTCGCCGCTCGCCCCCAACGCGAGCGCGCGCTCAATCGGCCCCGGCACCTCTGCGTGGACGACGAGCGGCACGCCGAGCCGCGCCAGCTCAAACATCGCCGGGCGCAACTCGTCCGCCGTCACAGCGGGGAACTCATCCACGCCCGAAGGAATCAGGAAGCACTTGAAGCCGACGACGCCCGCCGCATGCAGCGGCGCAAGCTCGTGTAGATTCCCGGGCACGACGCCGCCCCAGAAGGCCACGTCAACGCGGCACTGCCCCGCAGCCGCATCGAGCTTTTGCCGGAGGCCGTCGAGCGTGGTCGTCGGCGGGATGCTGTTGAGCGGCATGTCAACAATCGTGGTCGTGCCGCCCCGCGCCGCGGCGCGCGTCGCCGTCCGGAAGCCCTCCCATCGCGTGCGCCCCGGCTCGTTGACGTGCACGTGCGAGTCCACCAGCCCCGGCATCACGAACAACTCGCCCGCCTCCACAACCTCGCAGCCCTGCGGCACGTCTCCGAACGGGCGCAAGGCCACGACGCGCCCCCGGTGGACGTAGATCGAGGCCGCACGCACAGAGCCGGGCGTGACGACGCGTTGGCCGCGGACGACGAAGTCTGACGAAGACATGACGCACACTTAAAACATAACTCGGCATTTTTGGCAACGCGTTGGAAACACCTTCGGCGGCGCGTGTGGAACCGCCGCTCGACGGGCGACGGCCTCGCGCGCAGCGAACGCGCTGCGGTAGAATGCTCCGTCCCTTTCCGCAGGCGAGGAGAAAAATGAGAACGACGCTGAACGAAGATTCGATGCGCCAGACGACCACGCGCCTCGGCGAGGCCAACCGCGAGTTCGCCGCGCGCTATCCCGGCGAGTCTTTGCGCCGCCAGCCAGTCCACACGGTTTACGGCGGCGCGCACCTCTTCAAGTCCGACACCACGCCGCGCCTCGGCGCGCTCGCCCTGCGCGCGCTCGACAGTTACGCGCCGAACTTCGCCGCCTTCGCGCGCGCACTCGACCTGCCCGGCTCCCATGACCTGCCCGACTCGGTCGCGGACGACTCATCAGTTCGCGCGGCGATTGAGCGGGACGAGGCCGCGTTCCGGCGCGAGCACAAAGGCGTGTGGCTGGCGCACAACGTCTACGCGCGCGTCGTCGAGAAGCTCAGGCGCGAACCCGTGGAGGACTTCCGCATAGACTTCGAGGACGGATACGGCAATCGCCCCGATGCGGAAGAGGACGGCCACGCCGAGTCGGCGGCGCGCGAGGTCGCCGCCGGAATGCGCGCGGGCACGCTCCCGCCCTTCATCGGCATCCGCATCAAGCCGTTCACCGAAGAGTTGCACGCGCGCTCGACGCGCACGCTCGACATCTTTCTCTCGACGCTCGTCGCGGAGACGGGCGGACGCCTCGCGGACAACTTCGTCGTCACGCTCCCCAAAATCACAGTCCCCGAACAGGTGGCCGCGCTCGCGCGTATCTTCGATGAGTTTGAAGCGGCGAGCGGCCTCGCCGCCGGCTCGCTCAAGCTGGAGATGATGATCGAGACGACGCAATCAATCATCAATCAACGCGGCGAGTCCAGCCTGCCCATCCTCCTCGAAGCCGCGCGGGGCCGCTGCACGGCGGCGCACTTCGGCACCTACGACTACACGGCGAGCTGCCAGATAACGGCAGCGCACCAGCACATGACGCACCCCGCCTGCGACTTCGCGCGCCACATGATGCAGGTTGCTCTGGGCGGCACGGGCGTCTGGCTCTCCGACGGCGCGACCAACATCATGCCTGTCCCCTCGCATCGCGCGAGCGCGGGCGGCTCGCTCACGGAGGAGCAGGAGGAGGAGAACCGCCGCACCGTCCACCGCGCGTGGCGGCTGCACTACGAGCACACGCAGCACTCGCTCACGAACGCCTTCTATCAGGGCTGGGACTTGCACCCGGCGCAACTGCCCACGCGCTACGCAGCCGTCTACACCTTCTTCCTCGAAAGCCTCGAAGCGGCGTCGGAGCGCCTCAGCAACTTCGTCGAGAAGGCCGCGCGCGCCACGCTCGTCGGCGACGTGTTCGACGACGCGGCGACGGGTCAGGGCCTACTGAACTACTTCCTGCGCGCCATCAACTGCGGCGCAGTCTCTGAGCCGGAGGCCGTTCGCCTGACGGGGCTAACACGCGACGAGTTGCGCTCAGGCTCGTTCGTCAGGATTCTGAAGAACCGGCAACGCCTGTGAGTCCGCTGACTGGCGTGAGTCCTCACGCCTGAGTGTGAACCGGCTCGCAGGTCGCCGGCCAAACAATCTCAACACTTTCTCCGCAACTCGCCCGCCCGCATTGGCACCATCTTTGCTTCTTCTCACCCCGCGAGGGTTGGGCTGTAAAAAAATAGTTCGTTGGGAGATGAATATGTACTTCGTCAAGCGTGGCGGTACCGTGTGCCACGTCCTGGGCGATACGAGAACCGGGGCGGCACCGTGCGGCATTAAATTGAGCAATCTGGAGCTATCACTGTATAAAGCGGGGAAGCCTACGCCGCAGATCATCGCCGACAGGCCGGCGGGCGTTCCGCTCTGCAAGCACTGTCGGAAGCGGCTCTGAAGAGCGGGCGTCTGCGGGCCGTGTCTTGTCCGTCCCCAGACGCCGCCGAGTGTTTTCATGTAGTGCTTTGAATCGCCGGGCGAGGAGTCAAAATCATTGAGTCGACTCCGGCCACGAAGGTCTCAAGGAAAGAGGAGGGTCAGCAGAGTGATGATGGCGGCGGTGATGAGCGCGCGTCGGTTGATGCGCCGCGACTTGGCGCGCAGGCGCTCGATCAGTCCCTCGTCGTCGAGTTTTTCTTCGCCCGCGTCCATGTTGCGCGTCCCGCGCGCGGCCATCGCGATTCAGGTCTTCTCGCGCGCCTGCAAGAGTCCCAAGCCCGCGACCCAGATGGGGAAGAAGACGACGAGGCGGAGCGGGCGCGGTGCGCCTAACGTGACCAGAAGGAACGCGAGCGAGACGCCGACCGTGAGCGCGACGATGCCCATCACGCGCCGCTTCGCGCGCTCGCGCGGGCCGATGTTGAACGCCTCTTCGATCTGCGCCGCACCCATTCTATTGGCTCCCTGCGCGAAGGGTCGCGAGCGGCTGTCCCAATGTCACGACATCACCCTCGCGCACGCTGACGACCGCCACGCGTCCTGCGGAAGTGGCGCGCGCGACGACCGTCTGCTCCGAAGGAACCGCGGGTGCCGCTCGCCCGTTCAACTGCTGCTGCCGCGCCGCGACGAGGCCCGTCTGCGCCGTCTGCGCCGCAGACTGTGCGTGCTGTAGGCGCTGCTCGGCGCGGTCGTAAGTTGCGCGCGCGCCGTCCAGCTCGCCCTGCGACGCCTGGCCCGCGGCGACGAGCGGCGCAAGCCGGTTGACCTCGACCTCGGCACGCACGACCTCGGCGCGCGCCGCATCAATCTCGTTCTGCGACGCGCCGATGTTCTTCGCAGCGCGCGCCACAGGGTCTTCCGTGGGCGAGACCACAGCGCCCTGCGGCTGCGTCCTGACGACGATCTCGACGACGCCTGCGCCCTCGCTCACCGGCGCGCCCTCGCTCACCAGCACGCGCCGCACGACTCCCGCCGCGGGCGCGTTCACGACGACGATGCCGCTCGAATCGTTACCCTCGACGGCCCCGCCCGAACGACACGACGCCGACGCGCCGACGAGCAGCAGCGCGAAGACGAACGCCGTCCGGCGTTGAAGAGACGCTGGACGGCGGAACGTTAACGTATGGTTGAACCGAAGGCGGCGGCCACCTTTCATCGGAGTTTGCCTCTCTTTACGGCTTGCTTCCCGCCGTGCGATTGGGCGAGACGTTGGCGGAAGGGGCGAAGGCGTTGCCCGCCGTGCCGTAATCCGACGGCTGCGGCTCGCGGATTTCCAGCTCGCGCGGCGACGCGCCTTTGATGACGGCGACGTTGTTGGCTTCGAGCGTGTTGCCGGTGGCGTGCTGAAGCTGGGAGATGGCCTTGTTCAGATCGGTCTGCGCCTGTAGCTCGTTGGCGCGCGCGGCGAGCAGGGCGGTCTGAGATTGGAGGACGAGGAAGACGGTCGTCGTGCCCGCGCGAAACTGCCGCTGCTGGCTCTCGTACTGCTGCTCGGCGGAAGAGCGCGACGAGGCGGCGGAGGCGAGCCGCGCTTCCGCAGAGCGCACGGACTGCACGGAGTTTCGCACGTCCGCTTCGATCAGTTGTTGCTGCTGCTTGATCTGGTCGTTGATGCGGCTGCCCTGAGCGAGCGAGCGGCCCAGGTTCGCCTCGGCGGTGCGGTTGCGGAGCGGCAGCGAGATGTTGACGCCGACGCGCGCCGTCGGATACTTCTGCTCGAAGAGATTCCGAAGCGACTGCGTGTAGCCGCCGATGAGGTTGGCCGCCGGTGACGACGTGGTGGTCGTGATCGTGATCGGCTCAAGGCCCGCGAGCGCCGAGAGTTCGTTGACGCGCTGAATGAGCAGGGGGCTTGTGCCGCGCGACGAGTTCGTGTTCGTCGGGACGAGCGCGCCGGCCAGTCCGTCGGTCGTGTAGGTGCCGACGAGATCGAGCTGCGGCTTCGTCTGGTCGCGGTAGAAGCGCACGTCTATCTGGTTGAGTTCGGCGCTCGTCCTCAGTTGCGCGAGGTCGAGGCGATTGTCGAGCGCCGACTTGACCGCCTGCTCCAAAGGCACGCGCGGCGCTTCGAGGCTGACGGGCGTGATGGGCGTGAGGGCGCGCGACCAGAGCGGCTCGCTGCGGTCGGGGAGGATGAGGGTCTTCAAAGTGTTCTCGGCGCGGGTGACCGACTCCTGCGCCGTGTAGACGTTCTGCTCGAAGGTTGTCACCTGCGTCTGCGCCGCGACGATGTCAATCGGGGCGAGCACGCCCTTCTCGACCAGGCGGCGATTGCTCTCGACCTGCAAGCGCGCCTGCTTCACGGCGTCAATCTGGACTTGCAGGTTGCGGAGCGCGAAGGCCAAGTCCCAGTAAGCCTGTTCGACCTGCGTGATGACATCAATGGCGCGCTGTCGGAACTGCGCGTCGCTCATCGAGAGGTTCTTCCGGGCGATCTCGATCTGGCGGCGGTTGTTGTCGAAGCGCAGGCCGCGCAGGAGCGGCTGCGTGTAGGTGAGCGTCGCGGCGGTCGGGAACTGCGGGTTGAGCGTGACGTTCTGGTTCGTGGTCGTCAGGCGCGTCGAGGAGAAGTCGAACTCGTAGGAGCCGCCCGCCCACGGCGAGTAGCCGGAGAGGCGGAGCGCGCCGACATCGGAGACTTGCGTGACCGCACCGTTCGCGCCCGCGCCGCCGAGCGTCGAGCTTGTGGGCGTGGTCGCGCGCTCGTAGTAGTCGGTCGAGGAGACGAGCGGGTCGTAGACGCCGCGCGCCGCGCGGAGGTTGTACTCGGCTATCTGCACGTCCACGCGCGACTCGTCAATGTCGTTGCTGTTCTTCAAGGCCATGCGAATGGCATCGTTCAGGGCGAGCGGGAACTGGTCTGACACGTCAACGCCGACGCGCTCGGCGCTGGGCAGAGGGCGCTGCGGGGCTTCGTAGTTCGGCGCGATGGGCGGCGGGTCGGCGGGAAGCTCCGCCGGGGCGACGCCCGCCGAGACGCCCACGTTCTGGCCCGGCGTCTGCTGCACGCCGTTTGCGCCGCCCGTCGCAGCCGCGCCGCCCGTCGAAGGCGTGCCGCCCGTGGTCGCGCCCGCCTGCGGCGCGGCTGCGGGCGCGGGCGTGGAGGAGCCGGGCAGGGTCGTTGACGAAGGCGTCTGACCGGGGGGCTGCGGCTGCGGCGGCAGAGGCCCCTGCGTGTTCGGCGTGGTCTGCTGCTGCTGTTGCTGCGGCCCCGTCTGCGGCTGCGTGCTCTGCTGCTGCTCGTTGGTCGGACTCACGGTCGAGCCGGGCGCGTTCGGCGGCTGCGAAGGCTGTGGCTGCGGCGTGGAGTGCTGCTGTTGCTGCGTCGAGCCGGGCGGCGTCTGCTGTTGATTCTGCTGCTGCTGATTCTGGTTCTGCTGCGTCGTTGTGCCAGCGGGCGGCGTCTGCGTCGTCGAAGAGGGGGAGGACGGCGACGGCGGGGGCGGCGGGTTCTGCGCCAGCGCCGCGAGCGGCGTCGCAAGGAGCGCGAAAGCGGCGAGGGCCGCGACCACACATGAAGCGCGGAACGCGGAACGCGGAACGATGAGCTGAGGGCTTCCGGCTTTCAGCCCTGCGTTCTGCGTTCTGCGTTCTGCGTTTATTTTGACTCTGCGGCTCTGCGGCGCGCGCTCAATCACCTGAAGCTTGGTCTGCATATCTATCCTTCTGCTTTTGCCGGGAGAGCGTGCCGCCCGTCGGCTTTGGCCTGCGCGAGATGAAGGCGGCGACCGAGGCGTAGGCGTCGGAGAGGCGGCGGCCCACGCCGCCTTTGAAGTTGCTGAAGCCCTTGCCGACGCGAGACCACACGCGCGACTCCTTCGCATCCTCGAACAGCGAGTAGAAGACCGGCACGGCCAGAAGCGTCAGCAGCAAACACAAAGATTGGCCGCCGACGACGAGCACGCCGATGGAGCGGTTCGTGGCCGCGCCCGCGCCGCTTCCCAAGATGAGCGGGATCATGCCGGCGACGAGCGCGATGGTCGTCATCAGGATGGGGCGCAGGCGGTCGCGGTTCGCCTGAATGATTGCGCCGTATCGCTCCATGCCGTGGCGGCGCAGCTCGTTGGTGTGGTCTATTTGCAGAATCGCGTTCTTCTTGACGATGCCGAAGAGTACGAGGATGCCGAGCGCCGAGAAGATGTTTAGCTTCTGCCCGGCGATGAAGGTCGAGAGCAGCGCGAACGGGATGGCGAGCGGCAGCGTCAACAAGATAGTGACGGGGTGGATGAACGACTCGAACTGCGCCGCGAGCACGAGGTACATGAAGATGAAGGAGAGAATGAAGGCGAGCATGAAGTAGTAGTTCGCGCGGCCCAACTCCTTCGACTGCCCCGTGACGCCCGTCGTGTAGCCGGCCTCCATGCCGATTGACGCCGCCGCGTCCTGCATCGCCTTGAGCGCCTCGGTCTCCGACCCCGAAGGGGCGACGCTGGCCGTAATCGTCACCTGCCGCTGGCGGTTGATGCGGTCAATCGAGGTCGGGCTTGTCCCCTCTTCCAGATGCACGACCTTCGACAGCTCGATGGTTCCACCGCGCGAGGTGGGCACGGTCAACTGGTCGAGCAGCGCCGTGTTCTGGCGGTACTGGTTCTCCGCCATCAGCATCACGTCGAACTGATCCGTGCCCTCGCTGTAGGTGCTCACCTTCGAGCCGGCGACCATTGTGCTCAGGGCTTGCGCGATGTCTCCGGCCTTCACGCCGAGGTCGGCGGCGCGCTGGCGGTCTATGATGACGCGCGTCTCCGGGTTGCCGAGCACGAGCGAGCGGTCGGCGTCCTGGATGTTCGGGTTGCCCCTGATCTTGTCGAGAATGGCCTGCGAATACTTGTCGAGCTTGTCCAGGTCGGGGCCGGAGAGGTAGAAGGCCAGCGAGCCGGAGCGCCCGCCGCCGATGGCGCTGGAGATGGACGAGACAGCCGACGCCCCGATGACCAGCTCCTTCGGGTAGCGTTTCGTTATCTGGCGCGTGCGCTGGATGATGTCGGCCTGCGCGAGCTTGCGCTCATTCGGCGGCTTCAGGCGCACGGTGATCGTGCCGGTGTTGGGCGAAGCCTGCCCGCCGAAGCCCGCAATCGCCAGCGTCGCCTCGACGCCGGGAAGCTGCTCGCGGAGGTCGCGCGCGAGGTGGTCGAGTATTGATTGCGTGGCGGCGAGGCTCGTCCCCTGCGGCGCGCGCAAAGTGACCTGATACGATGACTCGTCCTCGTCCGGCAGGAAGTTGATGCCGGCGAGCTTGAACATCGGGTAGATCGAAGCGATGACGATGGCGCTGATGACGACGATCACCCAGCGGTGGGCCATTGACAGTTCGAGCAGCCACTTGTAGGTGCGGTCAATCGGGCGGTAGAAGCGCGACTCCTTCGACGATTGCTCGTGCGCCTTCTCGGCGTGCTCTTCCGGCTTCTCGTCTTCGGGGTTCGTGCCCTCGCCCGTCGCGGCGAAGGCCGTGTGCCCGGCGGGCAGCGGCTCCTCCTTCTTCGCCTTGATCCAGCGGGCCGAGAGCATCGGCGTCAGCGTGAACGAGACGATGAGAGAGACGGCGATGGCCGCCGCCGCGGTCAGGCCGAACGAAGACATGAAGCGACCGACGATGCCGCCCATGAAGCCGACGGGCAGGAAGACGGCGAGCAAACTAAGCGTCGTGGCGAGGACGGCCATGCCGATCTCGCGCGTGCCCTCGATGGCCGCCTGAAACGGGTGCAGCCCCTTCTCCTCGACGAAGCGATAGATGTTTTCCAGCACCACGATGGCGTCGTCAATCACGATGCCGACCATCAGCGTGAGCGCCAGCATCGTCATCTGGTTGAGCGAGTAGCCGAGCGCGGCGAGGAAGGCGAAGGCGGCGATGATCGAGGTCGGGATGGCGATGGCCGCGATGATCGTCGAACGGAAGTTCCAGAGGAAGATGAAGACGACGAGCGCGGCCAGAAGGCCGCCGATGATTAAGTGCTCCTCGATGGCGTGCAGCGAGTTCTCGATGAACTCCGACTGGTCGCGGACGATCTGGAACTTGAGGTCGTGCGGCAGCGTCGGGACGACCTCGGCCATGCGCTGCTTGACCGCGTTGATGACGGCGATGGTGTTCGAGCCGGACTGCTTCACAATCGCCAGCGTCACGGCTGGGCCGCCGTTCAGGCTGGAGATGGAGTTCGGGTCAACGCCGCCGTCCTCGACCGTCCCGATGTCGCCGATCTTGACCGAGTAGTTGTTCCTGTTGGCGATGACGATCTGGTTGAAGTCCTCGACCTTCGTCACGCGGCTCATCGTGCGCAGCGTCTCGGTCTTCGAGCCTTCGTTGACGCGCCCGCCCGGCAGTTCGAGGTTTTGCGCCTTCAGGGCGCTCGCCACGTCCACGGTCGAGAGGTTGTAAGCGCGCAGCCGGTCGGGGTCGAGGTGGACGTTGATCTGCCGGAGGCGCGCGCCGTAGATGTTGATGTTGCCGACGCCGTAGGCCGACTCGACGCGCTTGACGATCTGGTCGTTGGCGATGTCGGTCAACTGCCGGACGGAGTACGGCCCCGTCATCGAATAGAGGATGATGGGCTGCGCGTCCGGGTCGGACTTCTGAACGATGGGCGGGTCGGCTGTGAGCGGCAGCTTGTTGAGGACGGTGTTGACCTTGTCGCGCACCTCCTGCGTGGCCACGTCCGGGTCTTTCGAGAGGTCGAAGGCGATGGTGATCTGCGAGCGGCCCGTGCTCGAAGAGGAGCGCAGCTCGTCAATGCCGGTGGCGGTGTTGACCGCGCCTTCCAAAACGTCCGTGACCTCCGTCTCCATCTCGGCGGGCGCGGCCCCCGTGTTGATGGTCGTCACCGAGACGGTCGGGATGTCAATCTTCGGAAAGCGGTCAACGCCGAGCGTGAAGAAGGAGAAGCCGCCGATGACCGTCAGCACGAGAATGATGACTGTGGCGAAGACCGGGCGACGGACACATATTTCAGCCAGCTTTTGCATGTCGTAAATCCCGCTCGTTATTTGTGATTTTAGATTTTTGATTTGCGATTGAAAGATGCCTGTGCCCGCAATCTCAAATCTGAAATTTCAAATCAAAAATCGCAAATCAAAAATCTAAAATTCCCTTCACTGTTGCTCGCGCACGCGCGCGCCCTCGTAAAGCTGATTGAGGTTGCTGGTCGCCACGGTCTCGTCGGCGTTGACGCCGTTGAGTATCTGGATCGTGTCGCCCTCCTCCTGCCCGACCTGCACGACGCGCAGTTTCGCCGCGTCGTTCTGGACGACGAAGACACGGTAGGACTGCGTGTTCGGGTCGGAGACGACCGCGGCCTTCGGCACGAAGACGGCGGTGCTGCCGCCCGGTCGCACGATGCGGGCGGTGGCGAACATGCCCGAACGGAGCGCATTGTCGCCGTTCTCAACGAGCGCCTCGACGGTCGCCGAGCGCGACGCAGGGTCGAGCGCCGGGTTGATGGCGGAGACCTGGCCGGCGAAGCTCTTGTCTCCGTGCGCGTCAACCTGAAGCGACACGCCCATCCCCACCGTGACGAAGGGCACGTCCGATTCCGGCACCTGCATGTCGAGCTTGATCGGGTTCGTCCGCAGCACCGTGGCGACGACGGACGCGGGCGTGACGTACTCGCCGATGGCGGTGGGGCGGCTGCTGACATAGCCCGCGTAGGGCGCGCGCACGACGGTGTCGGCCACGGCCTTCTGTGCGATGGCGACCGCCGAGCGGGCCGACTCGACCTGCGCCTGTGCGCTCTGGACAGCCTGATTGCTCTGGCGCGCGACGTTGATGGCGGTCTCTAATTGCTGCCGCATGTTGTTGACCGTAGCGCGCGCCGTGTCGCGCGCCGTGCGGTACTGGTCGTAGACGCTCATCGCCACGTCGCCCGTCTGCACCAGTTCGCGGTAACGCTTCTCGTTGGCCTCGGCGAGACGGAGGTTGGCCTCCGCCTGTTCGAGGGCGGCGTTGGCCGAGCGGACTTCCGGAATCGTGCTGGCGTCGAAGTTGCCGCCCGGCGACAGCCCGAGACGCGCCTCCGCCTGCCGGACTCCGGCGGCGGCCTGAGTGACGCCGGCCTGCGCCTGCTGTAGTCTGAGCTGCGCGTCGCGCTGGTTGAGCCGGACGAGCACGTCGCCCTGCCGGACGAACGCGCCGACGTTAACCGGCGTCGAGATGACCAGCCCCGAAGTGTTCGGCGCGACGTTCGAGGTCTCGTCCGCGATGAGACTCCCCGTGGCCTGTATGTAAGACGGCACTTCGCGCGCGACCGCTTTGGCCACCGTCACGGCGACCACAGGCTGCGGCGCTTCGGTCGCGCCAGCCCCGCCGCCGCCCTTCGCGGCGTTGCCCGCCGCGTCAACCTTCGACCCCGAGCTGCTGCACGCCGCGCCGACCAGCGAGGCGGCGAGAAGGCCAGCCGCGAGCGCGCCGCGCGCCGGGTGTAGGTGTTGTATAAAAGACATAGATAGACTCTGTTCCTGCCCTTCAAATAAGACGACGCGCGGCGACGACGGGTTACATCTTAATTCGCCGTCGGCCACCGCCCGTCCGCGTTCGTCTTATCAGTTTAAGAGGATGCCCAGCATAAATCTACGCCACGGCCACGCCTCTTCGCAACAGGAGAAAAATGTTATTGAAATGTATTACAGTGTCGAAGATGTCACGGCGAGGGGGACGAATTAATGGACGAATTTACGGACGCGCGGACTGAAGAGAGGGCGTTCAAGCTCCGCGAGTTTTTCGAGTTGGGCGAGGAGGTCGAGCTGCTCGCGCCCGACGCGCCGCAGCCGGAGCGGCGCGGGGAGAAGAACGCAGGACTCGACCGCTTCAACATCGAGTGGCACATCATCCCGCGCGCGGAAGCCCTGCGGCTCGACGACGCATACTTTTCGAGACTCTACCCGCGCGCGCCGCGCGACTTCACACGGACGCGCGAGCACAAGCCCCCTTACCGCGACGTGCTCGCCAGAGGGCATGCGCTGCATCAGGGGCGCGTGGTCGGCGTCGAGGCGACCGAGAAGCCGCGCTATCTTCCGGGCAACCGGCAGTTCTACGGGAGCGCCTACGGCCACGACCCTTCCGCCGACCCGTTCGCCGTCTACCTGGGCCGCGCCGCGATGGTCAACGGCACGCGCTACGATCATAACTTCCTCTCGCTGCGCGAATTCGTCCGCGTCGTCAACGAGGATTGGCGTGCGCGCCGCCTGATGCCCGCAGGCTACCGCGCGACGGTCTGCCCGCCCGCGGTCTTCAACCTCGTCGGCGCGCTCTACCACCCGGAGTGGAGCGAGACCGAGACGCTCGAACTCGGCTTCTACCGCGACGAGGCCGGCAACGCCACCTGCTACGCGGTCGGCTCGAACGCGCCCGGCGACTTCTCCTACATCGCCGAGGTCGAGGGCGAGGCCGAGTGGTCGCTCGCCGGATTCCGCGTCGCGCTCGTGCCGGAGTGAGCCGGGTCGCCGTAACCCGAAGCGCGGGGCGCGCGTCTTCAGATGTGTTGACGCGAGATGTGTTGACGTGAGAAAGCTCGGCTGGCAGCAGTGGCTCATGTTGATTTTGTTCCTGGCGACCTTAATCGTCGCTGGGCTGTTCGGCGTGCGCGCCATCCGCCGCGCCGTCTACTGGAGCATACACAGGGACGTTCCCGTCCGCGCTTGGATGACCGTGCCATACGTCGCGCACTCCTATCGAGTGCCGCCGCACGTCCTCTACGAGGCGCTCGGCATCAACCCCGCCCGCCCGCACGACAAGCGCACGCTCCGCGTGATCGCGCGCGATGAGAACCGACCCGTCGAAGAGATCATCTCCGAGCTTCAGCAGGCCATCGCGCGCGAGCGCGCGTCACACCCTGCTGCGCCCGCGCCGGCCGCGAAACCGTTTGCAGGAGGCCCGCCTCCGTGAGTCTCAGCGATTACCTGCTCGGCACGCTGGGACTCTACGGGCCGCCCGCACTGTTCTGCGTCCTGCTCGTCGGCGCAATCGGCATCCCCACGCCGGGGAGCCTGCTGCTGCTCGTCGCCGGGTCTTTCGTCGAGCAGGGCGAGATGTCTTTGTGGCCCGTGCTCGCGCTCGGCCTCGCCGGGTCGGTCGCCGGAGACCAGATAGGCTACGCGCTCGGTCGCTGGGGCGGGCGGCGACTCTCCCTGCGGCTCAGCCGTCGCTTTGGTGGCGAGCAGCGTCTCAGGTCTGCGGAAGACTGGCTGAAGCGCCGCGAGGGAGGAGCTATCTTCCTCAGCCGCTGGCTGCTCTCGCCGCTCGGCTCCGTCGTCAACATCACCGCCGGCGCGACCGGCTACTCCTGGCCGCGCTTCCTTCTCTACGACCTGCTCGGCGAAGCTCTGTGGGTCGTGCTCTACGTCCTGCTCGGCAGGTTCTTCAGCGATCAGGTCGAGGAGTTGAGCGGCATCCTCGGCGACTTCACATGGGCGTTCGTCGGCCTGCTCTGCGCGGGGCTGCTGGGCTGGAGCCTTCTCAGAAGCCTGCGCGCGTCTCCGGCGGGAGATTTGAAGGCGAGCCGCCGCGGCGCGGTCGCCGACGAGACGAGCTGAAGCGCCACGCCGAGACGCCCGGCGAACGAACGCCGAAATAGTTGTAACCGCCGGGCGACTCCGCGCGTCTAGCAACTTGGATGGCCGGACTGAGGAGTTCTTCTCCCTGAGTATCCGAAGCGGCTCAGAAGAATTCAGAACTTAGGAGAGTAAAGACAAATGCAATTAACTCGTTCGAGGAAATTCATGGCCGGGCTGGCGCTGGCCGCGGCACTGACGCTCGCGGGCGTCGGCGTCGCGCAGCAGGCGTCGCACGAAGGGCAAGGCGACAAGGATCACGCGGGTCGGCGCTGGGGCGGCGACGGTGCGCAGGGCGAACACGGCCCCTTCGCCAAGCTCAACCTGACCGACGACCAGAAGGCGAAGATGAAGCAGATCGCCGACAACTACCGCCAGACCTTCAAGGCCGCGCGGCAGCACGACGATGCCGAGCATCAAAGGCCCGACCTGTTCAGCGGCGGCACTTTTGACGAGAACGCCGTGCGCGCGGCGGCGCAGGCACGCGCCAACGCGGAGGTCGAGAGGGAAGTGGCGCACGCACGGATGATGTACGAGATGTACAACGTCCTGACGCCGGATCAGAAGCAGCAGCTCGCCACCGAGCGCCAGCAGTGGGAGCAGAAGCGCCAGGAGCGGCGCGCGCATCGCCAGGCTAATCCCGGCCAGACCCAGCAGTAATAAAGAATTCGGGGTGGTCAGCCGCTTCCGAAGGGGCGCGGTCGCGCGGGAAGTTGCCGGTCGTGGGATCAAGGGGGTAACAAGCGACGCCGGCAACACCCGCGCGACCGTCGCCAATCGTCGAAGCGCGGCGCGCACGACTGAAATCTCAAAACAGACGAACAACGAAGTGGCAGCCCTTCGACCGGAGGGCTGCCACTTCCTATTGGCCGGGAGGCCGACTTCACGGAACCGCGGGCCGCGGTTCTCTGCGTGGCTCGAAAATAAAGGTGCGCGCCGTTAGTATAGCTGCCGTGGACGAGATGTCTGACAACTCCGGCCTCGAAGTCGCACGGCCCGCCGAGACTTCGGACGTGGAGCTTGTGGCCCGCGCAGGTCAAGGCGACGAAGGGGCTTTCGAGGAACTCTTCAAACGCCACCGCCGCCGCGTCGCGCTCATCGCGGGCCGTTTCTTCCGGCAGCGCGAGCAGGTCGAAGAGATCGTGCAGGAGAGCTTCACCAAAGCCTTCTTCGCCCTCCCGGACTTCTCCAACCGTCAGGACGCCTCGTTCGCCTCCTGGATCGCGCGCATCACCTTCAACTCCTGCTACGACGAGCTGCGGCGCATGAAGCGCAGGCCGGAGGGTGCGCTGAGCAGCGAGGTCACGGAAGAGGAAGCCGCGTGGGTGAAGGGGCGTCTGCGCGCGGAAGAGGCGGGCGGCGGCGTCGAGGCGGCGGCGGTTTCGCGCGACCTGGCGACCAAACTGCTCTCGCGTCTTGAGCCGGAAGACCGTCTGGTGCTCGTCATGCTCGACGCCGAAGGACTGTCCGTCGTCGAGATCGCGGAGCTGTTGGGCTGGTCTGTGTCGAAGGTCAAAGTGCGCGCCCACCGTGCGCGTGCGCGTTTGCGGCGCACGCTCAAGAGGTTCCTGTAACCGTCGCGCGCGGGCGCGCGTTTTCAATAACGGAGGCCGCAAGGCGCGTGGGCCTGCGGCGGCGAAAGTTGAGGTGAAGGATAATGGCTGGCGAAGAGAAGAAATTCGGGCTTGAAGGACGACTCGACCGTCTCGGTCGGACAGTAGTCCGCGCCGCCGCATCTAACGACGACGCGGCGGAAGCCGCCGCGTCGTCGCCCTTCCTCTACGTGCGCCTGCGCGCACGCATCGCCGCCGAAGCGGTGCGGCGCGAGGAGGGCGAAGGCTGGCTCGCCGTGCTCGGCGTCGTCTGGCGGGCCGTCCCCGCGATGGCGCTGGTGGCCGTCCTCGCCTTCGCGATGTTCCTCTCCGCGGGCACGCCCGCGCCGACCCAGCAGGGCTTCAGCGACGAGGCGCTCCTCGGCAGGAATAACGCGGGCGTCGAGCAGGTGGTCTTCACAGACGCGCGCACCATCTCCAACGACGACGTGCTGGCGACCATCATCAGCGACGAGAACCGGGAGGACGCGAGATGACGACGCGCGGCAGGACGCGACTGAAAATCTGGCTCGTGGTGCTGGGCGTCTTCGTCCTCGGCGGCCTGACCGGCGTAGCCGCCGACAGCGCCTACCGCCTGCGCGCCAACGGCAGCGCGCGCGAGGGCGGTCGGGCCGCGCGCGAGAAGAGAGACATCTTCGAGCGGATGCGCGGCGACCTCAACCTGACGGATGAGCAGGCCCGGCAAGTCAAGACCGTCCTCGGCGAGACGCGCGACGAGTATCGCACGCTCAGCTCGGAGTGCCGCCCGCGCTACGACGCCATCCGGCAGAAGGGGCGTGAGCGCATCCGCGCGCTGCTCACGCCCGATCAGCAGCAACGCTTCGATGCGAGAGTCGCCGAGCACGACGCGCGCGACCGCGACCGCGAAAAGTCGAACGAACGCTGAAGGCGCGCGTGCGCTTTTCTACTGACTGGTACTTTCAATTCATCGGGGGAAGTTTTTATGAAACGCTATCTCATCACCTTCACTCTGGCGGCCTTCGCGCTTTCGTGTGTCGCCGTCGCGCAAGCGCAGACGGCGACCGCCGCCGCCGCTACTACGACCGCGCGCGCCTCGCAGCACCTCATCGGCGAAGTGACTGCCGTTGACACGTCGGGCGGCCACATCACCGTCAAGACGGATGCCGGCTCGTCCGTCAACGTCAACACGGACGAACACACAACCTACCGTCGCATCCCGCCGGGCCAGACCTCGCTCGCGGGTGCCGAGACCATCACGCGCGCAGACGTGCATGCGGGCGACCGCGTGCTTGTGCCGAACGGCGCGTCCGCGCCGCAGGCCGTTGCGCGTCAGGTGATCGTGATGGCGCGCGACGCCATCACCTCGAAGCGCGCGCAGGAGCAGCAGGATTGGCGCGCGCGCGGCATCGGCGGTCGCGTCGCGGCGGTTGACGCGGCGAAGAAGGAGATCACGGTTGAGTCTGGAGGCCCGCGCGGAGGCGGCGCGCGCGGGGACGGGGCCTCGCGCGGCGAGGCGGAGAAGGTCACGGTCGCAGCCGACGGCAACGTTCGCTTCCTGCGCTACGCGCCCGACTCGCTCAGCCAGGCGGACGCGATGCCCGCCGCTTTCTCAGACATACGCGTCGGCGACCAGATTCGCGTGCTCGGCAACCGCGCCGGCGCGCGCGTCACGGCGGAGCAGGTCATCTCCGGCTCGGTCACGAGGCTGACGGGCACGATTGAATCGGTTGACGCCGCGCGCAACGAACTGACCGTCAAGGACGCCAACGGAAAGACCTTCAACGTCGCCGTCGGCACGCACACGACGCTCCGGCGCATGACCGCAGAGGCGGCGCAGGCGTTGGCGCAGAGGGCCGAACAGCGGCGCGCGGCGAGTCAGGCCGGACAGAGCGGCGCGGGAGACCGCGCAGGACGGCGCGACAACGGCGGTGACGCTGCCGGGCCGCGGCGCGGCGCGGGCGGCGGAGACGGCGCGGGTCGGCAGCGCGGCGGTGGAGGCGGCCAGCAGGGCATGTTTGGCAACCTGCCCGCGACCACACTCGCCGAGTTGAAGAAGGGCGACGGCGTCATCATCACGGGGACGAACGGCGCTGACGCCTCGCGCCTGACAGCGGCATCGCTCGTCGCGGGCGATGCCGAACTCGTCCAGCGGATGCAGCAGCAGCGCCGACGCGGCGGCGGGCAGCGCGGCGCGAGCGTGCCCGGCGGCGGGACGGGCGAAGGCGCGGGAAATCCCGAACGGCCATAAGTCTTCGGGGAAGTCTAGCTGAAAGCTTGAGGGCAGCCGTCTTGGCTGCCCTCAAGCTTTTTTGGCGGTTGATGGTCTAACGCGTGGTGTCGGCGACGAGGCGCAGGGCCGTGTCGTCTATGACGTAAACGTCAGCCGCCTTCGTCTGGCCGAGGGTGACGTTGAAGGCGGGCGCGGACGACTGGCCGAGCCGTTTGATGAGCGCGTCGTTACTGAAGTAGCGGCGACCGCGGGCGACGACGAGGAAGTCTCCGGCCTCAAGCTCGCGGAGCGCCAGCGGGTCGGAGAGTGAGACGCAGTTCAGGTCTGAACGTCCGGCCCGCTGCGCGTAGAAGGCTGCGAGGCCGGGCGTCTCGGTGGCGATGCGCGCGCCGGGCCTCGCGCGCCGCGCGATCTCGTCCACAAAGTCGCGCACCTGCGCGTCGTAGAATTCGTCGTGCGGGAAGTAGTCGCCCGCGCGCGTCGCGCCGCCGCCGAGCGCGTTCGTGTAGAGCCTGTAGTGCGGGGCCGCGCCCGCCGAGGCGAGCGCCGAGGCGAGGATGACCGACGCGGCCAGCACCGCCCTCAGAGACAACCTGCGCCCGCCGCCGTTGAAGAAGGGGCCGCACCAGCGCGCCACCTCGTCGCCCGCAACTTCGACGCCGAGCGCGGCGATGATGAGCACGCAGGGCAGCGCCATCGTGAAATAACGCGTGAACTTCCCGCCGAGGAACGTGAAGGCCAGGAACCAGTAGAGCAGCCAGATGAGGATGAAGTAGCGACCGTCGCCCGTCCGCCGCCGGAAGATTTGCGGCAGGCCCGGCGCGAGCGCCGCCAGCGTGAGCGGCGGCAGCTTGACGCCGATGAAGACGAAGTAGAAATACCAGGGCACGCCGCCCAGCCAGTCGGTGAAGCGGTGCAGGTAGAGCCTGCCCATGAACTCGTAGCTGTCATGCCCGACCAGTTTGTAGCTCGCAAACGAGCGCATCGCGCGCCAAGTGTCGGGCAAAAGTATCGCCGGATTGCAGAGGAGGAAGACCGCGCCCGTGCAGGCGAAGATGGCGAGGTAACGCGGACGCCCGATCTGCCAGCGCCTGTGCCGCAGACCCTGGAAGACGTAGTTGTAGCAGACGCTGACGGCGATGAAGTGCGGCATGTACTTCGACGCCACCATCGCGCCGAAGCAAGCGCCCGTGGCGAGGTAGTAAGGCCAGGGGCTGCGGCCCTCTCTGCTCTCCGCGACGCGCTGGCTGCGCAGCCAGAAGAAGTTGGCGAGCAGGAAGAAGAAGAGGAAGAACGTGTCCTCTTTGGCGATGCGGTTGAAGCCTATCGCCGCGGGGTCGAGCGCCCACAACGCCGCGGCGACGAGCGCCACCTCCGCGCCGAACAACTCGGCGGCGACGAGGTAGACGAGGATCGCCGTGAGCGCGCCGAAGAGCGCCGAAGGGAAACGCAGCGCGGCCTCCTCGCTGACGCGCAGAGACTCCGTGTGCGAGGAGACGAGCGCCGTCTGGTTCCATGCGTCGGCGGCCAGAAGGCTCGCGGTCTGCAAGCCCTTCATCAGCATCGGGTGTTCGCCGTTGGCCGAGGTCAGTCCGTGCGCGCGGTAGTCTTCGACGGCCTGAAGCTTGTTGAGTTCATCCTCGCTGAGTCCCTCGGCCCCCAGCCCGGCGACGCGGAACCCCAGCCCGGCGACGAACAACGCCGCGAGCAACAGGAGCAGCGGCGTGCCCCGCAGCGAGCGCGGGTGCAGGTGGCCGAGCAAGTCCGGCCTCAGCCCGGCAGTAACTATCGTTTCTAAAGGTGCTGACAAATCCGGGAACCCCCTCGCCTCACACGCGTCCGCGTCCCCGCCTCGAAGCTCACGCCGCCGCCCGAAGCGAGCACGCACCGCGCACGCCCGCGAACCCGGTGCGCCGCGAACGCGCGACGGGACTTGCAATTCTGTGCGAGTTAGAACAATATTTCGACTTCGACGATTCGCTCTTGTTCAGGCCCCGCTCGCCGGGTCTTGGCGAGGCAGCTTCAGCCTCAGACACGAACAAGACATGCGCGCGCCCACGCTCGCGCGAAAACCAATCGGCTTCGCGCCGTTCCAGCAGTCCGGCCCGGCGCTCTTTGCAAACGCTGAGTAAACACAAACTAGAAAGGGAACTATGTCCGAGCAGCTGCACACCACCACCGATGTTGCGTCCGCCGCGCCTTCGTTTCGCATTGACGCCAAGCTCCACCAGATTCTCTACAAGTCGGCGGCCCGCCCGACGCTCGAACCCGCGCCCGAACAAGAGGCCCTGCCGGAGCCGCCGTACCCGATCCACCCCGACCCGAAGCTGATGACGAAGAAGGAGTATCAACGCCTGAACGCCATTCGCACGTGGAAGACCTGGGGGTCGCCCTACTTCAAGTCGCTCTGGCACAAGGGAGAGCTGCGGCCCATCATCCCTTACCTCTTCACCGAGTGGAAGTGCAACCTCGACTGCCATTACTGCTGGTCGTACAACAACAAGGTGAAGGGCATGTCGGAGGAGACGGCCAAGCGCTCGATTGACTGGCTCCACTCCATCGGCTCGCGCGTGCTGGCGTTGATGGGCGGCGAGCCGCTGCTCCGGCCCAAGCTCATTCACAAGGTCGTCCACTACAGCGCCAAGAAAGACATCTTCGTCTACTTGCCGACCAACGGTCGGCTGATGAAGCCCGACGTGATTGACCGCCTCGGCGACGCCGGCATCGCCACGGTCAACCTCGCCGTTGACTCCGTCAAGGAGCGCAAAGAGCTGCCGAAAGCCTTCGAGCCGATCCGCTCTTACTTCGATTACCTCGTCAAGCGGCAACACTACTACGGCTACACCGTGATGTTCAACATCAACATCTGCCGCACCAACCTCGACGACGTGAAGGAGCTGACCGAGATCGCGCACGACGCCGGCATCGCCACCGACTATCACATCAACGAGTCGCCGATGACCGAGCAGGATCACTTCAAGCACCTCACCGAGAACAGCACCTACCTGACGCCCGAAGACTGGCCGAAGGTTGACGACCTGCTGGACTACCTCGACGCCAAGCGGCACAACGAGGGCTACAAGATGGTCAACCAGTCGAAGCACATGCAGGACATGAAGCAGCTCATGCGCGGCGCGGTGCCGCCGTGGAAGTGCCGCGCCGGGCAGAACTCGCTCATCATCCGCACCGACGGCACGCTCGCCCCCTGTTTCCCCATGTACTCGGCCACACACGACTGGGGCACGATTGAGAACCCGAAGTTCGACGTGCAGCAGCTCGACGCGATGAAGACCGAGTGCTCGAAGCACTGTCTCTCGACCTGCAACTACATCCTCGCCTACTGCTACGACACCAAGCGCGTCCTGAAGTGGATCGCGAAGCAGGCGATGCACGGCTTCCAGGGTTCGACCGATACCATCCAGTGAAGGCCGACCCGCGGCGGCGGCGACCCCGCCGCGCCGAAATGACGACACAAAGCAACGGGCAGCTTGCGGGCTGCCCGTTCTCTTTGCCTACCTGTAAAGCCATGCGGGTTCTGAAACAACGACCTGTTCCAGAACCCGCCTGCGCGAACTGCGGGACTAGGACTCGAACCTAGAAAGCCTGATCCAGAGTCAGGTGTGATGCCATTTCACCATCCCGCATCAATGCAATAAAATTTTACCGTCACCGGCTCAGTTGTCAAGTCGGCGTCAGGTTGAGAACTGGCCGAAGGCGCGTTTCGGGGCCATGAGTGATGACGCTTGCTTGCCTCAATTCTCCGCCGGGCGCAAAATGCGTTGGAGGGCTTGTCGGCCCGGCGCGTCTGACGAAACCTCTTCAGCCGTACAAGGTATTCGCCGCCCAGAGTTTCACAGTCCGGGGACACCTTTAACGATGAGCGAACACGAAGCGCCTCCGTCCGAGGCGGTTGCGAGGGAAGCGGAGCGGTTGCGCGGCTTGGTCGCCGAGTACGAGGCGCGGCTGGCGGAGTTCGCGAAGCTGGCGGCGCGCGCGCGCCACGAGATCAACAACCCCCTGACGGGGCTGATCGGGCAGGCGCAACTGCTCCTGCGCGAGGAGCTGAGCGACGCCGCGCGCCGACGCGTCCAGACCATCGAACAACTCGCCAACCGCATCCGCGACACCGTAGCAAGCTTGCGCGAGATACAAATGCCCGGCCCGCGCGCGCGCGGCGCGGGCGAGCCGCCGCACCGCTGAGCGCAGTCGCCCGCCGCTCAAGTTCAAAGGCCAGCCGCGATGAATTTTGGGGCCGCCGGAGGGCGTGCTGCTTGAAAAATCTGAAGGCTGGGCAGGGCGGCGGCGATTTATGAAACCGCCGCCGTCTCTTCCTCTTCGACGATGTAAGGGGTCGCCGCCTTGTCGGACTCGTCTGCGTCCGCGGCGAGGATGGCGTGCACGACGGGCAGGCTCAGAGAGTGTTTCTTCGAGATGCCGGGGACGGGCTTGCCTTTGGCGTAGACGGCGTGACGCCCGTGCTCCTTGTACCAGTCGGCGAGGCCCGCTGTCTTGTGCATGTTCTCGATGATCTGCCGCCAGCCGACGCCGGTGTTGTAGGCGCAGAAACTGATCTCGCCCTCCTGCGTGCCGTAGGGGATGACGCACATCTCCGTGCGCCGGAAGTCGTAGTTAAAGAGGTCTTGAAACCACATGCCCTCGACGCACAGCACGCGCCAAACGTCCGCGGGGTCGCCCGACTCTCTAGCCTTCATGCGGTCGTTGCGGTCGGAGTTCGAGCTGGTCGAGGAAGGCTTAAACAGATTGATGATCTGCGAGACCGGAAAGCCAACGGGGGCGCGCTCAGGCTTAAAGTTGCGCATGATCGCCATCGCCAACTGCGCCAGCGTGAGCTTCTTGCCGCGCGCGGTGTCGGTGATGACCGACACGTCGCGCATGAACTGCTCGTAGTCGAAGAACTCGAAGAGCGACCTGAACTCGCCGGTCTGTCGGTTGACGACCGCGAGCGTGAAGATGCCGCAGTTCGGGTGGCAGTTACAGGACGACCAGCCCCACGGCGCGTCCGCGCCCTGCATCATGTCCATCACCGAAGTGAAGGCCGAGTAAGAGGAGAGCGGGAACCAGTCGCGCAGAGGCTTCATGCGACCGTCGAGTTGCGCGTCTAAGTCTTCGGCCATGCCGGCGAGCGTGTAGCGTTGGCGCTCGCGCACCGCGTCGGGCACGTCCTCGTCGCGGCCCGTGAAACTTACAGGCTGGAAGGCGATGGTCTGAACCTTGTCAATGTTTCGGGCGGCGAACTCGACGATCTGGCCGATGGCGTCGTTGTTGATGGTGTTGACGATGGTAGTGACCAAAGTCACCTTGATGCCCACCGAAGCCAAGTTTTCGATGGCGCGCAGCTTCACGTCGAAGAGGTTGCCGACGCCGCGGTGCTTGTTCTTCTCCTCGCTCACGCCGTCGAACTGTAGATAGACGCCGTGCTGCCCGGCCTCCTTCGCCTGACGACAGAATTCGATGTCCTCAGCGTAGCGGATGCCGTTGGTGGCGGCTAAGATTCGGTAGAAGCCTACTTTCTTCGCGTAGGCGACGGCGTCGAGGAAGTAGGGCGACAGAGTCGGCTCGCCGCCGGAGAAGAGGATGATGATCTGGCGTCGCGGCTTGAAAGAGACGGCGCGGTCGAGGATGGCCTTCGTGTCCTCGAACGTCGGCTCGTGGACGTAGCCCACCTGATTGGCGTCCATGAAGCAAGGGTTGCACATCATGTTGCAGCGGTTCGTCAGGTCAACGGTGAGAACCGCGCCGCGCCCGAACTTGATATTTGAAGTGCCGTGCTTGTGAACGTGAGTGTCTTCGGCGGCGCGGAAGTCGCGCCCGAAGAAGAGCGACTCGATGCGTTCGAGAAAGCGCGCGTCGGTCGCCATGAGGTCTTTGAACTCGCCGTGCACGGGGCAGGTCTTCGTCATGAAAACCTTACCGTCTTCCTCGAAAATCTGCGCCTTGATCTCGCCGGGGTGCGCGTCCATCAGGGTCTCAAGCGGTGTCTCGCCGCTGATGACCGCGTCGCGGACTTCCTTGACGCAGCGCGGGCAAAGGCTGTCGGTCTCGCGCGGAAAACCGAGCGGCGGCGCGGTGCGCTCGTAGGATTTCAGGAGCGGCCCCGGTGCCCACCTGGGCCTGACGGCCTCGCCTTCGGGCAGGCGCGTGTTGACGGACTGGAAAGCCTTCCACGCCACGTCCGACAGACTCGACACCAGCCGGGATGCCTTCACGCCGCTGAAGCGGGACTTCTCCGACTCGCCGCGGCGGAAATTATCGCTGAACAAAACTCTTCTCTCCTTCGCCCGTAAAGGCAAGGCGCGCCTCGAACTCGAACGGCGTGCCCGGTCATAAAAAATCGTATCAGTGCTTTTAAAGACGGTTGGCTCGGACACACGAAGCCGAGGCCGATTCCAACGTCCGTGACATGATAAAGGCATCCGCGTGCTAACACAAGACGTTAACCCTCAAAGAAGGCAAAAGTAAAAAGGCAAAAGGCACAAGAGGAAGATAGGTGTTGGGTGCTGGGTGCTGGGTTCGCACGCTTCGCTGAATCCCTGACCATCACTTGCAGGTGATAGGTGCTGGGTGCTGATTAGATTCAATTCGCAGTAGCTAAAACCCAGCACCTAAAACCCAGCACCTATCACCCAACACCCACAGCCCTCTTTTCCCTTTTTACTTTTGCCTTCTCCCGTCGTACCATCCCGCTTCGTCCGCAAGGTTATGGAAGCACACCCGACAGCAGTCGTCAGCCCGAAGGCAGCGGTCGCGCCGGACGTTCGCGTCGGCCCGTATGCCGTCGTCGAGGATGAAGTCGTCATCGGCGCAGGTTGTGAGATCGGCGCGCACGCCGTCGTCAAACGGCTTACCATCCTGGGCGAGCGCAACCGCGTCTACGAGCACGTCACTCTGGGCGGCGAGCCGCAGGACGTGAAGTTCAAGGGCGAGCGGAGCGCGCTCGTGGTCGGAGACGACAACCTGATACGCGAGTATGTGACGATTCACCGGGCGAGCGGCGAGGGCGGGGAGACGCGCGTGGGGAGTCGAAACTTTTTGATGGTCGGCGTCCACATCGCGCACAACTGCGAGGTGGGTGACGACAACGTGTTCGCCAACGGCGCAGCCCTCGCCGGCCACGTACGCGTGGAGGATCACGTCTTCCTTTCGTCGAACGTGGGCGCACACCAGTTCGTGCGCTTCGGGCGCTACGCGATGGCTGGCGGCAAGTCGAAAATCGTGCAGGACGTTCTGCCGTTCTTCACGACGGATGGCAACCCGCCGCGCGTGCGTGGGCTGAACGCGATAGGACTCAGACGCGGCGGCTTATCGTCGGAGTCGCGCGCCGCCCTGAAGCGCGCGCACCAAATCCTGTTCCGCGCGCGCTTGCCGCTCCGGCGCGCGCTCGAAGCGCTCGAAGAGATGGGCGACGAGAACGTCTCGCACCTCGCCCGATTCATACGCGCCTCGCGCCGCGGCTTCACGCGCGAGGCGCGCGACGAGGCAACTGCCGCCGAGCGCGACCTTCTCTTCAAAGTCTCAGGCTGACCCGGAATCATGAGCAGACAGGCGGAAGGAAGAACCGTCGCCGAGCTGGCAGCGCTCGTCGGCGGGCGCGCGAGCGGGGACGCGGGCGCACTTGTCGTCGGCGTGGCTTCAATCGAGGGTGCGGGCGCGGGCGATGCAGTGTTCGTCGAGGACGAGAAACACTTAGACGCGGCGCGCGCGTGCGGCGCGTCGTGTGTGATCGCGCCGGAGGGCGCACACGCAAATCTCGTTGGGGCGCGGAGCGTCATCGAGACGGCGCAACCGAAGCTCGCCTTCGCGCTCATCGCGGAGGTGCTGAACCCGCCGCTGCGTCGCAGCGCGTTCGTCCACCCGACGGCGAGCGTCGCGTCGAGCGCAAAGGTGGGCGAGGGCGTGCACGTCGGCGCGTGTGTCGTGGTCGGCGAGGGCGCGGAGGTCGGCGAGGGCACGCAGATTCTGGCGGGGTCGGTCGTCGGCGAGCGCGTTCGCATAGGTCGCGAGTGCGTGCTGCACCCGAACGTGGTGCTCTACGACGGCGTGACTCTCGGCGACCGGGTCACGCTGCACGCGGGCGTGGTCGTCGGGGCCGACGGGTTCGGCTACGTGCGCGACGAGGCGGGCGTCTATCACAAGTTCCCGCAGGTCGGCACGGTGCGTATCGAGGACGATGTGGAGGTCGGCGCGAACACTTGCGTTGACCGCGGCGCGCTGGGCGTGACGCGCGTCGGGCGCGGGTCGAAGATTGATAATCTCGTGCAGGTCGGGCACAACGTCGAGATCGGCGAGCGCGTCGTCATCGCCGCGCAGACCGGCATCTCAGGCAGCACCGTCATCGAATCCGATGCGGTCATCGGTGGGCAGGTCGGCTTCGGCGATCACGCGCGCGTTTTGTCGGGCGCGGTCATCGGTTCGCAGGCCGGAGTCCTACCGGGCAAGATCGTGCGCCCCGGCGTCTGGTGGGGCACGCCCGTTCAGCCGCTCGAAGAGTACAAGCGCCGCAACGCACTCTGGGGCCGTCTGCCGCGGATGCGCGAAGCAATCGAAGAGTTGAAGCGACAGGTGAGGGAACTGACCGCGCGGCTGGACGAGAAAGGCGAGTGAGACGCTTCTTCAAGGCGAGTGAGACTTTCTTCCTCGCCGCGCCCGTACAAGACTTCTCCGACCGAACTAACCTTTCACGCCTTCCAGTTTCCAAGTCCGAACAGCGCGAAGCACCGCGTCCGCCGCGCGCAACGAAGCTCCGCCTTCGCCGAGTCGCGCCGCAGCCGCGCGCAGCCGCGCGCGCACTCGCGCGTTGTGAGCGGGGGCAAGCAGCGCGAGGAGTTCGCGCGCGAGCGAAGGGCCGTTGAAGTCCTCCTGCATCAGTTCCGGCGCGACGCGCTCGCCCGCGACGAGGTTGACGAGACCGTAGTGTTCGACTTCGATGAGGCGTCCGAGCGTGTGCCAGTTGAGCGCCGACTCTTTGTAGACGACGACGAGCGGCGTGCCCAGCAGCGCCGCTTCGAGCGTCGCCGTGCCGCTGCACACGGCGGCTGCATCCGCGGTCGCCAGCACCTCGCGCGCCTCGTCGTGCGCGACGCGAATGAGCGGAGCGAGCCGCGCGGCTTCGGGATGCGCGGCGATGACCCGCCCGGCTTCTTCGGGCGAGCGGCGCGAGGCGAGCGCGACGACGAACTGCGCGTCGGGGCGCGTCTCCGTCAACTGCGCGTCGAGTCGTTTCTCCGCGAACTGTGCATCGGGCCGCGTCTTTGATGATTGCGCGCCGGGTGTGGTTCGGGCGACGAGGGCGGCGGCGTCGAGCATGTGGGGCAGGATGCGCTCGAACTCTTTGCGGCGGCTGCCGGGCAGGAGCGCGACGAGCGGGCGCGCGGGGTCGAGGTCGTGACTCGCGCAGAACTCCTCGCGGGTGACGTGCGGGCGCGCGCGCTCGGCGAGCGGGTGGCCGACGAACTCGACGTGCGCGACGCCGCGCGCGGCGTACCAGTCGCGCTCGAACGGGAGGATGGTGAGCATCAGGTCAACGTCGCGGCGCACCTGCCGGACGCGGTGCGAGCGCCAGGCCCAGAGCTGCGGGCTGATGTAGTAGATGATTTTCAGACCGCGGCGTCGGAGCGTGCGCGCGAGCGCGAGGTTGAAGTCGGGCCAGTCAACTAAGACGACGGCGTCGGGCCTGCGCGAGAGCGCGGCGCGTTTGAGCGCGCGGTGTGCCGAGACGAAGCGCGGCAGGGCGCGAGCGATCTCGACGAGGCCCGTGATGGCGAGGTCGTCCTCGCGCACGACCGACTCGACGCCCGCCTCGCGCAGCCTCGCGCCCGTCGAGCCGAAGAACTCGAAGCGGGCTGCGGGCGCACGCTCGCGCAAAGCGCGCACGAGCGCCGCCGCGTGCGCGTCGCCCGACTCCTCACCCGCCACGACCAACAGGCGCAGACTCTCACGCTGCTCGGCCATCCCGCGGATGATAGCAAGCCGAGCGGCATCGCTGCGAGGTCGAGCCGGCGACCGTGCGAGAAGGCGTGTACGGGCGTTGACACGCTCAGCGGCTGTTCACTTCAAGCGCATCGCCGGTCTGGTGTTCGGTAATCTGGAAGCGCAGGAAGTCTTGAACCGCCGCGAGCGCCTCGGCGCTCTGCGTCTTGATGCGGACGCGCGCGCCGCCGTCCGTCTCTTCGTACTCGTAGCTGATCTCGGACTTCAGACGCCGCATGACGGGCACGCCCGGCGGCACGCCTTCGTGGACGAGCATCGGCGTGTCGAAGTCGCCCGCGGCGAACATCCGCGCGATGTGCGCGAGGTGTTGCCTGATCCGTTCGCGGTTCAACGCGTCCTTCGGGTCATTGATTTCAATCTTGATGACGCCGCCGTCCGGTTGCAGGATGAAGTGGTGCGTCGTCTCGGATTGCGAAAAGCCCATCGCTCGCTCGCCGCGTTCGTTGACGGCGGCGAGGTGCGCGTCGTGGCCGCCGGCCTCGCCTGCGGCTGGCGATTTGTCGCCGCTCATCGAGGGGCAGTCCGTGTGCGACTTGCTTTCCTGCATCGAGGGGCAGTCGGGGTGTGCAGTCTCGTCGCGGCGCGGGGCGCTCGCGTCTCTGTCCTGTGCGGCATGCGCGCCCGACTGCTTCTGGGCGCGGATGGAGACGGCGACTGCGGCGACGGCGAACGCCGCCAGGAGGCAGAGTACGAACTTGATCTTTCTCATCGCTTCGACCTTTCTCTTTTCTTCCGCCTGCGCCAATCGGGGGCGGGGTTGTTTTCGTCGTGTGGGCGCTCCGAAATTGAGAGTGATTCGAGCAGGCATGCGCGCTCGCCCGCCTTCGTCCCGGCGAGGCGCGAGTCCCAGTCGGCGAGCGTCGCGCGCAGCTCTTCGCGCACCGCGGCCAGTTCGCGCAGGCGCTCTTCGACGCCCGCGAGCTTCCGTGCGGCGAGCGCGCGCACCTCGCGGCAGGGGGCGACGCCGCGCTCGCGCGCGCGAAGGATTTGCGCCAGTTCGTCGAGCGTGAAGCCGACCGCGAGCGCGCGCCGCACGAGACGCACGCGCGCGAGTGCCTCCGCCGGATACTCGCGATAGCCGTTCGGCGAGCGGCGCGGCACAGGCACCACGCCCTTGCGCTCGTAGTGGCGCAGCGTGTCCGTGCTCACGCCCGCCTCGCGCGCCAGCTCGCCCGCGCGCAGGAACTCTTTTTTCGCCGGGGCACTCATCATCGAATGATTATAAAGTCCCGAATCGGTTCCGGGGTCAAGAGAAAATTTCCGGCGGCGGCAAGGGCGGAGGCGATGTCGGGTCTCCGACGCGTTCGCGACCGGCAGGTGGCGAAATTATCCGGCGTGGTGCTAAACTTGCGCGCCCGGAAGCGACGCGGGAGTTGAGAGACGCATCAAAGCAAGTGGGCGGCGACTCACGTCGCAACGGAAACCCGACCCGATTCTCGTAACAAACAGACGGAGAACTAATGAGCAAGTTTTTCTACGCAATCATTCTGACCCTCGCCGTCGCCTGCTCGGTCGCGGCGCAGACGCGGCGCACCACGCCGACCACGAGCAGGCCGCAGACTTCTAACGGCGCAGCGGCCAAGCCCACGCCGTCGCAGACGCCCGCGACGAAGACGACGCCCGCGCAGCAGCAAAGGGCGGCGGCGGCTCAGCCCGTCGCGGCGGCGTCGGGCGGCGCGGACGAGGACTGCGGCTGCGAGGACAAGCCGCTGCCGGGCGTGCTCGCCGTCGTCAACGGCGTGAAGATCACGCAGGCCGACTTCAGCCCCGAAGTCCAGCAGCAGATTAAAGCACTCCAGCAGCAGGTCACGGACGCGCGCAAGTACGCGCTCGACGCGCAGATCAATAGTCTCCTGCTCGAAGCCGAGGCGAAGAAGCGCGGCGTGTCGAGCCAGAAGCTCTACGAGACGGAGGTCGTCGCAAAGACCGTCGAGCCGACGCAGGCCGAGGCGCAGGCTTTCTTCAACCAGAACAAGGCGCAGATTGAACAACAGGCCGGCAGCGCCGTTGACTTCGCGCTGGTCAAAGATCAGGTCATCGCCTTCATCCGCAGCCAGCGCCAGGACGAGCAGTCGAAGAAGTTCGCCGACTCTCTGCGCGCCGCGGCGAACGTGAAGTTGCTCGTTAAAGACGTGACGCCGCCCGCGACGCCCGCTGATCGCGCGCGCGTCCTCGCCACGGTCAACGGCAAGAACATCACCGCGGGCGACATCGAGGAGGGCCTGCGACCGCTCGTCTCGCAGGTGCAGCAGCAGGTCTATCTCCTTCGCCGCAACGACCTCGACCTCCGCGTCAACGACATCCTCCTCACGCAGGAGGCGCAGAAGCGCAGCGTCACCACGCGCGCGCTTCTCGACTCGGAGATCACGTCTAAAATCCCGGTCATCACCGAGGCGCAGGCGCAGGACTTCTACAACAAGAACAAGGAGCGCATCACGGGCGACTTCCCGACCGTCAAGTACCAGCTCATCGAGTTCCTGCAACAGCAGGAGCAGCAGAAGCTCGAAGGCGCTCTCGCGCAGCGGCTACGCAACGGCGCGAGCGTCCAGACATTCATCACGCCGCCGGAGCAGCCCGTCTTCCAGATCGCCACCGACGATCAGCCGACGAAGGGCAAGGCGGACTCCGCCGTCACGGTCGTCGAGTTCACGGACTACCAGTGCCCGGTCTGCGCGCAGGCCCAGCCCGTGCTCGACAAACTCATCGCCGAGTACGGCGACCGCGTCCGCTTCGTCGTGCGCGACTTCCCCCTCTCGCAGCACAAGGACGCGGAGAAGGCCGCCGAGGCCGCCGAGGCCGCGCGCGAGCAGGGCAAGTATTGGGACTTCACGGCGATACTATTCCGCAACCAGTCGGCGCTCGGCGCTGACCAGCTCAAGCAGTACGCGGGCGTCATCGGCCTCGACCGTAAGCGGTTCGACGCCGCACTCGACTCAGGCAAGTTCGCCGGTGAGGTCGAGCGCGACATGCGCGACGGCGAGAAGATCGGCGTCAACGCCACGCCCACCTTCTTCGTCAACGGCAGGCAAGTCCCTGATCGGACTTACGAGGCCCTGAAGGCCGCCATCGAAGCATCGCTCAAGTCTTCGGCTCAGCATTAAACCTGAACCTTGATCGCGCGGCTACACTTGTCCGCACATGGAGCGCATTCAGCGCGAAGACGAAAACCGCGAGCCGTAGCGAACAGACAAGCGATGCCGGGCCGCGCCTGCGCCCTGAAACAACGCCTGCTCGCTACGGCTCGCGGTTTTCGTCTCCGTCACGGACGCGCCCAGCCGCGGCGGTGCGAAAAGATGGATCATTACTGCGAAAACGTGCCAACTCACAACTGTCCTGCACGCGTCTAACGCCCGCCGGTCAACTAACGCATGGCCTCGCCGAATGAAGGAACTTTCAAGTCTCCCCGGCGGAAATCAGAACGAAGGACTTTCGTTGTGCGACCTCGGTCTTCGCCTACGGGGCTTGTTTTTGGAACTATCGGTGCGGCTACTGCGTAAAATCGTCGGCAACACGCGCGCTGCCGCAAAGCTTGACCCCGCCCGCTGCGAAATTTCTGTAACGCGCGCCGCTCATGCGGCGTCTTCAAGTGAGAAACGCGAGAACCGATAAGCGCGAGGACTTTATTAGATGAGAAGATTCCTGACCGCCTCAACTCTGGCGCTCGTCCTTTTGGCCCTGGCCGCCGAAGCCTTCGGGCAGACGCCCGCCCCCGCGAACAACGTGCTCGGCGACGTGCTCACGGTGGACGCTGCCTCGAAGCAGATTTACGTGAAGACGGATGCGGTCGCGGTCGTCATCGTCACCATCTCCGACGCGACACGGATTCTGAAGACCTCTCCGGGCGAGACCAAGCTCGACAAGGCCGCGCCCATGCAGCTCTCCGACATCGCCGCGGGCGACCGCGTGCTCGCGCTCGGCAGAGTGTCTGCCGACGGCAGGACGCTCGTCGGGCCGCGCGTGGTCGTCGTCAACACGAAGGCAGACATCGCCGCGAAGCAGGAGGCCGAGCGCGCCGAGTGGCGGCGGCGCGGCGTCGTCGGCGTCGTCTCGGCGGTGAACCCGCAGACCAGAGAGATCACGGTCAAAGTCCGCGGCGCGCAGGGGTCGCAGGACGTGGTCATCGCCGCGGGCGGAGCAAACGTGAAGCTCACGCGCTACGCGCCGGACTCCATCAAGTTCTCCGAACGCAAGCCCTCGACGTTCGAGGAGGTGAAGGTCGGCGACCAGCTCCGCGCCAAAGGCGACCGGAGCGAAGACGGCGCGCGCTTCACGCCGGAAGAGATTGTGACCGGCTCGTTCCGCACGTCGGTCGGTACGGTCGCCTCGGTTGACCCGTCGAAGAACGAGATCACGATCAAGCAGGCTCAAGGCAACCAGCCGCTCACGGTCGTCGTCCGCTCCGACTCCGTTCTGAAGCAGGTTCCGCCGGAGATGTTGACGATGATGGGTGGCCCCGGAGCGGGCGGCGCAGGTGGGGCAGGCGGTGGTGAGCGACGTGCGGGCGGCAGCGCAGCGCCCGGCGGCGGTCAAGGTCAAGGACAGGGGCAGGCCGCCGGTCAAGGCGGCGGCGCAGGTGGTGCAGGGCAGGGTGGAGGTCAAGGACAGGGGCAGGGCGGCGGCCCGCGACGCATGGGCGGCGACTTCATGCAGCAGATGCTCGAACGCCTGCCGGCGGTCACGCTCGCCGAACTCAAGCCGGGCACGATGGTCGTCGTCTCCAGCACCGTCGGCGCAGACCCGACGCGCGTCACGGCCATCCAGCTCGTCTCCAACATCGAGCCGCTCGTCGCGATGATGTCGCGCAGGCCGGGTGCGGGCGGCGGCGGCGCGGGTGCTTCGGGCGGCGCGGGCGGCGCAAGTGGCCTCGGCGGCGCGGGCGGGTTCAACTTCGGCTTCGGCATCGGACAGCCGTGAAGAGCTAAGGCGGAAGGATGAAGGCGGAGGGATGAAATAAAAACAGTTCCTGATAGCCGCACTTCATCCCTACTCCTTCCTTCTTCATCTCTGGATTGCAAGGGTACTCGACATGAAAGTCTCTCTGAAAACATTCGCCCTCGCCTTCGGCTTCCTGCTCTGCGGGGCGCTCGGCGCTGGCATCGCGTCGGCGCAGACGCCCGGCACGGGGACGCTGCACGGCCAGTTCGCAGACGAGTTCGGCGGCGTCATCGTCGGCGCGACCGTCACCGCGACGGACGCGACGGGAAAGCAGAAGACCGCGACGACGGACAACGACGGCAACTTCCTGCTCGCGGGCCTTGCGCCCGGCGCTTACACGGTGCGCGCCGCCGCGCCGGGCTTCGCCGCTTACGAGAACGTGGGCGTGGATGTCAAACCGGGACGCAACGACCTCGGCAAGATCACGCTCGGCGTCTCGCTGGCGAAAGAGGAGGTGGTCGTCGCCGCAGAGTCGCCGGTCAACGTTGACGACGCGAGCGCCGGTGCAATCGTCCTCAAGGGCAAAGACCTCGAAGCCCTGCCCGACGACCCGGACGAGCTGGCCGCTGCTCTGTCGGCGCTCGCCGGCCCTTCGGTCGGGCCGAACGGCGGACAGATTTTGATTGACGGCTTCGAGGGCGGGCGCATCCCGCCGAAGGACTCGATCCGCGAGATACGCGTCAACGACAACCCGCTCTCCGCAGAGCGCGACCAGCCGGGTTTTGGCGGCATACAGATTTTCACCAAGCCCGGCACCGACCGCTTGCGCGGCAGCCTTTCCGGGACGTTCAACGACGAGAGCCTGAACTCGCGCAACCCTTTCCTGCGGAGCGCGAAGCGTCCGCCCTTCCAGTTCCGACAGTACGGCGGCAACCTCTCCGGCACCATCGTCCCGAAGAAGGCTTCGTTCTTCTTCGACTTCGAGCGCGGCGAAACCGACGACAACGACCTCGTCAACGCCACCGTGCTCGACCCTTTGACGCTTCTGCCCACGCCCTTCAACGCGGCGGTCTTGACGCCCGCGCGCCGCCTCAACACAAGCCCGCGCCTCGACTACCAGATCAACAAGAACAACACGCTCGTCGCGCGCTACAACTACTTCCGTTTCAGCCAGGACAACCAGGGCGTCTCGCAGTTCTCGCTGCCAGAACGCGGCTTCAACCAGCTCACCAGCTCGCACACGCTGCAACTGACCGAGACCGCCGTCATCAGCAAGAAGACCGTCAACGAGACGCGCTTTCAGTTCATACGCAACCACACGAACCAGACCGCGCTCAGCGACGCGCTCGCCGTCAACGTGCTCGACGCCTTCACTTCGGGCGGCGCGACCGTCGGCGATTCGTTCAGCGCGAACAGCCGCTGGGAGGTGACGAACACGACGACGCAGGCGCACGGCCTGCACTCGCTCAAGTTCGGCGCGCGCCTGCGCGGCATCAGCGTCTCGGACTTCTCCGAGAGCAACTTCAACGGGACTTACACCTTCACCGGCGGCTTCGCCCGTCCCGTCAGCTTCGACAACAACGGCGTCCCCGTAGCCGGCGCGGCGGGGCCGATCACGAGCCTGGAGCGTTTCCGCGAGACGCAGGAGCTTCTGCGTGCGGGCGCTGGCCCCGCGCAGCTCGCCGCCTTCGGCCTCGGGCCGACGCAGCTCACACTCGTGGGCGGCCAGCCGCTCGCCAAGATCAACCAGGTGGACTTCGGCGGCTTCATCCAGGATGATTGGAAGGTGCGCCCCAATCTGACGCTCGGCGGCGGCTTGCGCTACGAGGCGCAGACGAACATCAGCAGCCACTTCAACCTCGCCCCGCGCGTCTATCTGGCGTGGTCGCCCGACGGCAAAGGCGGGAAGCCCGCGAAGACAGTCATCCGCCTCGGCTTCGGCATCTTCTACGACCGCATCGCCGAGATTCTCTCGCTCAACGCCGAGCGCTTCAACGGAGTCAACCAGCAGCAGTTCATCATCACCGCCCCGCTCGCGACCGACACTTCGGCGCGCGCGCAGCAGGCGCTCTCCATCCTCAGCCTCTTCCCACTCATCCCGACCGTTGACCAACTGAGCGCGTTCGCCGTGCCGCAGACGACCCGCCGGCTCGCGCCGGACATCACCGCGCCCTACTCCTACATCGGCGGCCTCATCCTGTCGCGGCAGCTCCCGAAGAAGTTCACGCTCAACGTCTTCGCCTCGACCTACAACTCGCGCCACGTCCTGCGCTCGCGCGACATCAACGCGCCGCTCCCCACGGGCCTGCGCCCGCAGCCGCAGCTCGGCGACATCTACGAGTACGAGACTTCGGGCACGCAGAACATCGAGCAGCTCAACGTCGGCCTCAGCAAACAGATCAGCCGCACCTTCTCGCTCTTCGCCAACTACACGCTCGGCAAGGCCCAGGGCGACACGGACTTCGGCAGCTTCCCCGTCAACCAGTACGACCTGCGCGGCGAGTACGGGCGCTCCACCTTCGACGTGCGCCACCGCTTCACACTCGTCGGCCAGATAGGCATCCCCTATCTGAAGCTCTCGCTGAACCCGATCATCATCGCCAGCACGGGCCGCCCCTTCAACATCATCACCGGCTCCGACAACAACCACGACAGCATCATCAACGACCGCCCCGCGTTCGCCGACTCTCAGACCACGGCGGCTGACCTGCGCCACACGCCCTTCGGCGATTTCGACATCAACCCCAAGCCGGGCCAGACCATCATCCCGCGCAACTTCGGGCAAGGCCCCGGCTTCTTCTCCGTCAACATGCGCGTCAGCCGCACCTTCAGCTTCGGCGACCTGCCGGGCGCGGCGGCTAATCGCGCGGCAGCGCAGAACGGCCAGCAGGGTCAGCAGGGCGGCAATCGCGGCGGGCGCGAAGGAGGAGGCGGCAGCAGCGGGCGCAGCGGCGGCGGCGGACGCCCCGCCGGTGGCATGGGCGGCCCTGTGATGATGGGCGGCGGCGAGCGCGGCGGCTTCGGCGGCGGCGGCGCGGGCGGCGAGCAGAAGCGTTACTCGCTGACCTTCTCGCTCTTCTTCATCAACATGCTCAATCACACGAACTTCGCCAACCCGGTCGGCAACCTCAGTTCCCCCAGCTTCGGGCAGTCGCTCTCCACTGCTGGCGGCTTCGGAGGCGGCAACGCCGCCTCCGGCAACCGGCGCATACAGGCTTCCGTGCGGTTCAGCTTCTGAAGAGAAGCTGAACGCCCGCTGTCGCACGGCGGGTTTCAAGACGACCAGCGGCGAAGGGCGCGAAGTCGAGTTTCCGGAAACTCAACTTCGCGCCCTTCGCCGCTTCGCGTTTAAATTGTCTTGAGTCCCGCCGGCTTCTCTCTCGGCTTAGACGCTCAGAATATCCTGCTCCTTCGACTTCGCCAGCTCGTCAACCTTTCCGATGTAGGTGTCCGTCATCTTCTGGACTTCGGAGAGGGCGTCGCGCTCGGCGTCCTCGGAAATCTGCTTGTCCTTGAGCATCCGCTTGAGGCGGTCGTTGGAGTCGCGGCGCACGTTGCGGATGGCGGTGCGGTGCTCTTCGGCGGCCTCGTGCACCTGCTTGGCGAGCTGTCTGCGGCGCTCCTCCGTGAGCGGTGGGACGGGCACGCGCACGAGCTTGCCGTCGTTTGAAGGGTTGAGGCCGAGGTCTGCCGAGCGGATGGCCTTCTCGATTGCGCCGAGCTGCGTCTGATCCCACGGCTGCACCGTGAGCATGTTCGGCTCCGGCGCGTGCACCGACGCCATCTGGCTGAGCGGCGTCGGCGTGCCGTAATACTCGACCACCACCGAGTCGAGCAAGCTCACCGCCGCGCGCCCCGTGCGGATTGTCGCCAGCTTCTTCCTCAAGTCCTCGACCGCCCCCTCCATCCGCGGTCGCGTCTCCCTGATGACATCATTCTCACTCATGGCTCTCTCCGTCAATCGTAAACCGTGAACCGTAAACCGTGACAAGTGAAGAACAGGTTTTCACTTGTCACGGTTTACGGTTCACGGCTCACGGCTTTTCGTTACACACGCGCGTGCCCACGGCCTCGCCCGCGACGACGCGCTGGATGTTGCCGGGCGTGCGCATGTTGAAGACGACGATGGGGAGGTCGTTGTCCATGCACAGCGAGATGGCCGAGGCGTCCATCACCTTGAGCTGCTGCTCCAAAACCTCTCGGTAGGTGATGCAATCGTAGCGCGTGGCCGTCAGGTCTTTCACGGGGTCGGCGGTGTAAACGCCCTCGACCTTCGTCGCCTTCAGAATCACGTCGGCCCTGATCTCCAGCGCGCGCAACGCTGCCGCCGAGTCGGTCGTGAAATACGGGTTTCCCGTCCCGGCGGCGAAGACGACGACGCGCCCCTTCTCCAGGTGCCGGATGGCGCGGCGGCGGATGAAAGGCTCGGCCACCTGCGGGATGTTGATGGCCGAGAGCACGCGCGTGTGCACGCCCACCTTTTCGAGCGCGTCCTGCAACACCACGGCGTTCATCACGGTGGCGAGCATGCCGATGTAGTCGGCGCTCGACCGATCCATGTCGCCCGCGCTCTCCGAGACGCCGCGGAAGATGTTGCCGCCGCCGACGACGACCGCGACCTCTACGCCGAGGTCGCGCACGGCCCTGATCTCTTCGGCAATCGAGCGCGCCACGCCCACGTCCACGCCGTAGTTCTGCGCGCCCATCAGCGCCTCGCCCGAAGCCTTCAGGAGGATGCGGCGGAAGACGGGCGCTCCTTTGGTCGGTGGTGATTCTGCTGCCATCGTCAAAATTTACTGGTTGCCGCCCGCGAGCGCGGCCACCTCTTCGCCGAAGTCGTCGCTGCGACGGGCTAAGCCCTCGCCCATCTTGTAGCGCGTGAAGCGGCGGACGGTGACGCGCTCGCCCGTCTTGGCGATCTTCTCGGTCAAAAGCTCGTTGATGGTCTTGGCCGGGTCTTTGACGAACGGCTGGTCGAGGAGCACCGCCTCTTCATAGAACTTGTTGAGGCGGCCCTCGACGATCTTCTGGACGACCTGCTCCGGCTTGCTGGCGTTCTTCGGGTCGTTGGCGACCTGCGCGCGCGCAATCTCGCGCTCCTTGTCGAGCACCTCCGCCGGGACTTCCTCGCGCGAGACGTAGCGCGGCTCGGCGGCGGCGACGTGCATCGCGATGTCCTTGACGAGCTGCTGGAACTCGTCGGTGCGCGCCACGAAGTCGGTCTCGCAGTTAACCTCGACGAGCACGCCGACCTTGCCGCCCATGTGTATGTAAGAGCCGACGACGCCCTCGGCGGCGATGCGCCCCGCCTTCTTGCCCGCCGTCGTGATGCCGTGCTTGCGCAGGATTTCGATGGCCTGCTCCTCGTTGCCGCCGGCCTCCTGGAGCGCCTTCTTGCAGTCCATCATGCCCGCGCCCGTCTTCTCCCTCAGCGCCTTAATCCCGCCCGGTGTTACTTCCGCCATGTCCTAAGTCTCCTCGTAAATCGTAAATCGTGAATCGTAAATCGTGGTTGCGATTTGGTCGGCCTGGGGCTGTGGGCGCTCAAGTCGAAGGGGCGCAACTACCATTCACGATTTACCGTTGACTCTTTACGGTATTTAAAAGCGCAGCCCGGCGGGTTCATCCGCACTTGAGGGCTGCGCTCGCCGTTGTTTGAAAGTTGAAGGCTTCGCCGCCCGGCGTGCCCGCGGCCTCTACTTGGCCGCGCCGACCGTCTCCGCGCCCTTCTCCTGCTCGGGCGAGGACTGCGGTTTTGTGCCGCCCGCGGCCTCCGCACCGCCGCCGGTCGCGCCGCGCACGGGCGCGTGCGTCCCCGCCTGCTCGTGGTCGCCGACGCTGTCGGGCTGCTGGCCCGTCGTCGCGAAGCCGCGGTTGCCGGGCACGGAAACCTGCGTCTCAGCCGAAGGCGCGGCGGCCTGCATGTCGGTGGTGTTCGCGGACTGGCGGCCCGGGTCGCGCTCGGTCGTGACCGAAGAGGTGACGACGCGCGCGGTCGGCTGGGTCGCGGTCTCAGCCTGCACGGCTTGAGCCTGCTGCTGCTCGGCCTCTTCCTCCTCCGCGCCCTTCGTGCTCAACTGCTGGCCCTCGATGACGGCGTCGGCGATGCGCGAAGCGAAGAGGCGCACGGCACGGAGCGCGTCGTCGTTGCCGGGGATGACGTAGTCAATGCCTTCGGGCGAGCAGTTGGTGTCCACGACGGCGATGATCGGGATGCCGAGGCGATTGGCCTCCTTGACGGCGATGTCCTCTTTACGCACATCTATGACGAAGAGCGCATCGGGCAGCCGCGTCATGTTCTTGATGCCCGAAAGGTTCTTGTCGAGAATCTCGCGCTCGCGGTCGAGCTTGATGCGCTCCTTCTTCGTCAGCTTCTCGTAGCGCCCGTCGGTCTGCATGGCTTCGAGGTCGCGCAGCCGCTTGATGGACTTCTGGACGGTCTGGAAGTTCGTCAGCAACCCGCCGAGCCATCGCTGGTTGATGTAATACTGGCTGGCGCGCTCGGCCTCTTCGCGGATGGCGTCCTGCGCCTGGCGCTTGGTGCCGACGAAGAGGATGTTGCGCCCGCGGTCTTCGCCCACCAGACTGGTGACGAACGAAATGGCGTCGCGGAACATCTTCTGCGTCTTCTGGAGGTCAATGATGTTAATGCCGTTGCGCTCGCCGAAGATGTACTCCTTCATCTTCGGGTTCCAGCGCCTGACCTGGTGGCCGAAGTGCACGCCGGCCTCCAGTAATTCTTTCATCGTGACGGTGACTGCCAAACTAAATCCTCCTCGGTCTGGATTGGTTTAATGTACTCGCCGCGCCCCAAGCGACTCCCGAAGGGAGCAACCAACCGGGGCGCGACAATGGATTGACGAAATTTTCGATTTTCGATTTGCAATTTCAAATCGCAAATCAAAAATTCGCTATCTCTTCGAGAACTGGAAACGCTTGCGCGCGCCCTTCTGCCCGTACTTCTTGCGCTCTTTGGCGCGGGGGTCGCGCGTGACGAGTCCGGCGTCTTTGAGCGCGGGGCGGAGGTCTGCGTTGAACTCCATCAGGGCGCGTGTGATGCCGTGGCGCACCGCGCCGGCCTGTCCGGCGGGGCCGCCGCCCGCGACGTTGACGACGATGTCGAACTTGTTTGCCGTGTCGGTGAGCGTCAGCGGCTGGCGGATAATCATGCGCAGGGCCTGGTTGGGAAAATACTGCTCGAAAGTCTTTTTGTTGACCTTGAATTCGCCCGTGCCCGGCCTCAAGTAAACGCGCGCGGTGGAAGTCTTGCGCCGCCCTGTTCCGTAATACTGAATGTCTGCCACAGTTCCTCTTCCTTCAGGTAAGTTCGTTTATGCCTTCTGCGCCGCTGCCCGCCCGCTCAACTGGAGCGGTTCGGGGCGTTGCGCCGCGTGCCGGTGCGCCGCGTCGGCGTAAACTTTGAGCTTCTTCGCCATCGCCTTGCCGAGCTTGTTCTTCGGGAGCATGCCTTTGACGGCCAGCTCGATGACGCGCTCCGGATGGCGCTCGAACTGGTTGCGGACGGAAATCTCACGGAGTCCGCCCGGATAGAGCGTGTGATGGCGGTAGACCTTCTGGTCGTTCTTCGAGCCTTTGAAGACGGCCTTGCGCGCGTTGACGACGATGACGCAGTCGCCCGTATCCATGAAGGGCGTGTACTGCGGCTTATTCTTGCCCATCAGCACGCGCGCCACCTCGGTTGCCAGACGACCCACGGTCTGACCCGCCGCGTCCACGACGTACCACTTACGATTATCGGCGAGCGAGTCGCCGCTGGGAAAATAGGTTGACATAGGATAACTCTCTCAATTTTAAGCGTCTAGAACGCGAACGGTTAGAATACGAAACGGCCTTTTTGTTGTCAAGCCGCGGCGCTCGGCATTGACAGGCGTCGGCCCTCAAGGCGAAGGCTCTCAGGTCATCAGACCTGAGAGCCTTCGGACTCTTCCTTGCCGCAAATCAAGCCGGGGCCGCGTCACTACGGTTGCGGCGGTTTCTGCTGCTGCTGGTCGTCGGTGTTGCGCTTGAGCGTCGGCCTGCCGTCATTTTTCTCGGACGGCTTCGTCTGGTCGTCCGGCGTGGTGGTATCGTCGGGCGCGGGCGAGCGGCGCTTCAGAGTCGGGCGGCCCGGAGCACTGCCGTTGTCGTCGCCGCCGATGTTCCCGGCGGTCGAGGCGCGCGCGTTCGAGAGCCGGAGCAGACGGGCCTTGATGCGCTGGAACTCGGAGGTGTTCTCGACGTACTCCTCCTTTTCGGGGAAGCGCGCGACCAAAGCGCGCGACGCCTCCATACGGTCAACCGACTGCGGGTGCGTCTCGAAGAGCTTCGAGAAGGTGCCGGGCTTGTGCTTGTTCTGCGCCGCCAGCTTCTCGAACATCGTGGACATGGCGTTCGGGTCGTAGCCCGCGGCCCAGAGGTACTCGACGCCGAGCATGTCGGCCTCGGACTCGGCGTTGCGGCTGAACTTCATGAAGCCGAGGAGCGCGCCGAACTGCGCGCCGTTCATGATCGCCATGCCGCCCAGGCCCCCGAGGAAGATCGAGCCGGCCATGAGGCCGATGTTCGCCAGCATGCCCTTGGTCTGATTCTCCATCGCGTGGCGCGCGGCCACGTGCCCGATCTCGTGCGCCATCACGCCGGCCATCTCGGCCTCGTTGTCGGCGGCGAGGATCAGCCCCTTGTTGACGTAGAAGAAGCCGCCGGGCAGCGCAAACGCATTGACCTCGTCGGAGTCAATGACCTTGATGGTGAAGGGAACTTTGGCGTCGGAGTGGAGCACGAGGTTCTGGCCGACGCGGTTGACGTACTCGGTGATTACGGGGTCGTCAATGAACTTGGCCTGGCGGTCAACCTCTGCGGCCAACTGCCGACCGAGCGCGACCTCCTTGTCCAGTCCGCCGCTCATGTGCGCGATGATGCCCTTGTTGATGTTGCGCTTGCCGATGAGCCGCGGGTCTTCCTTCTCGGAGAGCGCCTTGCCGGAGCCGGTCGCCGCCGGTTGCGGCTGTGACTCAGGCGTGGCGGTCGCCGCCGTGTCGTCGCCGGTCTTCTGATCCTTCTGCTCGCCAGACGGCTGCTTGGCCGACGGTTGCTGCGTGCCTTGCTGCGCGGGCAGCGTCGAGGCCAGGGCCGTCAGCGAGCCTGCCCACAGGCCGGAGACGACGACGAGCGCCATGAGCGCGCGGGAGAAACGGTTGTGCATAACGTATGCCTCCAAAAACTTTTCAACGCCTGTGGCCGAAAGAGAAGGTGTTTATCTACTCTTAGAAACTCGGACGCCCGGACAGGTTGACCTCGCGCGTCTCTGACGGGGCAGCGCCGAGTCAGGAGCGCATCGCCGCGAGCCGGAGCAGGGCGTTTGAGCGGCGAAGTACCCGACTAAGGCGCGACACTTGGATGCCATGAATCGCGCCGTTGGTTGTGCAGGCCGCGCCCGCGAAAAGCGAGTTGCCCGCGCCGGACTTGAAAGACCACGCCGACCGAGACTCTACGCGTCGGCTCCATTTCCCTCGACCCGTTTGGAGGAGACTCAACGGATTATACAGCCAAAACCCCGCGCCGCCCAACAACATAATGATTGCCACCGGCGCGGGCCGCGTGCTAGATTCAAAAGTGCCGGCCCCGGCCTCATTCGACGAGGCATGCATCTCATCCGACCAGTGACAGATAAGCCTTTTTTCCCGCCGGAATTGCATGAAACGGATACAGGATAAGATCAAAGACCTGATCGAGCCGCAGTCGTTCGAGCAGGTCGGAAACTTCGCCGACGACCCGGCGCAGGCGCTGGCCGCGTACCGCTTCACGGACGTGACCTCAGACCTTCTGTCGCGCTGGCTCGACGTGCTGGCAGACCTCCCGCCCGGCATGGGCGCGGCGCACGCGCTCGCGGGCGCGCGCGGCGTCGGCAAAAGCCACACCCTGGCCGTCTTCGGCGCGCTGGCCGGCTCGGAGCGTCTGCGCTCGACCGCCGAGGACACACACGTCGGGACGAGCGCGAGGCGGCTCGCCGGGCGTCGCTGCGCGGTGGTGCGCGTCGAGCGCGGCACGCACCCGACGCTGGCTGAGGAGTTGGGCGCGGCCTTCGCATCCTACTTCGGCGGCGGCGACGCGCAGTGGGGCCGAGACCCTTCGGAGATGCTGACCGTCGCGGCCTCGCGCGCGACGGGCGAGACGCTGGTGGTCGTCGTTGATACGGCGTTTAATCGGCCCGCGCGCGTGATGCGCGACGACGGCCCCGTGCTCGGAGCCTTAGCCAACGCCGCGCGAGGGATGAACGTCTTCCTCGCGCTCGCCCTCGACGACGACATCGCGGGCGCGGACGGCGCAAACGTCGCGCTGGTCTCCACCTATCACATAGACTACCTCGACCCCGAAAACCTCTATCGCGTCGCCGACCAGTTCGTGCTGCGCAAGCGCCCGCAGGTCGGCGACACCCTGCGCGAAATCTATCAACACCTGCGCGCGACCGTCTACGACTTCAACTGGAGCCAGTCGCGCTTCGGGGCGCTCTACCCAGTCCACCCGCTCGTCGCGGAGTCCGCGCCCGGCGTGCGGCTCTACGTCCCGGCCTTCTCCTTCCTTTCGTTCGCGGCCTCGGCGGCGGCGCGCGCCACGCAGCGGCCCGCGCTCTCGCTCGTCCTGCTCGACGAGGTCTTCGACGCGACCGAGCCGGAACTGCGCAAGGCTTTGGAGCTGTGCGCCGCCTTCGAGACCTACGAGCGCCTTGCGGAGAGCTGCATCTCGCAGCTCCCGGTGATGCAGCGCTATCAGGCGCGGCTCATCCTGAAGAGTCTCTTCGTGCTGTCGCTCGACGGGCGCGGCGCTACCCCGCGCGAGATGTGCGCGGCGCTCCTGCTCGGAGACGAGGGCGCGAAGGGGAACGCGACGCAGCAGGTCGGTGACATCCTGGCGCAGTTCGCCGAGGCAGCCGGCGCGGGCCGACTCGACGAGTCGGTCGCCGCCGGCGGCGAGACGCGCTACCAATTCCACATCGCCTCGCTCGAAGCACACGACGCTGCGCCACGCGCGCACGCCGCGCAGAACATCGCGCCGGATAAAGAACATTCAGCCCCGGACTCCGCCTCGCCCGGCGGAGCGAGCGACGCGCAGGCCGACGGGTGGGCGACTGTTGAGAGCGTCGCCGTCAAACACGAAGGGCGTGCCGGGCAAGTCGCCGGTCAGATCGTCGTGCCCGGTGACGCGCACGCGACCGAGGTGGGGGCGGGAAGCTACGGCGAAGACGGCAGCACATCACAACCGCTGGGCAGCGCGTTACAACCGCCGGGCGGCACGTCACAAACACCGGGCAGCGCGTCACAAACACCGGGCGGCGCGTCTCAGCCATCGCCGGTTGTGACGCAGCCGTCGCCGGTCGAGGCGCAGCCATCGTCCGTCGAGACGCAGCCGCTGGCCGAAGAGTTAATCGAGTGGGCGCGTCTGCTGACGGGCAAGTCGTCGCTCGGCTCTGCCGGCGCGGAGCGCGCGCGCGAAGAGGTGCGCGATGCTCTGGCCGTGTGGCTCGACGAGTGGCGCAGGCGCGGGCTGCGACAGAAGTTCGACTCCTTGCTGGACGGCTGTCTGACGAAGCGCGTGTGGAGCGCCGAGGCAGAGGTGCGTAAGAGTTTCGGTCGCGCCGCCGCCGCACTCGAAGCGATGCTCGGCGGGCAGTTCTCGCTCGAAGAAGGGTTGACGCGCGTCGCCGAGGCGTTCCGTCGCTCGCCAGAGACCTTCGCGCTCCGCGCGCGCGCGCTGGAAGACCTGACCGAGTTCGCCGAGGGTTTTGACGTGCGCGAGCGCGTGCGCGCCTACATCGCCGCCGCCGAGCCGACCAGCGTGGGCGAGATCGAGACCGCGCGCCGCGAGCTGCTCGACATCGCCGAAGACCGGAACAACTTCCTCGACGCCGCGCGGCGCGAGAGGTTCGGGCGGCTCTGGCGCGAGTTCCGCGCGCGCTACAGCGAGCATTACGCAGCCGCGCATGATAAAACTGTGGGCGATAAGTCGGCGCGCGAGTCTTTGCGCGCGCTCCGGCGTGGCGGGCGCTGGCGCGAGTTCGAGTCTTTGTCGCGACTGCCCGTCGTCAGCTCGCAGGTGTGGCGTCAGGCCGAAGACCTTCTGCGGGTGGCGTCCGGCGCGCGCTGCGAGCTGCCGGTGCGGAAGCTGCTCGAAGCTCAGCCGTCGTGCGCGTGCCGCTTCCGTCTGTCGCAGGCCGCGGAGCTGGAAGAGCTGCCGCAGGAGATCGAGGCTCTGTTGGAGCGCGGGCTTTCAGTCTATCGCCGCACGCTCCTGATGCTCGGCGCGAGCCTCGCCATCTCGCTCGACGCGCTGGCGCGGCGCGGCGACGAGGAGACGGCGCAACGTGCTCGCGCGCTCTCGTCCGCCTTCGCGCAGGGGCGCATGCCCGAACGTTTCACGTGGCTCGACGTGACGCTCATCGAGCGCGCGCTGCGAAGGATGCCCGCGCCGCCGCCCGTGAAAGTCGTCGCGCCGAACGGCGAAGCGGGACTCCTGACGCGTGACGAGCTGCGCGCGCGCTTCGAGCAGTGGCTCGACGAGTTGCCCGAACAGCCCGTGCTCATCGAACTCGTCTCAAAGGCAGAGATCAACGCACCGTGAAGTCGAAAGGCGAAAGTCGAAAGTCGAAAGGCGAAGGGGGAGAGGGAAGCGAGAGCGATTCCGACTCCCCTTTTTCACGCGCGGCGACGGTCGCGCCCTCGTCTCGACCCACGTCGCCGCGCCGCGCTTCGTCGCCGCACGTCTCGCCCCGCCGCGCGTCGTCGCCCGTATCAACGCGTCGCGCACAGGCGCAGCGCGCGTCAACTCCGAGCGCACACGGCGTCGTGGTCGTGGGCGCGGGGAGGCTCGGCACGGCGCTGGCCCGCGCGCTCGCGGCGTGCGGTTACGACGTGCGCGCGCTGGTTTCGCGTCGGGCGGGGCGCGCGCGGCGCGCAGTCGAGGTGGCCGGGGTGAAGGCGCTGGCCCTGCCGTTCGCGCGGCTCGAAGAGTTGCCGCAGGCCGAACTCCTTTTCATCACGACGCCGGACGACGCGGTTGCGGAAGTGGCCGGGCGCATCGCCTCGCTGAAGGGCGAGCGTGTGCGCGGTCGCGTCGCGCTGCACACGAGCGGGGCGCTCTCGTCGGAGGTGCTCGCGCCCCTGCGCGCGCGCGGATTTCGGGTCGGCTCGATGCACCCGCTCGCGTCGGTGAGCGACGCGGCGGCGGGGGCCGAGAGCCTGCGCCGGGCCTTCTTCTGCGTCGAAGGCGATGGGGCGGCGGTCGCGTCTGCGCGCCGCATCGTGCGCGACCTCGGCGGGGAGAGCTTCTCCGTTCGGGCCGAAGACAAGGCGCTCTACCACGCGGCGGCGCTGTTGACGGCGGGGCACACGGTCGCGCTCTTCGACATCGCCGCCGCCCTGCTCGCGCGTTGCGGTCTCACTCCGCAGAGGGCGCGGCGCATCCTTCTGCCCCTGCTCCGCAGCACGCTCGAAAACCTTTCGCGCACGCCCCCGGAACGCGCGCTGACGGGTTCGTTTGCGCGCGCCGACGCGCAGACTGTAGGCAAACACCTCAAGGCGCTGCGCGACGCAGGCGAACCCGAATCGCTCCTGGCCTACACGCTGCTCGGCGCTCGCTCGCTGCGGCTGGCCGCACACGCCGGAGCCGCGGACGCTTCGGCCCTGAAAGAGATCGCGCGCCTGCTGGCCGAAGCGGTCGGCGTCAATGAAGAGTGATTCAAAGCCCCTTCGTTGAGGCTTGAGCGATGCAACGTCCGAGACGTTTGCTTGCGCCGCCGTCGGCTTTGGCGCTAGAGTAAAAATCAAGATTCCCCCGGAAGCTCTGGCCGAAGACGGACGCGAAAGGAAAGCTTTGCCCTCGATGCAGACCACGCCCAGCGCGAGCTACAGCCTGACCCTGCGCGTGAAGCTTTCGTCGCGCGCAGGCACACTCGGAGAACTCACCCTCGCCATCGGGCGCGCGGGCGGCGACATCGGCGCGATTGACATCGTCAGCGTCGGGCGCGACGCGATCATCCGCGACGTAACCGTCAACGCCGGTTCCGCCGAGCACGGAGCGGCCATCGTCGAGGCCGCGCGCGCGGTTGACGGCGTCGAGGTCATCAACGTCTCCGACCGGGTTTTCCTCATGCACCTCGGCGGCAAGATCGAGGTCGTCTCGAAAGCGCCTTTGAAGACGCGCGCAGACCTCTCGATGGCCTACACGCCCGGCGTGGCGCGCGTCTGCGAGGCCATCGCGCGCGACCCGGAAAAGGTCTTCACGCTCACCATCAAGCGCAACACCGTCGCCGTCGTCACGGACGGGACTGCCGTTTTGGGCCTCGGCGACATCGGCCCGGCGGCGGCCTTGCCCGTGATGGAAGGCAAGGCGATGCTCTTCAAAGAGTTCGCGGGCGTTGATGCCTTCCCCATCTGTCTTTCGACGAAAGACCCGGCGGAGATTGTCAACACGGTCAAGCGCATCTCGGTGGCCTTCGGCGGCATCAACCTCGAAGACATCTCCGCGCCGCGCTGCTTCGAGATCGAAGAGCGTTTGAAGGAGGAACTCGACATCCCCGTTTTCCACGACGACCAGCACGGCACGGCGGTCGTCGTCCTCGCCGCCCTCATCAACGCCGCCAAGCTCGTCGGCAAACGGATGGAGGACTTGAAGGTCGTCGTCAACGGCGTGGGCGCGGCGGGCGTGGCGTGCTCGAAGATAATTTTGAGCGCGGGCGTGCGAAACGTTGTGGGCTGCGACCAGCACGGCGCGATCTACCAGGGCCGCACCGAGCACATGAACTGGGTCAAGGACTACTATTCGCGCCTGACCAATCCGGCGGGCGAGCGCGGCTCGGTTCACAAAGTGATTCGCGGCGCGGACGTTTTCTTCGGACTCTCCGCGCCCGGCGTCATCGGCGTGGAAGACGTGCGAGCGATGGCGAAAGACCCCATCGTCTTCGCGATGGCGAACCCGACGCCGGAGATCATGCCGGAGGAGGCCGCGGGCCATGTCGCCGTGATGGCGACCGGCAGAAGCGACTATCCGAACCAGATCAACAACGTGCTCTGTTTCCCCGGCATCTTCCGCGGAGCCTTGCAGTGCCGCGCCTCGCGCATCAACGAGGAGATGAAACTCGCCGCCGCCGAGGCCATCGCCTCGATCATCACGCCCGATGAACTCCACCCCGAATACATCGTCCCCTCAGTCTTCGACAAGCGCGTGGCCGAGGCCGTCTCGCGCGAGGTCGAGGAGGCCGCCTACCACACGGGCGTCGCCCGGCGCGAGCGCGCACACGCCGATTCATTAATGTGAACGCCACGCCGCGAAGACGGCAGGTCGGCTCGGAGCGAACAAGCGCATCCTTAGCCTGTCCCGCAGCCGTGCGGGCGAAATGATTCGCCGCGATTACCCATAAAGATTTGGACGGATATTTAGGCGGATGCTCCGACACGGTGGCGCGTCCGGGGGAGGCCGCGCGGTGGGCCGGGGATTGTCCGGCCCCCGTAAAAAGGGTTGCATCCTCTCGATTCGGTGGTATCGTAGCCGCCGCTCTCGCCTTGACGTTTCTGCCCGCGGGGCCTTTACGCTCGACCCGTCTTTCTGTACACGCGCACGGAAGCCCAGCCGGGGCGGGCCGTGCCCACCCGCGAAAGGAGTAAACATGCTATTCGGATCCACCATGGTTGAGGTCGCCATTGGCGTCGTTTTCGTCTACCTGCTTGTGAGCTTGCTCTGCTCCGCGTTAAGTGAACTGATCGAAGCGTTCCTGAAGTACCGCTCCTCCGATCTTAAGTATGGCATCGAGAAGCTGCTCGACAACGAGAATCTGGCCGAGGCCCTCCTCGACCACCCGCTCATCAAGCCGCTCGGCGAGGAGCCTTCGTACATCCCTGCACGCACGTTCAGCCTCGCGCTGTGGAATCTGGCGACGACCGCGACGGGAAGGCAGCGGGTCGCTCAGGTCGCAGCGAAATCGGCGGGCGGCGACAATGCGACTGCCGAAGTCCCGGCCCCCGGCGCAGTTGATGACACGAAGAGAACCGTGGCCGATGATGTCACCGACGCCGTCAAAGGAGCGCAGGCGGAGGCCAACGATGCGCGTGATACTGCTGCCGGGGTAACGCAGGATTTGAAGGTCATCAAGCAGTTCGTCTCGCAGTTGCCCGACGATCACTACGGCAACATCAAGCTCTCGCTGCTGAGTCTGATGGATGAGGCGGGCGACGATATCAACAAGGCACGCGCGAACATAGAGGGCTGGTACAACGACGCGATGGATCGTGTCTCGGGCTGGTACAAGCGGCGCACGCATAAAATTCTGATCGTCATCGGGCTGCTGGCGGCGGCGCTGCTCAACATTGACACCATCAACATCACGAAGGCGCTCCTCTACAACGACACGCTGCGCACGTCGGTCGCAGACGCCGCCGCGAAATACATCAAGGAGAACCCGACCCCGACGCCCGCGAGCGCGACGAATCCCACCCCCACGCCTGCCACGACACCTACGCCCACGCCCACGCCGGCACGCACGACACCCACGGGGACAGCGACACCCGCGAGAACAGCGACACCGGCGGGGACGGCAACACCGGCGGGGACGGCAACGCCCGGAGCGACACCGGCAGCGACTCTCGTAGCAAGCCCGACGCCAACGGATGACGCGAGAAAGCAGGCTGAAGATGCGCTGGGCAAGATCAAGGATGTACGCGGCGAACTGGACAAGCTCGGCCTCCCGATAGGATGGGTCTTAGAGCCTAAGGAGCCGAAGGAGGATGCCTTCCAAAACTCTGAGACCAAGAAGACTGACGAGAAAAAATTTGCTGAGGCGAAGGCGAAATACGATAAGGAGAAGGCGGATTACCCGTCCGACCCGCGCCGCTTTCCCGACCGACCCTTCGATTGGATTTTGAAAGTCCTGGGGATATTCGTCACGGCGCTGGCCGTCTCGCAGGGTGCGCCCTTCTGGTTCGACATGCTCAACAAGTTCATCGTCATCCGCTCGACCGTCAAGCCGCGCGAGAAGAGCCTGCCGGAGGGGACGAAAGACAAGAGCGCGTCACCGCCCCCGCCACCGGACGGCGGCAACAATGAAGGATAAGGCGGAACGCCGAACGACGTGGGCCGCAGCGAACTTAACCGCCGCCCGCAAAAAGTAGAAGCCCCGCCCGTGGAAAAGTATCTCCCACGGGCGGGGCCGTCTGTTTTGCCTGTGCGTTGTTTTTAAGTCTGCGGGGGCTTCGACTTTCGCGCGCGTGGTTTGTACTCCGAAGCCTTCTTCCGACCGAGCGATTGCACCTCGTTCGAGTTTCTGCCGAACTGCGCGGTGGCATGATCCTTCACGATGAGCATCAAGTTGTGGAAATTCCACTCCTTGCTTACGGCGTTATCGCGGGCTGCCGCTGCCGCTGCCGCTGTCTGCGCCTCCGTGGTCTGTGCGGCGAGGAGTTCGTCGTGCGCCGCCGCGACAGCCGCCGTGGTGTAGGCGGGGTTTGCGGGCGTGTAATTCGTGATTGACTGAAGCGCCGCGAAGGCGGTCTTGTCGGCTTCGAGAACGGACGGATTCAAACGCTTGGTTTCGTTTTTTGCCATGATGTGAGTCTCCTTGAGCGGAAAAGGTTTTGAGTCACCCTTATGGTGGGCGAATACTATCCAACAAAGGGAAAAGGCGCAAGAGATTTGTTCTACTCCCGCGCCCGCCCTAAGATTGCCGCCCTACGCCCTGAACTCCGAATCCTAAAACCTAAGCTCTACACCTTATCCCTTAATCACCTCATCCTAAAACCTAAGCGCGGCATCTTATGTCATAAGATATTCATCCTAAGCCATCATCCATGCGAGCTAAACCATAAGACAATAATCTTATGTTCTAAGGCGACGAGATTGATGATGTAGCGCGTCGTCTTATAATTTAATCGCAGCCTGCTTGGGGAGGTCGCCGTCCGCGGCGGCGTCTTCGTAAGAGGAGCATGCGATAAATCTTGTGCAGTTCGAGCGAGGCAGGATACTCGGAGTTGTTTACACAAACCGCGAACCGGATGGCCGTCTTGCGCTTGCTTCTCATCATTTCAAGCGGGCTGAGTGCTCCGCAGGGATTGGGCAATCAAAGGGACGACGCGGCGGGGGACGGCGATGGCCTCTTTGATGTGGCGGGAGTTGGTGAAGTGGCCGGCGACGTAGAGGCCGGGAACGTTGGTCTCGAAGGTTTCGGGGTCGTAAGACGGGACTTCGGTGAGGCCCGACCGCTCCGTGCGGACGCCCGCGTCGCGCAGCAGTCGGAGGTCTGCGTCCGAGCCGATGAGGATGAAGACGGCTTCGTTGGGGAGCGTGTGCGAAGCGCCGCCCACGTCCTTTATCTTGACTTGAGTCTCACCGATCTCTTCGACCTCGGAGAAGAGAAAGAGGCGCAGGCGGCCTTCGGCGATCTCGCGCTCAAGGGGGCCGCGAACCCAGTGCTTGATGCAGCCCCGCCTGGGGTCTCGGTTCTCCCAGTCTGTGGGCCAGATGGCGAGCGTGGGGCGCGCGCCGCCTTCGGAGAGGAAGAGCGCGGCCTCGGCGGCGGAGTTGCCGCCGCCGACGACGAGCACCTCTTTGCGGACGTATGGGAAAGGCTCGACGAAGCGGAAGCGAACTTTGGGGAGGTCTTCTCCGGGGACTCCGAGCCGTCGCGGGCGGGCCATCGCGCCGGTGCAGACGAGCAGGCGGGCCGCCTCGTACACGGCGCGCGACGTGCGGACGCGGAACACTTCGGCGTCGAGGCGCTCGATGCGCGTGACCTCCTCCTCGGTGTGGAGTCGCAAGTCCTGTTCGAGCGCGAAGCGGACGTAGTGTGAGAGAAGCTCCTCGCGCGTCGGCTTCTCGCGGCAGGGGCGCAAATCCCCCTCGCGCAGCTCCAGCTCGTTCACGGTGGAGAAGACGGTCAGGCCGATTGGATAGCGGTAGACGGTGTCGGCGATGAAGCCCTTCTCGACGACGAGGTAGCTCAAGCCTTCGCGCGCGGCCACGTCAGCCGCGGAGAGTCCGGCAGGCCCCGCGCCGATGATGAGCAGGTCGAGTCGCACGTGGTCGGTTCGCATGACTCGAATATCCTCGCACGCGCGCGAGTTGATTATCAACTCCGCCCGCGGCGGGAGGAACCTCGTCACGCCTCGTCCGCGTCGCCGTCGTCGGAAATTATTTCCCCGGCCTCCGGCTGCGGGCTGTCGCCGGCCTCCGCGCCCGCGCTCTCCTCCTTCGGCTCGTCGAGCCAGGAGCCGAGCCAGCCCAGAAGGTCTTCAAAATCCTGACCGCCGTTTTTGCATTGCTCCCGCATCCGGTTGCGCGCGCGGGCGATCAACTGCCTGATGTCGAGTGTGTCGAAGCCATCGCCGCACAGCTCGCTCACGATGAAGGAGCCGAGCGCGCGATAGCTCTCGAACTGCGGCTCGTCGAAGAACTGGTCGGCGGTGGACTGGTGCGGGAAGGCCGTGTGGCTCTCCTTGTATTCGAGCACGTCGCGCGGCTCGCCGCCGTAGATGGCGGGTTTGATGTAGAGAAGGATGCCGTTTGGCGCGGGCACGAACCCCTCATCTTTTGTGAGCGCGTCCGGCGCAAGCCCCAGCGGCCCGTCGCCCACCTTCACACGGTCAACGCAGGAATAATTAATCCTGCCGACGGCCCAGTACATGCCGGGGCCTTTCTCGTCGGACTCGGCCTTGCCGTAGATGCGGAGGCATGGGAACTCGATGGGGACGCCGAGGTCTATGCGTATCTTGCGGACGGCGTTGGCGAGGTCTGTGAAGTGATACTCCTCGTCGGCTGCCGCGTCGCTGACGACGATGACGCGGCAGCGGCGCAAGATCATCTCGTAGAGGGCGAGGTTCTCGAAGTGGCCGCCGTCGGTGAGGTACACGTACTTGTTGCGGTCGTCCGTGAGGCCGAACGCTTCGGAGAGCACGGGCGCGACCGAATACTTCGGCGAGGCGAGCGTGTGAGTTTTGTTGCCGGCGGGGCCGGGATTGCCGAGCCACCACCCCAGACGGACGTTGAAGAGCGTGAGCAGGAGCGAGATGACGGGCGAGGTCGTGTAGTAGCCCATGTTGGAGGAGGCCGCCGCGCCGGAGGTGGCGGCGGCGGTGCCGATGGAGATGCCGCCGAAGTCGCGCCCGCCGTAGTCGCGCGAGCGCCGGTAGCCGAGCCGGAAGCAGCCCGAATGGAGCGGGCTGATGCTGAAAGGCTCGGCCTTGCGCTGCTGCCACGCCAGCTTGTCGCCACCGACGAGGTTGAGCGTCGTGTTGACGACGTGCAGGAGCTTGTAGGGCGGCGGCGGATATTCGCCCAGCCTGAGCAGACGCGGGTACGCGCCTTCGAGCACGAGCCGGTTGAGAAGGATGTGGTAGTCGCTGCGCACGGGCGTCGTGTCGAGCGACGAGGAGCCGAGCGTGGCCGTGATGATGAGCTTGATCTTCTCGGCTCGCTTCGAGTGCAGGAAGGCGTCGGCGAGCGGCAGGGTGTAGAGCCGCTCCTCTTCGAGCACGGCGTTCAAGTCCATCCTGAGCGCCGCGACGAGGCCCGGCGAGGAGAGCGTCGTCGGCTCGTCCTTGAGGCTCTTCAGTTGGCCGCGGTCGAGCAGGTACTTCGAGAGCGGGTTCTCCTCGTCGAGCAGGGCCTCGGCCAGCTTGCGCGGCTTGACGAGGTCGTCCTCGTCTAAGAGCGTGGGGCGAAGCTCGTGCATGTGCAGGATGTCGGCGGGGTCGAAGCCCGTGAAGGGGTTCGGGCGGCGCGAGCCTGCCGGGCGCGACGCGCCGAGGAAAGCGCGTATCAGGCGGTTGCGATAGCCCGCGTGCAGAGAGAAGAGGTTGAGGTTGATGAGCCGCGCCAGGAGCATGCCGATGCCGAAGCAGGCGAGCGCGATGGCGAGCACGAGCCAGATCGAAGTGTGGTGCAGAACGTTCATGTGGACGACGCGCGCGCCGTCGAAGGCGTCCGGCTTCTGCGCGGCGGCCAGCTCCGTGGGCGTCGGGGTGGGCTGCGCCACGTAGGGCGTGATGTAAGTGATGTATTCGTCGAAGCCCCGGTTAGTCGGGGGAGGGTATTTGACTCCATCGTGTCGCGGGCCTCTCGGAAAGTTCGCCACCCCGCTGACAAGGATGGTATTTGCCACGTCGTAAAAAGCCTGCTCAGGGATGTTCGTTAGGAGTTCCTTATAACGCGGGTCGAGGCCCGTGCATTCAACCTTCGTCCCCCCCTCCATCCTGTCGCAATCCTTCCCGTCGGCGATCAGGGCGACGCCGCGCGTGACGCCCGTAGCGGCGAGCGAGAGCAGCGCGACGAAGGCGGCGAGGAAGATCATCCCCAGAACGGGGAGCAACGTGCCGAGCAGGTCAACCGCCGTGCCCCTCTTCGTCTGCTCCTTCTCGTCGGCGGCCTTCTGCCGTGCGGGCATCAGAGAGCTGCGCCCGACGAGGATGGAGACGAGGCCGGAGAGTCCGCCCACCGCCGCGAGCAGCTTCGGCGAGGCCAGCAGTGCCGGCGGGCCGAAGATGACCAGCGTGTTGAAGACCGCCCACGCGAGCGACGCGATCAGAATCCACGCGCCGAGACGCGCCCACCACTCCCGATCCTCGTCGTCAACTCTTCTGCTGAAGCTCGTCACGCCGACGAAAAATGTCGCCCCCGCCAGGAAGGTCAGCAGGAAGATGGGGACGCCGAAGCAGACGTAAAGCTCGGTCGTCCACTTCGTCCAGGGGAGCGTCCAGTCGTTCCAGAGGAACGGCCCGTGCACGACCTTCCAGAGGAAGGCGGAGTTGTCGAGCTGCTCGTTGACCAAGAGGCCGTAACCCATCACAGGGTTGCCGATTTCCTGAAGCGACAGCGCCCAGAAGATGACGCCACCGACCAGCCCCGCGAGGAGCAGGCCCGCCAACTCCAGCCAGTTGCGGTCTCGCTCGAAGAGGCGTCGCAGCACCGCGGAGGCGATGAACCATCCCGTGAAGGTGAAGGCGAGGCCGAAGGCGATGAAGTAGCCCACATCCTTCGGGATGGTCTGCGCCTCGCGCGCCCAGGCCCAGTAGGTCGTCAGGCACGCCGCCGAGAGCAGCAGCGGAAGCAGGCACCAGATGAGGAAACTCCTCTGGTCGGAGCGCGTGCGCCAGAAGCGGCTGCGCTGGCGAAGCATCTCGCGCACGCCGGGCCGGTTGAAGCCGATGTAGCCGAGCGCCCATACGCCGAGCGCGAAGCCGACGAACAGGAGGAGATGTCTGTGATAAAGGCTCCGACCCTGTCCGAACAGGTTCGGAATCCACGGCTCGGTTTCGTAAACGACCCGCGACTCTCTGGGAACCTCCTTCAAGTTCTTGACCGTCGCCTCCTCGTCTATGTCCGGCGGAGCCTGAGCGTTCTTCTTGATCTCCTCCTCGTCCTTCACCTTCGGGTGCGTCTCCCGGTACTGTTGTTCTTTGAGATAGACGGCGACCGACTCCGGCTGCTCTTTAACCGGCTGCATGAGCGTGAAGGTGACGATCAGGCGCGGGATCATCAGCGCGGCCATGAGCAGAGGGATGAAGACCATCCAGTTCAGCAGAAGGTTCCGCAGGTAGATGCCGATGAACGTCCAAGTGTCGGCAGTCAGCAGCCCGGCCTTCGGCGTGAGGAAGTTGCTGTACTCGCGCAGGTACTGAATCGGCTTCGGGTCGGGGTCTATCTTCGACGTGGGGTTGTTGTTAGCGAGGTCGCGCGTGACGCCTTCGAGTCCAGCCGGGTGACGGTGCAGCCAGGCCGTGAGCCAACTGCCGACGTAGCCGCCGCCCGAAACGGTCGAGAGATAGTCGAACTCCTTCAGGAGATCGTGGCGCGCGAACCCCTGGATGAGTCCGAGCGCGAACGTGCCACTGCGTATGCCGCCGCCCGAAAGACTGAGCGCCTTCGGGCCGACGGCGTGCAGCCGCCGGTAGATGGCCGTGAGGCGGATGTTACTGAGCCGCTCCAGATAGGCGGGGAACGCCTCTTCGAGGAGGAGGCGATTGAAGTGGTAGAGCGCGTCGCCGAAGAAGCCTCCGGCGTCGGCACGCTGCGCGGCCAGTCCCTTGGTGGCCGCGCTCAGCCACTCGTCGCTGAAGCGGTCGCTGTCGTAGAGTTCCGGGTCTTTCAGCAGGCGGTTGAGCGCCTCACGCACGGCGTCGCGCGTGGCCACGTCCGCTTTGTCGCCCTCGTTCAAGAGGGCGAGCAGAATCTTCGGGTCTATCTCCTTACGCAGGTACTCCGTCAGGTTCCGGCGTGCCCACTCGTCCTGCGCACGGCCCGCCACAGGAGCGACCGCCGCGGCCTCGACGCTGTCGGTGAACTGTAGGATTTCCGAGACGAGGCCGACCGGGTCTCTGATGTGCCCGCCGCGGAACCACCAGTCGCGCGCGGCCTCGACGCGGCGCGGGCGCAACTCCTCGCCGCCCTCGCCCCCCGGCAGCTCGACGATGAGTATCTCCTCGACTGGAATCGGCCCGTAGAGGCTTGCGAACTCTTCCTCCAGAACCTGATAGAGGTGGAGAGGGGTTTCCGGATTCTTCGGCATGGTCTGCACCTGCGTGTGTGCGGCCCCGGAGCAGAGCCGGATGAGAGTTCGGAGACTGAGAGGAGTGCCCGACTCGTCTCAGCGGGAAGCGTCAGAAGGGTAAATCAAAACCATCCGTCCAGACTCGCGCCGCCTGCTCGTCCATTCAGTTGAGACTCGCGAAGAAAACAGCCGCGGGCATAAGTTAAGGCTGACTCCGAAAGAGGCGGCTTCGATGGTCGCGGTCTTTATTCTCGGTCGTGAGTCCTGCGACCGGACGGAACTATAATTGAGGACGGCTGCAACATAATCCTTAACCTTTCCGATGTCAATCGCCGGGCGGTTTTCGGAAACTAATTGTCGGGCGCGGGGCCACGCCGCTATAATAGCTCGCGTTGAATGACGGGGTAGAAAAATTCTCAGGGGGAGATTCTCCTCAACACACACCCGCGGCGAGATTGCGCGGCGTGCTGCTGCCGTTCACGACGCCGTTCGGCGTGGGCGGCGAGGTGGACGCGGCGGCGCTCGGCGCGAACATCGAGAGGTGGAACGAGGCGGGCGTTGCGGGCTACGTCGCGCTCGGCTCGACGGGCGAGCGCGCGCATTTGGACGAGCGCGAGCGCATGGAGGTCGTCGAGACGGCGCGCGGGTGCGTAGGGTCGGGGCTTGCGTTCATCGTCGGCGTCGGCGAGCAGAGCACGCGCGGGACGATTGCCGAAGCGCGGCGGGCGGCGGGCGCGGGCGCGGACGCGCTCCTCGTTTTGACGCCCCACTTCTACCGTGCGGCGATGTCGCAGGAGGCTCTGGCGGAGCACTTCGCGGCGGTCGCCGAAGCCTCGAACGTTCCGGTCGTGCTCTACAACATCCCGCAGAACACGGGCGTGGCGATAGCGCCGGAGACGGTCGCGCGCCTCTCGGAACACTCGAACATCTGTGGCATCAAGGACAGCTCCGGCGACCTCTCGAACCTCTCCGAGATGCTGCGACTCGCGGGCGGGTGTCGTGATGATTTCGCGGTGCTGACCGGGCACGCGGGCGTCTTCTACGCGTCGCTGTGCGCGGGCGCGTGCGGTGCGATACTCGCGGCGGGCTGCGTCGTGCCGCGCCTGTGCGTCCGGATTTTTGAAGCGTTCCGCGCGGGAGACCACGCGTACGCGCTCGACTTGCAGCAGCGGCTCGCACCCCTCGCGCGCGCGGTGACGACGCGCTACGGCATCGGCGGACTCAAGGCCGCGCTCGACCTCGCGGGCTACGGCGGAGGTGCTGTGCGCGCCCCTTTGCGCGCGCCGGGCGCGGAGGCGCGCGCCGAGATTGCGCGGCTGCTCGAAGAGGCGGAGGGCGCGCCCGACGCGCCCGGCGTTGACATAAAGATTCAAGGCGGGATATAAGCTGCGCCGTCGCCGCCGGGCCTATCGTCCACAATCGCCGCCGGGTCGTTCGGCCCGGCTGAAGAACTCCCGAACGCGCTGCGGGCAGCGCCTCCGGCCACAGTCCGAGAGCGTCGCCGCCGCGCCCTGCGCCTGATCTTCCGTCGGCCTGCTACCCGACCGACTTCTAAGACCGGAGAACCCCCGTGAGCGAGAACGAAAGCGCCGTTGTCAGTCGCGCCACCGACATCCTCGGCGGCAAAAACTCCTGGACGAGCGACGACCTTCGCGGCATCGAGCGGAGCCTCGGCGGTTTCGGTCGCCTTGAACTCGCGGAGAGCATCCGCGCCCTGCGCGTCAAGGACGAACGCAAGCGAGCCGGAGAGTTCATTGCCGGCTCGACGCTGAAGACCGACGCGGCGCGCGCGCTTGAGCGGAGCCTCGCCAGGGATGAGCAGGACGACATCGTGCCCCTCGTCCGCGCGCGCCGCGTCGAGCGCGACGTGGCGCGCGCCATCGAGGTGCTCGGCGGCGCGACCGTCATGCAGCCGGACGAGATGCTGGAGCTTGCCAAGAGCCTCGCCGAGTACAAGCAGATGGGCTATGCACGGCGCGTGCTCAACCGCGCGTGCGCCGTCGTCAGCAGGAACGAATACCCGAAGCTCTACACGAAGATTTTCCAGAAGGCCGCCCTCTACACTTACAAAGACCCAGACCTGCCGCTGGAGTGGAAGCTGGATCGCGCCTACAAGATTCTCGGCAAGATAGAAGACCTCGCCGCGACGCACGACACCGAGACGCTCGGCCTCGCCGGAGCGATCTTCAAACGCAAGTGGGAGGTTGACGGGAAGCGCCAGAACCTGGAGCGCGCCCTCTTCTATTATCTGAAGGGTTACGCGCAGGGGCTGCCCGCGGGCGCGACCGTCGCGGAGCGCGCAGACGTTTTAAAGTACCTGCGCGAGAACCCTGCGAGCGTCCTGGACGCCTCGAAGGATCAGGGCTGGAACGGACTCAACGCGGCGTTCGTGCTCGACGTGCTCGCCGCGCAGGAGGACGAGGAGGCCGCGCGCGTCGGCGTCTCCGCCCGGATCGCCGACGAGAGGCGCGCACAGGCCCGTCTCATCCGCGAAGAACTCGCACGCTCCGTCCCGCCGCTGCGCGATCAGCCGGGCTACGAATGGCTCAGGGACGAGTGGTGGTACTACGCCACGGTCGGCGAGGCGCTCTTCGGCCTCGGGCGTTACGAAGAGGCCGCGCGCTGGCTGACCGACGAGCCGGAGCGTGCGGGCCTGCGCGTCGGCTTCGACATCAAGTCGTCCGCGGGCCTCGACGTGCCGGAGTGGGAGTACGAGTCAACGGCGCGGCAGCTCGCGCGGCTCGCGCGCTTGCAATACGGTGCGGAGAGTGGCGACGGCTCGCCGGGGATGATTTCGGAGGGGGAATTCGAGAAGACCGAGGCCGCCGCGGCGCTGAAAAAACTCCTGCGCGGCAACGACCGGGCCGTGCGCAGCACCTTCCGCGGCAAGTTCGGGCTGGGGCTTTCGGGCGGGGGGTTTCGCGCCTCGCTCTATCACATCGGCGTGCTCGCGCGCCTCGCCGAACTCGACGTGCTTCGGCACGTCGAGGTTCTCTCCTGCGTTTCGGGCGGCTCCATCCTCGGCGCGCACTACTACCTCGAAGTGCGCCGCCTGCTTCAGACGAAGGCCGACGAAGAGATCACGCGCGAGGACTACGTCGAGATCGTCCGACGCCTCGAAGAGCGTTTCCTCCGAGGCGTGCAGCGCAACATACGGACGCGCGTGCTGGCCGAGCTGACGACCAACCTCAAGATGATCTTCCGGGCGGGCTACTCGCGCACGCTGCGTGTGGGCGAACTCTACGAGCGCGAGCTTTACTCCGAGGTCGAAGACGACGAAGACGGTCGCGGCCCCGTCACCGGCCCGCGCTGGCTGCCCGATTGGCTCGCGCGCCCGCTCGGCTTCCGGCGCGACGAGCGCCTGCTCAGAGACCTCTACATCCGACCGAAGATCGGCGCGGGCGCGGACGGCGGCACGCTCCGGCAGGCCGACTTCAACCCGCGCAGCCACAACTGGCGGCGCGAGAACAAGGCCCCCATCCTCGTCCTCAACGCCACCTCACTCAACACGGGCCACACGTGGCAGTTCACCGCCTCTTACATGGGCGAGCCGCCCGCGCCGCTCGTCTCGAAGATAGATTGCAACTATCGTCTGCGCCGCCTCTACTACAACGACGCGCCGCCGAACTATCCGCCCGTCCGTCTCGGCCACGCCGTCGCCGCCTCGTCCTGTGTGCCCGGACTCTTCGAGCCGATCATCCTCGACGATCTCTACCCCGACTCGACCGAGCGGCGCATCAGCGTCCGCCTCGTTGACGGCGGCGTCTGCGACAACCAGGGGATTGCGAGCCTTCTAGAACAGGACTGCACGGTGATGCTCATCAGCGACGGCAGCGGGCAGATGGATGCGTTGGACGTGCCTTCGGGCGGAGTGCTCGGCGTGCCTCTGCGCTCGAACAGCATCCTTCAGGCGCGCGTGCGCGAGGCGCAGTACGGCGACATCGCCGCGCGCCGCAGTTCAAGCGTGCTGCGCGGGCTGATGTTCGTGCACCTCAAGCAGGACTTGTCGGGCGAGTCGCTGGCGTGGCGCGAGTGCCCGCCCTCGCAGAAGGAGTACGAGTTCGACAGGGAAGACTCCGGCGCGGGCACGACCGGCGTCACCACCTACGGCGTCGCCTCGGACACGCAGCGCCGTCTCGCCGCCGTCCGCACAGACCTCGACTCGTTCTGCGACGCCGAAGCCTACGCGCTGATGTCGAGCGCCTATCGCATGACCGCCAACCAGTTCCGCGGCGCAGACCCTTGCGTCGAGGGCTTCGACGGCGAAGCTCCTTCGGAGAACTGGCGCTTCCTGGAGATCGAGGGGGCGATGAAGCCGCGCGGGAAGGGCAAGGAGCGGCTCGACAAACTTCTGAAGGCCGCCGCCAACTCCGCCTTCAAGCCCTGGAAACTCTCGCCCGCGCTCATCGCACTGAAGTGGGCGCTGCTCGCGTCGGTCGTCCTCGGCGTGCTCTGGGCCTTCTACAGCCGCTGGGAGTCGAGCGTCGTCCCGGCGCGGGTTTACGAGTGGGCGCACGCGCACCTGACGTTCCGGGGCGTCGCCGTCTTCGTGCTGACGATCATTGCCTTCGCATTCCTGGCAGCCTTCTTCAACTTCCTCGTCGGGCGCGCGCGCGGCAAGTACATCATGCGCGTCGTCAAGTGGCGCGACACGATCAACTACATCGCCATCGGCATCCTGATGAGCGTCGCCGGCTGGCTCGTCGCGCGCCTCCACCTCCACGCCTTCGACCCGCTCTACCTGCGCTACGGCAGGATTGACAAGTTCCCGAAGTAAGATTCGACGGGAAGGCGAGAGAAGGGTGCTGGGTGTTAGGTGTTGGGTTCCGGGTTTTGGGTGCTGGCTAGTTGAGTGTAACCGCGCCTAGCACCCAGCACCTAACACCCTTCTCTCGCCTTTTTACATCTTCCTTACTCCTTTGCCATGCCTTTAGTTTGCGCGCGCTCGGAGGCGGTCGTTATAATGCAGCGGCAAAAAGAGGAGCTTGACGAGGGGCCGCGCGGTAGGAACCGAGAAGCTTGTGACCACGACCGAATCCGCATGTCACGGCACGCCCGAAGTCGCGGGCCTTCGCATCGAACGCCTGCCGTTCGAGCGCGTCCCGCACCAGTCGCGCCTCTTCCTCGACTACCTCAAAGACCCGACCGCCTTGCGCCGCTTCTACCCCGAAGCCGTCCGCTTCCACTATGAACTGGACGCGCGCCGGGCGTCCGTGCTCGACCGCTACACGACCGACCGCGCCGCGCTCTGCGACGCGCTCGCCGACTCGAACGCGAAGTGGGGCGCGCGCCGCGAAACTCTCGACAACATCAGACGCCTTCGCTCAAGCGATTCGGTCGCCGTCGTCACGGGCCAGCAGGTCGGTCTCTTCACAGGGCCGCTCTACACGCTCTACAAGGCGCTCTCGGCGGTGAAGCTGGCCGCGTGTCTTTCGGCGCGCGGCACAGAGGCCGTGCCCGTCTTTTGGATGGCGACCGAGGATCACGATTGGGAAGAGGTGCAGTCGGCACAGATCATCGCCTGCGATGGTCGCCTCGCGGTCGCGGGCCTGCCCGGCGGGCTGCACGCCGAGAGCGCGCAGGTCGGCGGCGTCACACTCGACGAGAGCATCGAACAGACGACCGCGCGACTCTTCGACCTCCTGCCGTCGAGCGAATTTCGGCCCGACCTCGAAACGCTCGTGCGCGACAGCTACCGACCGGGCCGCGCCTTCGGCGAGGCGTTCGCGCGCATGCTCGCCGCGCTCACCGGACGTTACGGACTCGTGCTGCTCGACCCGACGGATGCGGTCTTGAAGCGTCTGGCCGCGCCGCTCTACTCGGAGGCCGCGCGCCGCGCCGCAGAGATCGCCGCCGCCACGGACGCGCGCTCGCGCGAACTCGTCGAGGCCGGATACCACGCGCAGGTGCACACCTCGCCGGACGCTTTTCCCCTCTTCCTCATCGAAGGCGGCGCGCGGCGCGCGCTCGCGCGCGAGCGTGATGGGCGCTACCGCGCGAAGGGAACTGAGAACGCCCGGACTGCGGACGAGCTATCGGCGCTCGCGCTTCGAGAGCCTGAGCGCTTCAGCCCGAACGTCACGCTGCGCGCGGTCGTGCAGGACTTCCTTCTGCCGACCATCGCTTACTTCGGCGGCTCCGCCGAGATCGCCTATTTCGCGCAGACCGCCGAGAGCTATCGCGTGCTCTCGCGGCCCGCGACGCCGATCCTCCACCGCGCGAGCCTCACGGTCGTCGAGCGCCGCACGGGGCGCACGCTCGAACGCTACGGTCTACGGCTCGAAGACTTTTTCGGCGGCCTCGACTCCGTGATCGCGCGCGTCGTCGAAGAGCACCTCGGCGCTGACGTGGCTCGCGCGCTCGACGAGACGGACGCCGACCTGTCGCGCGCCCTCGACCGTCTGCGGGAGAGGCTGCGCGGCTTCGATCCGACGCTCGCCGACGCGCTCGAAGGCGGTCGTAAAAAAATCAAACATCAGCTCGAAGGTCTGCGCGCCCGCTTCCATCGCGCGCAGATGGCGCGCGACCGCGCCGTGCTGCGACAGTTGGAGCGCGCCTCGACCGCGCTCTTCCCCGAAAAGACTTTGCAGGAGCGACACCTCAACGTCACCTCGCTCCTCGCGCGCCACGGTCGCTACGTCGTCGAGTGGATTCACGACGCCATAGACCTCTCGACGAACGACCATCAGATCATCTATTTTTGATTTTAGATTTTTGATTTGGGATTGGAAGTCGTCAATAATCTGACGCGGCCTCGGAAATAGTGAGGCCGACGGCGGATAGCTAAATCGCAAATCAAAAATCTAAAATCAAAAATTCTCTCATGTCCAACATTCGCGTCCTTTCAGATCACGTCGCCAACCAGATCGCCGCGGGCGAGGTGGTCGAGCGCCCCGCGTCGGTCGCCAAAGAACTCGTCGAGAACTCGATTGACGCGGGCGCGCGCCGCGTCGAGGTGGATGTCGAGGCGGGCGGGCGCAGGCTCCTGCGCGTCGCGGACGACGGAAGCGGGATGACGCGCGACGACGCCGTGCTCGCCTTCGAGCGCCACGCCACCTCGAAGATCAGTACGGCGGACGACCTCTCGCGCATCAGCACGCTCGGCTTTCGCGGCGAGGCGCTGGCCTCCATTGCCTCGGTCGCGCGCGTCGAGCTAATCACGCAGGCCGAAGGTGAGACGGAAGGCACGCGGGCGCTCATCGAAGGCGGGCGGATGCGCGACGTTGCGCCCGCCCCGCGCCCCGTAGGCACAACCATCAGTGTGCGCGACCTCTTCTTCAACATCCCTGCACGCCGCAAGTTCCTGCGCTCCGAGGCGACCGAGAGCTTTCACCTTACGAACCTCGTCACGCACTACGCGCTCGCGCACCCCGAAATCGCCTTCACGCTCACGAACAACGGTCGCGAAGTCCTGCGCGTCGGCCCGGCGGCAGACTTGCGCGAGCGCGCCTACCAGATTTTCGGCGCGGAGTTCCTCGAAAACCTTCTCGAAGTCGGCGGCGGGCACGCGTCGGTCGCGCGCGTGCGCGGCTACGTCTCCGCCCCGCGCGAGCGACGCACGACGCGCGACGCCCAATACCTCTTCGTCAACGGTCGATACGTGCGCGACCGGCTCGTCGCGCGCGCGCTGTCCGAGGGCTATCGCTCGGTGCTCCCGCACGGCGTCTATCCGTCGGCGCTCCTGTTCCTCGAAGTCCCGCCCGAAGAAGTTGACGTGAACGTCCACCCGGCGAAGACCGAGGTGCGCTTCCGACGCGCCTCCGCAATTTCCGACGCCGTGCGCGAAGCAGTCCGCGCCGCGCTCGCCGCGGGCGGCTACCTTCCGCTCGAAGAAAGTTTCGGCGGCACGCCGGACGGCACAGACGTGAGCGCCGACGCGGGTTTCGCGGGGACGGGTTTCGACGCAGGGACTGAGACGGACTTTGCCGTCGGCGAGTCTGCAAGCGACCCGCGCGGGCACGCGAACACCTCAGCATCCGATGCCTTCACTCACGACGCCTTCACGCCCGATGCAGCCGACGCCTCCGCGCCTGATGCATCCACGCGCTTCGACGCGAGCACAGGCGAGCCGCACTCGCTCCGAGCAGCGACTCTCTCGTCAACGGGTGCGGCGTCGGAGGGCACACACGCGCGGCGAGACGAAGACGATGCCACGCAGGAGTCAATCGAGTTCAGCCCGGCTCCGCAGACGGACGCCGTGTCGCCTCTGTTCGCGGGCGACGAAGCGAACGAGGCCGCGCGACCCTCGTCGACCACGGCCCTCGACGCCCTCGCGTCTCACGCGGAGTCCGCGCCGCTCCCGCCGCTCAACTCCGCCGCGGGGCTGGTGCACGAGGCCGCGGCGCAGACGCTCACGCCGAACATACGCCCGCTCGGTCAACTCGAAGACAGCTTCATCATCGCCACCGACGCCGAAGGCTTGCTGCTGATTGACCAGCACGTCGCGCACGAGCGCATCCTCTTCGACAAGTACCGACGCCTCGAAGCGTCGCGCGCCGCGGAGTCGCAGAACCTCCTCGTCCCCGAAACCTTCGATTTGACGCCCGCGCAGGCCGCGGCCTTCGATGAAGTCTCGGCGGAACTCGAACGTCTCGGCTTCGGGTTGATGCGCCTGTCGGGCCGCACGGTCGCCGTCCGCGCCGTGCCCGCCGACCTGCCCGCCTCAGAGGCCCGCAATCTGCTCGCCGAAATCCTCGACACCGTTGACGCCGAGAAGCGCGGGCGCGCGCGCGCGACCTTGCGCGACGAGGTCGCCGCCTCGCTCGCCTGCCGCGCCGCCATCAAGATCAACATGCCGCTCACCGTGGAGAAGATGCGCTGGCTCATTGATCGCCTGCTCCTGACCTCTTCGCCGACCACCTGCCCGCACGGTCGCCCCATCATCCTCCGCCTGACGAAGCGCGACATCGAGCGCGGCTTTCACCGACCGTGAAGTGAAGTTGAGAGGCGCAGCAGGAGCAGGCGGTATGACCTTGAAGGCCATGACAAGCAGTCGCCGGGCCGCAGTCGTCCTGTTGGCGCTGCTCGCAGCTCTCGCCTTTTCAGTGCGCGCGCAGAAACTAGGCTCGCTCCACCCTTTCGACCTCGACGAGAGGGTCTGGCTTCTGACCGGCACGTCTCTCATACAGAAAGGCACGCCCGCCTCCTGGACTATCTTCTGGGACAAGTACCCGCACAGGGAGAACATGCCCTTCGGGGGAGTGAACCACCTCGTCGTCGAACCTTTTCTGGATCACCCTCCTCTGTTTGCGCTCGGCGTCGGCGCGTGGGCGGCGCTGACGGGGAACAACGGCCCGAAGCCTCTGAACTGGGCCGTCCTGCGCCTGCCGATGGTTCTCCTCGCGCTGGCGACGATTGGCGTGACGTGGCTTTTCCTCAGACGACTCTGCGGCCCGCCTTTGTCGAGCTTCACTCTGTTGGCCTTCTCTTTTTTCCCCGCACACATCATCGCCTCCCGGTTTGTCGTCGCCGAGAACGCGATAGCTTTCCTGTTGATGCTTTGCCTGTACGCGTTCTTAATAGTTGACAGGGAGGCGGAGGAAAACCCGAAGAGGGCGGCGCTGGCGAAGTACATAATCGTGGCGGTGTGTGGTCTGGCTATTCTCCTGAAGCTGTCGGCCATCGTCATCCCGGCGACCATCGGCCTGCTGTCGCTGCTCCGAAAAAACAGGCCGCTGTTCAAGTCGGTGGTCGCCGCGACTCTCGTCTCCGTGCTCCTGTTCGTGGGCTACGGCGCTTATTACGATTGGGGCATCTTCAAATCCGTGATGGCCGGGCACGGCAGTCGGCCTCAGTCTTTCTGGCACTTCTGGTCAATCGTCACGCAACTCGACCTCGGCTACTTCCCCTTGCGCGACCCCTCGGTCATCATCGGCTTCGTCGGACTCTTCACGCTTCTCGCCGACTCCGTCATCCCCTGGGAGAAGCGCCTCTACATCTTCGCGCCGCTCCTCAATTTTTCTTTGCTGTTCCTCTTCATCGCCCCCGTCGAGTCTTACGGCTGGTACAAGTACGTCCTGTTTCCTCTGCTGGCCGTGGGACTCGGCCACGTGCTCACGGAGTTGTACAGAGGCAAGGCGGCCTACTACGTCCTGCTGTTGCCGGCGGTCGCCGTCATGCTGGAGCAAAGCCGTCTCGTCGAGTCGCAATTCCAGAGGCGTGCGTGGGTGCTTCTGCTCTACGGCGTGGTCGCCGCCGCGATCCTTCTAAGGCACTACACGAAGAGGATAAACTTCCTGCCCGTGACTTTCGGAATCGCGTTGGTGATGCTGTTCTCGCTCGAACTGATCTGGGTACACTCCTTGTTAGCGGTCTGACGAACCCGCGCCCGCCGAACGACTTCTGCGGCTCAAAGCTTTGCGAGAGTCCGCAGCACAAGCGCAGTGTCGGCGAGGTCTGGGAGGAGGGCGTCGGGCCGGTGCGCCGTGAGGTCTTCGGCGCTGTAGGTTCTCCCGGTGGCGACGGCGACCGAGCGCGCGCCGAAGTGGCGTGCACAGGCGATGTCGTTCGGCGTATCGCCGACGACGATGAGCTGTTCCGGTTTTAAGTCCAGCCGCAGGTGACGGCTGATGCGCTCGCGCGCAAGCGCGGGCAAATCGCGACGGTCGTGAGAGTCCTCGCCGAACGCGCCGGGCACCCGGAAGAATTCATCCAGGCCGACCAGCTTCAGCTTCCAGCGCGCCGCCGGCTCGACGTTGCCCGTGAGCAGAGAGTTGAGGTAGCGCGGGTGACGTTCAGTTGCCTCAAGCGCACGCCGCGCTCCCGTCAGCGCGTAGTAAATCTCCTCGCCGCGCGTCAGCCGCTCAAGCTCTTCGAGGTAGAGCGCCGTCAATTCCGCCGCGCGCCCGCGAACCTGCTCCGCGGTGAAACCCTCTTCGCGCAGCGCCTCCAAAACTATCTGCATGTCCGTCATCCCCGACACGCTCAACTCGTGCAAGCGCCCCGCCGTGCCGAAGACGCGCATGAGCACGGGCGTCGTGTAGTCTCTGAACACGCCCTGCCGGCGCGTCCGCACGAGCGTCCCGTCAATGTCCCACAAGATGACGCGAAGGTCTTCCGACTTCATTCGATGACGGCGAGCACTTCGCTCGCGTTGACGGTTGCGCCCGGCTCGGCGTGCAGCTCGACGACCGTGCCCGCCTTCGGCGACTTCAATTCATTCTGCATCTTCATCGCCTCGACGACGACGACTCCTGCGCCCGCCTCGACCGCCTGGCCGCGCTCGACGAGCACGCGCACGACCTTGCCCGGCATCGGCGAAGACACTTGCGCGCGTCCCGCGTCGTGAGCGGCGACTGCGCGCGCGCCGCGCAGGTGCTTCCGGTCTGCGAACGTGACGGTGTACTCGTCCGCCCCGACCGCGACGACGAGCGCGCCGCGCGTTTGCGCGCCCCGCGCCGCGCCGACTCTACACTCGTAGACGCGCCCCTCTTGGAGCAGAAGGTACACGCCCACGCCCGCGCCGCGCGCTTCGAGTTCGTAGCGCCGCCCGCCCACATCGGCGACCACGCGCTCGCCCTCGCGCCTCACTTCAAGCGCGACGGTTTCGCCTGCAATCTCTGCATCTAGTTTCATACAACAACGTCTGCATCCAGTTTCATGCAACAGCGGCGGTCGGCCCGCCCGCTTCAAATCTTCGACTGGAGCTGCGCCGCGCGCCCGGCCATCTTCCAGCGGCTCGGCGCGGCTTGAAGAGGAGGCTGTTGAGAGCCGCGCTGTTCCGATTCCCTGTAGGCGAGCGCGGCGGCGATGGTCGCCATGTCGCGTCTGATTATTTCGTCGGCGGTCGGCTCGGCGGCGCGCGCGGCTTCGGCTGCGCGCCGACGCTCGTTGAAGCGCGTGATGAATCCCGTGTCGAGACGGCCCGCGACGAACTCCGGGTCGCGCATGACTTCGCGGAAGAAGGGGAGCGTGGTCTTGATGCCGCCGACCGTATACTCGGAGAGCGCGCGGCGCATGCGCTCGATGGCTTCGGCGCGCGTGCGGCCCCAGGCGGCGAGCTTCGAGACGAGCGGGTCGTAGTAAATCGAGACCTCCGCCCCCTCGTAGACGCCGCTGTCGTCGCGCACGCCGGGGCCGGCGGGCACGCGCAGGACGGCGATGCGTCCGGGGCTGGGCATGAAGTTCTGCTCCGGGTCTTCGGCGTAGACGCGGCACTCGACGGCGTGGCCCGTCCAGTGCACGTCGGCTTGCGTGAACGAGAGCGGCAGACCGTAGGCGACGCGTATCTGCTCGCGCACGAGGTCGAAGCCGGTGACGAGTTCCGTGACCGGGTGCTCGACCTGCAAGCGCGTGTTCATTTCGAGGAAGTAGAACTCGCGCGTCACGTCCGAGACGAGGAACTCGACCGTGCCCGCGCCGATGTAACCGGCGGCGCGCGCGATTCTGATTGCCGCCGCGCCCATCGTCTCGCGCAAGTCGGCGTCGTCAATCGGCGAAGGGCATTCCTCGATGACCTTCTGATGCCTGCGCTGGATGGAGCACTCGCGCTCGCCGAGGTGCACGAAGTTCCCTTGTGCGTCGGCGAAGATTTGAATCTCGATGTGGCGCGGACGCTCGACGGCCTTCTCGATGTAGACGGAAGAATCGCCGAAAGCGGATGCCGCTTCCGAACGCGCGGTCTCGAAGGCCGAAGCCATCTCGTCTTCCGAAGCGACGAGGCGCATGCCCTTGCCGCCGCCGCCCGCCGCGGCCTTGAGCATCACGGGATAGCCGACCGAGAGCGCGGTCGCGCGCGCATCTTCGACGGACGCAAGCGCCTCGTTCGTGCCGGGCACGACGGGCGCTCCGGCGGCTGTGGCCGCACGCCGCGCGCTCGTCTTCGACCCCATCAGCTCCATCGCTTCAGGCGAAGGGCCGATGAAGACCAGTCCGGCTGCGGCGACGGCGCGCGCAAACCCCGCGTTTTCGGCGAGGAAGCCGTAGCCCGGATGAATCGCCTCCGCGCCGCTCAAGCGCGCGGCCTCGACGACGCGTTCGATTCTCAGGTAGCTTTCGACCGAGGGCGCGGGGCCGAGCAGGTAAGCCTCGTCCGCGAGACGCACGTGCAGCGCCGCGGCGTCCGCCTCCGAGTAAACCGCGACCGGAGAGATGTCCAACTCGCGGCACGCGCGAATGACACGCACGGCGATCTCTCCGCGGTTGGCGATGAGAATCTTCTTGAACATAAAAGAGCTGTCGGCGCTCAGCAATCAGCGGTCAGCTTTTCGTTCACGGGCATTCAGCAGTTAACGCGGCGCTCGATTTAAGAAGAGGAGCGAAGGCTGAAAGCTGAACGCTCTTAAACCACCAGCGAGTTGCCGGGCTGTCGCGGGTTGAAGCGGACGGTGATGCGCGCGCCGGGGAAGTAGTCCGACGAGCGCAGGCGCTGTTCGGCGTCGAGTAGCTGCGACGACTCGTACTCGACGCCGTTGATCTGGTAGTTGTAGAAGACCTGCGTGATCGCGCCCTCTTCGTCCGTTATCACGTCGAAGATCGAGCCTTCGGTGATGCGCCCGGCCCGCAACAGCGCGGAGCGGCGCGCGCCCTCGTCGTCCGCCTTCTTCCGCTTAAAGAGGTTGATGATTCCGAGGTTGATGATTCCCATGATTTAGTAAATGGTAAATGGCGAATGGCAAATGGTAAAGGCGGTCGAGTGCCGCTTCACTCGAACCGTAGCCGCGAGAGTCGGCCAGAGCGCAATTACCACACGCTATTCACCATTGAACATTGACCATTCATCTTCTTCCGGCTCAGTGAGCGCGCACGCCCGCGCCGTCCTGCGTGGCCGCGCCTTTCGCGGCGGCGCGTGGCGAGTCGAGGATAAAACCGTCGCGCATGTGCAGGTCGTCGTCGGCGCCTGCGACTCCGTCCCTGCCGGGCAGCACAAGCTCGTAGTTCGTGAGCACAATCCGGGTGCCACGCATGCCGTCGAGGTCGGCGCGCAGGCGGCGCGCGTGCGCCGACGTGCGGCCCGACGTGAGCGAGGCGAGGTCTGTCCGCGGACTGTACTCGCACGCGCCGACGGCGGCGAGCAGCTTCGCGACCGAACCGTCCGAGTCTTCGAGCCGTCGCAGGTCTTCGAGCGTCGCCGGGTATGTGCCGAAGCGACGCCGATAGCGCGCCAGCGCGAGGTCGGTCGAGTAGAGCACGGCGTCACCGGCGGCGCGGCGCGCAAGCTCGCGCGTGCGCAGGCGTTCGGGGATGCTCACGGCGACGAGCGCCGAGAGCGCGAACATGAACGCGAGCGTCGCGGCGAGTCCGGCGCGCGCTACGCGGTGGCCGACGAAGAGGGAGCACGCGCGGCGCATGCTCGCGCGCAGCCTCGCGCACCAGAAGGCCAGCGCGAAGGACGCGGGCAGGGCGCTCCATTTCAGGCTCCACGCCGCCGTCTCAGCCGCGCGCATGAGCGCCGAAGGGCGGAGGTCGAGAGCCTCTCGCTGCAACAGTGCGGAGACGAGCGCGGCGGCGCAGGCGAGCGCGAGCAGAAGCGCGGCGGCTGAGATGGCGAGCGCGTGAACGTAGCCGGGAAGCTCTCGTTCGGGCCTTGCCAGCGGCGGCCCCACGGCCCGCGCGCCGCACCCCACGCAGCCCGCAAACAGGTCGCCCTCAAACTTCGCACCGCAGCATGGACAGGTCGTCAACTCGCTCACACCTCGAAGAGAAATGCGGACTGACGAATGATGAACGATGAAACCAGAGAGACTTGCCGTCTTTCATTCACCACTCATCGCTCATCATCCCGCATTCAATTCTTCTTTTCACTCCGCGCACGTCCCTTCAAAGTCAGCGTGAGGCCGGGACGCTGCTGGCGACCTTCGGGGCGTCGCGCCGTTCGGCGTCCGCGCCCGACGCGCGTTGCTGCTGGTCGGTCGCCGCCATGCCGCGGCCTTCGGTGCGCGCGTGCGTCTGCGCCTGCGAGGCGTCGGAGATTATCTGCTGTGATTCGGGCGTGGCGGCGTCGGCGCGGTTCAGCTCGCTCCAGGTGTGATAGACGCGGTAGGCGAACGTCCAGAACGAGCCGACCGCGAGAATCCAGAGCACGGCGGGCATGCGGTTGGCGAAGATGTTTTCGGAGGTCGGGTGCGTCGAGAGCGCGCCGATGATGAGCAGCACGACCCGTTCGGGCCTGCGGAGGAACCCCACGTCGCATTTCGGAATGAGGCTCTCGGCGCGCGCCGAGGCGTAAGAGACGAGCACCGAGCCGACCATCGCCGAGCCTGCGAGGAAGACGTTCAGGGTCGAATGAAACTCCGTGTCGCGCGCGTAGAAGACCATGAGGCCGACGAAGGCGGCCATGTCCGAGATGCGGTCGAGCGTGGAGTCGAGGAAGCCGCCGAAGCGCGTCACCTGATTGGTGCGGCGCGCGACCTGGCCGTCGAGCATGTCGAAGAGGTTGGCGACGATGAGGACAACACCGGCCCAGAAGAATTGGCCGAGGCCGAACATCAAACCGCACAGGACGTTGATCGAAACGCCCGTCACGGTCAGAAGATTTGGGTTGATCCTCCTGCGTGCGAGGCCGTTCACCATCGCACTGATGATCCGGCTCGCGCCGCGTCCGATGCTCGCCCCGAACAACTCTCCAAAGCCTTTCTCCGCACGTTCACAAGTCGCGGACGCGCCCTATCTGAGCGCCGTGGTTTCGACCAGTCATCATAGGAACGCGCCGGAAGGCTTGTCAAGGAAGTGGTCAGACAGGAAGGCAGACGAAAGGAGCCAGGTCTTAGCACATAAATCTAAATGCCCCGTACTTCTCTTCGTGAGCTAGTTCTACAATCTCACTAATTCGCGTCACCTTCATTTTTGACAGCCTCTTGAGCTTCGTCGTGCATCGTCGTCAGCTTCTTGATCTCGAAGTTGCGCGTGCCGGCGGGCGTGGTGACTTTAACTTCGTCGCCCTCTTCGTGGCCCATCAAACTTCTGCCGACGGGCGAGGTGGTGGAGATCAGGCCGGCCGCGGGGTCGCTCTCTTCGGGCGTGACGAGGCGGTAGGTCACTTCCTCTTCGCGCTCCGCGTCGTAGAGTACGAGGGTGGAGCCGTAGGCGGCGCGGTCGTGCGGGATTTTCGAGAGGTCTATGGAGGAGATTTCGCCGAGGCGCTGGCGCAACTGCTGCATGCGCGCCTGCACGTACTGCTGGCGCGCGAGCGCGGCGTGATACTCGGCATTCTCTCTCAGGTCGCCGAACTCCTTGGCGCGCTTGATCTCGCGCGGCAGGTGCACGTGCAGTTCCTCGTCCAAATCGTTCAGCTCCTGCTGGAGCTTCTGCTTGACGCCTTCGGTCACTTGGTTTCCTCCGCTCGCGTGTATCGGCTGTGGGAGATTATAGCTAAAGCCCGGACGATTGCGGAATGCGGATTTCGGATTGCGGATTTGAAAACAGACTGTTGCACGTCAATCCGCCTTCCGCCTTCCGCTCACTGGTCGCAGCCCTCGCCGTGGTGGAGGCGCGCTTCATCAGGTGCGCCGAACGAGACGCCCACGTCGCGCGCTTTCGAGTCGCGCTCCAAACGGAAACCGGACATTGATGTCTGTGCCCGCGCCGCTCAAGGCTACAACCGCGGGCGGGCGATTTCAAGAGCCGGGAATATTCCCGCAGGGATTATTCATACTTGAGCGTAGAACAGGCAGAAGCTCAAGTGTGAATAGACACTTCGCCCCGCCGGCTGATTCGTTCACCCGCTCGTTGAAGGATGGTTCGGGCCAGTGTTTAAATAGCGATCAATGAGCCGGTGAACGAATGAGTCAATCCTTTGTCACCATCACGCGGCGCGGGGCCGAGCGCGTGCGCGGCGGCCACCTGTGGGTCTATCGCAGCGACGTGCGCGACGCCGGGCGCGCGCAGGGCGGCGCGACGGTCAGCGTGCGCGACGAGCGCGGGCGCTTCGTCGCGCAGGCGCTCTACAGCGACCGCTCCGAGATCGCGCTGCGCGTTCTGACCATCAGAGACGAGACGGTTGACCGCGAGTGGTGGCGCTCGCGCCTGCGCGCGGCTGCCGGGAGGCGCGCAGGGTTAGAGCGCGAGGCCGATGCCTTCCGCCTCGTCTATTCGGAGGGCGACCTTCTGCCTTCGCTCATCGTTGACAGGTACGGGGACGTGCTGGTCTTGCAGACGCTCTCGCAAGGAACTGAAAGCGTGAAGGCGTTGATGGTCGAACTGCTGGTCGAAGAGTTCGCACCGCACGCAGTCGTCGAGCGCAACGACGTGCGCGTGCGCGCGCTCGAAGGTCTGCCCTCGTCGGCGGGCGTGCTCTACGGCGAAGTGCCCGAAGAGCTGGAGGTCGTGCAGCACGGCGTGCGCCTGCGCGTCGCGCCGCTCGGCGGGCAGAAGACCGGCGCGTTCCTCGACCAGCGCGAGAACCACCTCGCCGCGCGCACTTACGCGAGGGGCCGCGCGCTCGACTGCTTCACCTTCAACGGCGGCTTCGCGCTCTCCATCGCGCCCGCGTGTGAAAGTGTTCTGGGACTCGACATCTCGGCGGAGGCGGTCACAGCCGCGCGCCGCAACGCGGAGCTGAACGGCGCAGGCCGCGTCGAGTTCCGCGAGGCGAACGTCTTCGACGCGCTGCACGAACTCGAAGCCGCGGGCGAGTGCTTTCAAACCATCGTGCTCGACCCACCTGCCTTCGCCAAGAACCGCGCGAGCGTCGCGGCAGCCGCACGCGGCTACAAGGAGATCAACCTGCGCGCCCTCAAGCTGCTCGAAGCGGGCGGAGTGCTCGTCACCTGCACCTGCTCCTACCACATGACCGAGCCTCTGTTCCTCGAACTCATCACTGAGGCCGCCGCCGACGCACGCCGACGCGTGCAGATAGTCGAGCGCCGCACGCAAGCGCGCGACCACCCCGTCCTCGTCGGCGTCCCCGAAACTCTCTACCTCAAGTGCATCGTCGCGCGCGTCATCGAATGAGAAGTCAAGGCCGCTTTGCGAGAGGTCGTCGCGGCAGTTGCGCGCGGCACATGCCGATGGAGGATGGGTCGGAGTTGCCGTAGGGCCTGCGGCGTTCGCCGAACCCCTGACGCGTCAACCTTAGATGGCCCGCTGGAGGTCGGCTGCGAACGTCGCGTTAACGTCTTTGAGGATGTAATACTGCTGCATGGCGGCGGTCTTGTCGCCGGTCATGACGTAGGACATGCCGAGCGCCTGATTGGCATAGACGTGCGTCGGCTCGGCCTGCAAAACTTTCCTGAAGCTTTCTATGGCAGCCTGGTAGTTCCCCTGCTCGTAGTAGATCGAGCCTAGCGTGTACAGCGCGAGGGTAAAGGTCGGTTGTATCTCCAGCGCCTTTCGGTAAGCATCTACCGCCTCATCGAGCCGGCCCAACTTCTGATAAGTGGTGCCCAAACTGAAATACAGCACGTGATTCGGCTTGAGTCTGGCCGCGCGCTTGTAAGGCTTGACCGCCTTCTCCGGCTTCCCCCACTCCGAGTAGTTGATCGCCAGAAAGTTGTAATACTCCCAGTTGTGGGGCCGCCACTTCTGGGCCATCGGGTACGGCGCGTGGAGCACGGGCAACATCACAGAGGAAGTCGTGAAAAAATACCTTGAGCATCATCGCCACCCGTCGAACAGGGAGACGGGGGATTTCATGCTTGAGTAGGACTTTCAGTCCTCAGGGCAACCTCTGCACTTTCAGTGCAGAGTGGTTTGGCTCACAACTTTAACTGTTGGTTTACAACTTTATTATTTAGTTTACGACTTTATTAGCCGTCCATAATCGCCATTTAAACTCCTCCCGACGCTACTCGACCGTGACGGACTTGGCGAGGTTGCGCGGTTGGTCAACGTCGCAGCCGCGGCGCACGGCGATGTGGTAGGCCAGGAGTTGGAGCGGGATGATGGCGAGTATGGGCGAGAGCAGGTCGGAGGATTCCGGGATGGAGATGACGTGGTCGGAGACCTTCGACGACATCTCGTCGCCCTCGGTCAGAACGGAGATGACCAGCCCCTCGCGCGCCTTGACCTCTACGATGTTCGAGTGCGTCTTCTCGTAGCGAAGCTCCGACGCCTCGTTGCCCTCCTCGCGCGGGTTGACGACGACGACGGGCAGCCGCTCGTCAATCAAAGCGTTCGGCCCGTGCTTCATCTCGCCCGCCGGATAGCCTTCCGCGTGGATGTAGGAAATCTCCTTGAGCTTCAGAGCGCCTTCGAGCGCGACAGGGAAGTTGATGCCGCGCCCCAGATAGAGGAAGTCGGTCGCACGGTGGAACTCTCTCGCCAGCTCTTCCAGCTCGTCAGACTCCGACAGCAGGCGCTCGATCTTCACGGGCAGCTCCGCGAGCTGCTGCGCGTGGCTGCGCGCCGCCTCTTCCGTGAGCGCGCCGCGCAACTGTCCGAGGTACATCGCGAACAGGTAGAGCGCGATCATCTGCGCGGTGAACGCCTTGGTCGAGGCCACGCCGATCTCCGGCCCCGCGTGCGTCAGTATCGTGCCGTCCGACTCGCGCGTGACCATCGAGCCTTGCACGTTGCAGATGGCTAAGACCTTCGAGCCGCGCCCCTTCGCCTCCCTGAGCGCCGCGATGGTGTCGGCGGTCTCGCCCGACTGCGAGATGACGACGAGCAGCGTCCGCTCCGACATCACAGGGTCGCGGTAGCGAAACTCCGAGGCGTAGTCAACCTCGACGGGGACGCGCGCCAACTGCTCGATCATGTACTTGCCGGCGAGGCCCGCGTGCCAGCTCGTTCCGCAGGCGGCGATCAAAACTCGGTCGAAGCTCTTGAACTCTTCAGGCGTGATGTCCATCTCGTCCAAGTAGACGCGGCCCGTGTCGAGCGAGACGCGCCCCTGCACGGTGTCGCGCACCGCCCGCGGCTGCTCGTAAATCTCTTTGAGCATGAAGTGCTTGAACCCGCCCTTCTCGGCCATGATCGGGTCCCAGGTGATGCGCTGCGTGTGCGGCTCGACCGCATCGCCCTCGAAGTTCGTCACGCGCACAGAGTCTTTGGTGAGCACGGCGATCTCGCCGTCGCCGAGGAAGAACACGTCGCGCGTGTGCTGCAAGATAGGCGGCACGTCGGAGGCGACGAAGAACTCGCCGTCGCCTAATCCGATGACGACGGGCGGCCCCTGCCGGACGGCGATAATCGTGTCCGGCTCGTCCGTCGAGATGATCGAGAGGGCGAAGATGCCGCGCAGGTCGCGCACCGCCGAGCGCACGGACGACTCCAGGGAGTCGTCGCGCTTCAAGTATTCTTCGACGAGGTGAGCGACGACCTCCGTGTCGGTCTCGGTGACGAAGTGATGGTCGGTGCGGCGCAGGCGATCTTTGAGTTGCAGGTAGTTCTCAATGATGCCGTTGTGGACGACGACGACGCGGCCTGTGCAGTCGCGGTGCGGGTGCGCGTTCTCTTCGGTGGGCCGCCCGTGCGTGGCCCAACGCGTGTGGCCGATGCCGTAGGTTCCGTCCAGAGGCTTGAGCCGGATGGCCTCTTCGAGGTTGCGTAGTTTCCCTTCGGCGCGGCGGATGTCGAGGTGTTGGCCCTCGTCAACGACCGCGATGCCTGCCGAATCGTAGCCGCGATACTCCAACTTCCTCAGCCCGTCGAGGATGACGGGCACGACCTGCTTGTTTCCGACGTATCCGACGATGCCGCACATGATCGCTTTCCTTTCATAAATAGTCCGGAGTCTGAAGCCCGGAGTCCGGAGTCAAAGCTCAAGCGGTTTTCGACTCCGGACTCCGGGCTTCAGACTCCGGACTTTATTTCATCACTCGCCACCGCTGTTATCTCTCCAGCGTCCTTGTTCTCCGCCGCCGCCTCGTCTTCGCGGGGCAGCTTCTTCTTCACCTTCGCCGGGACTCCGGCGACGAGCGTGTCGGGCGGCACGTCTTCGGTGACGACCGAGCCGGCGGCAGTCACGGAGCGCGCGCCGACGCGCACGGGCGCGACCAGCATCGTGTCGGAGCCGATCTTCACGTCATTCTCGATGGTGGTCGCGTGTTTATTCCTGCCGTCGTAGTTGCAGGTAACGGTGCCCGCGCCGATGTTCGTGCGCTCGCCCACTTCGGCGTCGCCGAGATACGTCAGGTGCATCGCCTTCGACTTCGAGCCGAGGCGCGACTTCTTCATCTCGACGAAGTTGCCGACCGCCGAGTCTTCCTCCATTCGCGCGTTCATCCGCAGGTGCGCGAACGGGCCGACCGTGCAGTGGTCGGCGATGTCCGACTCGACGATGACGCAGTGGTCTTTGACGGTGACGCCGTTGCCGACGCGCGAGTCCGCGATGCGCGTGCCCTGCATGATCTCGCAGCCCTCGCCGATGGTGGTGCGCCCCTCGACGTGGACGTTCGGGTGGAGCGTCGTGTCGCGCCCGATCTGCGCGTCGGAACTGACGTATGTGTGCTGCGGGTCAATGACGGTGACGCCGCTGTTGAGCATCAGACTGCGGAGCGTGCGCAGGCGCAGGAGGCGCTCGAACTCCGACAACTCGACGCGCGTGTTGATGCCGGAGACCTCGCGCGCGTCCGCGTGCAGGAAGATGCTCACGTCCTCGCCTTCGGCGCGAAGTATTCCGGGCACGTCCGTCAGGTAGAACTCGCCCTGCGCGTTCTTCGGCACGACGCGTCCGAGCGCGGGGAAGAGGAGTCGCGTCTCGAAGCAGTAGATGCCGGCGTTGACCTCGCTGATCTGCCGCTCTTCGGGAGCGGCGTCTCTCTGCTCGACGATCCTCTCGAAACGGCCTTCTTCATCGCGCACGACGCGACCGTAGCCCGCGGGGTCTTCGAGCCGGACGGCCAGCAGCGTGCAGGCCGCGCCGCGGCCACGGTGCGTGCGGTGCTGGTGGACGAGCGAGCCGAGCGTCTCGGCGCGGACGAGCGGCACGTCGCCGGAGAGAACCAGCAGCGTCGAGTTCGAGCCGGCGAGCACATCGCGCGCGGCCAGGACGGCGTCGCCCGTGCCGCGCTGCTCGGTCTGCGTGATGAAGACCGCACCCGCCTCGCCCAACTCCTCGCGCACCGCCTCTCTGACCTCGTCGGCCTGATGGCCGACGACGACGTAGACGGGCCGCTCGCCTTTGACCAGCGCAGCGGCGGCGCGGCAGACGTGTGCGATGAGCGGGCGACCACCCAACTTGTGCAGAACCTTGGCTGTCTCGGAGCGCATGCGCGTGCCGAGGCCGGCGGCAAGTATCAATATGTCGAGTGGGGGGCTAAGGCCCGGCTGGGAAGGTTGCTGTGGCTGTTTGTCCATAGGCGCAAGTTCAGCGTGCGGCGGTCACAGGCGCGCGCGCGCACGCCTGTTCGTAACAGGCGAGGATGACCCGCGCGAGCTTTTCAGGGCTGTGGCGCACCTTCTCGCCCTCGTCGAGCAGGTCGGCGCGCACGATCTCGGCCTCGCCGCCGAACTCTTCCTCCAACCTGTGGTCGGTCAGTCCGATCTGGCGCGCGCCCTCCGCGGCGTAACGCTCGGCCTGCTCCGCGCTGACGGGGCGGTCGTTCACAACCACGAAGTCGAACCTGATTTCGGGCGCGTATCGCTTGACTACTTCGATGTGCCTGCGCGCCGTGTAGCCGTCCGTCTCGCCCGGCTGCGTCATCAGGTTGCAGATGAAAATCTTGACGGCAGGAGACTGGCCGATGCAGTCGGCCACGCGCGCGACCAGAAGGTTCGGCAGGATGCTTGTGTAGAGCGAGCCGGGGCCGATGGTGATGATGTCAGCCGCGCGTATGGCCGAGAGAGCCTCGGGTAGCGGCAGGCACTGCTCAGGTTCGAGCCACAGCCTGCGGATCGGCGAGCGCGAGGCCGTGATGCGCGTCTCGCCGCGCACCTCTTCGCCGTCTTCGAGTTCGGCGACTAAGCGCACGTCGTTCAGAGTCGCCGGGTAGATGCGCCCTTTGCTCGCCAGCACCTCGGACGAGAGGCGGACGGCCTCGACGAAGTCGCCCGTGACTTCCGTCAACGCGGCGAGGAAGAGATTGCCGAAGCTGTGACCGCCCAAGTCCCCCTGACCGCGGAAACGATGACGGAATAACCTTGAGAGCAGCGTCGAGTCTTCGGAGAGCGCGACCATGCAGTTGCGTATGTCGCCCGGCGGGAGCATCTGCAACTCTTCGCGCAGGCGTCCGGAACTGCCGCCGTCGTCCGACACCGTGACGATGGCCGAGAGCGCTTCGAGCCAGAGGCCGCCGCGCCCCTGGCCGCCCACTAACTGCTTCAACCCGGAAAGCACTGTGGACAGGCCCGTGCCGCCGCCTATGGCGACGAGCTTGAGGGCGCGTTCCGGACTGGCTTGCAACTCTCTCGGTCTCCTCTGTGAACGGACGTGCGCGCGTGCGCCGACATCGAAATCATAACTGAAAGGAATAGGCTTTCAAAGGAGTTGGGGGACGAGGCGGCGCGGAGGCGCGACCTGTTGAGGAGACTCCGGGTCGGCTTGTCAGGGGCGTGTCGTCGAAAAAACTATCCGCTCGAACTCCGGGTCGTTGCGTAAGGGAGCGAGGTCTGCGTCCGTCTGCGCGCGGACGCGCAACACGGGCTTCAGCCCGACGGCGCGTTCGAGCGATTGCAGCGCCGACTCGACCGCGCCGAGTCGCGTGCGAGTGGCCGCCAGCGCGTAGTGCGTGTCGGCGGCTTCGGGGTCGCGCTTGAGTGCGCGCTCGAACATCTCCTGCGCGGCGACGAAGTCTCCGCGGTTCAACTCGATGACGCCGCGGTCGTAAAGCGAATCGGGGTCGCGTGGCAGCGAAGCCTCGGCGCGCAGTCGCGTTTCGGCAATCGAAAGGTAGGTGCGCGCGCGCGCCGTCACCTCGGAGACGCCCGCGTGCTGCTCGATGAGCGTGCGGAAGAGGTCGCGCGCCGTCGAGAAGTGGCCGCGCGCGAACTCCTTGTGGGCGCGCTCGAAGGCTTTGAGCGCCGCGGCCTCGTCGCGCGAAGGCTGTCTGGGAACTGAGGGCGTCGGAGTATGTCTCGTCGCAGTCCGCTGCGGCGGGGCGGCTTTCGCCTGAGCCTTGACCGTCTTGGCAGGCGTGGGCCTGCGCGTCTCAGGTTTCACCGCAGGCTTTTTCCTGGCCGGGGCCGCAGGATGAGCCTTTCCCGCAGATTGCTTTGGATTCGGCTTCGCGGGATTTTTTTTGGCGGTCGAGCGTGATGTTTTCGGAATGGAAGCGGTCTTCGCAGGGACGGCCTTCCGCACGGGTGCCTTCTCCGCCGCACGCTTAGGCTTTGGCTTAGCAGACTTGGCAGTCAGCTTGCGGCTCTTGGCCGAAGACTTGGGCGAAGCGCTATGCGGTGCAGGGCGGGAGGAGGTTCTTTTCGCACCCTTGATGACTGGATCGCTCATGCGAAGCACTCGCTTTTCACAGATCGCTTCCCGTAAAGGAAGCCGCCGACCTCCAGCACCTTAACACATGAGAGGGCATAAATCAACGCGCAAGTAGGATTTGCGGGAGATCGTCCGGGGCCGGGATGTTTTAAAAATAGTCAAACAAAGAAAAACTATTGAAGTCATCTTTTGCGTTATGCTAGAGTGATTTTGGAGTGACGAGGCTCCGCGCCAGAATATCTTAACGTTCGCATCCGTCGCCAGACTCGCGAGCCAAGTCTCCTCAACTCTTTTATTTAGTTCTTCGGCGGAACGCTCGGAGACCACGCCCCGGAAAACTCGCCTTACAGTCCGCATCCTACGAGAAAAAGAGCCGGTGTACGAATGACAGACGCACCTATCATTATGCACGAGGAGCAGTTTCATCAGCTCCGGCATATTCTCAACAAGCTGCGCCTCGATTCTTTTTCCCGCGTGGTCTTTCTCGTGGACAAAAACGGTCAACAGATTGCCGCACAGGGCGACCTCGGCGACCTCGACACGACGAGTCTGGCCTCGCTGGCCGCCGGCAACGTGGCCGCCACGGGCGGCATGGCGCGACTCATCGGCGAGAAAGAGTTTCCGACGCTCTCGCACGAGGGCGAGCGCGAGAGCATACACATCTGCATCATCGGTCGCGTGCTGCTGGTCGTCGTCTTCGACGACCGCTCCAGCCTCGGCCTGATTAAGCTGCGCGTCAAGCAGGCGTCGCGCGACCTCTCCACGCTCTTCGACGAGTTGGCGCGGCTGGCCGAGCAGCACCAGGAGTCTGAGGAAGCACTCTTTGCAGAGATCACGGACGACGACATAGACAGCCTCTTCAATTAAGCCGGCAGTCCGGAGTCCGAAGTCCGGGGTCAAAATAGAATCCTTCGTCCGTATGACTCCAGGCTCCGGGCACCCGACTCCAGGCTCTTCCGTCACGGTAATCCTATGACTTTCATCAACTACGCTTCGAGAGAGATCAACTGCAAGATCGTTTATTACGGGCCGGGGTTATGCGGCAAGACGACGAACCTGCAATACATCTACGACGCGACCGCGCCGACGGCGAAGGGCAAGCTCATCTCCCTGGCGACCGAGACCGACCGCACGCTCTTTTTTGACTTCATGCCGCTTGAGCTGGGCACGGTGCGCGGCTTCAAGACGCGTTTTCACCTCTACACCGTTCCGGGCCAGGTCTTCTACGATGCCTCGCGCAAGCTCATCCTCAAGGGCGTTGACGGCGTGGTCTTCGTCGCCGACAGCCAGGAGGAGCGCATGGACGCCAACATCGAGTCGCTCTACAACCTGGAGGAGAACCTGTCGGCCAACGGCTACGACCTGTTGAAGATTCCCTACGTCCTCCAACTGAACAAGCGCGACCTGCCGAACATCATCCCCGCCGAGGAGATCGTCGCCGAACTCCGGCGCAAAGAAGAGCCGGTGCACGAGGCAGTCGCCTCCAGCGGCGCGGGCGTCTTCGACACGCTCAAGTCCGTCGCCAAGCAGGTATTGACCGAGCTGCGGAAGAGCTAGAAAAGCCGTAAGCCGTAAACCGTGTCTACGGGGGATTCGTATTTTTCAAGCTTGCTGCCCGCCGCACAGCACACGGCGGCTGGTAAGGAGTCGGGCCAGACGGCACACGTTGAGCGGTGGAATCCGACTTTGCATCAGCGGCTCGCGCGCTTCGTGCGCCGGACTTTATCGTTCTCGAAATCATTAGTCATGCATGAGGCATGTTTACGCCTCTTCATTCATCGCTACAATTGTCGTCATGCACTCACTCTTATGTGAGCCACTACCCAATTCAAATCCCCGGTAGAAAACCGTGAACCGTGACAAGATGTTCGTCTCTTGTCACGGTTCACGGTTTACGGCCTTTAGATCAGGGATTTAATCATCAGAAGGCCGTCGCCGCCGTTGGAGTAGTAGCGCGGGAGGCGTTGGGTGACGGCGAAGCCGAGCTTGACGTAAAGCTCCTGAGCGCCGGTGTTGACGGAGCGGACTTCGAGGCGCGCGATGCGGACGCGGCGGCGGCGGAGGCCGTCCTCGACCTTAGCGAGCATGCGCTGGGCGACGCCGCGCCGCCGGTGTTCGGGTGCGACGCCGAGCGTGGTGATGTGACCCGTAGCGTCCGGCTCGACGATGCCGACGATGAAGCCGACCATCGTGCCGTCCGCCGTCACCGCGCGATAAGAGACGGATTCGGGCGAGGTCAGCAGGTACTCGAACGTCTCACGGCTGTACGCCTCGCCGTCCACGAAGCATCGCTGGTCGAGACGCCAGCACTCGTCAAGCTGCGCGACCGTGAGCGGGCGGATGTCGTAGCGCGCCTGCGCGCCCGCGGCGGCGCGCGGTGCGTGGGCCGCTTCCGAAAGGCCGAAGGCGTCGGCGTCGCCCGCGTCGGACGAGAACAGCCGTGAGCGAATCTTCTTGAGCACAGCCATGACTGGTAAATAGTAAATCGTAAATGGTGAATGGTAAATAGCGAAGGCGTCTGTTTGACGTTAGAAGCCCGGCGGCGACCACTCGGCCCGGACGACGCGCGGCGACCATTCACCATTTACCGTTCACCGTTCGCTTAAACGATGAACATGCAGTCGCCGTAGCTGTAGAAGCGGTAGCGCGCGGCGACGGCGTGCCGGTAGGCGGCGAGCACAAGCTCGCGCCCTGCGAACGCGCTGACGAGTACGAGCAGAGACGAGCGCGGCAGGTGAAAGTTCGTCAGCAGCGCGTCCACGGCGCGAAACTGATAGCCGGGCGTGATCGTCAGCCCCGTCTCGCCGCGACCGGCGCGGACGAATCCCTTCTCGACGGCGGCAGACTCCAGAGCGCGCACGGTCGTCGTCCCCACGGCGACGACGCGCCCGCCGCCTGCGCGCGTGCTGTTGATTGCTTCGGCTGCCTCTTCGCCGATCTCGAAACGTTCGGGAGCGACGCGGTGACTGGCAAGTTCCTCGGCGCGCACGGGCGCGAACGTGCCATAGCCGACGTGCAGCGTGAGCGCGGCGACGCGGACGCCGCGCGCGCGCGAGCTTTCGAGCACGTGCGGCGTGAAGTGCAGTCCGGCGGTCGGCGCGGCAATCGCGCCGCGCGAGGCGGCGTAGACGGTCTGGTAACGCTCTCGGTCTTCCGCGCGCGCTGCGAGGTCGAAGCCCTCGCGTTTGATGTAGGGCGGCAGAGGCATCTGGCCGAACTCCTCGACGAGCGCGTCGAAATCGCCCTCCGAATCGAAGCGCACGACGCGCCCCACGCCGTCGTCCGTCGCCGAGAGAACTTCCGCGCGCAGCCGCCCGTCGCCGAACGCCAGGCGCGCGCCCGCGTCGAGCCTGCGCGCGGGCCGCGCCAGCGCCTCCCAAATGTGCGCGCCCACGTCTTCGCGCCGCCGCACGAGCAGAAGCTCGACGCGCCCGCCCGTCGGCTCGCGCCGCCCCGCGAGGCGCGCGGGGAAGACGCGCGTGTTGTTGACAACGAGCGCGTCGCCCGCTCGAAGCTCCGAAGGGAACTCGGAGAAAGAGCAGTCGCGCCACGCGCCCTCCTCACGACTGACGACGAGCATGCGCGAGGCGTCGCGCCGCGCGAGCGGGTGCTGTGCGATCAGCTCTTCGGGAAGCTCGTAGTCGAAATCGGAAATGAGCATAAGACGATTACGGAGCGGCGGATTGCGGGTTAGTTAAGCGCGAACTGTGCCTGTGAAAGCATCGGCACTGTGTTAAGGTCAAGCTGCCTTAAATCCGCAATCCGAAATCCGCCGCTCCGCAATTCTCAGGACGGCGAGGCCGGGGTTTCCGCCGCGATTTCCGCGCCCGCGTGCTCCTGGTGCAGGACGACGGAGAGCTGCGCGCCGAACATGAGGATGAGGCTTGAGAAGTAGCTCCAGGTGAGCACGGCGACGACTGCGCCGACCGAGCCGTAAATCTGATCGTAGTGAAAATACTGGAGGCTCGACGCGAAGATGTACTTGCCGGTCTCCCACAACAGCCCGGCGATGATGGCGCTCGGCAGCGTGTCGCGAAGCGTGACGCGCCCGTTCGGCACGAAGCGATAGACGACCGCGAAGAGCGCGATGGTGACGAGCGCGCCCGCCGATGCGAGGAGCGTCTGCCAGAAGGCGTTGCCCATCACGGTCATCCACGGCGAGCGTTGCACGACGCGAATCGGCAACTGCTCGATCAGCTCCTGAAGGCCGACGAGCACCGAGGTCAGGAACACGGAGACGATCAGCAGCACGCCGACCGCGCCGATCATGCCGAGCGTGAGCGCGCGCCCGTGGAGGAAGGCGCGCGGGCGCGTGCCCCAGATGCGATTGAGCGCGCGCTCGATGACGGCGAAGACCCAAGAGCCGGCCCACAGTGTGACGATGGCCGCACTGACGAGGCCGCCCCAGCCCACGTCTTTGAGCGAGCGGATGGTCGCGCGCAGGAACTCGCGCGAGCCGGGATAGACCTCGACGATGTGCGTCAGCGCCTCGCTGCCTGCGGCGAAGCGGTTGCTGACGACGAGCATGACCAGAAGCGCCGGGAACAGCGTGAGCAGCCCGAAGTAGCTCATCGCCGCAGCGGGCGTGAAGAGGTCGTTCTCGTGGAACTGGTGTGCGGTGTGCTGGAGTATGGTCGTCCACGGCGCGAGGTTCTTCACGCCCCAGCGCCGCCGCGAGAAGAATGGATTATGTCGTCGCACGCTCTCCATCATTCACCGTCGAAGAACGAATCACCGTCGGGTTTCATCTACATGCCCGATTGTCCGTCATTTCCCGCCCCGCCGCAAAACCTCAGCGCGCGCCCCTCGCGCGCGGGCTTCTCTCAAGCGCCGCGCGCGCGGCGGCGAGCGTCGCACGGGCGCGCAGCACTTCGTCCTTGAGCGTGCGCGCCTCGGCGAGCGTGCGTGTGAAGTCGAGCCGCGCTGCCGCCGCGAACACTTCGGGCAGTTTGGCGGGCGCGACGGGCGCGAAGAAACTATACCAGTTGTTCTCAGCGCCGACGATGAACTCCAGATTCAGGCCCGCGAGCGGCAAGTCGTCCGCCTCGTTGGCTGCGCGCGCGAGCGACTGAAGCAACTCCCAAAAGCGAACGGGATCGGCCCGCGCCGCCGACAGAGTGACGAGCGCCAACGCCGTCACTCGACGTTCGCCTCGCTCGGCCTGTCCGGCGTAGCCCTCGGCCTCTGCGAGTAGCTCACTGGCGCGTGCGCGCTGGCCCCGGTGCGCCGCAAGATCAGCCGCCTGCGCCAGCCCGACGGCCCGCACCTCCGGCGGCACGTCGGCGGCGCGCGCGAAGTCAGCCGCGCGCGTGGACGTGTCCGGCTCGTCGCCGTCGAAGGAGCGGGAGATGCTCGTGACCTGCCGGACGGCGATGATGAGCCGCGCGCCTCGCCTCGCCTCCATGTCTTCGACCTCTTCGGCGATGCCGCGCGCGCGGTCCCAGAGTCTGAGCCGCGTCGCCGCGTCCACAGCCATGAGTCGCAGGAGGTCTCGTTCCGAAGGGTTGGCGGAGCGCGCGATCTGGTCGAGGTTGGAGGCGAGCGGGTCGCTCGGATTCTTTGACGAAAGGCTGCTCACGTCCATCTTTGACGCGAGCGCATCACGTCGGCTCGCATCAATCTCTGCGGCGAGAGCGCCCTGGCGAGCGTGCAGCGCGGGCGCGAGTTGCGCTGCTTCGCGCTCGAAGAACGGGAGCAGGCGACCGATGGCAAAGTAGTCTGAGGATGTGTCCGCGCCGGTCTGGGCGTCGCCGCGCGGCGCGTCCGGTCGAAGGAGAACTGACGCGGCAACGTCGTAGAAGGCGAGCCGCGCCTGCGCGGGAAGCGACGAGGCTGCGCGGCGCGCGTCTTCATCGTCGTAGTACAGGACTTGCAGATTGGCCGAGCCATCAGGATTGACGGAGACATCAAGGCTTGGCGAGACGACGGGCGTCGAAAGGAGCAGAACGTCGTTGGCGTCGGCGCTCGCGTCGGCGCGCGTCACATCGAGCAGCCGAAGGTAGAGCGCGTCGGCCTCGCGTGTGTCGTGCGCGCGAAGGTCGAGGATGAACTTGAGAAGCTCGATGTTCGGGCCTTCGCCGACGACGGGCGCGGCCAACTCGGCGGCGCGCTTGAAATCACCGTCGGCGAGCAGTTGTTCGGCGACCGTGAGACGCTGAAGGCCGCCGGGACTCAAACGTCGCCCGTTGCGCTGCGGCGAGTCTGCGTCAGACTGCTCGTCCGGTTGCTCCGAAGTCCGAACGCGCTGCGCGCCGGTCGAGATGTCGGCGAGGTCGTGCTCGAACTCTCGCATGAAAGCGTCGCCGAGACGCGGGTCGCGCCGCATGGCCGACTTGATGATGAAGCGGCGGGCGGTCATCAATGCTTCGAGCGCCTGGCCGCGCTCGTCGTCGGAAGTCCCGTAGCCTTTCAACTTATCCACAGCGCCCGGAGCGGTCGCGGCCTCCCACGCGCGACGCAGGATGGCGCGCGCCGCCTGCTCGTCGAAGGGCCAGAGCGCGTCGGCGGCCTCCGACTGCACGAGCGCACTCTCGTACAGGTCGTCGAACGAGCGCGCGGCGTCCGCGACTTCGCGTAGCGCGGCGACGGCCTCGCGCATCTCGCTCCTTGCGTGCGCGGCGTCGGCGTCAGTCTTCTTGTTCGAGCCTGGTTTCGACGCAGCCTGCGGCGCTTGTGTTGTCGCGGCACGCGCCCGTCGCGTCTGTGCCGGAAGGTCGGAGGCGAGGACGCAGACGAGCGGCGCGGAGGCGAGCGCGACGAGTGTGCGTGGCTTGGACTTCATGGAGTTTCGTCCGGCGGAGTTATTCCGAGTTGAAGAGTCCGGGGTTTTGTGTTTGCTGCTGTGTGGGCGCGATTCGGAAGTGCTCGTAGGCGAGGCGCGTGGCAGTGCGTCCGCGCGGTGTGCGATTGAGGAATCCGATCTGGATGAGGTAAGGCTCGATGATCTCCTCGATGGAGTCTTTCTCCTCCTGCAAGGCAGCGGACATGTGGTTGAGGCCGACGGGGCCACCCATGTGCTGCTGAATAATCATCAGCAGGAGCTTCCTGTCCATCTCGTCGAGGCCGAAGGTATCAACCTCCATACGGTTCAAGGCGTCGTCGGCGACCGCCTCGGTGATGCGCCCGTCGTGCTCGACCTCTGCGTAGTCGCGCACGCGCCGGAGCAGGCGGTTGGCGATGCGCGGCGTGCCGCGCGCGCGCCGAGCGATCTCGCGTGCGCCGCCGTCGTCCACGTCCGTGCCGAGGATGTCGGCTGAGCGGCGGACGATGAGTTCGAGTTCTTCGTGCGTGTAGAAGTTGAGGTGGAAGATGATGCCGAAGCGACCGCGCAGGGGCGCGGTAATCAGGCCGGGCCGCGTGGTCGCGCCGATCAGGGTGAATTTCGGGAGGTCGAGCTTGATGGAGCGGGCCGCCGCGCCCTGCCCGATCATGATGTCGAGCTGGTAGTCCTCCATCGCCGGGTAGAGCACCTCCTCAATCGCGGGGGCGAGGCGGTGTATCTCGTCAATGAAGAGGACATCGCCCTCCTGCAAGTTCGTCAGGAGCGCCGCGAGGTCGCCGGCCTTCTCGATGACCGGCCCGGCGGTCGAGCGCAACTCCGCGCCCATCTCGTTGGCGACGATGTTGGCGAGCGTGGTCTTGCCGAGGCCCGGCGGGCCGGTCAGCAGAACGTGGTCGAGCGCCTCGCGACGTGCACGCGCGGCGCGGATGTAGATGCCGAGGTTGTCGGTCGCCTTCCGCTGGCCGATGTACTCGGCCAGGCGCGTCGGCCTCAAGCTCAGCTCGAACTGCTGCTCGTCGTTCGACGGCTTCAGCTCGCGCACGCTCACGGGGTCAGGATCAGACATAAAAGCCGGTGAATGGTAAATGGTGAATAGTGAATGGTGAATGGTCAATGGTGGCGTGGTTGATGCGGTCATCCATTCACCATTCACTATTCACCATTTACCAGCTTTCATCCTTTCGAGAGTTGCCGCAGGGAGCGGCGCAGCAGCACTTCCACCGAAAGCTCGCCGCCCTCGCTCATGGCGTGGGTCAAGACTTTCTCGGCGGCGGGCCGCGGGAAGCCGAGTTGCAGGAGCGCGGCCAGCGTGTCCTCGCGCAGCGCGTCCTCGGTCTGCACCGCGCTCGCCGCCGCGCCCGTCGCGATCTCCTCTTCGAGCGCGGGGCTGGAGAGCGCGGCCATCTTGTCTCGGAGTTCGATGACGAGCCGCTCGGCGGTTTTCCTCCCCACCTTGGGGATCGAAGTCAGGCGCGCGAGGTTGTTGGTGCGGATGGCGGAGATGATCTCGTCGGCGCTCAGCGACAGAATGCCGATGGCCGACTGCGGGCCGACGCCGCTCACGGAAATCAGGAGCTTGAACAGCTCGCGCTCGCGCGCCGTCTTGAAGCCGAAGAGTTGCAGGGCGTCTTCGCGCACGTGCGTGTAGATGCGAAGCTGGACGGACGAGCCTGGCTCCTCCATCCCGTAGAAGGTCGTGACGGGTATGGTCACTTCGTAGCCGACGCCGCCCACGTCCACGACGACGCTCGTCGCGTGCTTTGTCAGCAGTGTCCCGGAAAGGTGTGCAATCATCCTGGAAATTCGCGTTGACGAGAGAAGGGATTTCGGGAGCGCCTCACGTGCCGCCTGGATTTTAGATGAAGGCCGGAGGTTCGGCAAACGGGCGACGCGCCCCGCGCGGACCGAGGGCGCGGGGCGCGTCGTCGCCGGCGGGTGCGCCCCGAAGCTTCAGCGCACCGGGTTCGCGTTGTTAACGTCCCGCAGTATATTCAGCACGTCATAGTTGAAAGTCTCCGCGGGCGGATACGGCTGTTTCGACATGTAGTGCAAGCCCCTCTGGAAGGCCGCGGAGGCCCACCTCCTGACCGCGTCGTTCGTCCGCAGGTCGCGGGCACCGTCGTCGTTGACGGTGAAAGTCGCCGCCGGGTAGTCGTAACCCTTCAGGCGGTTGAGGGCGGCGTCCATGCCGCCGCCGTAATCGCCAGCGGCGTTCCACTGGTCGGCGTGGAAGTCGTAGTAGCTCGTCCGGTAGGGGGCCTCCAGCGCGCAGCCCTGGTAGGGACGCTGCTTGGTGAACATCACCCCCTCGTTGGGGACGCCGGTGCTGATGGTGTGGAGGGAGACTTCCGGGATGAGCTGGCCGTCTATCGCGTCCCAGATGTGGTTGTACCAGGGAACGAGTTTACAGTTGCCCGCCACGTTGTCGGTCGGCGGCTTGCAGCCCTGTACGCGCGCCTCGTTGGCGATCTCCCAGATGATGTTGGTCTGGAAGCGGACGGCGTAGGCGATCTGCGCGGCGACCTCGACCTGCTTCTGGAGGGTCGGACTATTGTCGGGGTTGAAGAAATTCTTCAGCCGGGCGCAGTTGTCGCCGCCGAGCTGGCCCGGGTCAAGTGCGCGCGGGACGTTTTCGGGAGTTTCGTCGTCCGATGTCACGGACTGGAAAGAGAAGACGCAAATCTGCACGAAGAAGCCACACCCCTCGGCGGTCGTGACGAGGGTCTGGAGGTTTGTTAGGAAGGCCGGGTTGACGGAGCCGCCCGAAGCGAACAGCGGGTCGGCGCGGGTCGGGTCTAATTTGTCGGCGGTGGACTTGCGGAAGCAGATGACCTTGACTAAGTTGACGGGCCACCCGCGGGGGTCTTTACGGAGGAATTCAAAGAAGTTCTTGCCGCCGGTGCTCGGCGCTCTGCCGAGTCTGCGGTCGAAGCAGAGGTTGAAGGCCCCGTAGCCGATGAACCTTTTGGGAATGGGTAAGGCCATGTTTTCTCCTCATCCGTGCGGTCTGAAGGTGTGCAAAGCTGTGGTGACGAGCGCGGATTATACTGCAGTTAGGCGGCGGGCGGGCAAAGTATTCGCGCGGCGGCGGGCGCGGCGTGCCGGCCCTTTGCCGCGCCTATCTTTTCGCGGCGGCCCCGCGCGCGCTATACTTGGGGCCGCTCCCCGGGGAAAGGCGCGATGAAATCGGAGAAAATATCGGAGCTGACGACGAGCCGCCTGAGCGTGTACCTGCGCTGCCTGAACCTTCTGGCCGTCGCAGGAATCAAGACCATCTCGTCGCAGGCGCTGGCCGACCAGTTCAACCTGAACTCGGCGCAGATACGCAAAGACCTCGCGCACTTCGGCGAGTTCGGCACGCGCGGCGTCGGCTACTCGGTGGACGAGTTGCGACGCCACCTGACGCAGATACTCGGCCTCGATAGCGCGCACCGCGTCGGCATCGTCGGCGCTGGGAACCTCGGCACGGCGCTCGCCAACTACAACGGCTTCCGCGAGTCGAACTTCGAGGTGGTCGCGCTCTTCGACAACGACCGCGAGAAGATAGGCCGCAAGCTGGGGCACGCGCTGGTTGCGGTTTACGACGTGCGCCGGCTCGCGCGCGTCGTGAGAGACGAGGGGATTGACGTGGCCGTCATCGCCGTGCCCGCGCGCGTCGCGCAGCGCGTGTTGAATCAGGTGATGTCGGCAGGGGTGAAGGCCGTCCTGAACTTCGCGCCCGTGCGTCTGCACGCGCGCCTCGGCGTGAAGGTGAAGGCGGTTGACTTGACCATTTCGCTGGAATCGCTCTCGTACTTTCTGACGCGACCGCAGATCACTTGCATCACTAACCCGCGCAGTATTCTCCCCTACGAGGAGATCGCGCAGCGCGAAGAGCAGGAGTTGCAGCAAAACTGACAAGGAGTTTCAGAGTTATGTTTTCTTGCTTGCTGAAGAGAGTGTTGCCGTTCACGCTGACTTTAATCATCGGCTCGTTCCTCGGCCTGCTATTCAGTGCTCACGGAACCGACGGGCGGTTCGTGAGAATGACGGCGCGGCTGGAACATGATGTCCCCTTCGGGCGCGGCTACGGCTACGGTTACGGCCATAGCTGCCGCATGCACGCGCGCAACCTCGTCGCCGAGACGAAGCCGCTCCTCATCCATTTCAAGCCGGACGCGCACATATCGCGTACTTTTGAAGGTTATGGAAACTCGATGTGGGTGCGTGCGACGTTCGGTGCGGAAGGCAAGGTGCTGGATGTTCAGCAGCTTCAAACGCTGATGCCGGAGGCGGTGCAGCAGGCTGTCGAGCGCGCGGCCCGGCAGATTCAGTTCGAGCCGGAGATGGTCAACGGCATGCCCGTCTCGGTCACGAAGGAGATCGAGATACACTTCATGGCTGACTGAAGCGGCTGTGAAGTCAAACGAATCCTGATGGACGAACAGACAGCCCGGCGCGAGATCGTGCGCGTCGGGAAGCTGATGTACGAGCGCTCCTACGTCGTCTCTTCGGACGGCAACGTGAGCGTGCGCCTCGACGACGGGCGCATCGTCGCCACGCCCACGCAAGTCTCGAAGGGGCGTATGACCGAAGAGATGCTCGCCGTCACAGACCTCGAAGGCAAAGCCCTCGACGAACGGCGCGTCTCCTCAGAGCTGGCGATGCACCTGCTCATCTACCGCGAGCGCGAGGACGTGCGCTCGGTCTGCCACGCGCACCCGCCGCACGGCTCGGCCTTCGCCGTCGCAGGACTCGCCATTGACCAACCGATCCTCTCCGAAGTTATTTTGACGCTGGGCTGCGTCCCGCTCGCGGAGTACGGCACGCCCTCGACCGACGAGTTGACCGACGCCATCCGCCCGCTCGTGAAGAATCACAACGCGCTTCTGATGGCGAACCACGGCGCGGTCGCTTACGGCGCGGACGTGTGGCAGGCTTTCGACCGCCTCGAAACTCTGGAGCACACGGCGAAGATTGCGATTCTCTCGCGCGCTCTCGGCGGCGCGCGCAACCTGCCGCCCGACTCCATCGAGAAGTTGATAGACATACGCGAGCGCGCAGGCTATCTCGACGAGCGCGGTCGCTGTCAGGCTTGCGGCTACCTGCACGAGACTCAAGTCGTCTGCCCAACGGGCGAGCGCGCGTTGGCGGCGAAGACGGCCACGAACGGCGCGGGCAAAATCGCCCTCACACGCGAAGAGCTGATCGAGTTGCTGTGCCAGGCGGCGCGTGTCAGCCATTAAAAGTCAGACCGTTTCGACGGACATGCATGCTCTTTGCGCGTCCGAGGAGGTGTTGACATGCCCAGTCGCCTGCTGAAGCAATCGGAGATAGACCTGGCCCGCGAGGTCTTCCGCGACCAGTTGCCTTACGACAAAGCTCACATCGCCAACTACTACCTGCCCGGCAATCCGGGAGTCCCCGTCACAATGGCTTCCGTGTCCTCGCTGCTGCCCATGCTCGGCTCGCGTCACTACACGATCTACTTCGGGCCGGACGTGTTCGACAACGGCGCGGATCAGCCCGGCATCAGGGAGACGTTCATACACGAGCTGACGCACGTCTGGCAGGGGCACCACAGCCGCTTCGGCTGGGAGTACATGGTCAACTCCATGATCTCGCAGGGCCATGCCATCATCACGAAGCACGACCGGAACGCGGCGTACAACTACAAGGCCGGCGACCCGTGGGCCAGCTACAACGTCGAGCAGCAGGCTTACATGGTGCAGAACTGGTATCGTGGCGGTATGAAGACCGACGACGATTTGTACCCCTACATCGAAAACAACATCCGCGCCGGTCGGAAATGAGTTGAAACGTTTAAGAGACTGATGCGAGACACGACGCCCGCGGGGCGCTGCCAAGTCAGGGTCGCGGCAACGAAGGCGTCGGCGCTCGTCACCCTGCTCGCCTGCTGCCTGCTCCTGACGGCGTGTCCGCCCGACGGCGGCGACCTCGTTCCCGTGGCCGGTCAGGAAGAGGCCGCGCTCTCGACGACCAGGTTCGCGGGCGACACGCTTGCGCTCACGCGCGGCGGGATGACGTTGAAGGCCCGCGGCCTCTGGAGTGTGGCCGACGGCAGCACTTCCGTTATACTCGAATCCGCGAACGCGAACGACGTGCCCGCGGCGTTGGACTTCGGGCGTTGCGAGATGGTTCTCAAGGAGAGCGGCCAGCGTCTGGCCTTGCGCTCTTTGACGAACGAGACGGCGGGGGGCGGGCCATCCTTCCTCGCCGAGCGAGTGGTGCGGATTGACGGCGGGCAGTCGGGCAGGTTCGTGCTGGAGTTTGAAATCAACCCCGAAGGTGGGAGTTCGGGCGCGACTGAAAACCTTTTGGGACAGACCGCGACGCTGCGCGTCCCCTTTGAAGTCGAACGGGAGACGCCCGCCCCGTTTGCTTTCGTCTTCGTTTTCAAGTATGCAGAATACCAGCGCCGGAGTTGAATTGAAGGCGACCGACGCGGAAGACGACCGGCCCAAACAAATTTGCTCAAGCAGTTATTAATCAGAGACGGTGGATCGGAGAAGCATAATGCCTCAAGAAGCACTCGGAATGGTTGAGACGAAGGGACTCGTGGCGATGATCGAGGCCGCGGACGCGATGGTGAAGGCGGCAAACGTCACGCTGGTCGGCTACGAGAAGATCGGCGCGGGCTTCGTCACCGCCATCGTGCGCGGCGACGTGGCCGCGGTCAAGGCCGCCACCGACGCGGGCGCTGCCGCCGCTCGCCGCGTCGGCGAACTCGTCAGCGTCCACGTCATCCCGCGCCCGCACGGCAGCGTTGACGAGGCGCTGCCCGTCGGCGGCGACAGGTAAAGCGAAGGTGAATGGTGAATGGTGAATGGGAAATAGCCGTCGAGCGCCGTCCGAGATGAACGTTCGGTGCCCGACTTCGGGCGGCGCTCAAACACCATTCACCATTTACCATTCACCATTTACCAGACGATGATTATCGCCCGCATCCTTGGCACGGTCGTCTCGACGCAGAAGGACGAGCGCCTGAAGGGCAGCAAGCTTTTGCTCGTCCGCCCGCTGAACCTCGACGGCTCGGACGCCTCCGGCTACGTCGTCGCCGTGGACACGGTCGGCGCGGGCTTCCACGAGCGCGTCCTCGTCGTCGCCGGGTCGAGCGCGCGCCTGGCCGAAGGCTTGAAGGACAAGCCCGTTGACGCCGCCATCATCGGCGTTGTGGACACGGTGGATTTCATTGACGATTAGCTATTAGCTATTAGCCATTAGCTTTTAGCTTAAACCTTTCCGTTGGTCGGACGACGACGTGGAAGCGTTACCCGATTGGCGTGAAAAGCTAGCAGCTTCCATGCAACTTGCGCGCGTCATCGGAATGGTCGTGGCGACGGTGAAGAACGATTCGCTGGAGGGGCGCAAGCTGCTCGTCGTGCAATCGCTCAACGCCGACTTGAAGCCGCAGGGGTCGCCGCTCGTGGCGCTCGACGCCATCGGCGCAGGCGTGGGCGAGCTGGTCTTCTGGTGCCGCGGCAAAGAGGCGAGCTTTCCCTTCAAGCGCGAGGACACGCCGACCGATTGCACGATCATCGGCATCGTTGACTCCGAGGGTCACGTGTCGAAAGGGAGGCGCACGTGATTCTGGCGCGCGTCGTCGGCAACGTCGTGGCGACGCAGAAGAACGCGCGCTATCAAAACGCGCGCGTGATGCTCTGCCAGCCGGTCACGCCCGCGGGCGAGGAGTGGGGCGCGACCCTGCTCGCGCTCGACTCGGTGGACGCGGGCGAGGGCGACCTCGTGTTAATCGTGCAGGAGGGCTGGGGCGCTTCGACCGCTGCCACGGGCGAGCAGGGCGCGGCCATTGACTCGGCCATCGTCGGCGTCGTTGATCGCGTTGACCTCCTCGAAGAGGAGGCGCAGGCCGGAAGCGCCTCGGACTGAAAGCCGAGAGTCGAGAGCCGAGAGCTAAAAACTGAAAGCCGGGAACTGAAGACGGTTTGATGAGCAGCAGCGAACAAGAGAGGGTACGCGAGTTGGCCGAGCGCGTCGCGCGTCGGCTCTCGGACGGGCCGGGGCAGGGCGTCGAGGGCGGCTCTGTGAGCGCAGTTGATGAAGCCGAGGTCGCCGCGCTGCGCGCCAGCCTGTCGGAGATTCAGCGGCGTCTCGCGGACATCGAGTCGCACCTCGCGCACGGCGCAACTCGCGAGCAGCCTTCGCGCAGCGGCGCGACCTCGACGGGCGCGTTCGCAGAGACGCCTGAAGCCTCTTCTTCCGAACCAACGCACGCGCGCCCGACGTGGCTGAGCGGGACTTACGTCCCCGCGACCGCGCACCCAAGTCAGGAGCAGTTCGCGGGGATAGGCGAGGCCGTCTCCGAACTCGTCGAGTTCTTCGAGCGCGAGAAGATTTGCAGCGTCGAGCCGGGCGGCAAGCCCTGCGACCACTGCGGCGTGTGCAGCTCGCGCGGCTTTTAACTGTGCCGCGAGCGGGCGTAAATAAACGCGGAAGCCGCAACGCCGAACTGAAAGCCTGTTGACTTCAGTTCATCGCCAGCGGTGTTGCGTACTTCCGCGTTCATGAGGCCCGCTCGCGGCTCGTAGTGTGAGCACGCCGTCGCATGCCGCCGTGCGCGACGGCTCGTCAACACATCTCTTCTTACTTCGCGTTCGCGTTGCCCTGTCCGCTTTGGTTGCGCCGTAGCGTGTCGCCGTTGAGCTTCGGTGCCTCGCGCGCTCCCTGTTCGGCCTGGAAGTACGGCTCCTCCTTGAAGCCGTACATCCTCGCGGCGATGACCATCGGGAACTGCCCGCGCGATGTGTTGTAGTCTCTCACCACGGCGTTATAGTCCTCGCGCGCCACCTGTATCCGATTCTCCGTGCCCTCGACCGCGTCCTGCACCTTCTTGAAGCTCTCCGTGGAACGCAGCTCCGGGTAAGCTTCGGCGAGCGAGAGCAGCCGCCCGACCGTGCCGCCGAAGCTGTTCGCGGCATCAATCACGGCCTGCTTCTGCTCCGGCGTCTTGTCGCCGTTCTCGCCCTGCGGCGCGGCGCTCGTCGCGTTCAAGAGGCGCGAGCGCGCTTCGGCGATCTGCCCGAAGACCTCCTGCTCCTGTATGCTCGCGGCGCGCGCCGCCTCGAACGTGTTCGGCAGAAGGTCTGCGCGGCGCTGGAGCTGCGACTCGACGTTCGACCACTTCTCTTTGACGCTCTGCTGCTTCGCGACCAACGTGTTGTAGCCGCATCCTCCAGACGCGGCACAGACGAACACGACGAACGCCAGCAGCAACACCCTTCTTGCTTTCATCACAATCCTCCTCACTTCCGACGATGCCCGACGGGATGAAATCAAACCGACGAAATTTTACCTGAGCCGGAAACTTCGAGCCTGTCCACAGCCTCGACGACGCGCTCGATCTGCGCCATATAGTCGGCGAAGAGTTCGTCCGCCTCGCGCTCGCCGAGCGCGTGCGAGTCGCCCGCCTCGCGCAGCTCGAAGACGCTCTCGAACGCCGCGCCGTCCAGCCCGAGCAGATGCGAGACGGCGCGCACCACTTCGCGCTTCAGGGTGGGCGGCTCCTCGCCATGCAGCATCAGCACGGGTGCGAAGAGCGTGGCGAAGCTCGACAGGCTGTCGCACATCAAATCACGCAGCCGCTCGACCGAGGCGGAAGCCGGAATGTAGAGCCGGCGCAGTTGGATGAGCTTGCTCCGCAGCTCATACTCCGTCTGGTGGCGCAGGTTCTCGTCCGAGATTCGCAAGCCCTCGAACGGGTCGCGCCCGTAGAGCAGGACGCGCGCGCGCTCCATCTGGTAGAACTCGATGGGAAACACGTCCGCCGCGTCATGCAGTTCCTCAGACGTGAAATAGACGGGAAGCGGGTGGCCGAGCCGCTGCCACTCGCGCATCGGCGCTTGCGCCAGACGCAAGTCTTCCGGCGTGATGCGGTCGAGCGCAATGAGGATGTTGTAGTCCGACTCGATCTGCACGAAATCGCCCGACGCCGCCGAGCCGTACAGCACCACGGACGCGAGATTGCTGCCGTGCGTCGCCTTCAAGTCGCCGATCAGGTGGTTGAAAGCCTCATGCGCCACTTTGTTTGCCATCAGTCACTCCCCGATAAGGATGAAGGCGGAAGAATGAAAGATGAAGTGAAAGCAGACTGAATGACAGTCGCGCTTTCATCCTTCATCCTTCATCCTTGCCCTTCTACCAACTTCCGCCAGCGCCGCCTCCGCCGAAGTCACCGCCCCCGCCGAAACCGCCGAAGCCTCCGCCGCCGCCACCCCAGCCAGAGCTTCCGCCTCCGCCGAATCCACCCCACCCGCTCGAACTGCGACGACCGCCCCCGGCGTTACTCAGAACGTTCGCCAGCAGCAACGCGCTCAGCCAGCCGCCGCCACCTCCGCCCCAGCCGCCGCGGCCTCCGCCTCCCCTGCCGCGCGACACGGCTATCAGAAACAGGATGACGACGCCTATCAGGCAGCACGTGCCGATCCCGATTCCGCCCCCCGTGTTCCCCGTGCGCGTCCGGCCACCTTGCTGTGGCGGCGATGGTCTGTAGGCGTAGCGTTGGTCAATGCCCTCCAACTGAAAACCGCGCTTCTCGGCGAGCGTCGCCACCGTCGTCTGCACGAAGTCCGCAATGCCCTGACCGTAGTTGCCCTGCCTGAACGGCCCGGTCAAACGTTGACGCCCGATCTCTCCGACGAGCGAGTCCGGCATGTCGCCTTCGAGGTGCCGGCTGACCTGAACCTGCCACTTGTGATCGTTAACCGCCACGAGCAGCAGCAGCCCGTTCTTCTCGCCCTCCTTCGACCCGACGCCCCATCCACGCGCAAGCTCCAACGAATACTCGAAGGCGTCGGTGTTGCCCGTGGTCGGCACGGTCACGACGGCGAACTCGATGTCGGCACGCTCTTTGAGATTGTTGAGCATCGCCGCCAGCCGCTCCTTCGTCGCCGCGTCAATGACGTTGGCGTTGTCGGTGACGTACTTGTAGTAGCCCGTGGGAGCGGGCAGAGGTGCCGTCGTGTATGCCCGCGCGTCCTGCGCCCGCACGGCGACGGCGCACGCCAAGAGGCTCAGCAGCAGCAGCACGACGAGCGCGGCGAGCGAAGAGTGGTTTCTGCTTTGTGTCAATGTCACGTTAATACCAATCGGAGATTTATACGATAAACGCGCCCCATCTGTTTTGCCCCCACCCTTACCTTGCGCCGGAATCATTACAAGCTCATCGCTCGATTAAAACATGAAACAGGTAAAAGAGGGCGACGCCTACGAAAACTACCAGCGACACCAGAGGATTCTTCTCTTCGAGGTGGTTGACCTCCGGGATGAGGTCGCTCGCCGCCACGTACAGCGTCACGCCCGCCGAGAAGGGGAGCGCATACACTACGGCCTCCGTCACGTGCGACTGCAACAACGCCACGCTCAAAACCCCTGTGAGCGTTGCCGCCCCGATTATTAACGTTGCCGTCAGCGCGCTGCGCGCGGCCCGCCCCGAAGCCAGCATGATGGATGCCGCCGTAAACCCCTCCGGCACTTTGTGCAGAAGCACGGCCACGAAGACCAGCAGCCCGACTTTCCGGTCAACAACGAAGGCCGAAGCCACCGACGTTCCGTCGAAAAAGGTGTGTATCGAAAGTCCGCCGATGGCCGTGTAAGCCGCCGACGAACGCACGACGGCCTCCGGGTGCGTCTCTTCGCCGAAATGGAAGTGCGGGGCAATCGTGTGTTCGACGAAGTGGATGAGAAGGTAGCCGCCCAGCAGCAGCGTCATCGCGCCGAGAATGCCGTGCCCCGCCTGTGCGCCGCCCACCGCCCCCTGCGTCCACAGCACGACCACCTCCGGCACGATCTCAATAAAAATCGCCGCTAACATAAAACCCGCGCCCAAAGCCACAAGGTAGCCGAGAAACTGCCTGCTTTTTTGAAAAATTCGGGGGCGTGTGAGCAGAAGACCACCCCCGACGTTAGCCAGCGCGACGAGTCCGCCGAAAAAGAGAAGTTCGCCGAAATTCATCCGAAAGTTAGCAACTGCCCCACTTGTCCTTAATAATGATTGGCGCGCCACTATAACAGGATAGCCGTACAGTTCGCTACGAGTAGCTTAAAAGAAGACACACCAAATCGTGCTTAAAATTTTCGATTTGACAGTGTTTTTGCTCTTGACATGCTAATAGAGGCGGGCGTACTATGCGCGGCGGGTGGTCAAAAGTGGCTGAAAGTGGACTACCCAGAGTAGCTTGCCGCCGAAGGTTAGAGTTTCACTTTAAGTTTTAAGCAGCCCTCCCCCAAGCGACGCCGCAAACTTCAATGTTGAGAGGAAATTACACGGCGCGCGTTGATTCAAAGGGGCGACTCAAAATACCGACGGCCTTCAGGCGCTTCATTGAAGAGAAATATTCGACCGCAGAGGTTTACGTCACGAGCCTGAATGGCGAATGCGTGAGACTCTATCCTTTGCCCGAATGGGAGTCCATTGAGCAACGTTTGGCGCTCCTGCCTTCGATGGACCCGGCGAGACGAAAGTTCCTTGACAGGACGAACTACTACGGCCAGCAAGCGACTGTGGACGGGCAGGGGCGCGTACTAATCCACCCGCTGCTGAGAAAGACGGCGGCGGTCGCTGGCGACGTGGCAGTTCTTGGCTATTTGACATATCTGGAAGTTTGGGAGCTTGAGCGCTTCGAGCGGCGTCTTCTATCTGATCCTTATACAGAGGAAGACGAGGCGGCGATTGCGCGGCTCGGAATCTGAAAAGCAGCAAAGAGTGAGCGTGTTGAGCGATAAGGCTAAAGCAAGGATCGCAGACCCGATGCTCGTCGCCTCGTCACTCGTCACCCGAAGCTCGCTGCTGCTTTTCAAGATCACGGGGCGGTGGTAATGGCGGAGTCCGGAGGGGGGCCGGGCACGCCCCATCGCCCCGTGTTGCTCATTGAAACTATGCGCCTGCTCGCACCGGAGCGCGGGGGGCTGTTCGTGGACGCGACGCTAGGTCTTGGCGGGCACAGCGAAGCCATCCTCGAAGCCTCGGACGACGCGCGCGTGCTCGGCGTTGACCGTGATCGAGAGGCTTTGCGGCTGGCCTCCGAGCGCCTGGCGCGTTTCGGGACGCGCTTTCGGTTCGCCCACGCGAATTTTCGCGACCTCGCGAGCGTGTTGAGCGAGGCGGGCGAGCAGGAGGCGAGCGGCGTTCTGGCAGACCTCGGCGTTTCGTCGCTCCAGTTCGACACGCCGGAGCGCGGCTTCAGCTTCCGTCACGACGCGCCGCTCGACATGCGTATGGACGCCGGAGGGCAGGAGGAGACGGCGGCTGAATTGCTCGAACGGCTGCCCGAAGAGGAGATCGCGCGCGTCCTCTACGAGTACGGCGAGGAGCGCAAGTCGCGGCGCATCGCCCGGTGGATAGTCGAGAGGCGCGAGCGGGGCGAGCCTTTGAGGAAGACGGGCGAGCTGGCGGATTTGGTCGCGCGCGCCGTCGGACACAAGCGGGGCGAGCGGATTCATCCCGCGACCAGAACCTTCCAGGCTTTGCGCATCGCCGTCAACGGCGAGCTGGAAGGTTTGGCCGAGTTCATCGAGACCGCAGTTGATCTTTTACAGTCGCAGGGGCGTCTCGCGGTAATCAGCTTTCACTCGCTGGAGGATCGCATCGTGAAGCGGACGATGCGACGCCTGTCGGGGCACTGCGAGTGCGGGCCGCGCATGCCCGTCTGCACGTGCGGCGCGCGCCACGCGGTCGAGATTCTGACGCGTCGCCCCGTCGTAGCGAGCGAGCAAGAGGTGGGAGAGAATCCCCGCGCGCGGAGTGCCAGGTTGCGCGCCTGCTTGAAACTTTGAGGCCGCCGCCAGCGGCGGGACTGAGACAGAAAAGAGCGCCAGCCTCACTCTCGGTCTTAAACTCAAATCCGACTCCGAAAGAGACCAGAAGCCGATGAGAAGAGTGCCCCAGCAGTACCCCAACCCCCGCGTCCGTCGCGAGCGCGACCCACGCGCCGCGCGTCGGCAGATGCTCCTGCTCGCGGGCTGCCTGGCGCTCGCCGCAGGGTTCGTCTACGCCGTGCAGCAGCAGAATAAGGCCGTGGATTATGGTTATAAGACCGAGGCGTTGCGCCGCGAGCGCGAGCAGTTGCTCGACGAGCGGCGGCGGCTGCTCCTCGCCGTGGAAGAGAGTTCTTCGCCGGCGAAGCTTGAGCAGGCTGCGCGCGAGCTGGGCATGCAGCCGGCGCGCGCCGCGCAGATCGAGGCCGCCGCGCCGCAGCGAGGAGAGCAGGGGCAGGCGCGCGGCGGACACGTCTTAGTCGCGGCGGCGACCGCCGGGACTGTCATGCGCCGTTAGGCGAAGGAGGTTTTCGAGAAGTTAAGCGCGCCCCCGACGGCCTCTCCCTCCTTCTAGCCGCGCGCGCCGGATTTGAAAGCGACCACACGTTCGAACGCGTGCCTCGCGACGGTTCGGAAGTCTGATGAGAAGGCCGCTGTCCGATATGTTAGACCGATACGGCTCGGATCACACACTGCGTCCCGATGTTTCACGGCGGCGTGCTTTAGTAGTCGCCGTTTTTCTTTGCCTGTGGATGGTGGGGGTCGGCGCTCGCCTCACCTACCTGCAAACCTCCCAGCACGAATGGCTGACGCACCGCGCGCGCGCGCAGCAGTTGAATGTCGAGCCTCAGTCGGCGGCGCGCGGACTCATCCTCGACCGGCAGGGCCGCGAGCTTGCGCGCAGCGTCTCAGTTGATTCTTTCTTCGCCGACCCGCGCGAAATCGAGAGCGCGGACGACGCGGCAGAAGGTCTGTCCCGCGTCTTCAAGATTGACGAGACCTCTCTGGCCGCGCGTCTGAGAGAGGCGAAGGACGCGAAGCGCGGCTTCGTCTGGCTGGCGCGCAAGGTGAGCGAAGAGCAGTCGCGCGCCGTCCGGGAGTTGAAGATCAAGGGCGTCTATTCGGTCGAGGAGCAGGAGCGTCGCTATCCGAACGGCGCGCTCGCGGCGCACGTCGTCGGCTTCGTCGGTCTGGACGACAAGGGCCTCGCCGGAGTCGAGCAGGTGTACGACGCGTCGCTGACGGGCGAGCCGGGCCGCCTGATCGCCAGCGACGACGCGAAGCGCCACGCCTTCGACAGCGCGGGCAGCGCGGCGCAGGACGGGCGGACGGTTGTGCTCACGATTGACCAGAGCGTGCAGTACATCGTCGAGCGCGAGTTGGTGGCGGCGGTCGAGCGGACGCAGGCGAAGTCGGGCGCGGCGGTCGTCGTTGACCCGCGCACGGGCGAGATTCTGGCGCTCGCCAACGCGCCTTCGTTCGACCCGAACGACGCGGGGGGCGTGAGCGCCGACGCGCGGCGCAACGCCGCTCTGCAAAACATCTACGAACCCGGCTCGACCTTCAAGGTCGTCGCCTACTCCGGCTCGCTCGAAGAGAAGTTGATTAAGCCGGACGACAAGATCGAATGCCCCGGCACGATCACGGTCTTCGGTCGCACCGTCCACGACCATGCCCACGGGACGCTGACGGCGACCGAGGCGCTGGCGAAGTCTTCAAACGTCGCGGCCATCAAGCTCGGCTTGAAACTCGGCAACGCGCGTCTCTACGACTACATCCGCCGCTTCGGCTTCGGCTCGCGGACGGGCGTGGAGTTGCCGGGCGAGACGGCGGGGCTGGTGCGTCCCGTCTCGAAGTGGCAGCCGACTTCCATCGGCTCGGTTCCCATCGGGCAGGAGGTCGGCGTTACGCCCGTGCAGATGGCGGCGGCTTACGCGACGATTGCCAACGACGGCGTGCGCGTCGCGCCGCATCTGGTGCGCGAGGTGCGCGACGCCGAGGGCCATGTCGTCGAACAGTCGCAGCCCGAATCGCACCGCGTCGTCAGCGCGGAGACGGCGCGCGAACTGCGCGGCATGCTGGAGATGGTGACGCTCAAAGGCACGGCGCGCGCCGCGCAGCTCGAAGGCTACACGGCGGCGGGCAAGACCGGCACGGCGCAGAAGGTTGACCCACGGACGCACGCCTACTCGCAGACGAAGTACGTCGGCTCGTTCGTCGGCTTCGCGCCCGTTGAGAACCCGGCGGCGGTCATCATCGTCGTCTTAGACGAACCCATCGGCGCGCACCAGGGCGGCGCGGTGGCTGCGCCCGTCTTCAGCGAGATCGCCGATCAAATCCTGCCCTACCTCGACGTGATGCCGGACAACGTTCCCGACGCGAAAGCTCCCGCGGGCCAGCTCGCGGCTACGGTCGCGCCCGCGCTGACCGCGTCGGCGCAGGCGGCGGCCCAAGCGGCGAAGGGGCATGAGGATGAGACGTTGGAGGCTGTGAAGCTGCCGGAAGTCGCAAGTGCTTCGACGCAAGGGGGCGAGATCAACGAGATAGTCTACGCGTCGGCGGGCGAGCGCGCGCTGCTGATGCCGGACTTGCGTGGGCGGAGCGTGCGCGACGCGGCGCGCGTCTGCGCGCAGCTCGGCCTCGAACTCGAAGCGCGCGGCGAGGGACGCGCCGTGCGTCAGACCCCGGCGGTCGGCTCACAGGTCGAAGCCGGCCAGTCCGTCCGCATCGAGTTCGGGCGGAGTGAGTGAACGGAAGCTGTTAGCTGTCAGCTTCTGCGCCTTTGTTGATCGAACGATCAGGTGAAGCTGTTGCCCCGGACAAACTGAGAGTTGAGAGCTAACAGCTAACAGCTAACAGCTAACAGCTTCATTCCCGGAAAGGTGAGATGAGAAATCAGAGGACGCTGGTCAATTCTTCGCCGGAAGATGTTTACGACGGAGGGGAGATGAGACGACGAATCGAGGACTGCCGCGAGCGTTTGCGCCGCAACCGCGCCTCGCGCAGAATAACGGAACGCGCCACTCCCCACACGGACGATTTCATGGCGGGCGAGCCGGAGCCGGCGCTCGCCTACGCCGGGGCGGAAGTCCGCGAGGAGAAGACTTAAACGTCGGCCCGGCTCTCCCTCCGGCGTGGCGTGGCGTGCCGCGAAAGTCTCAGGTCGGGAGGAAGAGACCGAGTGAAGATAGCCGAAGCGAAAGCTCTGACGCGCGCCTCTGTCGAGACCGCGCGTGAGTTCTTTGACAAAGAAATAAAAGGTTTTTCGATTGACTCGCGCGCGACCGCGCCGGGCGAGCTGTTCTTCGCCCTCTCGCCTGAAGATTACCGTCGCCACTGCTTCACGGCCACGTCTTTCGCGGACGCGCACGACTTCATCGGGCAGGCGTTCGAGCAGGGCGCGTTCGCCGCGGTCGCGCGCGCCGAACGCGTCGAGGGCGACGAAGAACTGCGGCCTTACCGCGACCGCCTGCTGCTCGTCGAAGACGTGATCGAGGCGCTGCAACGGCTCGCGCGCGGCGTCATCGAGTCGTGGGGCGGCCCCGTCGTCGCCATCACGGGCAGCGCGGGCAAGACAACGACGAAGGACTTGACCGCGCATGTCCTCGGCGCGAACGGAAGGAGAGTCTTGCGCAGTCGCAAGAACTACAACAACGAGCTGGGCGTGGCGCTCTCGGTCTTGCAGATGGAGTCTGATGGTGCGAAGCCTTCCGACTTCGACGTGGCGGTGCTGGAGATGGGGATGTCCATGCCCGGCGAGATCGCGCGCCACTGCCGGGTGGCTCCGCCCGACATTTCGGTCGTCACCAACGTCGCGCCCGTGCACCTCGAATTCATGGGCACGGTCGAGGCCATCGCCCGTGGCAAGGCACAGCTCGTCGAAGGTTTGAAGCCGGGCGGCACCGCCGTTCTGAACGCCGACGACGAGCGCGTCGCCGCGATGCGCGAGAAGGCAGGCCACGCGGCGCGCGTCGTCACCTACGGCTTCGGCGAGTCGGCGGAGGTTCGGGCCGTCGGGCTGGAAACGGTCGGGGTCGGCGCGAGCCGCTTCCTTCTGCGGACGCCGGAGGGCGCGGCCTCGGTCGTACTGCCGATGCACGGCAGGCACAACGTCCTGAACGCGCTTGCGGCGGCGTCGGTGGCGATGTGCTTCGGCGTCGCGGCGGAAGAGATTGCGGCGGCGCTCTCGACCGCCACGCCTTCGGAGATGCGCGGCGAGGTCTTGCGCTTCCGGGAGGGGTTCACGGTCGTTGACGACTCGTACAACTCGAACCCGCGCTCGCTCCTCAGCATGGCCGAGGCCGCGGCGCAAGCGGGCGAGGGCGTGCGGCGGCGAATCGTCGTCGCGGGCGAGATGCTTGAGCTGGGCGCGGAGTCGGAGGCGCTCCACCGCGAGGCGGGGCGCGAGATCGCGGGCCTCGGCGTCGAAGTGCTGTGGGGGGTGCGCGGGCACGCGCGCGAGTTGGTCGAAGGGGCACGCGAGGCGGGCTTACAGAACGCGGAGGCGACCCGCTTCTTCGACTCCTCCGAAGAGGCCGCCGACGCGCTCGCCTCCTTCGTCCGCGCGGGCGATCTCGTCCTCGTCAAAGGCTCGCGCGGCGTCCATACCGAGAAGGTAATCGAGGCGTTGAAGGGAAGGTATGGAGAAGCGATGAGTGATGAGCGATAAGTGATAAGAACTTGAACCCGCAGTTTCTTATCACTCATCACTCATCACTCAACACTCGGAAAGATGATCTACTACATCTTCTACGACTGGCTCTTCAAGACGCTCTCGGCGGGCGGGGGCGGCGAGTCTTACTTCGTCAAGGCGCTGAACGTCTTCCAGTACGTGACGTTTCGGACGGCCTACGGCGCGGTGACGGCGCTTCTGATCTCGCTCGTCTTCGGCGGTCGCGTCATCGAGTATTTGCGGCGTCTGAACGTCGGGCAGGAGATTCGGGAAGAAGGGCCGAAGGCGCACCAGGTCAAGCGCGGCACGCCGACGATGGGCGGCGTGCTCATCATCGGCTCGGTTCTGATCTCGACGCTGCTGTGGGCGCGGCTCTCCAGCCTCTACGTCTGGGTCGTCCTGATCGCGACGACGGCGTTTGCCGTCATCGGCTTCATGGACGACTACCTGAAGGTCTCGAAGAAGCAGAGCCTCGGCCTGACGGGCCGCAAGAAGCTCGCGGGCCAACTGGCTATAGCCGCCGGCGTGTGGGGCGCGCTCTACTTCTTCACCTACATTGGCTGGGCCGACTACTCCTGGAAGCTGAGCCTGCCGTTCTTCAAGCAGACGGCGCTGTCGCGCGTCACGGACATCGGCCCCCTCATCTACCTGCCGTTCATCGCGGTGGTGCTGCTCGGCTTCTCGAACGCGGTGAATTTGACGGACGGCCTCGACGGACTCGCCATCAGCGTGACCGTCATCGCGATGGCGACGCTGACGGCGTTCACCTACATCAGCGGCGACAAGCGCTGGGCCGACTACGTGGGACTCGAACACCAGTCGGAGATCGGCGAGCTGACGATCTTCTGCGGGGCGATGGTCGGCGCGAGTCTCGGCTTCCTGTGGTACAACGCGCCGCCCGCCGAGGTTTTCATGGGCGACGTGGGCAGCCTCGCCATCGGCGGGGCCATCGGCACCATCGGCGTGCTGACGAAGCAGGAGTTGATTCTGGTTTTAATCGGCGGCGTCTACGTCATCGAGGCGTTGTCGGTGACGCTCCAGGTCTCCTTCTTCAAGATGACGAAGCGGAGTTCGGGCACGGGCCGGCGGCTCTTCAAGATGACGCCGCTCCATCACCACTTCGAGATGTCGGGCTGGAAGGAGCCGAAGATCGTCTTCCGCTTTTTGATTATCGCGATTCTGTTCGCGCTGCTCAGTCTTTCGACTCTGAAGCTGAGGTGAGGAAAGGCAGGTGCCGGGCGTTAGGTTTTAGGTGTTGGTAAAAACATCAGACCTAAAACCCAACACCCATTCGAGATGGAACTCGACGGCAAAAAAGTTCTGGTCGTCGGCGCTGGCCGCAGCGGCGTGGCGTCGTCGCGGTTTCTCGCGGCGCGCGGCGCGCTCGTCGTCTTAAACGACCGCAAGGGTTTCATTGACTGGCCGAACGACGCGCTCGCGCTCAAGGGCGACGGCGTCGTCAAGCTGCTCGCGGGCGACGTGCCTTCGTGGCTGCTCGATCAGGTGGAGTTGGTCGTGTTGAGTCCCGGCGTGCCGACCAGGAGCATCCCCGCGCGCTATGCCGAACGCGCGGGCGCGGAGGTGATCGGCGAGGTCGAGCTGGCGTGGCGCTTCCTCAAAGGTCGCGTCGTCGGCATCACGGGCACGAACGGGAAGACGACCACCACTACGCTCGTCGGCGAGTTGTTGAAGGACGCAGGGATTCCGACGCAGGTCGGCGGCAACATCGGCACGCCGCTCATCTCTCTGGTCGAGTCTTCGCGCGAGGACGGCTGGACGGTCGTGGAGCTTTCGAGCTACCAGCTCGAAACCGTCAGGGAGTTTCGCCCGACGGTGGCCGTAGTGTTGAACCTGATGCCCGATCACATGGATCGCTACGAGACTCTGGCTGACTACGGCGCGGCGAAGCACCGAATCTTCCGCAACCAGACCTCCGCCGACGTAGCCGTTCTCAACGCCGACGACCCGGTCGTCTCCACCTGGGCTTCCGGCTTAGAAGCGCATGTCGTCATGTTCAGCACGGAGCGCGAGCTTGAAGAAGGCTTGTTCCTCCGTGGACGCGAACTCGTCGCGCGCACGTGGTCGGGCGAGCGCGTGCTCATGTCGCGCGACGAGATGCAGTTGAAGGGTGTGCACAACGTCCAGAACACTCTGGCGGCGCTCGCCGCGGGCCTCTCGTGCGGCGCGTCGCCGGACTCGATGCGCGAGACGGTGCGCCGCTTCGCGCCCGTGGAACATAGGCTCGAACGTGTGGCGGAGGTCGGCGGCGTCACCTTCTACAACGACTCGAAGGCGACGAATGTGGACGCGGCGGTCAAGGCGGTCGAGGCGCTCTCGGACGAGCCGGGCCGGATAGTTCTCATCCTCGGCGGGCGCGGCAAGAATGCCCCTTACGCGCCGCTCGCGCCGCTCGTCCAACGGCACGCGCGCGCGCTCGTCCTCGTCGGCGAGGACGCCGAGCGCATCGAGGCCGAGTTGAAAACTCACGCGCCCGTCATCCGCGCCGCCGACATGGCCGACGCCGTGCGGCGCGCGTACCGAGAGGCGGAGCCGGGCGACGTGGTGCTGCTCGCCCCGGCCTGCGCCAGCTTCGATATGTTTGCGAGCTACGAACATCGCGGGCGGGCGTTCAAGGAAGAGGTGAAGAAGATTGCGTATGCCGAACGCGGGATGATGAATGAGCGTGTGCACGCCTCTTGAGATTCATCGCTCCGTCTTTCGCATGCGGCGTTGAGGGTTATGGCGAGGAAGCTACAGGCAGACGAGTGGTTGTTCGCGTGCGTGGTGTCGCTGGCGTTGTTCGGCGTCATCATGGTCTACAGCGCGTCGGCCATCGTGGCGGCGGGCGAGAATCATCCGCAGTATTTCTACGTCGCGCGGCAGGGCATGTGGACGCTCATCGGCCTGGGCGCGATGCTCGCGGGGATGCGCTTCGACTACGGGCGTTTGCGAAGCCCGTTCATCACCTACGGGCTGCTCGCGCTCTCCGTCTTGCTGCTCGTCGGGGTGTTCGCCTTCTCGCCCGTCAACGGCGCGCGGCGTTGGATTCGCCTCGCGGGCTTCTCGATGCAGCCTTCCGAGATCGCCAAGCTCGCGCTCGCCATCTTCCTCGCGCGTTTCCTTGAGCGGCGCGCGGGGCGCGAAGGAGATTTCTGGCGCACCTTCGTGCCGTCGGTAGCGGTGACGGGCCTGCTCGCGCTCCTGGTCGTGGCCGAGCCTGATTTGGGGACGGCGTTGATGCTGGCGGTCGTCTGCACGGTCGTCCTCTTCACGGCGGGCGCGCGACTCAAGCACATGGCTCTTGCCGCCGCGCCCGCGCTCGTCGGCGTCGCCGGACTTCTGATATTCGTGCCGTGGCGCTTGAAGCGCGTGACGGCGTTTCTCGACCCCTGGGCCGACCCGCAGGGCACGAGCTATCAGGTCGTGCAGTCGCTTCTGGCCGTAGGCTCCGGCGGCGTGCACGGGCTGGGATTCACGGAAGGAAGGCAGAAGATGTTCTTTCTGCCGTTCGCGCACTCCGACTTCATCTTCGCCGTCGTGGGCGAGGAGCTGGGGCTGTTCGGTGGCCTGGCGGTCGTGGCGCTGTTCGGGCTACTGCTGTGGCGCGGGATGCGCGCGGCGTTGCGCGCGCCGGACAGGTTCGGCACGCTGCTGGGGCTGGGCATCGTGTCGGGCATCGTGGCGCAGGCGCTCTTCAACATGAGCGTGGTGCTGGCGATGCTGCCGACGAAGGGCATCCCGCTGCCGTTCATCTCCTACGGCGGCTCGTCGCTCGTCCCGACGCTCTTCGCCGTCGGCGTGCTCCTGAACATCTCGCAGCACGCAAGCGCCGGCCACGGCTCCGCGCTCGCGCCGGCCTTTGAAAGGAGCAGTCCGACGACGACGACGCGACGCGCCGCCGCGACGCAGCCGCACGCGTCGGGCGTCTCGACGGTGCGCTCGCCGCTGCTGCGCGGCGAGGCGCGGGGTTAAGCCGGATGCGCGTGCTCATCGCCGCGGGCGGCACGGGCGGGCACATCTATCCCGGCATCGCGGTGGCGAAGGAGTTGATGCGCCGCGACCCAGCCTCGGTCGTTCGCTTCGTCGGCACGGGGCGGGGGCTGGAGACGCGGCTCGTGCCGAAGGCGGGGTTTGAACTCTCGCTCATTGAATCGGCGGGGCTGGTGAACATGAGCCTTGCGGCGCGGCTGCGCGGGCTGCTCGTCCTGCCGCGGAGTTTCATCGGCGCGCGCCGCTTGATCCGGAGTTTCGGCCCGCACATCGTCGTCGGCGCGGGCGGGTACGTTTCGGGGCCGGTGCTTCTGACGGCGGTCTTGATGCGCGTGCCGACTCTGGTGATGGAGTCGAACGCCGTGCCGGGGTTCACGAACCGACGGCTGGCGCGCTTCGTGGACGCGGCGGCGGTTTCGTTCGAGGCGGCGCTGCCTTACTTCCGAGGCAAGGCGGTCGTGACGGGCAATCCAATCCGGCGCGAGTTCTTTGAAGTTGCGGCGAAGCGACGCGACCCCGCGCGCTTTTCGCTGCTGGTGTTCGGCGGCTCGCAGGGCGCGCACGCCATCAACGAGGCGGTCGTCGCGGCGCTCGCGCACCTCTCTGAGCAGCGCGGCGTGTTGCGCGTCACGCACCAGACCGGCAAGCTCGACTTCGAGCGCGTGCGCGCCGGGTACAACTCCGCGGGCTGGGGAGAGAGCGCGGAAGTGCGCGAGTACATTGACGACATGTTCGCAGCCTTCGCGGGCGCTGACCTCATCATCTCGCGCGCCGGGGCGACGACGAGCTTCGAGCTGATGGCGGCGGGCAAGGCCGCCTTGATGGTTCCGCTGCCCGGCCAGCTCGAACAGCGGCGCAACGCCGAAGTGATGCAGGAGTCGGGCGCGGCGCGGATGATTTTGCAGGACGAGCTGACGGGCGAGCGCCTCGCGCGCGAAATCGCTTCGCTCGTCCGAGACCCTGAGCGGCTGACTTCGATGGAGCAGGCCAGCCGCAAGCTCGCACGCGGCGACGCGGCGGTCGCGGCGGTCGATTTGATGGAGCAGCTTTTAGCTGTTAGCTCTTAGCCGTTAGCTGTTAACTTTCGGCTGTCAGCTTTTCGTTTTAGCTAACAGCTAACAGCTCTTAAATATGTTTCGACGCATTCGACACGTCCACTTCGTCGGCATCGGCGGCATCGGCATGTCGGGCATCGCGGAGGTGCTCCTCAATATGGGCTTCCGCGTGTCCGGCTCCGACCTGCGCCGTTCGGACGTGACGGCGCGGCTCGAAACTTTGGGCGCGAAGATTTACGAGGGGCACGGGGCGGAAAACGTGGGCGGCGCACACGTCGTCGTCCGCTCGACCGCCGTGCGCGAGGAAAACCCGGAGATAGTCGAGGCGCGGCGACGCTCGATTCCGGTCATCCCGCGCGCGGAGATGCTGGCCGAGCTGATGCGCCTCAAGCCGCACACTGTCGCCGTCGCCGGCTCGCATGGCAAGACGACGACGACCTCGATGGTGGCGACCGTACTCGCGCACGCGGGTCTCGACCCGACCGTGGTCGTCGGCGGCGTCGTCGGCGCGATGGGGTCGAACGCGCGTCTGGGGAAGAGCGACCTGATGGTGGTCGAGGCCGACGAGAGCGACCGCTCCTTTTTGATGCTGACGCCGACCTTCGCCGTCGTCACCAACATTGACCGCGAGCACATGGATCACTATACGGACATGACCGACGTGCGGAAGTGCTTCGCCGATTTCGTCAACAAGGTGCCGTTCTACGGCGCGGCCATTCTTTGTCTCGACGACCCGCACGTGCAGGCGGTCATCCCCGAAGTCGTCCGCCGCCGCATCACCTACGGACTTTCGGCGCAGGCCGACATCGCCGCGCGCGAGGTTCGATACGACAAGCAGTTCGGCTCGACGTTTCAGGTGCGGCGCGAGGGAGAGCCAATCGGAGAGGTCTCTTTGCACGTGCCGGGCCTGCACAACATCTACAACTCGCTCGCGGCCATCGCCGTCGGGCTGGAGCTGGAAGTGCGGTTCGAGACTATCGCGGGCGCGCTTGAGAGTTTTGCGGGCGTCAACCGCCGCTTCCAGTTCAAGGGCGAGGCCGCGGGCGTGATCGTGATTGACGACTACGGCCACCACCCGACGGAGGTTCGCGCAACCCTGGTCGCGGCCAAGCTCGGCTCGGCTGGACGCCGCATGGTCGTCCTCTTCCAGCCGCACCGCTACTCGCGGACGCAGGACTTGCTGGACGAGTTCGCGCGCTCCTTCAACAACGCCGACGTGCTGATGGTCACAGACATCTACGCCGCGAGCGAAGACCCGATTGAAGGCGTCAACGCCGAGGCGCTGGTCGGGGCCGTCCGGCGCTTCGGCCACAAGGACGCGCGCTACGTCGGCACGATTGAGGAGGCGACCCGTGCGCTCTTGAATGAAGTCAGGCCGAACGACATGGTCATCACGCTCGGCGCGGGCAACGTCTATCGCGTCGGCGAGCGTTTGCCGGAGCTACTGAAGGAGAGGGAGCAGAAGTCGGAGGCGAAAGCACAGTGACATCGTTCGCCGCCGCAGCGCATTTAGAAGTGATGAGCGAAGAACCGCAGCACCCGGACACGCAGACGCGCGACGCGCGGGTCGAAGAGATCGCGCGCCGGTGCGGCGTGCGCGCCGAGCGTGGCCGCCGCTTCGCCGAGTTGACCTCTCTGCGCGTCGGCGGGGCGATTGACTGGCTGCTCGTCCCCGAAACCGAGGAGCAGGCCGCGTCGGTCGTCGGCGCGCTCGAAGAGGCGGGGCTGGCGTGGCGCGTGCTCGGCGCGGGCAGCAACGTTCTGGCCGATGACCGCGAGCACCGTTACGTCGTCGTCTCGACGCGAGAGGTGAAGGGCGGGGCGCGCTTTGAAGGCGAGCGCGTGTCGGTGAGTGCGGGATTTTCGCTGCCGCGCCTGTGCGTCGAGGCTGCGCGGCAAGGGCTGTCGGGCATTGAAGGCTTGGGCGGCATTCCGGGCACCGTGGGAGGCGCGCTGTGGATGAACGCGGGCGCTTACGGCCACGAGATCGGAGAGGTGGTCGAGACGGTGCGCGTCGCTCGCGGCGGTCGGGTGGTCGAAGTGCCTGGGGGCGAAGTGAAGTGGGACTACCGGCATACGTCTTTCAAAGAGGGCGAGCTGCTTCTGGGCTGCACGCTGCGGCTTCGCCGCGACGACCCCGAAGAGATCAAGGCGCGGATGGACGAGGCCAAGCAGCAACGCTTCGCGACGCAGCCGCACGGCGCGCGCTCCGCCGGGTGCTTCTTCAAGAACCCGCCGGGGTCGGGCCTGAGCACAGGGAAGATGATTGACGAGATGGGCTTGAAGGGCGAGCGGCGCGGCGGCGCTGTCGTGTCGCCCGTTCACGCAAACTTCATCGTCACCGAGGGCGAGGGCGCGCGCGCGTCCGACGCGCTCGCTCTGGCCGAAGAGATACGCGAGCGTTTCCGCCGCGAGCACGGGGTCGAGCTGGAATACGAAGTCGAGCTGTGGGGCGCGGACGCTGAATTTAAGGATGAAGGCGGAAGGATGAAGGATGAAGGCAGACGGGGAGAAGGGGAGACGGGGTGATGGGTAGACTGAGAGACATGTTGAGTAGAGCAGGAGAGTCGAGCGGCCTTCACGCCGTAGCTCTTTCACCCCGTCACCCCTTCTCCCCGTCACCCCGTCCTTCGTCGGAGGTGTGGCAGTGAGAGAACAAGTCATCACACAGCGTGCGGGTCGGGTCGGCGCGGCGTCGAAGGGGCGCGCGGGCGTCGCCGCTCAAAGCCCCGCCGCGCGCCGCTCCGGCCCCGCTGCCGCGCGCGCCTCGCGACAGAGGAGCTTCGCGTGGAAGTCGGCGCTCGCATACGTCCCCGCCGTGCTCAAGGTCGTGTTGGCCGTCTCTTTGGGTGTGCTCGCCTTCGTCGGCTACCGCGCCGCCGTCTCGGCCTCCTTCTTCAAGGTCAGGACGGTGGACGTTGACGGCGCGGCGCGCGCCTCGCGCGAAGAGATTCGCGCCGACGTGCTGCGACTGTCGAACGCGGGCGTGTGGCAGTCCGACCTCGAAGCAATCGCCGCCGAGCTGCGTGGCCTGCCGTGGGTGCGCGATGCGGTCGTCTCACGCGTGCTGCCTTCGGGCCTGCGCGTGCGAGTCACGGAACGCGTGCCGCGCATCATCGCACGCACCGCGGCAGGGCGGCTCGTGTGGGTTGACGACGACGGCGTAATGCTCGGCGCGGCCTCGCCCGGCGAGCAGGACTTCTTCGTGCGCGGCCTCGACGAAGGCCGCACCGACGAGGCGCTCAAGGCTAACCGCGAGCGCGTGAAGGCGGCGCTGGAGCTTTCGTCCGAGTGGGGGAGCGCGGGACTTTCGCGCCGCGTGAGCGAGGTCAACCTCGAAGACTCGCGCGACGTGCGCGTGCAGCTCGCAGGCGACGCCGCCGACGCCGCGGTCGAAGTGCGCCTGGGCCGCGAAGACCTCGCCAAGCGATTCCGGCAAGCACTCGAAGTCCTCGACGCGCAGCGCCAGACGCCCCGCGGCCCGTTCATCACCTACGTTGACGTGTCGCAGGGCAAGCGCGCCATCATCGGCACGGGCACGAACGCGCGCTTCCAGTTGAACGAACGCGGCGACGCCGAGTCGGTCGGACCGCAGCAACCGCCGGACGCGGGCGCACGCGCCGCGACACAGACGGGCGCGCACGCGCCGCGCGCCGCGGCGAAGGACGGAAAGAACAAGGCCCGGCAGCCGAAGCCGGGCGAGAAGAAGAACGACGACGCGCGCCCGAACGAAGTGGCGCTGCGCCCGCGCCGCGTCAACTGAGTCCGTAGGCGGAGGCTTTTATCAAAGGAGTGAGTCCTTTGACAAAGGAGTTAGTCCTAAAAGTGTTTGAAGCATTGAGTCCTGTTTTCGCGCGGGGCGAAATGAACTCCCTGTCTGCGGAGGAGCGAAACCCGAATGGCTAAACAAGTGTCGCACACCGTCGGCCTCGACATCGGGACGAGCCGCGTCACCTGCATCATCGGCGAGCCGGGCGACGGCGGACTGGTGGACGTGATCGGCATCGGCGAGTCGGAGGCGCGCGGCCTTCGCAAAGGGGTCGTCGTTGACCCGGAGGCGGCGGTCGAAGCGATCACGCGCGCCGTCGAAGAGGCCGAGCGCATGAGCGGCCTCGAAGCCGAGGAGGTCGCCATCAACCTCTCCGGCTCGCACATCATGAGCTTCAACGGTCAGGCCATCGTCGCCGTTTCGGGGCGCGAGCGCGAGCCTTCGCACGAGAACGGCCACGGTCGGCGCTCGTTCTACGGCCCGCCCGCGCACGTCGTCGTCGCGGGCCGCGACCGCGAGATCACGCAGGACGACGTGCGCCGCGCCATCGAATCGGCCTCGGCCATCCAACTCCCCGCGGGCCGAGAGATCGTTGACCGCCTGCCGCAGGAATTCATCGTTGACGACCAGGACGGCATCAACGACCCCGTCGGCATGATCGGCGCGCGCCTCGCCGTCAAAGTTCACATCGTCACCAGCCCCGTGACCGCGCGCCAGAACGTCATCAATTCGGTCAACCGCGCCGGACTGGTCGTCGGCGAGATGGTCTTGGAACAACTGGCCGCCGCCGAAGCGACTTTGACCGACGACGACAAGGAGTTCGGCGCGGCGCTCGTAGACATCGGCGCGGAGACGACCGGCCTCATCATCTACCAGCGCGGGGCCGTGCAGCACACCGCCGTCTTCGCGCTCGGCGGCTCGCACTTCACCAACGACATCGCCTTCGGGTTGCGCACGCCCATTCCCGAAGCCGACAAGATCAAGCGCAACGTGGGCTGCGCGTGCGGGCTGAGTTTGTCGGAGGCCGAGCGGAGCGAGCTGGTCGAAGTGCCTTCGGTGGGCGGTCGCCCGCCGCGCCAGCTCTCGCGACAGATTCTTTGCGACATCCTCCAGCCGCGCGCCGAAGAGGTTCTCTCGCACGTCGCCGACGAGATACGCGAGGCGGGCTGGGAGGGGCAGCTCTCCAGCGGAGTGGTGCTGACGGGCGGCGGCTCGCTCCTCGACGGCATGGTCGAGATCGCCGAGCAGGTCTTCGATGCGCCCGTCCGCCTCGGCTACCCGGAGCGCGACCGCTTCGGCGGGCTGGTCGAAGACATACAGAGTCCCGCGTGGGCCGCCGCTTCGGGCCTGTGCCTGATGGCGCAGCGCGCGAAATCTGCGGAAATGCGCGCTTCGATGGCGCGCGCGCAAGGTGCGGGGGGCTTCGGCGCTCTCGTCTCGAAATTTCGGAATCGTTTTGGTGGTATTTTCTGAGAAGATGTTGTATGCTGCCGCGCCAGCCGGCACAAGATGTAGTCCTCAATATATTGTCGTCGGCGGCGCGCACAGCCCAAGATAACCGCATGAACCCTTTCGAGGCCGCGGATGCTTCAGAAGGAGAGAGGAACTTGCAGACTATGACACCGGAAGGCCGTCCGGGCAGCGGGATCAATATTTTCATTGATGACGACCCGCCCATCACGGGTGCGCGCATCAAAGTCATCGGCGTCGGCGGCGGGGGCGGCAACGCCGTCAACCGCATGATCGAAGCCGGCATCGAGGGCATCGAATTCCTCGTCGCCAACACAGACCTCCAGGCCCTGAAGCGTTCGCGCGCGCCGATCAAAATCCAGCTCGGCGGCAAGCTCACGAAGGGCCTGGGCGCGGGCGCGAACCCCGACATCGGGCGCAACGCCGCGCTTGAAGACACGGAGAAGATCATCGAAGCCCTGGAAGGCGCGGACATGGTCTTCGTCACCACGGGGTTGGGCGGCGGCACGGGCACGGGCGCGGCCCCCATCATCGCCTCGCTCGCCACGGAGCTAAATGCGCTGACGGTCGCCGTCGTCACCAAGCCCTTCCACTTCGAGGGCAAGCGGCGCATGACTCAGTCAGAGATAGGATTGCGCGAGCTGCGCGAGTGCGTGGACACGGTCATCACCATCCCGAACGAGCGACTGCTCCACACGGTTGACAAGAACGTCTCTCTGACTGACGCCTTCAAGATGGCCGACGACGTGCTCCGCCAGGCCGTGCAGGGCATCAGTGACCTCATCATCGTGCCCGGCCTCATCAACCTCGACTTCGCCGACGTGAAGACGATCATGCAGGGGATGGGCCTCGCCCTGATGGGCGCGGGGCGCGCGTCGGGCGAGAACCGCGCGGTGGAAGCGACGCAGCAGGCCATATCCAGCCCGCTCTTGGAAGAGGCGACGATTCAGGGCGCGAAGGGCGTGCTCATCAACATCACGGGCGGCCCCGACCTGACGCTGTACGAGGTGAACGAGGCCAGCTCGATCATCCGCGAGTCGGCGGACGACGACGCCAACATCATCTTCGGCGCGGTCATTGACGAGACGCTGCGCGACGAGATGAAGATCACCGTCATCGCCACGGGCTTCGACAAGGAGATCGCCGAGGTGGGGACGACGACGCACGCGGGCGCGACCGTTCCGCCCCCGCGCTACACGCAGCCCGCAGACCTCCCGCCGCGCCCCTCGACGCCCGCGCGCTCCGACGACCTCGACGTTCCGACCTTCATTCGCAAGAAGGCGGACTGAGAGTAAGGCAAAAGTAAAAAGGCAAAAGGCAAAAGAGGAAGATGGTCGTATCTCTTCTTCACTTTTGCCTTTTTACTTTTGCCTTTTGCCTTCTCTTCGTGTAGCATGTCGCGCAAACCCTGACAGGATTGAAATCAACTACGGGTAAAGACCGTTTCTCGTCTGTCTAATTCAGACCGCAGAGTGTGTGAAGACGCCAACCGGGCAAGCGTCGCCGTGTACTGTCTTCCGTTCAATCCTGTTCCCCGATGACAGCCGACGCGCCGAATTCATGCAAGGTTTTTGGCATTAGTGGAGGTGAGGAAACTAAGGTGAACCGCAAACTTATTCGCACGACACTGGCAGAAGTTAAGGGCCGCGAGACCAGCAGCCCGAGGGAGCGTTCCGAGGGCGGAGCGCCGCGCCCGCCGCAGCATCGCACGGGCGGAGGCCCTTCGCAGGCGCGTGATTCGTCGTCGGCATCCGCGGCGGCGGCCCTGGGCCGCAAGAAGATTCCGCAGGCCGAGACGAACGCGGAGATTTTCTACTACAAGAAGCAGATGGACTCGCACACCCAGATGGTCATCGTGCTCAACGACGGCGAAGAGGTCGAGGGCACCATCGAGTGGTACGACCGCAGCGCCTTGAAGATCAACCGCAGGGGCGCGCCCAACGTCATGCTTCTCAAGCACAACATCAAGTACATGTTCAAGGCCGAAGACCGCGACGGCGGCGGCGGCAGCAGTAGCGGCGGCGGCGAGGAGTCCAGCGACTGACGCCTTGCGGGACGACGGCCCACGAAAGGCGGCTGGATTCCTCCTCATCAAATCCCACCGGGTTCCGGCTTCGAGCGATGAGTGACGCTTCACCAAGTCAGGGCGAGCGCGGGCGCGACATCTCCGGGCGTCGCCCGCGCGTCGGCATCACGATGGGCGACCCCGCAGGCATCGGCCCGGAAGTCGTCCTCAAGGCCGTCGCCGAGCGCGAGGTGCTCGAAGCGTGCGCGCCCGTCATCGTCGGCGACGCGCAACTCCTGGCGCACACGGCGCGCACGCTCGGCCTGCGTTGCGGCTACACGGTCGCGCGCCGCGACGAACCGCTCCCCGACGACTCGGACGACCCCGTCATTTATCACCTCGACAACATCGGCGCGGCGGTCGAGCCGGGCGTCGAGTCGGCTGCTGCGGGCCGCGCCGCCGCCGAGTACATTGAGGCGGCGGTCGCGCTCTGCGGCGCGGGCGCGGTCGAGGCCATCGCAACCGCGCCGATCAACAAGCGCGCCCTTTTCCTGGGCGGCTACAGCTTCCCCGGCCACACGGAATTCCTCGCGCACCTGACGGGGGCGACCGAGTACGCGATGGCTTTCGTGGCAGCGAACCTGCGCGTCGTCCTCATCTCAACGCACGTCCCCCTAGCCGAAGCCATCCGCCTCGTGGAGAAAGAGCGCATCGTGAAGGTTGTCCGTCTGACCGAGCGCGAGTTGCGACGCTGGGGCATCGCGCGCCCCTGCATCGCCGTGGCGGCCTTGAACCCGCACGGGGCGGAGGGCGGGCTGTTCGGAATCGAGGAGGCGGCGGAGATCAGGCCGGCGGTCGAGGCGTGCCGCGCCGAAGGGCTTGAGGTGTCGGGGCCGCACTCGGCGGACACGGTCTTCCTGCGCGCCTCGCGCGGCGAGTTCGACGCGGTGGTTTCGTGCTACCATGATCAGGCGATGATCCCCGTCAAGTGTCTTTCGTTCGGCGAGGCGGTCAACGTCACACTCGGTCTGCCGTTCATACGCACCTCGGTTGACCACGGCACGGCCTTCGACATCGCGGGCCGCGGCGTGGCCGAGCATTCGAGCATGGTCGCCGCCATCACTCTGGCTGCGCGCCTGGCGCGCACCGACGGCAGCGGCAGGGCCGTAGAAGTTTAAGGATGAAGGCGGAAGGCGTGACTGTCAGCCATGCGCTTTAACTGCATCCTTCATCCTTCCGCCTTCATCCTTTAAGAATTCCCGGAGGTTTTCGGAAAGTGTCTTCGCAGAACGAACCCTCACGGCGCATACTCGTGGCCGACGACGACCCGGCAATCCTGCGTCTGGTGACGGCGATTGTGGAGAAGGAAGGGTACGAGGTCGTCCCGGCGCGCGACGGGCGCGAGGCGTACAAGCTCTTGCAGACGGACGGGGAGTTCGCCGCGTGCGTCTTCGACGTAGTGATGCCGCACATACAGGGGCCGGAACTCGTCCGCTACATGAAGACCGAGCGGCGGCTGATGAAAATCCCCGTGATGATGATGACCGCCGAGCAGAACCCGAAGCTCTCCTCCGACAGCTTCGCCGCGGGCGCGGTCGTCTTCCTGCCGAAGCCGTTCACGACCTCACAACTTCAGGTCATGTTGCGGATGCTCATCAGCAAGTCGCAGGGCGGGCAGTAAATTTCGTCGGCGGGCAGCGCGGCACCGCCCTCGCGCCGTCAAACGAGTGCGGAGGGAAGAGAGATGTTAGAGCTTCAACAGCATTCGCAGCCGCGTCGCCGCGTCGTCGCCTGCGCGGCGCTCGCGGCGCTGGCGCTCCTGTCGCTCGCGCTGTGCGCGCAGCAGCAGGCCGCACGCGCGGCGCAGTCGGGCCGCCACGCGCCGAAGCTGGACGCGACGCCGACGCCCGCAGCCACGCCGCAGGCCGAGTCGGAGTCGGAGTCGAGGCCGCACGGAGCGGCGTCGAAGTCCGCCGATGTCATCGTCAGCTTCATCGTCATCGAGTACGACAACGCCATCATGGACGTTGACTTCAGGGCGCGCGAGGACGTGGCGGACACCTTCATGCACCGGCTAGAGCAGTCGCGCGCCGTCTCAGCTTCGAGTCAGGGCAACGGCACGCGCAAGGAGGCGCGCGACCGCGCGAAGGCGCAGAGGGATGCTTACGTCGTCCTCTTCGAGTTGGACGAGGAGACCGGGGCGAGCAACGCCGGCATCGGGCAGGTTGACACGCGCACGCTCGCCATCAAGACCTACGTCTATGCGCCGAAGACGGGCGACCTCAAGTTCTCGGACACCATCTACCAGCGCCCCTACCGCGAGACGGCGACGGTCGGCGGCATCCCCGTCCCCATCGCCGTGCCCACGCGCCGCGTCGAACAGTACCCGTCGCAGCTCCAGCTAGAACAGGCTGCGCGCGACGCCGCCGACCGCCTCATGTCACGCTTCAACGTCATCCTCCCGCCGGACAACTGAAGGTGAAGGCAGCATTGAAGGCAAAAGTAAAAAGGCAAAAGGCAAAAGAGAAGAGAGGAAGACACCGTAGGCCGCGGCTCGCGCTCTTTCTTTTGCCTTTTGCCTTTTGCCTTTTGCCCTGCGCTTTGGCGCAGGCGCAGAAGAGGCCGAAGCCGGCGCTGAAAGTGAGCGAGGCGAAGCGCCTGATTGCGGCGACGCAGGGTTTCAAGTTGAAGAACAGCGCGGTCAAGATTAAAGAGGTGAGCGCGGCGGGCACGACGCCCGTCAGCGTCCTGGCCGAAGTGACGGAGGCGTTTCGCTTCGCGCAGGTCGAGGACGAGAGCGCGCCGCAGACGACAGGCGTCTTCAAGCGGAAGCACTGGCGCGCGGTCGAGTTTCGCACGGGCGACCGGAGCTGGGAGGAGTTCGACCTCCTCGCCGCCCCGCTCGGCGCAGAGCGACTTGAGGCCGCGCGTCGCGCGCTCGAAGAACTTGCGACGGAGTTCGAGGCGCGGCAGAGCGCGGCCATGGAGAAGGACGACGGCCAAGTCGAAGCGAAGCCGGACGGCGACGTTAAGGACGGGGGCAAGGGCAAAGATAAAGACAAGAACAAAGGCGAGAGCAAGGTCAAGAGCGGCGAGCCGCTGACGCGCGGGCCGCTGACGATCAGGCAGCTCGACGTGTTGGTGTCGTCGGCTGTGGCCGAGATCGTCGTCGAGGCGACGTTCCGTCTCGCGAAAGACGCTTCGGGGAAGTGGCGCGTCGCGGAGGTCTCCGTCGGCGATGGTTCGGGCGAAGACCCGTCGGCGCTCTGGCGTTCGGCGGACGCGCAGAAGGCCGTGCGGGCGCGCGCAGACCTTGAGGCCGTCCGCGCCGCGCTCGAAGCTTTCCGGCGCGAGCGCGGTTTCTACGTCGTCGCCGCAGACTCCGCCGTCCTCATGGATCACCTCAGCCCGCGCTACATCAAACAGATCATCCGCCTCGACCCCTGGCACAATCCCTACCGCTACGCGGGCACGACCGAAGGCTACACGCTCGCCTCCGACGGCGCGGACGGCAAGCCCGGCACCGCCGACGACGTGACGCTCAGCCGCTAGTCGCAGCCGAGCTTTTATCGCCTCGATTACCACCCCGGAAAATCAGCTTGACGGGTTGTCGGCGCGGGTGTTAGGTTTGATTTGCGGCTTTCGTGGAGGGTTTTACGTCGAAAGCTGCCGCATGCCCTGCCGTCTCGTCTCCCGCTTTGAGCGCGTCCTTTATGCCCCCCGGACGGACGGCCCCTTTCAGACAAGGAGACTCGGATTTTGCTTTCGGGACGCCGGAAACTGCTCCTCGCGGACGACTCGCCGACGATTCAGAAGGTCATCAGCCTCACCTTCGAGGACGAAGGGATAGAGGTCGTCGCGGTCGCAAACGGCGAAGCGGCATGGCGCGTGCTGGAAGAGCAGAGGCCCGACATCCTGCTCGCGGACGTTCGGATGCCGGGCACGAACGGTTACGAGTTGTGCGAGCGCGTCAAGCGGGATGAACGACTGCGGCACACGCCCGTCGTCCTCCTCGTCGGCGCGTTCGAGCCATTCAACGAAGCGGAGGCGCGCAGAGCTGGCGCGGACACAGTCTTGACGAAACCCTTCCAATCAATCCGCGATCTGGTCAGCAAGGTCGGCGTACTCCTCGGCGGCGGCGAGCCGAAGCCGGAAGAGCCTCTCGCCGAGCAGCCGCGGCGCGAAGAGACCGCGCACGAGGCGTCGGCCACGCGCGCCGCGGAGTCTCAAGCACCGCAGGCCGAGAGCGCAGCGCCGGTCGGCTCAACGTCCGGCGAGCAGAGCGAGGCGTTCGACCATGACCACGCGCCGCCGTTCGCAGACCTCGGCGCTGACGATGAGCTGATCGAGGCGCAGCCGGCAGACTCCTTCGGCGGCACGGCGCGCGACGCCCACTCGACCGAGCACCGGCAGACAGCCGCCGCGCCGTTTGAACACAGCACCGCGGCAAATTTTGAACCTGCTCAGGCGGAGGCGAAAGATCAAGACCCCGCACAAAGAGATCAAGACTCTGCACAAAGAGATCAAGACCCTGCGCCAAAGGAGTTTGAAGTGTTAGAGCACATGGAGGAGTTTGAAGCGGCGGGACACGCGCCGGACGTGTTCGCCGGGTCGCACGACGCCGCGCGCGAGCCGGTCGGGACGAACGGCCAGGCGGCGGTCGCACACGGTTCTTTCGCGGCGCGCGCCGGCAGCGCCGCCGCAGCGGACGACGCGTTGCTCGACCTCGGACAGTTCGAGGCGCACGCGCCCAACGCCGCGTCGGAGGCCGACGACTTCGTCCTAGATCTCGAAGAAGACCTGCCCTCGCCGTCACAACACGCCGGGCGCGACGCGGATGTGTTCGACGCGTCCGCGTTCGACGCGCAGCCCGCCGCGTCTTCTCAACCCGACCCTGCGAGCGCATCCGCGCAGCCCGACGCGCCGAGCGCCTTCGCCGAGGCAGCACACGGCTCAGCACCCTCGTCCTTGCACGAAGCAGTCTCCGCGCCGCGCGGCTTCGTCGAGCCGTCGGTCGTGCCTGCCGAAGAGCCTGTGCCGTCCACGGTCTTGAGCGCATACGCGGACGGCAGCGTCGAAGGCGACGTGCCGAAAGCGCCGGTTGGCTTTGCCACGCAGCCCTCCGAAGAAGCGACCCGCGCCGCGTCGCTTGAGACGCCCGCGCACTCGACGGTCGCGCCGCCGGAGACTTCGAGCGAAGGCTACTCGGTCGGCGTCGCGCGCGCCGGGGTCGAGGAGCCTCTGCGCGCCGACCAGCTCTCGCGCGAGGCGATTGACGCAATCGCCCGCCGCGTCGTCGAGCTGATGTCCGACAAGGTCGTCCGCGAGATCGCCTGGGAGGTCGTCCCCGAACTCGCCGAGCTGATTATCAAGCAGAGGCTCGACGAGGAAAGGCAAAAGTAAAAAGGCAAAAGGCAAAAGTGAAGAAGTACGGCGCGTCTCTCATCAGTCGGATGAGAGACGCGCCGTACTTCTATCCTCTCTCTTTTGCTTTTTACTTTTGCCTTCCGCTTTGGCGGTTTGCCTTTTGCCTCCGTATAATTGTCCCTCATGGAGATTCCGAAGACTTACGACCCGAAGCAGGCGGAGGAACTGCACTACGCGCGCTGGGAACGAGAAGGATGCTTCGCGCCCGAAATCAACGCGGACGCGCAGTCGCCCGTCTACTCCATCGTCATCCCGCCGCCGAACGTCACGGGGTCGCTTCACGTGGGCCACGCGCTCCAGCACACGATCATGGACGTGCTCACGCGCTATCACCGCATGAAAGGCTTCCGCACGCTCTGGCTGCCGGGCATGGATCACGCGGGGATTTCGACGCAGGTCATGGTCGAGCGGCAGTTGAAGAAGGAGGGCACGTCGCGCCACGACCTCGGAAGAGAAAAGTTCGTCGAGCGCGTCTGGCTTTGGAAGGAGCAGTACGGCGGGCAGATACTCAAGCAGATTCGGCGCGAGGGCGCGAGCGTGGACTGGTCGCGCGAGCGCTTCACGATGGACGAGCACCTGTCGCGGGCCGTGCGCGAGTTCTTCGTGCGCTGCTACGACGAAGGCTTGATCTACCGCGGCCCCGGCATGATTAGCTGGTGCCCGAAGGATCAGACGGCCCTCTCCGACCTCGAAGTCGAGAAGGAGTCGCAGGCGGGCAAGCTCTACTACCTGCAATATCCGGTCAAGGGCAGCGAACGCCGCGTGACAGTCGCGACGACGCGGCCTGAGACGATGCTCGGCGACACGGCGGTCGCGGTGAACCCCGCCGACGAGCGTTACCGAGACCTCGTCGGCCAGACTCTGCTGCTGCCCATCGCGGGCCGCGAGATTGCGGTCGTCGCCGACGACTTCGTTGACCCGGAGTTCGGCACGGGCGCGGTGAAGGTGACGCCCGCGCACGACCCGAATGACTACGCGATGGGCAAGCGCCACAACCTGCCTGTGGTCATGGTCATTGACCAGAACGCGCGCATGACCGTCGAGGCGGGCGCGGAGTTCGACGGTCTCGACCGCTACGCGGCGCGCGAGCTTGTCGTCGAAAAGTTCGAGGAGCTTGGGCTGTTAGAGAAAGTGGTTGACTACGAGTTCGCCATCACGAAGTGCGGTCGCTGCCGCACGGTCATCGAGCCGCTCGTCTCGACGCAGTGGTTTCTGAAGCAGGCCGAATTGGGGCGCGCGCCGCTCGAACTCATACGCGAGAAGCACGAGCCGCGCTTCGTGCCCGAAGTGCCGTACGAGAAGGTCTATACGAACTGGCTCGAAAACCTCTACGACTGGACGCTCTCGCGCCAGCTCTGGTGGGGCCATCGAATCCCCGCGTGGTACGACGAGGCAGGCCGAGTCTACGTGGCGCGCACGGAAGAAGAGGCGCGAGCGAAGGCAGGCACGGACAAGCTGACGCAAGACCCGGACGTGCTCGACACCTGGTTCTCTTCGGGGTTGTGGCCCATCTCGACTTTGGGCTGGCCCGACGAGACTTCGCCCGATCTGAAGACCTTCTACCCGACCTCGGTGTTAGTGACGGCGCGCGACATCATCTTCCTCTGGGTCTCGCGCATGATGATGACGGGTTTGAAGTTCACGGGCCGCAAGGCTTTCGACGACGTGTTCATCACGGGCACGATCTTCGACAAACACGGGCAGCGCATGTCGAAGACGAAGGGCAACGGCGTTGACCCGCTCGACGTGTTCGACAAGTACGGCGTGGACGCCACGCGCCTCACGCTCGCCTCAATCGGCAGCACGGACACGCGCTGGAACGACAGTCAGGTCGAGAGTTACCGCAACTTCGCCAACAAAATCTGGAATGCCGCGCGCTTCTGTCTCCTGAATTCCGAAGGCGCGCAGGTCGGGAAAGGTTTTGAAGGCGAGCCGAAGATGTGGGCGCTGCACGACCGCTGGATCGTCTCGCGCCTGAACCGGACGGCGCGCGACGTGGGCCGCGCGATTGAAGAGTATCAGTTCCACGAGGCCGTCTACGCGCTCTACCATTTCTTCTGGGACGACTTCTGCGATTGGTACATCGAGCTGTCGAAGTCGGACGTGAGTGGCGCGGAAGCGAGCACCGCGCGCGACGCCGCGCGCAGCCGCGTGCTGACGGTTCTCGAACAGGCTTTGCGTCTGCTCCACCCGTTCATGCCTTTCCTCACGGAGGAGCTTTGGCAGAAACTTCCCGGCGTCGGTGCGGAGTCGCTGCACCCGGCTTACCGCGAGGCTGACGTGACGCCGACCGTCATGCTCGCCGCCTTCCCGCTCGCCGACGCATCGCTGATTGACGAGCAGGCGGAGGCGGAGATGCAGTCGCTCATCGAACTCATTTCGCGCGTGCGTAACATCCGAACGGAGCTGAGCGTGAAGCCTTCGGAGGAGGTGCGCCTCTTCATCAGCGCGGCGGGCAACGGGCTGGGCCAACTCTTCAACGCCAGCCTCTCGCAGATCAAGCGGCTCACGCGCGCGCGCGAAGTCGCCTTCACGGACTCGACGGCGGACGTGCCGCGCGCGTCGGCGCGGGCCGTGCTCGCGGGCGGGGCCGAGGTCGCCGTGCCGCTCGAAGGCTTGATTGACTTCGCGCAGGAGCGTGCGCGCATCGGGCGCGAGGTGGAGAAGTTGGAGAAGGAGTCGCAGAAGTTGGAGGCCCAGCTCGCGTACCCGCAGTTCGTAGAGCGCGCGCCTGCGGAGAAGGTCGAAGAGTTACGGCAACGCGCCGCGGACATCAGGCAACGAATCGGTGCGCTCGGACAGATGAGGGAGGCGCTCGGAGAATGAGCTGGCTCGACGAGGGTGCACTCTTCTCGCAGATCGGAAACTTTCTGCAAGAGGATTTGGGGCGCGGCGACATCACGACGCAGTCCACGGTGATGCGCAGCCAGAGCGCCAGGGGGCGCTTCATCGCCAAAGAGGCGATGGTCGTCTGCGGGCTGGAAGCCGCCGAGGCCGTCTTCTCGACGCTCGACACGCAGCAGCAGATCGAGGCGTTCGTCTCGGACGGCGACGAGGTCGAGCCGGGCAAGGTCATCGCACGCACTGCGGGGTTCGCAGACGTTCTGCTCGCGGGCGAGCGGCTCGCGCTTAACCTGATGCAAAGGCTTTCGGGCATTGCTACGCTGACGCGGCAGTTCGTCCTCGCCGTCGAGGGCACGCAGGCGCAGATCGTTGACACGCGCAAGACCACGCCGGGCCTGCGCATGCTTGAGAAGTACGCCGTCTTGACGGGCGGCGGGCGCAACCGCCGCTTCGGACTCGACGACGGCGCGTTCATCAAGGATAACCACGCCGCGCTCGCGGGCGGAGTGGCGACGGCGGTCGGGCGCGCGCGCAAAGCGGTCGGCCACCTGCACAAAATCGAGGTCGAGGTCTCCAAAGAACGCGACCTGCGCGACGCCGTCGAGGCGGGCGCGGACATACTTCTGCTCGAACACCAGACGCCGGAGGAGACGCGCCGCCTCGTCGAAGTGGCGCGGAGCCTCATGCCCTCCATTCTGCTCGAAGCTTCGGGCGGCATCACGCTGGAGAACGTGCGCGCCTACGCCGAGGCAGGCGTTGACCTCATCAGCGTCGGCGCGCTCACGAACTCGGCGCGCGCGCTCGACATCAGTTTCAAGATTCAGCCGTCCTGACGAGGAACAAAGGGCGGCGCGCGGCGTGTAAGGATTTTGTGCGAAGCCGCCTTCCGAGGCGGCCAGTTGTAAGGGGGGAAGCGATGAGAAAGTCAGTCGTCCGGGCGGCGTTAGCGATGCTGGCCGCCGCGTTCCTGTTTTTGCCGGTCGCGCAGTCGCAGCAGCGGCGCAAGCGCACGTCGCGGCGCGTGTCGCACCCTGTTCACCCGCAGCCCGTGGCGACGCCCGCGCTTCCCGACGAGCCGAGCGTCGTCAGCACCGCCGACGAGCAGCAGGCGTCGCCGCGCCGGACTACGGGCAGCGCGCGGCCAGGTACGAACGTGCAGGCCGAGAACGAGCAGTTGCGCGGGACGGTCAAAGACCTCTCGTCGCAGGTCGAAAAACTCAACGGCGAGCTGAACCAGATGAAGACGGATCAGCATGCCATGTACGACCTGGAGCGCCTGACGCGGGCCGAGCAGTTCGCCGAAGGCTTACGCACGCAGTTGCGCGAAGTGACGGACAAGGAGTCGCAGCTACAGGAGCGCCTCTCCGAGATCGAGTACGAGTTGCAGCCCGACGCCGTACAGCTCCGCGCCGCAGGCATCGGCTCGCTCAACCCTTCCGCCGTGCGCGATGCGATTCAGAAGAGCCTGGAGCGCGAGCGCGACCGCATCCAGAAGCAGTTGGATTTGCTCGCGGGCAGCCGCACGCACCTCGAAACCGCGGTCGCCAACGCCGACGCACAGGTCGAGCGCCTGCGCCAGCGCGCCGAGGCCGCAGATCAGCAGCAGGCCAACTCCGGCACCGGCCCGGAGACGACCAACGGCGCGAGCGCTAACACGAACGCGACGCCCCAACCCAGCCCGACGCCGACCCCGGCACAACCACCAATCTAAGGATGAAGGCGGAAGGCGGAAGGCGAAAGGATGAAAGCGCGGCTATCATGCTTCTGCCTTTCCTTCATCCTTCCGCCTTCATCCTTGCTTTTTATGGCGACCATTTCGCAGCCTGAGCTTTACCGCCTGATCGAGGAGGCGTGCGCGCGCGGCGAGCGCGTCGTCGTCGCGACGGTGGCGCACACGCGCGGCTCCACGCCTCAGCGGCGGGGCGCGAAGATGCTCTTCTTCGAGGGCGGCGCGGTGGCGGGCACGGTGGGCGGCGGCTGCGTCGAGGCGGAGGTCTGGGCCGAGGCGCGCGAATGTCTGCGCACCGGCGCGTCGGCGCTGCACCGCTTCAGCCTCACCGCCGACGAGGCGGGCGAGGAGGGCATGGTCTGCGGCGGCACGATGGAAATTTTTATAGACGTGTGGGACGCGCAAAAGCCGTGAATAGTAAATCGTGAATGGTAAATCGTAAATCGTGAATAGATGTTGTGGGCGGGCGCGGCTGCGGTTTACTATGCACGGCTGGTTTTACGCTCAACCACTATTTACGATTTACCATTTACCATTCACGGCCTTCGGAGGTGTCTATGCAGACTTCTTTCGTCGAGAACTACAAGGCGAAGCACCAGCACCCGCTGAACCGCCTGTCGCACTCAATCGGCATCCCGTTGATCGTCGTCAGCTTGCCTCTTTTCCTCTGGAGCTGGCGCTGGGCGCTCGCGCTCTTCGTCGCGGGCTGGGTCTTCCAGTTCGTCGGCCACTGGATTGAGGGCAACAGCCCCGCCTTCTTCCGCAACCCCGTCTACCTCATCGTCGGCCCCGTCTGGCTCGTGCGCCGCGCGCTCACGTCCGCCGGCATCCTCAGAGGCCCGCGAGGGACGCTCGACGAGCGCGCGCCGCGGACGAGATGAGCGGCGCGGGCGGCCCGAACCTTTCAACACAACTGACACGCGCACTCGCGCGCGTCCTCGGCGAGGGCGCGCTGGCCGTGCTCGCAACAATCGTCGAAGCCCCGCGAGGCGTCGGCGCGAAAGTCCTGCTCGAAGAAGCGGGCGGGCGCGCGGGGACGACGGGCGACCGTGCGCTCGACGACGCGCTCGCCGAACAGGCGCGCGCGTTTCTGGCCTCGCACGCCGAGGCGCGGGCGCTGCGTGTCGGGGAGTTCGCGCCCGCGCTCGCCGAGTGGAGCGACGCGCGCGTCCTCTTCGAGCGCATCGAGCCGGAACCGCGCGTCGTCGTCTGCGGCGCGGGGCACGTCGGCGCGTCGCTGGCGCGACTCACACACGCCAGCGGCTATCGCGTCACGCTCATAGACGACCGCGCAGACTTCGTCGCGCGCACTCGCTTCCCCGAAGCGGGAATCGAGCTGGTCGCCGCGCCGAACTGGACTGACCCGCTCAGAGAGTTGATCGGCGCGGGCCGGGGCGTCTCGGTCGCGGTCGTCACGCGCGGGCACAGAGAGGACGAGGAGTGCATGAGGGCCGTGCTCGCGGCCCGCCCCGACTACGTCGGCATGATCGGCAGCCGACGCCGCACGAACATCGTGCTCGCGCGCCTGCGCGAATCGGGCTTCGATGATGAGTTGTTGAGCCAGGTGTGCGCGCCCATCGGCCTCGACCTCGGCGCGGTCACGCCCGAAGAGGTCGCCCTCTCCGTCCTCGCAGAGATCGTCGCCCAACGGCGCGGCGGCACGGGCCGGCCACTCTCCGCCTGGCGTCGGGAGTAAACCGCCATCCTTCCTGCGACCCGCTCGCTACCGCTCGCGTTTCTGTTTTTCGTCAAAGCAGTCGGGGGACGAAGGCGAAGACGGCGCTGGTGAGGGTTGCAGTCTTCAGTCTCATGCTCAGTCCGCCGGGGCGTTCAGACCGCCGACGCCAGCGGCGGCACGCTCTTCGATGCCCCTGCGCCGTTTGCCCATCAGCGTGCCGTGTAAGAACAGAAGGGGGGCGATGAGCCAGTAGGTCATGCCTGCGAAGAAAACGTAGTGCGCGCCGCCGAAGACCGCGATGCCGACCGAGAGCAGGCCGACGAGCATCGTCAGCGCATTCTCTTGCAGCGAGATGCGCGTGTCGAAAGTCTCCAGCGCGCTGAGGCCGAGCGCGCCCCGCCTGCGGTAGGCGTGCAGGTAGAGCAGCGCGAAGATCAGGAAGACGGCGGCGAAGCCCGCGCCGTAGACGGCCAGCATCGTCGGCACCTGCCCGGCGCGCACCGCAGGCTCGACCGCGCCGCCTGCGGTCTGGGATGTCGTCCCGAGGCCGAGCAGCGCGTTGACCAGAAGCGTCCAGACGAACTTGAGCGGGTAGACGTAGAAGAGGACGACGAAGAGCAGGCACGCGTTCATCCAGATTGTGAAGTTGTCGTTCAGGCCGTAGCGGCGGAAGAACTTGTACTGGATGAACCAGACGTGGAAGAGCATGCCGAAGGTGATGGCGAAGGGGAGGAAGCCGCGCATCGTCACCAGCAACTCGTCGAAGGTCTTCGGCACTTCGAGCGAGACGACGAGCAGCGTGACGGCGAAAGCGATGACGGCGTCCGAGAGAGCCTCGATGCGCGAGACCTCGCCCAGTCCCCGCAGGCGGAAGCCGTTCTGCACCTCGGCCTCCTTCTTCATCAACGTCTCGCGGATCAAATTTGCTCCTTGCGGTTTCGACGGGTTGCAGGCATTTTAGAGTGCGCCGCCGCCGCGGGTGAAGCGTTGCGCCCGCGGCGGCGAGCATTATTTCTTTTTCCGAGCACTTCTAGCAAGAGCCATGCAGACGGCGCGGGCTGAGACCCCACAACCACAGACGACCCGCGCCGCGGGGATGTTCCGCGCCCTCTCGCACCGCAACTACCGTCTGTTCTGGACGGGCGCGTTCCTCTCGAACACGGGGACGTGGATGCAGACGGTCGCGCAGAGTCTACTCGTTTTCCAGTTGACGCAGTCGGGGACGTGGCTTGGCGCGGACAGCTTCATGGCGACCGTGCCGGGGCTGCTTTTGACTCTGGTCGGCGGCGTCATCGCCGACACGGTTGACCGCAAGCGCCTGCTCATCTTCACGCAGTCGTGCGCCGGGCTGTCGGCGCTGACTCTGTCCGTGCTGGTCTGGGCGGGCGTGGTGAAGGTCTGGATGATTCTGGCGCTCTCGTTCGCCACGGGCTGCTGCTGGGCCATCTCCGGCCCCTCGTATCAGGCGATCACGGTCGAGTTGGTCGAGCGCGAAGACCTCGCCAACGCCATCGCGCTCAACTCGTCGCAGTTCCAACTGGCGCGCGTCATCGGCCCGATGCTCGCGGGCGTGACGATGCAACTGCTCGGCCTCGCCGGGTGCTTCTTCGCCAACGGACTCTCTTACGTGGCCATCGTCACGGCGCTCGCGCGCGTGCGCCTGCCGAAGAAGGAGCGGGCGGGCGTGGGCAGCCGTGCGATCTGGCGCGACCTGCTCGAAGGCTTCAGCTACGTGCGCGGTCGCCCGCGCGTGGGCGTGGTGCTCATGTGCTCGACGGTCGTGAGCCTGTTCGGCACGCCCTACCTCGTGCTTATGCCGATGTTCGCGCACAACATCTACGGCTGGGGCGGGGCGGGGCTGTCTCTGTTGATGGGCACGGCGGGCGCGGGCGCGCTCTGCGGCGCGGTCTTCCTCGCTTACCTCGGCGACTTCCGGCGCAAGGGTCTGCTTCTTCTGGGCACGCTGTTTTCGGGCGGCGCGTGCATCACGGCCTTCGCGTCGGTCGCCCGGCCCGCGGCGGCGCTTCCCCTGCTCTTCGGCGTCGGGTGCTCGACGGTCTGCTTCTTCGCCGTCGGCAACACGCTGCTTCAACAACTCGTCACCGACCGGATGCGCGGGCGCGTGATGAGCATGTGGCTTTTGACCTTCATCGGCACGATGCCGCTGGGCAGTCTCGTTTCCGGAAGGGCAGCCGACTACTTCGGCCCCAGCCGCACGCTCGCCGCCTGCGGCCTCACGATCTTTCTCTTCGCCCTCGTCGTCGCCGCGCGCAACCCGCGCCTGCGGGAGATTTGAAGCCTTCAGTCTTCGGCTTCGTCGTCATGGAAAACTCTTTCGAGCGGGATCATGCCACGCTTTTCTTCAAACGGGAGATCGGCCCAGCGCGGGCCGCAAGAAAAGCGCGGGCGGACGTTCTACCCGCAGAAGGCCGGGACTCGGCAGTCGAGGGCCGGGCCGGCTCGTGTCAATCTGCGAAGAGCTTTTTGAGGAGTGAAAAGGGATGCGAACCTTCAGAGACTTGATGTGCCTCGTCTTCTGCCTCGTGCTGATGGCCCTTTTGACGGCGACCGCCGACGCACAGGGCGTCATCGTCCCCGGCCCCTGCACGCGCTGCCCGGACCGCCCGCGCCCCGTCACGTTGCCCCGCGCCCTGCCCGTCAAGTCAATCACGATTGACACCAAGATCAGCGCGCAGGTGGCGACGACGCACGTCGAGCAAATCTTTCGCAACGACACCGACGCCACGCTCGAAGGCACGTACCTTTTCCCCATCCCCGAATCGGCGTCGGTCGCCGAGTTCGCCATCTGGGACGGCGACCGCCGCCTCGTCGGCGAGGTGCGCTCGCGCGCCGAGGCGCGACGCATCTACGACGAGATCGTCCGGCGACAGCGCGACCCCGGACTGTTGGAGTACGCGGGCCGAGACCTCTTCCAGGCCAGCATCTACCCCATCCCCCCGCACTCGGACAAGAAGCTTGAGCTGACCTACACGCAAGTCCTCAAGGCCGAGGGCGGCACCGTCGGCTATCGCTACCCGCTCGGCACCGGGCACAACCTCGTGCCCTCCATCGGCATGGTCTCAGGCCGCGTCGAGATTGAGGGGCGCGAGTCGGTGCGCAACATCTACTCGCCGAGCCACGAGATTGAAGTGGGACACAAGGGTGGGCACAGCGCGCGCGTCTCCTTCGAGTCGAAGCCGGGCGCGGAGCCGCAGGACTTCCAACTCTTCTACACGCTCTCGGACGCCGACTTCGGCATGACGCTTTTGACGCACCGCGAGCCGGGCCGGGCTGGCTACTTCCTCCTGACCATCTCGCCGAAGGACGAGCTGGCCGAAGCAGAGTACGCGGCCAAAGACATCGTTTTCGTGCTCGACACCTCCGGCTCGATGGCCGAGGAAGGGAAGATGGAGAAGGCGCGCGCCGCGCTTCTCTTCGGCGTCCGAAGCCTCCGCGCGGAAGACCGCTTCAACGTCATCAACTTCGCGGGCGAAGAGCACCTGATGTCTGTCGAACTCGTGCAGGCCGACGCGCCGGGCAAGGCGCGCGGCGTAGAGTTCATCAACGGGCTGCGGCCCGTCGGCGGCACGAACATAGACGGGGCGCTGCTCGCGGCCATGAAGCTGTTCGAGCGCAACGAACGGCCACGCCTGCTCGTCTTCGTGACGGACGGGCTGCCCACGGTCGGCGAGACGAACGTCGAGCGCATCGTCGAGAACGCGCGGCGCGAGCGCGTGCCCGGCACGCGTCTGTTCACGTTCGGCGTCGGCTACGACGTGAACACGGCGCTGCTGGACAAGCTCGCGGCTGAAAACGGCGGCGTCGCCGAGTACGTCGAGCCGAAGGAAGACCTCGAAGTCAAAGTCTCGAACTTCTTCACGAAGATCAACCACCCCGTCCTGACAGACCTCGCGCTCGACATGGGCGGCGTCGAGACAGACCTGCTCTACCCGCGCGAGATGCCCGACCTCTTCCGCGGCACGCAGGTCACGCTCATCGGTCGCTACCGCAACGCCGCCGACATCCGCAACGCGGTGCTGCGTCTTAAAGGTCGGACGGGCGCGAGCGCACGCACGTTCACTTACAACGAAGTGGACTTCCCTCTGACCGAGGAGCGCAACGACTTTCTGCCGCGCCTCTGGGCGACGCGCCGCGTCGGCTGGCTGATGGAGCAGATACGCACGAACGGCGAGCAGAAGGAGTTGACCGACGAGATCGTTGACCTCGGCACGCGCTACGGCATCGTCACGCCGTACACTTCATATCTCGCCGTCGAGTCGGGCGCAGCCGAGACCGTGACCGTCCGCAGCGAGTCGGACTTGCGAGCCTTGAGTAATCTCCCGATGAACAGCCGCACCTCCACCAACGGCAGTATCGGCGGCGCGAGAGGCGGCTTCGACCGCGACAGTCCAGCGCCCCCGCCTAAGGAGGCCGCGAAGGCGACGACCGGCGAGACGGCGGTCAGGGAGAGCAAGCGCGCGCGCGCGCAGCAGGAGGCCGTGCGCGTCGAAGACGACGAGGTCTTGGGGGCGCGGACGGGCGCGCGGAAGGTCGGCGACAAGACCTTCTACCTGCGCGAAGGCGTCTGGATTGACTCGGAGTTCAAGACGGAGGCGAAGCTACCGGAGACGGCGCTCGCCTTCGGCAGCGACGAATACTTCGATCTGCTCAAGCGCGAGCCGCAGCTCGCACGCTTCTTCTCGCTCGGCGAGCGCGTCGTGGTCGTTTACAAGGGGCGCGTCTACAGGGTAAGCAGTAAGCAGTAAGCAGTAAGCAGTGAACGGTGAGCAGTGAGCGGTAAGCAGTGGAGGCGCGGCGGATGTCTCTACTGCTCATCGCTCACTGCTCACCGCTCACTTTCTTCTTGTCTCCGTGCCGCGCGTTCATGTACAAAGAGGACTAGCGCAAGGAGGGTCGAGGCAGGCGAGAGCTTTTCATGAACTCCTTCGGGCGGAGAGAAGCTTCTGAAATGAGTCTGAAAGAAATTGGCGGGGCCGCCGCGCGCGTGTTGTGCGCGGCTCTGCTGTTGTCGTTCGTGTGCGCTGCGGGGGCGCGGGCGCAGGGCGTGGGCTGGGTCGGCGCGCGGGCCGGGCAGGCGGGCAAGGACTTGAACGCGGTCTATTTCGCCGACTCGAAGCGCGGGTGGGTGGCAGGCGACGGCGGCCTCGTCATGCACACCGAAGACGGCGGGCGCACATGGGCGCGGCAGAACATCGGGACGGGCGAGAATGTTGACGACATTTACTTCCGCGACAAGGAGGACGGATACCTCCTCGCCGTCAACCAGATTTTCACGACCGACGACGGCGGCCAGACATGGGAGACTTCCGCGCGCTTCCTCGCGCAGACCTTCGACGGCGCGCAGCCCGAACTCTACAGCGTGCGCTTCACAGGCAAGAAGCGCGGCTGGATCGTCGGTGCTTTGAGCCGCGGCGACACGGTCGTGGACAGCCTCGTGCTCCACACCACGGACGGCGGCGCGTCCTGGCAGCGCCAGCGCGTGCCCGTCGCCGACGAGTTGATCCACCTCGACTTCGCTGGCGACAAGCGCGGCTGGATCGTCGGGAGCGCGGGTCGCATCCTCCACACCACGGACGGCGGCGAGACCTGGGCGCTGCAAAATTCGGGCACGAACGCGACGCTCTACCACGTTGACTTTCAAGATGGCGATCACGGCTGGGCCGTCGGCGAGAGAGGGACGATCCTGCGCACGGAGGACGGCGGCGCGACGTGGCGCGCAGCACCCGCGCCCGTGCGCTCCACGCTCCTGAGCGTCCTGTTCGTCAATAAACAAGAGGGCTGGGTCGCCGGTCACGGCGGCGTCATCCTGCGCTCCGACGACGGCGGGCTGACCTGGATGCGACAGGAGACGCGCACCCGGCAGAACCTCTACGCTCTCTTCTTCGACAAGAAGATGGGCTGGGCCGTCGGCGGCGACGGGCTGGCCTTGCGGTACGAGAGGTGAAAGCCTTGAACCGTGAACCGTGACAGGAAAAACTTCCTTCTCTGGCCGTGATTTACGGTTCACTGCTCACGGTTCAAGGTTCACGGATTTTTTTGAGCAACGCGGCACGCGCGTCAACGCATCCGAAGAGACAGCATAGCAGTTACCTTTATGGCTGCGGCGGGGAACGCAGTCAAGGGGTAAAGTGGATGGTTCTCCTGTGGTTTCCGCCCGGCGTGGGGACAACGCGCCGGGCGGCTTTTTTTATTTGCGGAGCGGCGTATTCCGCAGTGCGGATGGGCGCTCGATGAGAGACGCGCTTTTTCAATCCGCAGTCCGCAATCCGGAATCCGCAGCCGGAGAGTCCACCGTCCTTTGGAGTTCGTTGATGGTGGCGAGGTGGTGGTCGTCGTGTTCGGCGACGAAGAGGGCCATGTCTATGACGCGCATCTGCTTTTGCAGGCGCGGGTGGAGCGCGGCGGCGGCGATCTCCTCTTCACTCAAACCTTCGAGCCGCCGGACGAAGCCCGCGCGCGCGGCGCGAAAGCGCGCGAGCAGGTCTGCAAGCGCCGCGGAGTTGTGGCCGGCCTCGTAGGTCTTTCGGTTGCTCAGGTCGGCGGGGCGCAAGGTCGAGAGCCTTTGCGCGTAGTCTTCGAGGCGGCCTTCGTGCAACTCGTCGAGGTCTATCAGGTGGCCGACGTGCTCCTGTATTGACCACGCGCCGTCGCGCCGCGCGATGAGGACGCGGGGCGGAAGAGAACGCACCGACTCTTCGAGCCGCGCCGGAGTCCCGCGCAGACGCTCGACGACACAGGGGAAGACGCCGACGGGCAGGCTAAAGTCAAACTCCCTCTCGAACCACTTCGTCCTTCTCATTGATGGAACCTCCTCCGGCGAAACGCGCATGAAGTAAGACGAGTGCAGCGAACGCGTTCGCTGCACTCGTCTTACGCCGTCCGAGCACGAGAAGTTTTGGACGACTTTCTCGGATGCCGGCCCGGAGCTTCGCTCGGACGCGGCCCCGCGCTGTCAGTTCGACGCGGCGCGCTCCTGCTTCTTCTCGCTCTTTTCGAGCGCCGTGCGGGCGATGGCGAGTGTAGCAACGGCGCGCGGCGACTCGCCCTCGAAGCCGTGGGCGAGGTCTACGGCGCGTTGCAGGTCTTCGCGCGCGAGCTTGGCGAAGATGTCGTTGAGGTCGAACGATTGCGCGTTGTTGTTCGTCATCAACGTCATGTTCTTCGTCTGGAGACTAGTGCTCAGCCTGCCGTCCTCGCCCGTGTAGTCCTTCGCGGCGTTCGACGCCTTGACGACCTGAAGCATTACGTCCCAGGCGCGCGGGCGGTCAAGCTCGACGAGTTGCGTGGCGACGGCGACGAGCGCACTCACGCGTTCGGGCGAGGCGTCGTCAATGTGCTCCTTCGCTTCCTTGAGCGCCTCGTCGAGCAGGGCGACGGCGCGGTACGGGTCGGACTTCGAGAGCAGGCGGGCAGCCTCCGTCAACGCCCACGCGCGCTGAATCGAGGTCAGGCCGTTGCCATGCGCGAGCCTGAGAACTTCGTTCACGTCCTTGTCGTTGACAGCGGCCTGCGTCGCCTGAAAGTCAACGTAGGCGCGCACGCGCTGGCGCAGGTCTGTATCTTCGATCTTGTCCAAAAACTCTTCGACGCGCGGGTCTTTCTTCTGGAGGGCGCTGAAGACGGCGTCAACATATACGGCGTCGCGCTCGTCCTCGGTCTTCGCGCGGTCGAGCCGGCTCAGCGCGTCCTGCACGCGGTCGTGATTCGGGTCGTCGGGAACGAGTCCGCGCGTGACGGCGTTGTTGGGCTGCTTCAACTCTTCGGGCGTCTCCGGCGAGAGCGAGAGCATCTTGGCGTGCAGCGGCGCGGAACTGTCGGGCGCGAACTGGTCGAAGAGCGGCATCAGCCGCGCGATGACCATGTACCAACCCACGCGTCCCGCCGAGGAGCGGTCCTGTTCGGGCGGCGGTGTGGGGCGCAGCAGAATCGAGGCCGCCGTGCGGAAGTAGGCCGCGCGCAGTTGCGGCGCGATGTCGGTCGGGGCGGGGAAGTCGCGCCCCCAGGAGTTCGCGCTCGAACCGCCGTCGGGCGTGAAGGTCATGTAGAGCGCGGGCGTGAAAAGATAAGAGGCGAGCAGCGACACGGTGTTGGCGTCGGACGACGGGTCGAAGGCGGCGCGACCCACGAGCGTCGCGTAGCGCTTGTCAGCCGCCTGCGTGTTCTTCTGCCGCAGGCGCGTGAGGAATTCGAGCGCGGGCGTGGTTACAGCGCCGAGCGCGGGGTCTGCGAACTGTAGCGCGCGCTCCGCGTCGCCGTCCTGTAGGAGTTGTATGGCGAGCCTCAGACGTTTGGCAATCGCGGGGGGCGTGTCGAGCGGGTCGGGACGGCGCTGGTCGCCTGCGGGCGCGGCGTCGGGCTGGCGGTCGCCAGAGGTGACGGCGTTCTCGGCCTCGCGCTTGCGCGACTCGTCCAACATCGCGAGGAACTCTTCGCCGAGCGCGCGGTCGCGCTTCGCCGCGAGCCGCAGGACTTCGGTGCGGAGGCTCGGCGGCATCTGAATCGAGAAGCTTCCGCGCTGGCGCGTCTGGCGCTGGCGCTCCTCGGCCACGCGCCGGTCGGCGTCGGCGTCGGCTGTCTCGGCCTCGTCCCACGCGCGCCGGAAGAGCGTGCGCGCTCGCTCGCGGTCGGTGTCCCAGAGGGCGTCCGCCGCGCGCGCCTGCACGCGTGCGCGCAGCAATGGGTCGCGGAACATGCGCGCGTCGTCGGCGAGCGTGTTGACGAGCGAGATGGCGGTCGTGCGCCGCATCTCGGCCAGAGGGTCTGACTCGGCGGCTTTCGCCGTCGAATTCTTCGCGGGCGTTTTGGCCTGCTTCACCTGCGGCTGTTGCGCGCGGACGGTCGCGGCCAGAGCGAGCGGGCAGAGCGCGAGAGCTAACGTGCAGACTCTTCTAAACATCACTTTCCTCCGACACGGCTGTTAGAGAACGGTCTTCACGGCCAGGGTGAAATGAATGCGGAACTCGCGGCGACGGAGACTCGGGCCGAGAACGAGGGGCCTGACATCTCTTCGTCCTTGCGGCCCGCGCTCATCACCTGTTCCGCGTCATAATCCAACGTTGATTCCCGTCGGCGGGGTCAATAGTTCCCGAATTAACTCGCGGCCCGCTCCGCGCTCGGTTTATCGTTGAAGCACTTACGGGCAAGCGCGCGGGATAGACTACGGCGCGCGCTCACAGCTTGAGGTGGAGGTCCAAACGCCCGACGGGGCAGGCGGGTTCCAAAAACTCTCGGTCGAGTAAATCAGACTACGAAGGGCGACGGGGCGAGCCAGTCGCGGCAAAGACGATTCGCGGAAGCAGTCACATGAATACCGGCTCGAAACTTCACGCCGGTATTCATGTGACTTCAAAAAGCCGGGGCATTGACGAGGCCGGATAGATCTAAACGGCGACGACCTCAATGTCAGGGTCAATCTCCTGCCGGATCATGTTCTCGATTGCCATCAGCGTCCCAGAGAGCGAGCTGGGGCAACTGCCGCACGCGCCCTGATAGTGAATGGTGAGCGTCTTGTCGTCGAGCGAGAGCACTTCGAGCCAGCCGCCGTCCGAGGCAAGGTACGGACGTATGCGCTCGTCCAGTATTTCGTTGATGCGCGCGAGGCGTGGGTCGTCGCTCAGCATCGCGCCGAGCGCGCCGCCGACGCCGACCGCCGCGGCTGCCGCGTGCGCGCCGCCGTTCGACGCCGTGGCCGACTCGGCAGCGCGGATCGGCACGGCCAAACGCGGCAGGAGGTCGTCCCAATCGGCCTCGTTGGTCTTCTCGACCGTGACCATCTTGTCCATGTAGAAGACCGAAGCCACATCGCCCACGGCGAACAGCGAGCCGCCGAGCGGGTCTGCGGCGGCTTCCTCCGCGCTGTGAAAAGAGCGGGTCGTGCCCGACGTGACCGGTTCCTTTAAAATGAACTTGACGGCGTTCGGGTTCGGCGTCTCTTCGATGTTATCAATCTTCGGCATGCTCTAACTTCTCCGGCATCAGTGCGTCGTTTCCAAATTCGCGCGGGCTTTGCCCGGTCGAAAACTTCTCTCATCAGACAGTCGTCTGAATGCATTATACCTTCTTTCGCGCACGGGCGCATTTCGGGCCGCCGACCGGCGAACGGCAGCAAAGGCCCGCCGCCTTCGACCCGGCGAGCGTCGCCGCCGTTCACCCGCGGAGCGGCTAAGTCGTGCTGTGTTTCGACTTCCCGCGCCGTCGGGCGAAGCCCCGGATGGTACCAATGTTTAATTCGGGGAACCGACCAAATTTGATTGTCAAAAGGGGAAAGTAGGCGTATATTCAAAACCCTCGCTTGTCCCCCTTTGCAGGTGAGACAAGTTGAGACGAGAGGCAGACGGTAGCGAGGGCCGGCTGCCTCTTGCTATGTTAACTGTTGGCTGTTAGCCGTTAGCTGTTAGCCAGAAACGATTCGCCCGCATTTGTTTTAGCTAACGGCTAACAGCCAATAGCCAACAGCTTCTTTCTATGAACATCGGTATCACCGTCTATCCGACTTACGGGGGCAGCGGCATCGTCGGCTCGGAGCTTGGCAAGGAGTTGGCCGAGCGCGGGCACACGGTGCACTTCATCTCGTCGGCGCTGCCGACGCGGCTCACGCAGTTGAGCGAGCGCGTGCGCTTCCACGAGGTCGAGATGATGTCGTACCCTCTCTTCGAGCACCAGCCTTACACGCTCGCGCTGGCGACGAAGATGGCCGACGTGGCCGAGACCGAAAACCTCGACCTGCTCCACGTCCACTACGCCATCCCGCACTCGATCAGCGCGATTCTGGCGCGCGAGTCTCTGAAGCCGCATCGCACCTTGCCCGTCATCACGACGCTGCACGGCACGGACATCACGCTCGTCGGGGCCGACCGCTCCTACCTGCCCATCACGCGCTACGGCATCGCGCAGTCGGACGGAGTCACAGCCGTCTCGAACTACCTGAAGCAGGCGACCGCAGAGCTTTTTCACTTCGACCACATCGCCGTCATCCCGAACTTCATCTGCGCCTCTGACTACCGGCGACGGCCCGGCGACGAACTCCGCCGCGAACTCGCGCCCGGCGGCGAGCCTCTGCTCGTGCACGTCTCGAACTTCCGCCCGGTGAAGCGGCCCGTTGACTGCGTGGAGATTCTGGCGCGCGTGCGCGCCGGTGGCATCAAGGCGCGGCTCGTGATGGTCGGCGACGGCAGCGAGCGAGCGCGCGCCGAGCACCGCGCGCGCTGCCTGGGCGTCGAGCGCCACTGTTCTTTCGTCGGCAAGCAGCCACGCATCATTGACTACCTCTCCGTGTCCGACGTTCTGCTGCTACCGTCGGAGCAGGAATCTTTCGGCCTCGCCGCGCTCGAAGCCCTCGCCTGCGAAGTGCCCGTCATCGCCTCGCGCGTCGGCGGCATCCCCGAAGTCGTTGACGACGGCGTGACGGGCTGCCTCGCCGAAGTCGGCGACATCGAGAAGATGAGCGCCGACGCCGCGCGCCTCCTCTCGGACGAGGACGCGCGCCGCGAGATGGGGCGGCGCGCGCGCGAGTCGGCGGTCAGCCGCTACAGCACAGACCTCGTCATCCCGCAGTATCTGGAATTTTATGAGCGCGTCATCGCCGCGTCGAAAGGCGTCTCGGCAAGCTGAAGAAGGGCTGGCGTTAAAGCTGGCGGAGGCGCGGCCCGCGAGCGCCGCGCGCCGCCCGCCCGCTGCGGGCGAGTGGGCTGCACGCGTCCTCGAAGAGAAGCCCGTCGGCTACATCATCCAGAACTTAGAGCGTGCCTACGGCGTCCCCGAAAACAGGTGGACTGGCTGGGACGTGCTCGACATGCTCGTCTCCGTCATCCTCTCGCAGGCCACGAGCGACGCCAACAGCGAACGCACCTTCGACGCGCTCAAAAAACGATTTCCCAACTGGGAGGCCGTGCTTCGCGCGCGCGAACGAACGCTCGCCGACACCATACGCCTCGGCGGACTCGCAAACCAGAAAGCCGCCGTCATCCGCGGCCTGCTCCGTCAGGTTAAAGAGCGACACGGCTCGCTCGATCTCTCCTTCGTCCGCGAGATGCCGACCGGCGAGGCCGTGCGCTACCTCTCCGACTTTCGCGGCGTCGGCCCGAAGACCGCCGCCTGCACGCTCCTCTTCGCCTGCGGCAAAGAGGTGTTCCCGCTCGACACGCACATCTTCCGCATCCTTCGTCGCGTCGGCCTCATCCCCCCGAAGTGCTCCGACGAGTTCGCGCACGAAGTCATGAACCGCATCGTGCCCGCGGGAAAGTTCTACTCCTTCCACGTCAACCTCATACGCCACGGACGCAAGCTCTGCCGCCCCCGCGACCCACTCTGCGAGCGCTGCCCCATCGTCGAATACTGCGACTACGGACAAACGCAAGTGTGAGCGGTGAGCGGTGAGCGGTAAGCAGTTGAAAACTGCGCTTACTGCTTACCGTTCACCGCTCACCGCTCACTGAAATATGTCTTACCTGATTGACGGCAACAACGTGATGGCGCAGCGCGTCGGGTGGCACAGGGACAAGCCGCGCGCGCGTCGGCGTCTGCTTGAGGAGTTGGTGAGGTTCGCGCGTGTGTCGGGGGCGACGGCGGAGGTCGTGTTCGACGGTGCGCCGGACGATTTCTTCCCCGACGGCTCATACTTCATGGGCGTGAGAGTCTTCTACGCCGAGCGCGGCTCGGATGCCGACACGCGCATCAAGCAGTTGGTCGAGGCGTCGCGCGAGCGGCGCACGCTGAAGGTCGTTACTTCCGACCGCGCGCTCGCCGACTACGTCAGGCGTTGCGGGGTCGAGGTCATCAGGTCGGGCGAGTTTCGCCGCCGGCTCGACGCCGCCGCGGGCGTCGCGGAAGAATCGGAAGGGGAAGCGCGCGCGGGCGTGAAAGAGTCGGAGCTGGACGAGTGGATGTACTACTTCGGCGTCTCGCCCGATGACGACGAGTGAGGGCAAAAGGGAAAAGAGGGTTGTGGGTGTTGGGTGATAGGTGCTGGCGAATTGAATCTCACCAGCCCCCAAAACCCAACACCTATCCCTCTCTTTTCCCTTTTCCCTTTTTACTTTCCCTTACTCTTGCCTTGTTTCGATCAGCTCCACGTCGAAGATGAGTTTCTCGCCGGCGAGCGGGTGGTTGCCGTCTATTGTGACTTGCTCATCTGTGATTTCGGTGACGACGACTTCGAGCTGGTTGCCGTCCTGAAGCGGGAGCGCGAGGCGCATGCCGACCTGCGGCTCGACGGGGAACTGCGCGCGCGCGCGTTCAATCGTCGCGACCAGACTTTCGCGGCGCGGGCCGTAGGCGTTTTCCGGCTCGATCTCGACGGTCTTCGTCTCGCCGATGCTCATGCCGCGCACGGCCTCGTCGAAGCCGGGGATGACTTCGCCCGCGCCGACGGTGAACTCCAGCGGCTCGCCGTCGCGCGATGAGTCGAAGACCTGCCCGTCTTCGAGCTTGCCCGTGTAGTGCACGCGCACGCGGTCGCCGTCTTTCGCCGTCTCTGTCATAAACGCCCTCCGCAACTCCGATTTTTCGGGAAGCATCGCACATCCGTTTTGCAAAAGCCAGCCGTGCCCACGGAGACGTGCGCCCCCGCGGGCGGGCCGTTTCTGCGGTGGATTAACGCCGGAGTGTTGGAATAGACAGGGGCCGCGCGCTCGGCCCCGCGCGGCAACGCGCGCGTGAACTTACAGGAAGTCGAACATGAAAAGACGGCACTCATTGTCGCCTCGCTTCTCGTCCTTTCGCTGGCTGACTTCGAGATAGTCGAATGAATCGTGAGCCGTGAACCGCGACGAGATAAGTGCTATGCAGGATAAACCGCGAGCCATGACAAGGTGAAAAGCACTTGTCACGGTTTACGGTTCACGGTTAACGTCTCTTATGGCTTTCTTCTTCGCGGTCGCGCTGTTCCTCAGCGCGCTGCTGCTCTTCTGGGTTCAGCCGCTCGCGGGCAAGATGGTGCTGCCCGCTCTGGGCGGGACGCCCGCGGTGTGGAACACTTGCCTGCTCTTCTTTCAAGGCGTGTTGCTCGCGGGCTACGCCTACGTTCTCGTCTTGACGCGCTGGCTCTCGACGCGCGCGCAAGTTCTCCTGCACGCGGCGCTGTTGCTCGCGGCGGCGCTCTCGCTCCCCGTAGCCGTCGGCGAGGCGGCGGCGGGCGTCGTGCCGACGGCAAGCCCCATCGCATGGCTTTTGCAGACGCTTACGTTGAGCGTCGGCCTCCCGTTCTTCGCGCTCTCGGCCAGCGCGCCTCTGCTGCAACAGTGGTTCTCGCGGACGCGCGCCGCGTCGGCCTCCGACCCATACTTCCTCTATGCCGCGAGCAACGCCGGGAGCCTCCTCGCGCTCCTCGCCTTTCCCCTGCTCCTTGAACCGAACCTCGCGCTGCGTCAACAGGGGCGCGTGTGGGCGCTTCTGTACTTCGCGCTCGTCGCCCTCGTCCTCGCGTGCGCCGCGTTCGCGTGGCGCACGCGCAAGCGCGCGGGCGGCGAGGCGGCGCGCGAACCGGACGCACGAGATTCGACTGATGAGACTGCGGGGGCGTTGAGCGCGGCGGGGCGTTTGAGCGTTCGTCAACGACTGCGCTGGGTGATGCTGGCGTTCGTGCCTTCGAGCCTCGTGCTCGGCGTGACGACTTACATCACGACCGACGTGGCCGCCGTGCCGCTGCTGTGGGTCATCCCTCTGTCGCTCTACCTTCTGAGCTTCGCGCTCGTCTTCGCGCGGCGGCAGCTCGTCCCGCGGTCTTTGTCGGTGCGTCTGCTGCCGGGGGCGGCGGTGCTGCTCGCGCTCGTCTATCTTTCGGGCGCGGCGCAGCCCGCGTGGTTCCTCATACTCTTTCATCTCGTCTTCCTCTTCGTCGCGGCGCTGGTCTGCCACGGCCAGCTCGCGGATGAACGACCGCCCGCGCGCGACCTCGCGGAGTTCTACCTCTGGCTCGCGGTGGGCGGCGCGTGCGGAGGACTCTTCAATGCCATCCTCGCGCCGCTGCTTTTCAACACGGTCGTCGAGTACCCGCTCGTCATCGTGCTGGCCTGCTACTTGCGCCCGGCTTTCCGACGCACGCGCGGCCAGTTGCTCGGACTGCGGCTCGGCGCGAAGAGAGAGGTGGGCGCGTTCGGGAAGGTTGAGAATGAAAGCGTCGTTGAAGGGAGGGCTGGGGAAGCGTGCGGCGCGGTCGAGAGCGAAAGCGGCGACGCGGCAAACGAGGCGCACGCGAAACGGCTCGACCTCTTGCTGCCCGCGTCCATCGGCGCGCTCGCGGCTGTGCTCGCGCTCGTCGCGCCGCACATCGGAGCGAATACCGACGAGCACGTGTTCGTCGAGCGCGTCGCCCTTTCGTTGGGCGTGCCGCTGTTTCTGGTCAACCACTTCTTCGCGCCGCGACCGCTGCGATTCGCGCTCGGCCTCGGCGCAGTCATGCTCGCGGGCGCGCTGTTCGCAGGCTCGGCGGACGAGACCCTGAGCGCGGAGCGAAACTTCTTCGGCACCTTGCGAGTCAAGGCCGAGGCGACGGGCGAGGCGCACTGGCTGCGCCACGGGAGCACTCTGCACGGCAGGCAGTTCACAGACCTCGCGCGCCAGTGCGAGCCGCTCTCCTACTACCACCGCGAGGGGCCGCTCGGCTCGGTCTTCGACGCCTTCAACTCGAAGCCGAACGCCGCACAGTCGGTCGCCGTCGTCGGCCTCGGCGCGGGCACGACCTCCGCCTACTCGCGCGCCGGGCAAACGTGGACGTTCTACGAGATTGACCCGGCGGTCGTGCAGGTGGCGCGCGACCCGCGGCTCTTCACATACCTGTCGAAGTGCGCCGCCGCGCCGGTTAACATAATCCTCGGCGACGCGCGCCTGCGCCTGCGCGACGCGCCCGCCGCCGCTTACGGACTCATCCTCCTCGACGCCTTCAGCTCCGACGCCGTGCCCGCGCACCTCCTGACGCGCGAGGCGCTCGCGCTCTATCTCTCGAAGCTCGCGCCGGGCGGTCTCGTCGTCTTCCACACGTCGAACCGCGCCCTCGAACTCGAACGCGTCGTCTGCGGCGTAGCACGCGACGCGGGGCTTGTCTCGCGCGTCTTCGCCGATAGAGAATACATGCCTGAGATCGGCAAAGACCCTTCGACCTGGGTCGTCGTCGCGCGCGACGCGGCAGACCTCGGCGCGCTCGGCGCGGACGCGCGCTGGCAACCGCTAGACGAGCGCGAACACAAACTCGTCGTCTGGCGCGACGACTTCTCCAACGTCGTCAGCCTCTTTAAGTTCGGAATCTGAAGCATCGGAGCCGGGTGCGGATGCACTTCGGCGAAGTCTCGCATCTCCGGGAGGGTGACTCGGGGTCGCAGTCGGCCCTCGCCCTAACCCATCAACTCGTCCGCCGCTGCGCGCGCGGCTGTCTTCTCGCGTGAACGGAAGCGCGTGGGTGGGTGAAGAAGATGGAGCGGCTCGCTCGTCGGCATCGCACAAGCGTGCCGCGGGATTAGAAGACTTCGCGGGTCATCCTGGCGGGTCAACAAAATGATCGTACCAGCCTACCAGGGTGAGGATCGCCCACAGTTGGAAGGACCATGAATTGTCTTTTGTTCCACGCGACCTGTGCTGAAGCACTTGATCTAACCATTCCCTTTGAAGAATCCCGCGCTGCCAGAAACGGCTTCGACGCAGGCGCGTCAAAAGCGGCTCGGCGAAGTCGGGACGGGCGAACCACGCGCTGAACGGGGCGGTGAAAGTTTTGATCGGTCGTTTGATAATCAGTTCAGGAATCCTTTTTTCGTAGACGAGCATGAGCGCGTGCTTGAAACCCGGTTGTAGCTCGTCAATGCGCGACGACCATGTTCCTGAAGGGGTGCGGTAACGGCTCAACACATCCAGACTGACCGCTCGCGTAACCAGTTCAGGATCAAGACACGGATAGCTGACCGCGACCCCCAGGCGGCGCGAGATAGACTCGAAGTTGGCGAAGAGCAGGTCTGGGATACGATGCTGGCACTCGTGCGCCGTCATCATCTCCATCAGGTGTGCGCCCGGTTTGAGCCGGCGACATTCACGATAGAAGGCTTGCAGGTGAGGGGTAAACTGCCACGTGCGGTAGGGGTCGGCCAGCGCCTGACCGAGAGCCTGATCGTCAAAGAAACGCGCGATGCCGGGATATAGAATCCGTCTGGAAATCAGGTCGTCTCGCAGCAGAAGGGATTCAAAATCATCTACGCTCGGCGGCGCGGGGTTTTCGGCGCAATACTCCAAATATCGGACATAATACTGATGAAAATGCTCATACCCGCCGAAGATTTCATCCGCCCCGAGACCGGAGAGCATCCGCCGGACGCCCATTTCGCGCGCGCTGACCAGCAATTGAAAATGAGTCATGCTGGCCCAGGCGGCACAAGGCTCGTCGGCGGTCAGCACCTCTTCTTCAAGCACCTTGAGGGCGCGCTCGGCGTGCAGGGGAATAACGTGGTGAGTGATGCCGAGCCACTCCGCGACCGACGCGGCGTAGCGCGCGTCGTCGTTAATGCCCAGCGTCTCCTCGAAGGCTGACGTGAAGGCGGTCAGCTTCTTGCCTCCGAGGGAAACGGCGGTCGCGGCGATGTAGGTCGAGTCGGTTCCGCCCGACAGAAAAATGGCTTGCGGAGCGTCGGTTGCACAGCAAGCCAAAATCGAACGGTCTAAAGTTTCCTGAATCTGAGCGACAGCCTCTGCCGATGCCGTGCTTGGCGCTTCGGAGTTCAGCGGAGTCCAGTAGCGCGCGACGAGCGGTGCGCCGTGGGGCATCCATGAAATGAGGTGCGCCGCGGGGAGGCGTTCTACTCCCCGTGCGAGCGTGCGCCCCGGCGGAGGCATGCCGAAAGAGAGGTACCAGAATGCGGCTTCCGAATCGAGGTCGCAGCCGTCCTGTGTCATGCGCAACAGCGGCAGAAGCTCCGAGCAAAAAAAGAAGAGGTCGGTTTCCGTCCGGGTAAACAGCACGCGCTGGCCCAAATGATCTCTCGCCAGAAGCAGACGATTCTGCCGCCCGTTCCAGAAGGCGAGCGCCCATTGACCCCGCAGGTCTCTCAACGCGGAGCTACCGCGCTCAAGAATGTCGTAGAGGACGCTGGACGCGTGCTCGTCGGTGGAGTCGGACGGCGACCACGCCGGCGGAGGGGAAAGCCGCCCATCCATTTGAACGGAGCCTTGCACGGCGATGACGGCTTGCTCGCCCGTGGACTGCTCTGTGACGATGGCCTGCGGATGCAGAAGGGCGATGTTGGCGCGCGGTTCAATCCACCACGCAGCCGGGTCTGCGCCCTCCAACCATGCCCGCGTCCGTTCGTGCAACATCTCGGCCCTTAATTGATGTCGCCCCCTTGAGGTTCTGGCGAAGACGCCGAGCACCAGATTTTGCGCGCCCATTATTCTCGTTGACATCTTAGGATTCGTCCGTCCACGATTCGGGATGAAATCAACGCTCGGCGGCGTGCAAAAGGGATTCGATGAGGCGGAACCTCTGTTCGGCTTGAGAAGGGGCGAGCGGTTCGGCCAAACTCGGGTCGAGCTTCCGCAGTGCTTCCTGGGTTGCCTCCGTAAAAATCACCGTGCCGTCATCCGAAATAGCCTCCACTCCGTCAAGGCGTGCGCACCGATGCTGAAAGGCGACGGCTTCGTCGAGGCCGAGACCCGGCGGCAAGTCCAACTCAACCTGCCCGTTAGTAATCAGGAGCGGGTAGCCGCCCGGTAGTCCCCTCGGCCCCGGGGCGGAGGTGTGGAGAGGCGCACTTCCCGGAAGGAACGCCCGAATCACGGGCAGGCTGCTGGCCGCGCTCAAGGCATTCAGGCTTGGGTTCGATAACAGAGGAGGCGCAGAGTAGGCCAGTTCATCCGCGCGCCGCATCTCCTCGCCGAGATAAACGCGTGGGCGCAACTCTACGCCGTCCTGCGGCTGTGAGAGCACTGTGGAAGTGACATGCGCGTGATGCGCCAGCACGCGCACGGGAGGCAGGTCGGCGTGTGAGCCGTCTTCGTTAACCGAGGCGTCGCGCTCTCGCAGAAAGGCTCTGATGCGGGCGAGAATCATTGATACGTTTCCGAGACCGATAGTCGGGGCCAACTCCGCCCGCGCGAGTATCGGGTGAGTTACATCGGGGTAGGAACAGTTAATCACCGCCCCCTGAAAATCCGTGCCACGCACGGCCTTCATGAGATTAGTGACGAGCGGCAACTGCGCCGGTAGTTGCGCGGCGAACCCTGCCGCCCGCAACGTCGCAGCCTGCTCGCTCCGACAGGCGCTCAGATACCAGGGCGATAGTAAGCTCGCACATTGAACCACGATGTCGGGCCGCTCACGCCGTAATAAACTCTCGATGGCGGAAGGCCGACCGGCGTCGAGCGGGGCGAAGCGGACTACCGTCTCGCCGCACGCCGCGAGCAGGGCGGCCAGCGAAGCCCCCCCGGCCACGCACCTCCCGGCGACAATTAACTCGCGCACTTCTTTAGACCCGAGTTGAGCCAGCCCGGCGGCCAGGCGTCGTCCTATGTCGCCAAGCCCGATAATCAGAATGCGACCGCTCATAATCCCTTGTTATTACTAGGAGGTAGTGGCTATAATGCGCCCGGAATCCTCCGGCGGTTCTGATAAGTAGAGTTAGTTTCCGTGTTTCTTCACTGGATGCCCGGAATCAATAGCGCCCCGAGTTAGACTTACAATCTCTCATGATGCGAATCAGTAGTAGAAAACGAACGGAAAGAAGGTCACTGCCGGCTTGCCCCAACAATGCACCAGCAAGGCACCAGTGGAGCGCACTTTGCTCGCTTTCTGAATCCGAGTCTTCTCCTATATCCAATTGAACCAACTTTCAATGGGTTGACGGACGCCTCGCACTAGACGGTTGTCATACTTCTGGTCGTCGGTTAATTCTATGCCGCTTGTCTTTTTCTATGGCGCGACGAGCTGTGTCTGTTGCCCTTTCAAGTGTTCAATGATCTGCGGCGTCGGGTAGGCCAGATCACCGAACAGTTCAGTCGCGGGTCATTCCGGCTGCTGTTCGAGAAAGGCTTCGGAGGCGTGATGCGAGGCCGCGCACAGCCAGACCTGGCGAAGAACGTGACGGACAAACAGGTGGATTTCAATCAGTAGATTTTCCACGGCAAGAAAATTCTACCAACTCTGCCGTCCGTCTTTTCAACTACCGATTCGCATCCTTAGCGCATCATTAGATTGAGAAGCGTAGCATATCTATGATTCATAAGTCAGCGAAAACGCCGTCACTGGCTGTTGAGGCCGCCGAGTTGCGGAGGGAGATCATCGAGGCTCTGTATGCCTGCTCGGGCGGTCACTACGGCGGCTCGTTGAGCGTCCTCGACCTGCTTCTGACCCTCTACCGGCGCATCCTGCGAACCTTCCCGGAGAGTCCACGCCACCCCGACCGCGACCGGCTGATCCTTTCAAAGGGGCATTCCTCGATAGCCCTCTATGCGGTGCTGCGCAGGCTCGGATTCTTCGACCGTCCGCTCTCGTCCCACGGACAGACCGGCTCGCCCCTGGAAGGGCACCCCGACATGACCGTGCTCGAAGGCATAGACTTCTCTACCGGGTCTTTGGGACAGGGCTTATCCGTCGGACTCGGCATGGCGCTGGCTTTGCGCGGAACCGAGAGGCATACGTGGGTCGTGCTTGGCGACGGAGAATGTCAGGAGGGGCAGGTCTGGGAGGCGGCAATGTTGGCGGCGCGTTACCGGGTCGAACGGCTGCACGCCGTCATTGACGCCAACGAGTTTCAAGAGTGGGGTTGGAACAATTCGCCGGAGGTGAACCGGCAGCCTCTGGAAGAACTCTCTAATAAGTGGAGCGCCTTCGGTTGGCGCGTTCTGGAGGTGGACGGTCACGACCACGAGGCACTGGCGACCATCTTTGAAGATGCGGCTTCGACCAAAAACCAGCCCTCACTGGTGGTGGCGCGGACGATCAAAGGGAAGGGCTACCCGATGATTGAGACCGACCCGATCCGCTTTCATTGCACGACCATCAGCGAACTGGAACATCGGGAGCTTGTACGGGGTGGAGAATGACATTTCGATTAGCAGACCATTGCGGGCAATACTTGAGTGAGTTGGCCTGCGAAGACCAACGGATTTACGTGCTGGATGGTGATTTGGCGGATTCCGACGGGGCGATACACTTTGCGACGAAGCATCCCGACCGCTTCGTCATGGCGGGTATCGCCGAGCAGTGCATGGTGTCGGTCGCCGCCGGTATGGCTAGTTGCGGTTTGCGGCCCTGGGTCTTTTCGTTCGGTGCTTTTCTTTGCTATCGGGCCTACGACCAGATTCGCGTCTGCCTGAGCCAGAGTCACCAGCCGGTGACGCTCGTCGGTTCGCACACCGGCGGCCTCTCGGCGCGCAACGGCAAAACTCACGCGGCACTGAACGACATCGCGCTGATGGCATCTCTGCCCGGAATGAACGTTTGGGCCCCCGGCGACGAGAACGACCTAAAACTCGCCGTGCGTCGAATCCTCGCCGGCGACAAACCTGCATATCTGCGACTGCCGCGCCGCCCCCTTGACCCTCTGCCGGGTGAAGCCGCTTCATGCCGTTGGCTCACCGAGCCGCAACCGATAGCCCTCTGCGGCACCGGCTTGGGAACTCATCTCGCTCTGGCCGCGGCGCAGGAATATCTACCCCTGTACGGACTGCACGTCGGCGTCCTGCACTGCCCGCAGGTCTCCCCGCTTCCGCAACTCGAACTGGCCGCGGCACTGGAGCAGTGTGAGATGATCTTCGTCATCGAAGACCATTATCGTTTCGGGGGGCTGGCGAGTCTCCTCCAGTCACTTGACCCGTCTGCCAAAATCATCTCCCTCGGATGGCCTAACGACTGGTCGGGCCGCTCCGGTAACGACGAGGAGTTGTTGGAGATGTACGGGTTGGCACCGCACCAGCTCGCCCGCAGCATCCTTACGACTGTCGAAAGCTCGACATCAGCTAACAGGTCAAAGGTGCTTCTGTCCTAACGGGACACGAGACTCCGGCTGGCTCGAATCTCGACGAAGCATCCGGCATACTCCGCCCGCAGTCCGAATCAAGGGTTGTCTATCGAGCAAGGTTACAATGGGTCAGCAGTCTCTTTCCATCGTGGTTTCATGGCGTGACCGTGAGGAGATCGCCGCGGCTCTCCCGAGCCTCGTGGCCGCGGCCCGCGAAGCCGACGGCGACGTGACGGTCGTCAATTTCGGCGGGTCGCCCGAGATGCTACGCGCGCAGTTAGGCGACTGGGCCTCCGAGGTCAAGGTGGTCGAAGTCCGGGAGCAAAAATACTTCAATAAGTCTTGTGCCCAGAACATGGGCGCGGCCCAGACGACGGGCGAGCTTCTGTTCTTCTGCGACTGCGACATCGTGCTGGAGCCGGGCACCATCAAGTACCTTGCGGAACAGGTCATGACACGCCCCGGCACTTTCGGAACGCTGGCCGGGGTGCGAGAATCCCAGACCAATTCGCGCGGGGGCAAACATATAGTCTGCTTCGGCTACGAACTCCTCATCATCACGGCTGATAAGCGCCGGCTGCGAATCGTTGACAATGAAGAGGACGCCAACGACGGCAGCCGACAGGCACCCGGCCTGCTGTTGGTGCGCCGCGCCGATTTTCTCTCCATCAACGGCTATAACTCGCAACTGCACGGCTGGGGGTGGGAAGATCAGGATATGATTTCGCGTCTGACGCTCGGGGCCGGACTCGAAAGGGTAATCCACGGCCACGCCGTCCACCTCTCCCACGACGACCACGCGCGCATCAGCAATTACCCCGTCACAGACCGTTGGGAAAGCCGCGACCGGATGTTTCGTCAGGCGTTGGCAAACTATGACGAGGCGAATTTTCGGGGAACTTATCAGCTCGACGTGGAGCGTCTATCGGCCCTAAGCACGCTCAAGGCCGCTCACCCACTTTCGGCGCATGGCGGGAACGGCCCGTAGACTGTCTGACGCCCGCGAGATGAACGGTCATGCCGCGTCTTCGTTCTCATTAAACTTATTCCCAGGCCACCTGGGGGCTTAGGCAGGCCCCCTTAGCTTCTCATCACATGTGATAGAGGAACCGGCGTTGCCCTTCACTATGGAAGCGAGTGGTTGCGGGTCATCACTCCGGTGAGGATCAATGAGTTAGCAAAGGAGCGGGCAAAGTGCCATCGAGTCCTACCGTTTTGGGTATCAACCGCACGCAGGATGCGAGCATCTGTTTCATCGGGGATGAGACCCTGGTGAGCATCCAGAAGGAACGCCTCACCAGGCGCAAGCACCACTGGGGTAAGCTGGGCGACTTCCGGCACTGCTACGTCGAACGCCTGCCCTTCTTAAGAGAGCCGGTTGACCTCGTCGTCGAGTGTTTCTCCTCTGACGCGGAGATCAAACACCTCGAAGAGTATGACCGCGAGTTGCAGGAGGTGATAAGGTTCCGCGGCGAGCCGCGGAAGATATCCATCTCGCACCACTTCGCGCACCTCTACAGTACGTTTTATCTCTCGCCGTTTGAGGAAGCGGCTGTGATGGTCATTGACTTCCAGGGAAGCCCGGTTCGTGAGTGCACCGAGGAGTGGCCCGGGCGCGCACAGGCGTCACCCGAATTGGTGGAGGTCAGCTCCTTCTATCATTGCGACGGGAACGGCAACAGGTGCCTCGGCAAGCAACTCTGGGATGTGGATCACTCTCGCCCGGAGGGGCTGGGCGCGTTCTACTGTTATCTGTCGCATCTGCTCTTTCCCGGTGAAGGGAACGAGGGCAAGGTGATGGGGCTGGCCCCTTACGGCGACCCGCAGGCCGCGGGGTTGCCGCCTCTCGTTGTAGAAGGCGAGAAAGTTTTCATCCCGGCACCGTGGCTCGAAATCTTCAATGAGAAAGTCCGGTTCGGCTTCTTCCGCGACGGCTCAGGCTCTTTTCAGGAGTGTGCCGATTTAGCCGCCGCCGGGCAGTTTTACTTTGAAGCGGCGCTGCTGCAACTCGCCGACTGGCTCTACCGGCGGACGAAGGCGCGGGCGCTCTGTTTTTCCGGCGGGACGGCGCTGAATTGTGTCGCCAACGGACGGCTGCTGCGCGAATCCTCCTTCGAGGACATCTTCGTGCCGCCTTCTCCGCACGACGGCGGCACGGCCCTCGGTTGCGCCGTCTACGGACTCATCGAGACGCTGGGCGTGAAGCGCAGTTTCCGCTGGGTCAATGACTTTCTTGGGCCGGATGTAACCTGCGACAACATCCGGCGGCTCTTGCAGCAAGAGGAAGGGATGACCTTTGAGCGACCGGAGGACTTGGCGGGCCGGATGGCGGAACTCCTGGAGGGCGGGCGGGTCGTGGCGCTCTATCAGGGCCGAAGCGAACTCGGGCCGCGGGCGCTGGGCCACCGGAGCATTCTCGCAGACCCTCGCCGTTCCTCCATCAGGACGTACATCAACCAACACGTCAAAGGTCGCGAGCTGTTTCGGCCTCTGGCCCCGGTGGTGCTGGAGGAGGTCGCCTCTTACTTCTTCGAGATTGATCGGCCCGTCCCCTTCATGCAGTTCGCCGTCAACGTCCGCCCCGAACAGCGCGAGGTGATTCCGGCAGTCACCCACGTTGACGGCACGGCACGCCTCCAGACGATTAACGAGCGGGAAGACCCGTTCCTTTACTCCCTGCTCAAGTCCTTCCAGGCGCGCACCGGCATCGGGGTGCTGCTGAACACCTCCTTCAACGGCCCCGGAGACCCGATAGTCGAAACGCCAGCCGAGGCGCTACACTGTTTTAAAACGACGGCGATGCACGCGCTGGCGATTCCGCCTTTCCTCATCCGAAAGCGGGCGGAGCCGAAGCTGCCACGCGTTTGAGGATGCGCGGGCGGGATGGAGGGCCTTACCTATCCAGAGGCTTGACCTGATGCTTTCGACAACTCATCGCGAGGTCGCCGTCACATTCGATGATGTCCCCCAGTATTTCGGGCAGGCAGTGGTCAGCGGGCTGTCGGACATGCATCGGAAGCTATTGGGGAAGCTCGTCTCGAACAACGTCCCGGCGGTGGGCTTTGTCAATGAGGGTTTCTCTTCCGCCGAGGAGAGCGAAGGTTGCGTCGCGGATATTCTACGGATGTGGCTGGACGCCGGGTTCGAGCTGGGTAATCACACCTACTCCCACCTCTACTTTTACGAAACGGCGCTCCCGCTTTACCAACAGGACGTGATTCGCGGCGAAGCCATCAGCTCCGCGCTGCTGTCCGGGCAGGGCATGAGGCTGCGATATTTTCGCTACCCTTACCTGAGCACCGGCCCCGACCTTGCGACCAAGGCAGCATTCGAGCAGTTCCTGGCCGCGCGCCGTTATCAGGTCGCGCCGGTGACGATAGACAGCATGGAGTGGTTGTTTGCCGGCGTCTATAGCCAGGCGATGGCGGATGGAGATCAGGCGACGATGCGGCTCGTTGCCGACGCCTACGTGCCTTACATGGAAGAAGTATTTGAATTCTACGAGAGACTGTCGGCGGACGTAATCGGGCGCGAGATGCCGCAGACGCTCATGCTTCACGCCACCTGGCTCAACGCCGACTGCTTCGACCATCTCAGCGCGATGATAGAGGGCCGCGGGTACAGGTTTATTACTCTCGAACAGGCGCTGCGGCATGCGGCTTATCGTTCGGCGGACAGCTACATCGGGCCGGTGGGCATCTCCTGGCTGCAACGCTGGGCGCTGACGAAGGGCGGGCGATTCCGCAAGGAGCCGGGCCTGCCTCGCTTTATGAAGCAGTTTGACGACTGCCGCGAAAGCGGGTCACATTACAAGACCGTCTAACGAATCATGCCCGCGGTGCGGCGCGAGCGTTCGACGCGCTTGAAGGACGTTTCCTGAAGTCCATGTCGTGTCGGGCGTCGGGAGCAGGAGGTCAAAGGAGTCGTTTATGAGTGGCGGTGTTTCGGAGCGTTTATCGGGTCTGTCTCCGGCTAAGCGTAAGCTTCTGGCAGAGCGGCTGCGGCAGGAGGCCGCGCGCCGAGGGGAACAGCAACCGGCGAGCGTGCCGCCCATCAAGCGTGTTCCGCGCGGCGAGATGTTGCCGCTCTCCTTCGCCCAACAGCGCCTGTGGTTCCTTCACCAGCTAGAGCCGGAGAGTGCGGCCTACAACATGCCGGAGGCGATGCGGCTTCGTGGTCAGCTTGAGGTGGCCGTCCTCAGACAGACCCTCGACGAGCTGGTGCGGCGGCACGAAGTCTTGCGTACGACCTTCACCGTCGTGGAAGGAGAGCCGTTTCAGGTGATCGCCCCGGCGCAGTCCTTCGATCTGCCCGTCGTGGACTTGAGCGGCTTACCGGAGGCCGAGCGCGAGGCCGAGGCTCGACGATTGGCGGCAGATGAGGCGTGGCGACCTTTCGATCTCAGACGCGGGCCAATGATGCGCGCCGGCCTGCTGCGACTCGGAGCGATGGAGCACGTGCTTCTGCTCACGGTGCATCACATCGTCTCGGACGGGTGGTCAATCAGTATCCTCGTCAACGAGCTGGCGACCCTCTACAACGCCTTCTCGAAGGGAGAGCCTTCACCTTTACGTGAAATTCCGATTCAGTACGCGGATTTCGCCGTCTGGCAGCGGAAGTGGCTGGAGGGCGAGACAATGGAGCGGCAAATCTCTTACTGGCAAAAGCAGGTCGGCAACAACCTGCCCACCCTCGACCTGCCGACGGACAAGCCCCGCCCGCCCACCCAAAATTTTCGCGGCGCGCGTCATCTCTTCAGCATACCGCACGACCTGACGCAGAAGCTGAGACATCTCGGCCAGCGCGAGGGGGCGTCGCTGTTCATGACCCTGATGGCGGCTTTTCAACTGCTCCTGTCTCGTTACAGCAGGATGACGGACATCGCCGTGGGGACACCGATAGCCAACCGCACACGGATGGAGACGGAAGGGCTAGTCGGCTTCTTCGTCAATACACTGGTCTTGCGCGGCGATTTGAGCGGCGACCCGACCTTCCGCGAGTTGCTGCGAAGGGTGCGCGAGGTGGCGCTCGAAGCCTACGCGCATCAGGAATTGCCGTTCGAGAAACTGGTGGAAAGGCTCTACCCGAAGCGCGACCCGAGCCGTAATCCTCTGGTTCAGGTCATCCTCGAACTGAAGAACATGCCCACGCGCACACTTGAGCTGCCGAGGCTACAGATCAGCGCGCAGGAGTACGAAGGGCAGGTGACGAGGTTCGACATTGAATGTCACTTGCTGGAGACGCCCGCCGCTCTCAAGGGCATCATGGTCTACAGCCGAAACCTCTTCGAGCCGCTCACGATTGAGCGTCTGACCGGGCACTTCCTGAACCTTCTGGAAGCCGTCGCCGCCGACCCCGAACAGAGGCTCTCGCAACTATCGCTTCTGAGCGCGTCGGAGCGCAGGCAACTGCTGGTTGACTGGAACGAGACGGCCCGACTCGATAATCACGCGCCGCAGTGCGTCCATGAGATGGTTGCCGCACAGGCGCAACGTGCCCCCCAAAGCCTCGCCGTCGCCGACGAGAGCCAGCAGTTGAGCTATCGTGAGTTCAACGGGCGGGCCAATCAGCTCGCACGTTACCTGCAAAAGCTCGGCGTCGGGCCGGAGTTGACGGTCGCCGTCTGCATGGAGCCGTCCGTCGAGATGCTGGTCGCGCTGCTCGGCGTCCTCAAGGCGGGCGGGGCCTATCTGCCGCTCGACCCTCAATACCCGCACGAGCGTCTGACCTTCATGCTCGACGACGCGCAGGCTCCCGTGTTGTTAACGCAGGAGAGACTGACCGGCATCATCCCGGCTCACTGGTCACAGGTCATATCCATTGATTCGGATTGGGAACTCATCGCGGAGGAGAGCGAAGAGGAGATGACGAATCAGGCCGGGGCCGAAAATCGGGCCTACGTCATCTACACTTCCGGCTCGACGGGTACCCCGAACGGCGTCGAATGTTCGCACGGCGGACTCTCCAATCTCGTCGCGTGGCATCGGAGGGCTTTCGCCATCTCGCCTGACGACCGCGCGCCGCAGCTCGCCGGGACTGCTTTTGACGCTTCGGTGTGGGAGGTCTGGCCCTACCTCGCGGCGGGGGCAAGCATTCATCTGCCGCCCGCCGAGACTCGCGCCGACCCCGCACAGCTCAAAGACTGGCTCCTGTCGAAAGCGATTACCGTCGCCTTCGTGCCGACGCCCCTGGCGGAGAAGATGCTGCCGCTTGACTGGCCCCAAGAGGCTCCGCTCCGTCTCGTGTTGACGGGCGGCGACCGCCTGCACCAATATTCTTCCGCCGCTCATCCTTTCAAACTGGTCAACAACTACGGCCCGACCGAGAACACCGTGGTGACGACCTCCGGCCCGGTTCCGCATGCAGGGTCGGCCAACTCCCTGCCCTCGATAGGCCGGCCCATTGACAACGCGAAGGTCTATCTGCTCGACAATCATCTGGAGCCTGTGCCGTCCGGCGTGGCGGGCGAATTGTACGTCGGCGGGCGCGGACTGGCGCGCGGCTATCACAATCGTCCGGGGCTGACTGCGTCCCGGTTCGTGCCCGACCCCTTCAGCGCAGCGGATGGCGCAAGGCTCTTCAAGACCGGCGACCTCGCGCGTTATCTGCCCGACGGAAGTATTGACTTCCTCGGTCGCCTCGACACGCAGGTGAAGATCAGAGGCTTCCGCATTGAGCCGGGCGAGATCGAGGCCGTGTTGAGCCAGCACCCGTTGGTCGGCGAGGCGCTGGTGGTGGCGCGCGACGAGACATCTTCCGAAAAGCGTCTGATAGCCTACGTCGTCCCGCGCGCCGATCAGCAGAGGTCGCACCGCCAGACTGCCGAATGGGAGGGGAAGCAGGTCGCGCAGTGGCAAACCCTGTACGACGAGACTTATCGTCAAACGCCTCAAAACCCGGAGGCGAAATTCAACATCGTCGGGTGGAACAGCAGCTATACGGGCCAGCCCATCGCGGCGGACGAGATGCGTGTGTGGCAAGTCTCCACAGTGGATCGGATTCTCTCGCTGAAGCCGGAGAAGGTGCTTGAGATCGGCTGCGGAACGGGCCTTCTGCTGTTCGAGATTGCCCCGCACTGCGATGCTTATTGGGCCACGGACTTCTCGCAGGCTTCACTCGAATACGTCCGTCAGCAGTTGAACGCTTCCACGCAGGCGTTCTCCTCCGTCAAGCTGTTGCAGAGAATGGCGGACGACTTCGAGGGGCTTGAGGCGGGAACGTTCGACACCGTCATCATCAACTCCGTGGTTCAATACTTTCCCGATTCCGATTACCTCTTGCGTGTGCTCGAAGGCGCTCTGAAGGTGGTCAAGCCGGGCGGCTCCATCTTCTTAGGGGACGTGCGCAACCTTTCGTTGCAGGAGGCTTTCTACGTCTCGGTCGAGCTTCATCAGTCGGCCACCTCTCTCAGCACGGAAGAGTTGTGGCGACGCGCGCAAAGACGCGCCGCGCATGAGCAAGAGTTACTAATTGACCCGACATTCTTCGCGGCCCTGAAGAAGCAGTATCCGGAGATAACCGGCGTCGAAATCAGACTCAAGCGCGGGCGCTTGCCCAACGAGCTTAACCGCTTTCGCTATGACGTGACGATTCACGTGGGTGGGGGCGAGGCAGAGGAGGCTGCCGATGTTAACTCGCTGGAATGGCGGCGGGAGGGGTTGACGCTCACGGACGCGCGCCGACTACTCTCGGAGAGCCGGCCCGAGACAATGGCGCTCAGGGGAGTCCCGAACGCACGTGTGCTGGCGGACGTGCAGGCCGTCGAACTGTTGCGAACGGCTACCGCGCCGAGAACCGTGGGACAGTTGCGGGCAGCGTTACAGATAGTCCAACAGCAGGGGGTCGAGCCGGAGGATGTGTGGGCGTTGGGCGACGAACTGCCTTACGACGTTGACCTCCGATGGTCGGATGCGGAAGGCGGTCGAAACTTTGATGTCATCCTGCGACGGCGCATGGCGACGGGGCAGCCCCCGGCACCCGTCAATCCGCCCGCGCCCGTAGGCGAAACAGCCGCGCTGAAGCCTTTGAGCGCATACACCAACAGCCCGTTGCGGGCGCTCATTAATCAGGAGGCAGTGCCTCAGCTACGCAACTTTTTAAAGCAGAGGGTGCCGGACTACATGGTGCCTTCGGCCTTCGTCATGCTCGACGCGCTGCCGCTCACGCCGAACGGCAAGGTGGATCGCCGCGCCCTTCCGTCTCCGGAGCAGACGCGCTCCGTCGTCGAGAAAAGCATGGCCGCGCCACTGGACGAGGTGGCCGAGCAACTCGTCAAAATCTGGGAAGAGCTGTTAAATGTCAGGCCCGTCGGGGTGACAGAGAATTTCTTCGACCTCGGCGGCCACTCGCTGCTGGCCGTGCAATTGTTCGGGCGCATCGAGAAGACTTTCAAGAGGAAGCTGCCGCTCTCGACCCTTTTCCGAGCGCCGACGGTCGAGCAATTGAGCGGCATCCTGCGCGAGGAGAAGAAGGAAGTCTCCTGGGCGTCGTTGGTGCCCCTCCAAACTAAAGGTGACAAACCGCCTCTCTTCCTCTTAACGGGCGCAGCCGGCAACATTCTCTGGCAGCGCGTTCTGGCTCCTCATATGGAGAAGGATCAACCCCTCTACGGGTTGCAAGCTCAAGGTCTCGACGGGAAAAAGCCGCCGCTCAACAGAATCGAGGAGATGGCTTCGTCCTACCTCAGCGAGATAAGGACTCTACAACCCGAAGGCCCATACCATCTGGCAGGATACTCATCCGGCGGCATCGTCGCCTTTGAGATGGCCCAGCAGCTACACGCGCAGGGGCAACAGGTCGGCTTGTTGGCGATGCTCGATACTTACCCTCCGTTTCGACCCAGGTTCATCGGCGGGCAGAATTTCTTCGCCCGGATTGCCTACCCGGCGGTCGCCAAGCTCGAACTGGAACTCGACAAGCTGTTGGTTCTCTTCGGCCCGAAGAAATATCTGGAAGAGAAGCGGGACTTCTGGAAGAAAGTCGTGCGCGGCTATCTGACAAGGCTCAGGCCGGAGAGGGTGACTCCGCTGGCCCGGACTCTCGACCGCGTCTGGGCGGCCAACATGGAAGCCTTCCGCCACTACAGGGCGAAAGAATATCCGGGCCGCATCGTCTTTCTAGCGGCTGGCCGGCCCTACCGGCCTTATTACAAAGATACACGCCTGGGCTGGTGTGAAGTTGCCGGGGGCGGGCTGGAGGTGCATGTGTTCGAGGGCAACCATGTCAGTTTCCGCGATGAGGCGCACGCGCACATGCTCGCCGACAAGCTTACGGAAAAACTGCGGGAAGCAAGAGAACGAGCCTCATAGGTGCCGCCTCTGCGCGAAGACCCAGGGAAGCAGTTCCGGTTCGCTGAAGACCTTTTCCCAGATGACATGATCGGCCCCCGCGTACTCCGTGTAGCGTGGGCTACCACCCGCCCTCTGAAGGGCAGCGATCATGCGGCGCGAACGCTCGGCAGGCACGGCCTCATCCTTCTCTCCGTGGAAAGCCCAGATGGGTGTGTGAACCAGCGTCGCCGCCTTTGATTCGTCGCCTCCGCCACAGATCGGCACCGCCGCGGCGAACATGTCCGGACGCTCTGAGATGATGCTCCACGTTGCGAAACCGCCAGCCGACTGTCCGGCCACATAGACGCGTTCAGCATCTATGCTGTAAGTCTCTTCTATCTTCTCGATGAGTTCCGGCACCATCCGCAACTGGCCGGTCGGCTTCGTCAAATCTCTCGTGACCCAGGACACGTCCTCGGATGCCTGCGGCGCGACGACGAAACAAGGATATTTAGCCTGATTGTCGGGCGTCACCCAGATGTGAGACCCGGTCCAGTTGCCACTGCTGATCTGTTTAAGGTTATCGCGGCCCGTCCCCTCTCCTCCGTGCAGCCAGACGACGAGCGGATATTTTCGCAAGGGGTCGTAACCTCGCGGAATGAACAAGCGGTAAGGCATCGTCTCGCCACCACGACTCTTAAATATCATGGCCCGAAAAGTGGCACGATCAATCCGTGAGCCATTGTCCGCGGAGAAGTTGGGCATGGCTAACAAGATTGCCGGTAGAACAAGGAAGGAAAATACCCGCCTGACAATCACCTCGACCTCTCTCCTCTCCTGACGCCCTGCCGTCGTCTCCGGCGACTATAAGACTCCTTCGGTATGCCACGTCGGCTGCCAGCCCGTCTTCTTTTCTTCGAGGTAACGCTGAACCCACTCTTCGGTGATCTCGTTAGACTGCTTTTGCAAAATCCTTTTGTCTGACCCCGCTGTTCGCGGAGAGTCTCTTCCCAGGTATTGCAAAAGCCCGCGGGTCACTGCCTCGTAGGAGTCGGCAAAATCCTCATAGACTACAGAGAAAGGTTTGATTTCGCCCTCGCTAAAATAGCCTTGCCACCACGCCTCGCGCCTGACGATCTCTTGAACCAGACTGTCAATCTTTTGGAAATCGTAGCGCGGCACCTGCTTCCGAGTCTCGCTTATATTCCGCACCTCTCGGAAGACTTGCAGCATCGCGCGTTCGTCCTTCTCACTGCGCACGGCCCAAACTTTAGTCTGAAAAGCCACCCACCATGAGACGGCCTGCCGCACTTTGTTGCGGCGCGTCAGCCATACGTGACGCAGGTTAGGGAACATCAAAGACATCAGCGCGGGGAGCGAAAGACACGGGTCGCTATACTGCGGAAGCCGCCGGACATGCGTCAGGAAGTCGTCCAGATAGTCGCCCGCGAAAACCTTGGCCCCGAAGACTCCGTTAGGCGTTGCGCCTTCCACCAGCATCCGTTCGAGAAACTGTGCGAAGTTAGAGACGCCCCAGCGTTCATACCATGCCGGTAAGGCATCGTCCCAAAAATATTCTTCCGGGTTCCCGGCCACGCCGGTGTTGCGCAGGGCTTCGCAAAGCAGATTGCTTCCGGTGCGCGGCGTAGTGCAAATGAAGTAAGAGAGAGTAGGTCGCAAATGATGCCTCCCTGAATAAAATCACACGTCCGAATTAGCCATGGCCGAAGAAAAGCTCCTTCCGACCGTAAAGCCTTTCCGCGATAATCCCGCGCTTAACGCAGTCGTTAACCAGCCGATTGGAATCCACGATGGGGCGCGATTCGTCCGTGTAATGGACAGAGGTGAGGAAAGTACACCACGGCTCCTGCCCCATCGCATAGACGTAAACCTGTTTGGGATTCAGGAGGTCAATCAGAGATATGCCCCGCTCGTAGTTCGAGGCATCGAAACGGCGCGACTGGTCGTTCTTTCTCGAAAGGCTGGTCGTGAGCAGGGGGCCGTACAACCAACTCATCGGCGCTCCGTCACACTCCATGCCCAAAAACACCACGTTGACATCGCCTAAAAATTCGCGCAGATGCTCATAGAGTTTCGGTTCGAGGTTGTTCGAGTCCGCCGCAATCAGCAGGGACGTGCCGCCGATGCTGATGTGGTATGCCATCTTGGCCCGGATGTTAACGTCGGCGTGTTCGCCGAGAAACGGCACGCCGGTAATCAGGCCGCGGTTAACCTCTATCGTCTCCAGCTCGTCTATCTCCCGTACATCAGGGAAGCCCACCTGTTTCAGGAGGAGTTTGAGTGACGGGTCGGCCAGACTTCCGCCGGCGCTCCTGGGCACGACGAGGGTCTTTATCTTATGACGCAGTTGAAGCAGCGTCTCAAACATAATATGGTCTTGGTGTGTGTGTGTGACCAGCACGTAGTCAATGGTCTCCGGCAGGTCGGCGTAGGTGTAGCGGGGAATGCCGGTGCCGGATTGATAACTGATGACCGGGTCGCACAGGATGCTCACCCCCGGCGCTTCGATTAGCAAACATGCGTGTCCGAGGTAACGAACTCTCACAGCCTTGTCATCGTAGGGCGGGGCCTGCGCGGGCGGCTTTTCGGTGAAGAAAGTGGAGAACAGCGCCTCGTCTTCGCCCGGCACGCCAAGCAACTCCTTGATTCGGCCAAAGGGCTGAGGCGACTGCTTCATCTTGAACAACTCGTCCAGCTCGGCCCGGTCAAAGGGGGTGTCAAGGAAGAGATGCCCTTTGCTTTTCAACCTCGGCGTGCTGAACACGAAAGAGCGACCGTCGCTCTCGGCCTCAAAAAGGACGAATTTTTGCAGCGAGGGGTCGTAGTACTTGCTCCTGTATAGAAGCGCCTCGATGAAGCGAATGGAAGGATTGTTGTGCAGGTCGTAAACCAGCTCGACGTAACCCTTCAAAGCTTCGGGGACGTTCTGGTAGTGAGACTCAAGGGAGTAGCCGTCGGCCTCATTCGTCAGCCTCTCGTCCAGGGTCTTGATGGCCTCGGCCAACTCCAGCATGTGCGCTTGCTCTCTGGCGGTCTTGTCCAACAGCGCCTTGATCTCGCCCGCCTTGCTCGCGTCGTAGTTGATGAACGGGCCGCCGAGCATCGCCGGGTTCTTGAGCGCGGAGATGTGAACCTGCGGAGAAGCGACAAAGGAGCGCATTATTTTCAAGTGCGAATAGGCGATGTACATGGAGGCCGAGGCCGGGGGGATGAGGTGCGGCCATGCGTACCACTGGTTGAGCACGGGTTCGGCAATCACGTTCTGTTTGAAATACAGATTCCTGTTGTCCATCACTGTAAGCCCCTGGATAAGTTGGCCCCGTCAGATGCCGGGGATGTATCGCAGCAGCGTGTCGTCGGAAAGAGGGGTGATCGGCTCGTGGTCGCGGCTGACCAGAAAATCCGGACGGGCATTGTCGCCGCCTGTCGGAACGTTGTTGACGCTGCTATAGGAGATGACCACGGTCACGCGATTGAACGGCGAGATGTTGTTGGGCGAGGCGTGGACGAGGGTGCTGTCGAAGAAAAGCGCCGACCCGGCAGGCCCTTTCGGGGCGACGATGCCGTATTTCAAGACCAGGTCTTCCACGGTCTGATTATCGAGAGAGTACTTCAAATCGGCGGTGAGGTCGGCGATCCACATCGGCCCCTTTTGGTAGGGTGCGTACTTGAAGACTTCCTCGACCGCCTCGCGCGACTCCTGACCGGCCAGTTGTGCCTTGTGCGAACCCGGAATCAAAAACATCGGCCCGTTGAACTCGGTCACGTCGTCGAGAAAGACCGCGACGTTGGTCACGCGCGGACTCGGCAGCCCGTCCTCCTTCTGCCAGAACACGTAATCGTAGTGCCAGTCCCAACGGTCTCCGCCGAACCGCGCCTTGGCGTTTATCTTGAATTGATAAACATACACGTCGCTCCCCAACAGTTGAGCCGCCGGCTTGACCAGCCTCGGATGTTTCGAGAGGCGGTTGAATACCTCGTTGTGCGCGTGCGACCCGTAAACAGAGCGAACCATGCTGCCCTCCTTTTCCACCACCCTGCGCGGCGAGTCCTCATTTAATAAGGCGGCCAACTCTCCCTTCATCAAACGCACCTCGACGGGCGAAAAATATTCGGGCAGGAGAAGAAAGCCTTCCTCTTGAAACCTCTTCTGTTGCTCTGTAGACCAACGCATAAGATAACCTTCGCACATGCGCGTTCATGTTTGGCTGCGGCTCTGTTCATCGCGGGTGAGCATCGCCTTCGCCTCGTCTTCGGATCGGTGCCGAATCCTGTTCAACAACTCCGCCAGCTCATCGGGCTTTATCTCTGCCGCCTCCTGGCTGACGATAATCAAGGCCATCTCCGCGACCGACGGCGAGTCGAAGAGCGTCCGGAGCGCGAAGTCTCGGTCGAAAGCGGCTTCAAGGCGACCGATCAGCAGGGTGGCGAGCAGGGAATCGCCGCCGAGGTCGAAGAAGCTGTCGTAGATGCCGATGCCGTCGAGGCCGAGTACCTCCTGCCAGATGTCGGCGAGACTCTTTTCCAGATCGTTACGAGGGGCGGTGTAGGCGACGTGCAGAGACGGTCGCGACCGTCTCTGCCGCGACGACCGCAAGGTATCAACCTCTTCGAGAATGCGCGTCCCCGTCAGCGCGCGACTTTGCTGAAGGAGCATCGTGAAGTCTGTCGTCGAGACGGCCACGCGCGGCGCGCGCTTGACGTTGCCGAGCAGACGCGCGAAGACCTCGGCACCCTCTTCCGGCGAGACTCCCCTTTCCGGCTTCGGCGGCGTGGCTTTGACCATCCCCGTTTGGCCCCGGCGTGCCTCTCCCGGCTGCGCCGCCCTCTGTTCGCCGGCGGCCATGTCGGAGCCGTGGTCGGACGCCAGTCCGAGAGCGTCCGTGCCCCTGACTCTTCGTAAGGTGTAATCCTTTATCTCTACCAACTCGGTGCCAAGCTCGTCCATGATCGTCAGGTCGCAGGCCAGAACCTCGTTGTTGGCGGCACCGTCGCCTTTGAGCCTCGCGTAGCTGTAAAGCTTGCGTGAAAGCGGCGCTTTAATCTCGATAGACTCGTAGGCGAGCGGCAAGTAAGCGCCCTCGCGCGCAAGCTGGATGAAACCCGTGGCGGCGTCCAACAGGGACGGGTGGAGCTTGTATGAACGCAAATCTTCCGCGAACTCTTCGGGCAATTCAAGCACGGCAAGCCCTTCGCCCGTGCCGAGACCGACCCGCCTCGACAACTTCTTCCACCTCTCCCCGAGTTGGAGTGGCGTCCGCGTTGAGTCGCCGCCGGCCAACTCTGAAGAGTTTTGATCGCGCCCCTGGCCGGCGTCCTCCTTCCCGACCGCTTGCGGGCAGAGTCGCTCAATTAGTTGCGCGAGCGGGTGGTGAGTGGTGGAGCGGTTCTCGACGAGGCTGAGCCTACCCGTCAAATGCTCCTGCCACTCTTCCACGTTCCCCCCCGGCCTGACAGAACGGCTGCGAACGCTGAAATCAAAAGCATCGCCGTTTTTACTGAAGGAGAGAAGGGTCTCTTTGGAATCCCGGTCTTGAACGATCAAAGGGGCTTTGAAGAAGACTTTTTCTAAACGGATATTTCTGTTCCCGGCGCGTGGCTCGAAAGCGGCGCGAACCATCTCCAGATAGGCGGTGCCCGGAAGCATGGCAAGACCCGTCACGCGGTGCTCGTCCAGCACCCAGTGCCTCTGGGGGCTTAGCTCCACCGTGAAGACCTGATGTTCCGACTCGTCCAACGTGAGTTCGTCCAGAAGCGGGTGGTCTATGCGCGCTGACGGGGACGAAGATCGTAAGAGGCCGTGCAGCCCCGCCGAGAGCGAAGCGTTGGCGGCCTGCCCGACTTCGAGCCAGGCGTCCCAGTTGACCGAGAGCGTGTAGGCGCTGTCGCGTCGGGCGCGCTCCTCGGCGAAGGCGTCGAGGAAGGCGTTGGCGGCGCAGTGATCCACGAGACCGAACCCGCCGAGGATGGCATTCAACGATGAGCAGAGCACGAAAAAGTCAAGCGGCTCGTCTTTGCATACGGCGTCGAGCACAAGCGTCCCCTGCACCTTTGGCGCGAGGACGCTCGCCGCCGTCTCGACCGCTTTAACCTGCATCATCCCACCGGGCGAAACGCCCGCCGCGTGAACGATGCCGTTGATTCTACCGAAACGCTTGTGCGTGGCGGCGAGCGCCTTCTCCATCTCTTCGCGCGAAGTCACGTCGGCGCGGAGCAAGAGAACTTCCGCACCCGTAGCTTCGATGGCCTGCACCTGTTTGATTTTCCGCGCCGTCGGTTCGCCTGAGTCATGCCGCGCCACCCACTCGTCCCACTCCTCTCTCTCAGGCAGGCTCGACCGTCCGGTGAGAATGAGCTTTGCGCGAGCCTCGCGCGCCAGGAAAGCGGCCAGCGTCAGGCCGATGCCGCCGATGCCGCCGGTAATAAGATAGACTCCGCCCTCGCGCAGCAGTCCCTTTCCGGCCTCTTTTTTGAGGGCGAAAGGCTCGAAGGTTTGCAGCCATCGGTGAGAGCCGCGATAAGCGATCAACGCATCGCCGGACTGTGAGAAGAGTTCGGCCATGAGTTGGTCGAGCAGTTGTTGCTCCTGCCGCGTGCCCGCGGCGGCTGCCTTGATGTCAATGCTCCGGCAAGTGATGTGCGGATACTCCTGGTGAATCACCTGGCACGGCCCAAGCACTGTCGCCTTAGCCGGGCACAACCTTTCTTCACCGCTCACGGACTGCATGCCGTCGGTTATCACTAACAGTTGAATCGCACCCGTTTGGGCATGGTTTCCGAGCGCCTGCGCCAGAAACAGCAAGCTGTAGAAGCCTCGTTGCTGCTGCTTTTCAACCGTCTGCGGATCAATGGCCGCGCCTGGCTCGCGCGTGACGTTCCAGAGGTGGAAGATGGCCTGCGGCAATTTATCCGCGTCGCGCAGTTGCTTTATCAATGCCTCGTAATCTTCCGCGCGCATGGGGTTGACGATGAAAGTTGCGGCGTCGCTCTTGTCGAATCGCTCCCCGACGGCCACAGTCAAGACCTCATGCCCAACCCGTCTGAGCCGTTGCGCCAGCCCCAAGCCGACACCGCTATCGTCAATAAAGATCAACGAGCGACGCACATGCTCGGCAGACTCAGCCGTTGTTCGCGTGCCGGGTTCGGCCAAAGGCTCCGCCTGTCTCCAACTCGGCAAGTAGAACCAGTCGCCCATCTCCTTTCTCCGGGGCGCAGACTTTGCGGCTGCCGTCTCCGCCGCGATATTGTCTCCGTCGTCGAGCGCGCCCGGCTTAGCGTCCATCCAGTATCGCTTCCGCTCGAATGGGTAGGTCGGCAGAGGGACGCGCGCCCGCCTCTCGTCATTATAAAATCTCGACCAGTTGGCCTCGACGCCGGCCAGCCACAGGCGTCCCAGCGTGTTGAGAATGAACGCCTGATCGTTCTGTTGGTCATACGAGTGGCGTAGCGAGGCCAAGACCAGACGGTCTTGGGCTTTCTCGCTCTCCGGATGCTGAAGCGCCCATGCGCCGAGCGCCTGCCCCGGCCCTACTTCCAGCAGCACTGTGTCTTCCTTCTTCCACAACTCCTGAATCCCGTCCCCGAAGAGCACGGGCAGCGACAGATGTGTCGCCCAGTAATTCGGGTCAGTGGCCTGCTCGGCGGTGAGCCAGTCCCCCGTCACGTTGGAGATGACGGGAATCCGCGGAGGGATTAGCTCGACCGTCCTGACCAGCGCCGCGAAGTCTTCGACTATCGGGTTCATTAACGGCGAGTGGAAAGCGTGGTTCGTTTGCAGACGCCGCGCGCTCAATTCTTGGCGAGCCAACTCCTGTTGCAGTTGCTCGACGGCCCCGGTCGTTCCCGAGACGACGCAGACGGACGGCCCGTTGATCGCGGAGAGGCAAAGCTTCTCGTTCAGGAAGGGTTCGAGTTCCGAAGGCGAGGCGGGAACGGCCAGCATCGCGCCTTCGGGTAACTGCTGAATCAATCGCGCCCGGCGGGCGACCAGCATCAAGGCGTCTTCCAGCGAATAGACTCCGCCCAGACAAGCGGCCACGTATTCACCGATGCTGTAGCCGATTAATGCGCCCGGCTCAATCCCCCAGTGCTTCCACAGTTGAGCCAGCGCGTATTCGACGACGAAGAGGGCCGGCTGGGAAAAGACCGTCTGCATGAAAACGCGCGCGGTCTCGTCCTCCTCCTCCTGCGCCTGCGCCTGCGCCTCGCCTCGCAACATCCGTCGCAGATCGAGCCTGGAGCCGACCGCCTGAATTTCGGGAGCTTCGGACGGCTGCTTCCAAGAGGGGTACATGACATCCCGCAGGTCAGTCTCAAGGTGGGGTTTCAGCATCTCGCAGCAGCGATTGACGTGTTCACGGAATACGCGCTCATGCCGGTATAGCTCCCAGCCCATATCCACGTAGTGGTTCCCAAGACCGGGGAACATGAAGGCGACGGGCCGCGCGACGGGATTGCGCGCGCTGCTGAGCATGCGCTTCTGGTTTCGCGCCTTCAGCGTCTTGACGAGATCATCGCGATCACGGCAGACCACGACGCGCCGCCGATTGAAAGCGCGTCTGCCGATTTGCAGCGTGTAGGCTACATCGGCAAGGTTCAACTCCTCGTTCTGCTCCATGTATGCGGTGAGATTATCGGTGGCAGCCTCTAACGCGTGTTCGGTCTGAGCCGAGAGCGTCACCAGTTGCCACGGCCTTGAGGGAGCGGGCGCGGTCGGCGTCGGAGCCTCTTCGAGGACTATGTGAGCGTTGACGCCGCCGATGGCGAATGAGCTGACCCCGGCCCGGCGCGGGATTCCTTCAGGCTCCCAACGGGCCAGCCGGTCGTTGACGTAGAAGGGGCTGTTCGCGAAGTCAATCTCCGGGTTGGGCCGGCGAAAGTTGAGGCTTGGGGGCAGAAGCCCATGTTTGAGCGCCAGCACGGTCTTAATCAAGCTCGTCACGCCCGCGGCGGCATCCGAGTGGCCGACGTTTGTCTTCACCGAGCCGAGCGCGCAGAAATTCTTCTTTGCACCTGCCCCGAAGACCTGCGTCAGCGCGGCGACCTCGATTGGGTCTCCCATCGGCGTGCCCGTGCCGTGCGCCTCGATGTAGGTGACGGTCTCCGGCTCGACTCCGGCCACCGCCTGCGCCATCGCGATGACCTCTGCCTGTCCGTCTACGCTCGGCGCGGTGTAACTGACCTTCAGCGCCCCGTCGTTGTTGATGGCCGAACCTTTAAGCACGGCATAGATGTGGTCGCCGTCGTTGAGCGCATCCGATAGTCGCTTCAGAACCACGACGCCCACGCCACTGCCGCTCACGGTTCCCTGCGCGTCAGCGTCGAAGGCGCGGCAATGACCGTCGCCGGAATAGACCCCCTCCTGCGAAATGTAACCCGACTTCCGCGAGACGGGCAGCGAGACGCCGCCGGCCAGCGCCACGTCGCACTGATAGCTCAGCAGGCTGTGGCTCGCCAGGTGGGCGGCGACGAGCGACGTGGAGCAGGCGGTTTGCACGTTGACCGTCGGCCCCCGCAGGTTCAACTTGTAGGCGACGAACGGCGTCAGGAAATCCTTGTCGTTTAAGATGCGGAGCTGAAGAGCGCCCGCCCTTCGGAACACATCGCGGTTCGGCAGCAGGTTGTGGATGAGGTACTGACTCATGCTCATGCCGCCGTAAATGCCGATTACGCCCTCGTACCTTTCCGGGTCATAACCGGCGTTCTCCAGAGCCTCCCAGGAGCTTTCGAGGAAGAAGCGGAACTGTGGATCCATAAGCTCCGCTTCGCGCTGGCTGACCTCGAAGAAAGAGGCGTCGAAGAGTTCCACGTCGTCCACGATGCCGCGGGCTTTGACGTAAGCGGGCGAGTTCAGCGCGTCCGCATCAATGCCCGACGCGGCCAACTCCTCGTCCGTGAAAACAGCTATAGACTCTACGCCGTCGCGCAGGTTCCGCCAGAAAGCATCCACATCTTTGGCCCCGGGGAACCTACCCGCCATGCCGACGACGGCGATTGTCTCAACCGTCTCCTCTTCACCCTGCGTGTCCATATACCTTCCTTCCTTAGTCACAACGCTGGCGGCTCGAACGCTGGCGGCGGGCTTTCTGTCGAGTTAAGCCTGAAGGGTTGGCGGGCCGCGCGTCAGCCCTTCGCTGGATATTCAAGTCACAAAGATATAGTTATCGCGTGAGCGAGCATGTTGTTGAATGAGCTGAAGCTCTTTAAGAAAGACTCCATAGAGCGTCGGCGCACAGGTTGTCGGCCCCAAGAGGAACGTCGCCGACATGCGTGAGAGGGAGCTAGAAATCCGGGGCGACGAGAGTATAACGCATGCCCCCCTGGTTCTCGAACTCCGACCCGGTTGAGGGCAAGACCCTCGCGCCGGTCATTTACGCGGGACGCGCCTGTGTCGGCTCATGGCTTTGGCCTGCTTACTGGCGCGACTCTGCAAATGCTCGAAAGTCGGACTTTGATCCTGTTCACGATCTAAATACTGCGCTAAGGCACGGATGCTCGGGTGACGAAACATCTCTGCAATGGGAATGCTTCGGTCGAAGGCCGCGCGCAGCTTACTGTTGACTTGCACGAGCAGCAACGAGGTGCCGCCCACCATGAAGAAGCTGTCGTCAATTCTGACCTGTTCGATGCCGAGCACTTCACGCCAGACTGCCGCTATCTTTTTTTCCGTCGGCGACCCCGGCTCGACGTATTTTGCCCCCGAAGCGGGACTCGTCGGGTCAGGCAGAGAGCGCCAGTCCACCGTGCCGTCCGGGGTCAGAGGAAACTCCCTCAGCATGACGAAGGACGAGGGCATCATGTGTTGCGGGAGCCTATCCTGTAGATGGCGTTGAACGTCGGCTACCGAAATTGCCCGTCCGTGCCGCCCCTGCCGCGGCGGGCCGGTGGAGACGAGCCTCTCCGTTTCCGGCTCCGACGGTGTATCGTCGCGCCGCCGCGCATAAACCATGAAGACGTGAACCCCTGGGCCGGTGGCGGTCTTTCCTGCGCTCACAAGTTCTTCGGTCTCGAAATCGTAGCCGTATCGTTCGAGCAGCGCGCTGATCTGCGTCAGCAGTTGCGGCGTATCAACTTCGATGACGATCTGCCTGATCTTTCTCCAATCTTCAGGGCGAAGTCCTGAGAGAACGTCCAGCTCGCTCTTTTCAACGTCAATCTTCAGCAGGTCTATACGCTCGACGCTGTGTTCCGCGATGACTCCGGAGAGCGTCAAGAGCGGACACGGATAGGTCTCGCTTTGAAACTGCTCCGCCATCAACCGATCCAACTCGTCGTCGGTGAGGATGGCCCTCTCCTGCGCCGAGCCTTCTTTACGAAGGTAATCAGTAATGATGGCTTTGGTAATCTGCTTGTCCTGCTCCTGCTCGGAGTAGCGCCCGGAGAGGCCAGGCATCTGCGGGTAAAAAGTGAACAGGGCTGCCCCTTGAGCGTTTGAGACTCCGGCATTGAACAGCTTCACGTTCAATCCGTAGAGGGCGGCGTTCGCGCGGAGGAAGTCGAAGGTCGGCGGAATTGGCTCGAACGCGTAGACCGTCAGGTCTTTGAACTTCTGATTAACGAAGAGGGTGAACATGCCGATGTTGGCCCCTACGTCAAAGACGCAATCGCCGTCCCTGACGGTGATGCCGTGTCGCAGGTAAAGCTCGTTCTCGAATATCTCGCGGTAGAGGATGCCGGCGCGGAACCCGCTGGGGTGTGCCACGACGAGGCCGTTCGGCAACTTGAAATGCGGCCTACCGTCGAGCAGCCGTTCGGCCTCCGCCGTTGAGAGCTTCGGCAGCAGGGCAGGCGGGCTATCTACCTCCGGAATCAGATAGGCGACGAGCTGCCTCTCGCCCCCTGCGTCTTCGCGCGCCACGAATGCCGCCTCTCGCAGCCCTTCATACCCCGCGAGCGCAGACTCTATCTCTCCGACCTCGATTCCGTGGCCGTGAACCTTCACCTGACAGTTGGGGAGGCTCGAAAACTTCATCCCCCCACCGGGCAGGTAAGCGGCCACATTCCCCGTGCGGTAAAGTCTCGCACCGGCTTCGCCGCCGTCCGGGTCGGGGACGAACCTCTCGGCAGTCAAAGCCGGGCGGGAGAGATAGCCGCGCGCTACACCTGGGCCACCCAGATAAACTTCGCCCTGAACGCCGGGCGGGGCAGTGCGGAACTGTCTGTCGAGGATGCGGATGTCGGCGTCAACCAACGGCCTTCCGATTTGTACGGAACTGCCAAACTCTCTCGCGGGATGAGCTGCGGGCCGGGCGTCGGTTTCCACTGACGCGCCCAGGTCGTAGAGGTCGCGCGGCTGCGTCGCGCGCAGTTGCCATGCCAGAGTCAGAGGCAGGGCTTCGACCTCATCAACGAGCTTTGGCATCGTGACGCGCGAGGACTCGTTTGTTCCCGGCTCGCTTAACAGCGTGCGCGCAGCCGCCGGCCTGCATAGAAGGTGAGTCACCTGATGACGCGCGACCTGCGCGGCGATAGAGTCGTGGGCCTTGCCCTCGCTCTCATCCGGGTTGCTGAGCCGGCGTAACGTGTCCAGGTGGCGCAGGTTCGAGATAACCTCGCGCGCCTCCACGCCGAAATCAATCAGGCAAGCGACTTCATCAACCCCCACCGCCTTCAGGCGATTTATCATCCGCAAGCAGGTCTGCGGAGTGCCGAACAGGGCGCTGCTCTCGAAATAGCGGTTGAATGCATGCTCCAGCACCGCCTGCATATCAACGGCGGTGAGGTCTTCCGAGTCGAGATCGTGCCCCAGGCTCCGCGCGGAGTGGCGCAGCAGACTGATGGAACTCTCCAGATAGTTCGTGAAGGGTTCCCTGACCGTTTTACGCACGGCGTCGTGATCTTGCCCGACAAACGTGTGAAGCATAAGCGTGACGAAACCGTCTCCGTGCCCGTGCCCGCGCTCGCGCCACGCCGTGCGGTAAAGCCGGATTTTCTCCGCCAACTCGTCAACCGTCTGCCCAAGCAGGTGTGTGAGCAGATTAGCGCCCAACTTTCCGGCGCTCTGGAAAGTCTCAGGGCTGTAGGCCGCCGTAATCCAGAAGGGAAGCTCTGGCTGAAACGGGCGGGGACGGATGCGCGCCTCGTATTCGTTTCCGCCGCCGTCGCGGCGAACAATCGCTTCGCCGCGCCAGAGCTTGCGCACGCTTTCGATGTGGCGATACATCAACTCGTGCCGCTGCCCGTAAGCGTCGGGGGCGAATACGAAGTCGTGGGCATGCCAGCCCGAAGCAAACGAGACGGCCACACGCCCCCTCGAAAGGTTATCAACCATTGACCAATCTTCGGCCACGCGGACGGGGTCGTGCAATGGCAAGACGACGCTGCCCGCCCTGATCTGAATCCGCCGGGTGATGGTCGCCACGGCTGCGCTCGTGATGGCGGGGTTGGGATAGAGTCCGCCGAAGGCATGGAAGTGGCGTTCCGGCGTCCAGATGGCGGTGAAGCCGTTCTGGTCGGCGAATCTGGCTCCTTCGATGAGCAGATGATAGGCGCTCTCATCATCGGTTCTGTTCTTCCCATCGTCGGTGGCGAAGTAGAACAGGCTGAAGTCCATCCCCCTCGCGGCGGCTTCGTCAACGGTACTGGCCGAACCGACGGGGTGTGTCCGGCTTCCACCGATAATCACTTTGACTCCCCTCGACAGCATCCAGAGGAGTTCAATGGTGGCGCTGTCGAGAGAGATGTCGGAGAGTGTGAGCCACACGTCCGAAGGGTCTTTGCCGAGACGGCGATCCATCTCGGCAAAGAAGTTGACCGCGTTCCGGTGGGTAAACGCCAAGCACTCCGGTCGTCCCGTCGGGCCGGGGGCGGGCATAACGTAAGCTGTGCTCTCGTCGCAAGCACCGCTCGCCACCTCGTCCGCGTGCAAGACGGCGAACGCGTCCCGGTCGCCGTCGAGATAGACCACCTGCGCATCGTCAACCAAACTCAACTCGCGCAGCTCCTCCAGAGTGAGCATGAGGGTGAGTCCGGCATCCTTCGCCACGCGCCTGAGCCGTTCCGGCGTATGAGCGGGGTCAAAGGGCATGTAGGCTCCCCCGGCCTTGAGCACGCCTAAGAGGCCCACCAACATCTTTGCCCCCGGTCTCACACACACACCGACGCGCGCCTCGGCCCCCACACTTCGACCGCGCAAATATCTCGCCAAATGGTTGGCCTGCGCGTTCAACTCACCGTAGCTGATCTCCTCCGCTCCGCACACTACGGCCACCGCGCCCGGTCTTTGCGCCGCCTGCTGCTCGAACAGTTCATGCATACAGACGGCCTTCAGGGAGGCGTCGCACCTACGCTCCGGCCCCCTGGACAGTTGCTGCCGCTCCTCCGACTCACTCGGCATCCGCCACTCCCCGATTCTTCAAACTCATGAGCCTCACATGAGGCGCTCGCCCTCGTCGGCGAGCAACTCTTTTATCTCTTCGGGCGACAGCCCGTCCATACTTTGCAGGAGTTCCCGCACGTCCTCGACCTCAAGCTGCGCGATCAAGTGCTGCTCGATAGACAGCGCCAACTCGGCTATGGTGGGCGACTCGAAGAGAGTCCGCACCGGCAGGTTCACCTCGAAGGTGTTGCGAACTCGCGATATCAATACGGCACCAAGCAGCGAGTGACCGCCGAGTTTGAAGAAGTTATCATGCACACCTACCTTATCCGTGCCGAGCACTTGCGCCCAAATGCCGACCAGCACCTCTTCCAAAGGCGTGCGCGGCGCGACGTACTCTACGCCCGACCCGGCCTGCGCCCGCTCCGGGGCGGGCAGCGCCCCGCGAGCCAGCTTTCCGTTGGGCGTCAGAGGCATAACGTCGAGCATCACGATGGACGAAGGCACCATGTAATCCGGAAGTTTCTCGCGGAGGAAGCCCTGCAAGCCCTCGACGGAAGGGGTGTGGTTGTGTTTCGAGACGACGTAGGCGACCAGACGCCTGTCGCCCGCGGCGTCCTCAAGCATGGCGGCTGCGCTCTCGCGCACTGACGGATGCTCTCGCAGCGCCGACTCGATCTCGCCCAGTTCAATGCGGTGCCCGCGCAGCTTGACCTGATGGTCAGTACGTCCGATGAACTCCAGTTGTCCATCCGCCGAGTAGCGCGCCAAGTCTCCGGTTCTGTACAGACGCGCGCCCGGCTCGCCCCTAAACGGATGGGGAAGAAACTTTTCGGCAGTCAGGGACGGCTGATTGAGGTACCCCTGACCGAGACCTTCCCCGCTCAGGTATAACTCCCCGGCGACTCCGAAAGGCACGGGTTGCATCCGCCGATCAAGCAGGTAGACCTGCGTGTTGGCGATGGGCCGCCCGATGGGAACGATGCCGACGCGCTCATTATTTTCGACCGGAATCGGATAGGTGGTGACGATGCCCGTCGTTTCCGTCTGACCGAACATGTTGAGGAGCCGCGCGTCGCTCTCGAACTCGAAACTCCAGTCCCTGGGAACTTCGGAAGTTAAAGGCTCGCTGGCCGAGAGGATGAGCCGCAGTTTGTTGTTTAGCACAGCCCTCCTATCTTCGGGCTTGAGGCGCTCCAGCGCGTGCAGGCAGCTTCGCCAGTAAGAGGGAACCAGATCAATGACTGTCACCTCTTGTTGCCTGACGGCCTCGAACAAGGCGAGCGGGTCGAGCCTCTGTTCGGGCGTCGCGACGACGACGGCAGCGCCCTGTGAAAGTGGGACGAGCAACTGCCTGACGGAAGACGAGAAGGCTATTGAAGCCGTGTGCAGGTAACGGTCTGCTTCGACAATGCCGAGTGCCTGCCGCATCGCGGGCAGGTAGTGGCGGAGATTTCGGTGGGCGATCATGACGCCCCTCGGCTCCCCGGTCGTCCCCGAAGTGTAGATAACGTAAGCCAGGTTCGCCGGGACGGTTTTGTTGACCGGATTCTCCTTCGGGCGCTGTGAGATGAAAGGCCCGTCGGCGTCGAGGCAGACAACCCGCGAACCATGTTCGGGAAGCTCCCGCAGGAGATGCTCTTGAGTCAGCAACAAGGGCACGCGGGCGTCCCCCAACATAAAAGCCAGTCGCCGCTTCGGGTACGAAGGGTCGAAAGGAACGTAAGCCCCGCCCGCCTTGAGGATGCCCAAAACCCCGACCAACATCTCCGGAGAGCGTTCCACGCAGAGGCCGATGAGCATTCCGGGCTGCACGCCCAACGCCCGCAGATGATGGGCCAGTTGGTTGGCGCGCTCGTTCAACTCCGCGTAGCTTAAAGATTGCCGACCGCACACAGCCGCAACGTTATCCGGTGTGGCCGCGGCCCGCGCCTCGAAAAGTTGATGGACGCACTCGTCTTCCGGAAAATCCAACGTCGCCCCGCCGAACCCTTCGAGCAGTAGCCTTAGCTCAGCCTCGCTTAAGATTTCCAGGGTGCCGACGGTCGCTTCGGGATGGCTCGCGACGCTCTCTAAGAGTTGGCGAAACTCCCCGGCGAGCCGCCGCATCTGGTCAGCCGAAAACAACGCCGCGTCGTACTGAAATTCGGCGACCAGAGCGTTATCCCCACGCCGGCAATGGGCCTTGATCTTAAAGCGGTCGGTGCAGGCATCCTGGCGCTCGACCCGGAAGGTCACATCGCCGACCTCGTATGCCGTTGGCGACTCCTCGAACTCGAAGCTGAAGGGCAGAAAGCTGATGTGTGCCCCGCCCGGCGTCGCCTGGTTCAATAGCTCCCAGTTAAAATAATCCTGCCACTCGTTAGCCGCGCGCGCCTTTTCATCCACCTGAGCAAGCACGTTCGCAAAGCGGGAATCTTCTTCCAGCCGCGTGTGCAAAGGCAGATAATTAGTTAACAATCCCAGCGCCTCTTTCAGAGCTTCATACGCGCGCCCGTCGTGAGCCTGACCGACGATCAAATCCGGTTGGCCGAGCAAACGCCGGAGCAACGCCTGCCAGCCGGAGAGCAGAAGCGTGGGCAACGAAGTCGCGTACCATTCAGCGGCCTCTTCCAGCCTGCGAGTCAAATCCCGACTGATCTCCAATGCCACCGAGAGAACATCAAACTCCGCCGGCCGGCCCGGCGGATTCTCGAAGGGGAGGGCCAAAGCAGAGAGGAAAGAGAAATCCTGCTGACGCCAGAACTCTCTGCCCGACTGCCCCTCCTCCGCCTCCTGCACTTCGTTGAGCCACTGCGCGAGGTCGGCATACTGCATCGGCTCGTCGTCTGCTTCCTCGCCGCGCGCCTGCGCCGCATAGCTCACGCTCAAGGCGCGAAGGAGAACTTTCAACCCGGCGAGATCGATGAGCAGTGACGGCAGCGTCAACACGAGGCTGTGCCGTTCGGCCCTCAGTTTGACCGGAGCGGCGTGAAACAGCGGGCCGCGCTCGAAGTCGAGTGGGCGGCGGCGTGCCTCCAGGCAGAGCGCCGCGAGGCGGGCTTGCTGTGCCGCCTCGCTCAACCCGCGGAGGTCTGCCTCCGGCCCCCAAAAGATATCGGGGTCGCCAATGACCTGCACCGGCTGGCTTCTCCCCGCCGGGAGATGAAAGAGGGTGCGCAGAATCTCATAGCGCCGGACGACATTTTCGAGCGCGGCCCGCAGGCAATCGAGGCGTACCGGGCCTTCGATGAGCGCCAAACATTGAGTGCGGTAGGCCGAACTGCCGCCCGCTTGCTGCAAGCGCCAGAGGTGCCTTTGCTGTGGCGAGAGCAGATAGCCCTCCGCGAATGTTCCCTGCATATGACTAACCCACCCCGGTTTGAACGCCCGCCGCTTTAAGGCACGACGGGGTCGGCCATGCTGACCAGGATTCTTCGCCGCGACCCGACAAAAGGCTCCCGCCCGTGCGCGGCCAGCATGTTATCCAGCATCAAAACGTCGCCCGTCCGCCAGTCGAAGCTGACCGTCTCCTGATCGTAAGCCGCGCTGACGGTTGCCAGATCGTCGGCCTCGATGCGCGAGCCATCGCCGTAAAAAACGTTGTAGGGCAGATCATCCTCCGCGAACGCGTTGAGCAAAGCCTCGCGCACGGCAGGCTCACGCATCCCGATGTGAAATAGCAGCACGTGATTAAACCAGACGGTGTCGTGTGTGCGGGGATGCGTGGCGACCGCGGGACGCACGTACCGAATCCGCAGACGGTTCTCGTCCTTCCACTTCACCTCGATTCCGCGCTGCCAGCAATACTGCTCCATCTCCGCGCGGTCGCTGATGTTGAAGACCGACTGCCACGGGATGGCGAGGCCGTCCCCGAAGTTGCGCACGTACATCACCTGCTTTTGGATGAAACGCTCGCGGACGCGCGGGTCAAGTCGCCGGTAAATCCGCCGCGAGTCGGCTACCGGCGTGGCCCCGCCCTGCTCGGCTGGGGTCACGCAGCAGAAGAAAAGACGCAAGGGCCAGCTTGCGGAGTAGGAGTTTTCATTGTGCAGCAGGATGCGCTCGGCCGGCGGGTAGTCGGTCGAAGTATAAACATTGCCGGATACGTGAGTGCGCGGCGAAGTCGGCTCTTGGTAAGCCGCCGCCTGCGTCGAGACAACCTTAATGAATGCGTCCAGCGCCGCCGCCGTCGTAATGTCAAAGCCCCGGAAGAGAATACCGCCGTGCTTCAAAAGGGAGGCTTCGATTAGTTCCCGCGAGACCTTCGCCCAAGCGACAAGCTCAACGTCGTCACCGTCCGGGAGAACGACCAAAGGCAGCCTCTGATCTTCCCTTAACCGGGTGAACGTGACCGGACTCCCGGCCTCGACGCTGACAGCTTTGCGCCTGATGTGGCCCGGCCCTTTCGCCCGAAGATTGCCGCTCGATTCTGAGTTGGACATCGCAAGCCCTCCTCTCCGAAATAGTCAATCGCCTGCGCCCTTACGCCGCGCGGTTTTCAGCCGATCCAGGTTTGACTTACTCAAAGCGGCCCGCGCAGCGTCTCGTTTCCGCAGCCTCTCTTGAGCGACTCTCTCCAGAAGTTCCCCCAGACGCGCACGGGGCCGCGCGACTATCGCCTCCAGCAGCGTGACGTAATCTTCCGCCATGCGCGCAGCCGTCGCCGGCTCGAAGAGGTCTGTGCTGTAAACCAGCGAGCCGTAGAAATGGCTCGGCCCCCTGACCCAGAAGACCGTCAGGTCAAACTTGGATGTCCCGGCCTCCGACTCCAACGGTTCGAGCGTCATCCCCGGCAGTTTCAAAGGCCCGAGCAAGTCGGACTGAAGGTTGAACAGAACTTGAAAGATAGGCTGGCGGCTGAGGTCGCGCTCGACCTGTAACACCTCGACGAGCTTTTCAAAAGGCACGTCCTGATGCGCCTCCGCACCGAGCACCACTGCCCGGACGCGCTTCAGAAGCTCTCTGAACGTTGGGTCGCCCGAAAGGTCTGTTCGGAGCACCAGCGTGTTGGCGAAGAACCCGATGAGACCCTCGGTTTCGGGGCGAGTGCGCCCGGAGGTTGCCGTGCCAACCAGAACGTCCGTCTGCCCCGAGTAGTGTTGAAGCAAAGACAGGAAGGCGGCCAGGAGGGTCATAAACGGGGTGCAAGTTTCCGATCGGCTGACGACTTCAACGCCCGCCGTCACCTCTTCGGAGATGGCGAACAGATGCCTCGCCCCGCGAAAAGTCTGAACGGCTGGGCGCTGCCGGTCGGTCGGCAGATTCAAGGTCGGCGGGGCACCGGCCAGATTCTCCTGCCAGTAGGCAAGATGCTCGCGCATGACCTCGCCCCGCATCCATTCTCGCTGCCAATAAGCATAATCCGCATACTGAATCGTCAGTTCGGGTAGCGGCGAGGGGTTTCCCTTCGAGAAGGCTTCGTAGAGCGCGAGCAGTTCCCGCACGAAGATGTCTTCCGACAATTTATCGGAGATGATGTGATGAATCGTCCGCAGCAAAATATGGTGCTCGGCGTCGAGTCGCAGCAGAGTAACACGCATCAACGGCCCGGATTCAAGATTGAACGACAGCCGGCATTCCTCGGCGGCGAGGCGGTTGACCGCCGCCCCCCGCTCTCCTTCGTCAAGCCCGGACAAGTCCGATACGCTCAGCCCCGCGTCCGCGCCGGACGTGACAACCTGCACAGGCTGCCCATCAACGGTCTTGAAGATCGTCCGCAAAAGCTCGTGGCGTCGCACGATCTCCTGAATACTCCTCTCCAGCGCGGCTACGTCGAGACGGCCCGTCAGACGCACGCTCATGGGAATGTTGTAAGCCGCGCTGCCCGGCGTGAGTTGGTCTAAAAACCACAACCTCTGCTGGGCAAAGGACAGGGGGAAAATATCCGAGTCTCTGCTTTGACGGACGATCTGCGCCCGCGCGGGGCGTTTATCCTTTGGGCCGAACTCATGCAGGTACTGATGAAGTAGCTGAAGCTCGTCCGGCGAGAGTTCCGCTATCGTTTTGCTGAGGTCATCCATCTGAACGCCACCTCTTCATCCTCTATTTTCGTGAGCTTAATCCGGGCGTCGCGGTTATAGATGCCGCACCCTGCCGGTCTCGACCTATGTTGATGTAGAACCTTTGCCGATAGCGTGATCCCTTGCACTAATCGCTCGCCATCAGAGCCTGAACATGCGGGTGAGTTGAAAATGCAGACGGGCGACCCGAAACAGTTCCGGCCACCGGAATTCAGCGAACTTAAAGTAAACAGAGTCCGCAACCGTGTCAACCGCTCGGTAGTGGAACGATTGTATGTTGTTCACAAACCAGACCACTCTGCACTGAAAGCGCAGAGGTTGCTCTGAGGAATGAATGTGAGCTCGCTTGACTGCGAGGAAGTCGCCCGACTATATTCAATCCCCTCTTATTCGTTGAGCGTAGATGAAGCCATTGCTCCCTCTCAACGTCCGAGAACCCCATGCCTCTGACGCCGACGGTAAAGCTCAAACAAGCATGTGAGAGACTCTTCATGCGTGCGTATCAACGTCGGCTGGTCGGGTTGGCCATGCCGCTGCTTCTGATCGGTTGTTACGGCGCTGACATGGTCGCGGCGAGGAAATTCGCCCCGTCGAAGCCGCCATACGCCTCAGCCGAGCCTATCACCGACCCGAAGCTTTTCGCCGAAGGGGTCATCAACACTGATGCCGACGCTTACGGCCCGACCTTCACCCCCGACGGCAAGTCGCTCTATTTTGTCAGAAGGATCAAGAGGGGAGAACTGGAGCACATCTTCGTCTCACACTTCGCCGACGGGAAGTGGGGCGAGCCGCGGGTGGCGGAGTTTTCAGGTAAATTTTTTGACCGGGAGCCATTCATCTCGCCTGATGGTTCCCGGCTGTTTTTCTCATCAAAGCGGCCCGTGAAAGGGGAGGCTTTGAATAAAGATTTTAACATCTGGGTGGTGCGGAGAGCTGGGAAAGGTTGGGGCGTACCGGAACACCTCGGGATGCCCGTCAACGCCGAAGGTGATGCCGATTACCCGTCTGTCGCGGCGAACGGCACGCTCTATTTCGGCTCGACCCGCGAAGGCGGCAGGGGCAAGGTTGATCTTTACCGCGCCCGGCTGGTCAAAGGAAAATATACGACTGCGGAAAACCTCGGCGACGCCATCAACACGCCCGAGACGGAAGCCGACCCTTACATCGCTCCCGACGAAAGCTATCTCATCTTTACCTCTACTCGGCCCGGCGGTTATGGAAGGGGAGACCTCTACATCAGCTTCAACAAAAACGGCGAGTGGACGACGCCGAGGAATCTGGGGCCGAAGATCAACACGGATGTCTTCGACTACACGCCGCTGGTGACGCCCGACGGAAAATATCTTTTCTTTAGTCGCGGCTGGGGCAAAATTTATCAGATTGACCTTGCCGTCCTGGGAATCAACCAGCGAGATTGACCGGCAAATTTTTTAGTTTTAAGAAGCAAGAAGAAAGATGTCCGACTCTCCGACAGACCTGCGCGATCTCCCTCCCGAAAAACGTGCGCTGTTGGCGCTCAAGGCACTGCGGGCTAAAAAGCAGGGCGCGAACGCCGCTCGACGCCAGACCATCCCGCGACTCCCGCGGCGCGAGGGCATCAACTCCTTCCCCCTTTCGTCCGCGCAGGAGAGGCTTTGGTTCCTCGACCAGTTCGCCCCCGAGAGCCTGGCTTACAGCCTCCCCATCTCTGTGCGCTTGCACGGACAGCTCGACGTTCCCGCCTTTGAGCAAAGCCTCAACGAGATAGTGCGGCGTCACGAAGTCTTGCGCACCAGCCTCGCGCAGCGAGAGGCGCAGCCCGTGCAGTTGATTGCGCCCGCGCTTGAGTTGAAGCCGCAAGAGCGTGACCTGCGGCATCTGCCACGGGACGAACGTGAGGCAGAGGCCCGCCGAATCGCGGCGGAGGAATCCAGAAAGCCCTTTAACCTCGCCTGCGGCCCTTTGCTGCGGGTCACGCTTCTGCGCATGGGCGAGCAAGATCATATCGTGCTGCTGCTCATCCATCACATCGTCTTTGACGGCTGGTCCATCGGCGTTTTCAGCCGGGAGCTGGCGGTGCTCTATCAAGCCTTTAGTCAGGGCAAGCCCTCGCCGCTCCCTCCCACGGATGTGCAGTACGCCGACTTCGCCGTGTGGCAAAGGCGTTGGCTTCAGGGGGATGAGTTCCGGGCACAGCTCGACTACTGGAAAAAGCAGTTAGGCGGCCATCTGCCCGTCCTCGAACTGCCGGTAGATCGTCCCCGCGAGGCCGCGCAAAGCTCTCGCGGGGCGAAGCAGGCGTGGAAGTTCCCGAAGCCTTTGCTCGAAGGACTGAAAGCCCTGGGTCAGCGAGAGAACGCAACGCTCTTTATGATACTGCTGGCGGCGTTCAAGGCGTTGCTCCACCGCTACACCGGGCAAGAGGATGTGATCGTCGGCTCTCCGGTTGCCAACCGCAACTACGCTGAACTCGAAGGGCTGATCGGATTTTTTCTCAACACCTTGCCGCTGCGGACAAGCTTGGCCGGCAACCCCACTTTTCGAGAGGCGCTCGCGCGCGAGCGCGAGACCGTGCTTCAGGCGTTCGCGCATCAGGACGTGCCCTTCGAGAAGCTGGTTCAGGAACTGCACCCGGAGCGGAGCATGAACCGCCGCCACTCGCTCTTTCAAGTGGCGTTCATCCTCCAAAACGCTTCAACCAAAAATTTGAGCCTCGCGGGACTCACCCCCGCTTCGTTCCAGATTGACAGCGCGGTCGAGATTTTCTCCGACCTGAATCTCTACGTGATGGAGGGCGCGGACGAAACCGCCGGGGTGCTTGAATACAACGCCGATCTGTTTGACGGGCAGACCATGACCCGCCTGATCGGACACTTCCAGAGACTCCTCGAAGGCGTCATTGCCGACCCTCGGCAGAGGCTCTCAGACCTGCCTCTGCTGACCGACGCCGAACGCCATCAACTGCTCGTCGAGTGGAACGAGACGGCGGTCGGTGCGGGCCGTGAGCTGCGTGTGCACGAAATGTTCGCCGAGCAGGCACGGACGACGCCCGACAGCACGGCTTTAATCTTCGGCGGGGAACAGCTTACCTACCGGGAGTTGGACTCGCGTGCCGATCAACTCGCAGCCCGCCTGCGCTCCGGCGGCGTGGGGCCGGACGTGCTGGTCGGGATTTGCATGAATCGCTCCCCGGAGATGGTCGTTGCCTTGCTCGGCGTGCTCAAGGCCGGCGGGGCTTATGTGCCCTTAGACCCTGAGTACCCGCAGGCGCGGCTCGCCTCGATGATGGAAGACGCGGGGGTCTCGCTGTTGCTCACGCAGGAGCGTCTGCTGGGGCGATTACCGGCGCACCGCGCGGAGGTCATCCTCCCGGATAAGAATTGGGAGACCATGCTCGAAGGGCAGCCGGGAACGTCTGCGCCGCGCGTGTCCGCGGGCAACCTGACTTACGTCACCTACACCTCCGGCTCGACGGGTAAGCCGAAGGGCATTGCCATGACGCACGACGCGCTCTCGAATTTAATCGGCTGGCAGTGTCGGCACCCGGTTCTCTCAAAGGGTCGGAGAAGGCTCCAGTTCGCCTCTTTGAGCTTTGACGCGAGCTTCCGCGAAATCTTCTCCACCCTCTGTTCGGGCGGCACGCTGTTACTGGTGACGGAGGAGACGCGGCGAGACCCCAACAGTCTGGCCGACTTCATCGCGGACAATTCCGTGGAAAAGATTCTGCTCCCCTTCGTGGCGCTGCAACAACTGGCTGAAGAATTGACCGAGCGGGAGCGCCCCCTGACTTCACTCTGCGAGGTGATTACGGCGGGTGAACAACTTCGCATCACTCCGCCCATCGAGAAGCTGTTCGACCGTCTGAAGCACTGCTCTCTGCATAACCATTACGGCCCATCAGAGAGCCACATGGTAACTACTTTCCCTCTGGAGGGGACGCCAGACCGTTGGCCTCGGCTGCCCCCCATCGGGCGACCGATAGCCAACACGCAGACTTACATTCTGGACGCACACTTGCAGCCCGTGCCGGTCGGCGTCACCGGGGAGTTGTACATCGGCGGCCCCTGCCTCGCGCGCGGTTATTTTCATCGCCCGGCGCTGACGGCGGAAAAGTTCGTCCCGCACCCTTTCGGCCAACCGCCCGGCGCGCGCCTCTATAAGACCGGCGATCTCGCACGCTATTTACCCGACGGGAATATTCAATTCCTCGGACGCACTGACCATCAGGTCAAGATTCGCGGCTACCGCATCGAGCCGGGCGAGATCGAGGTGCTGCTCGAACAGCACCCGGATGTGCGCGAGGCCGTGGTCGTCGCGCAGCCCGAGAACGAGGCGGGGCAGAGACGCCTTGCCGCCTACGTCGTGGTCGAGCAACAGTCCCGGTCGCGCGTCGGCGACCTGCGTCGCTTTCTGGAAGAGAGACTGCCGGATTACGTCGTGCCTTCGGCCTTCGTCATGCTCGACGCCCTGCCGCTCACGCCGAACGGTAAGGTTGACCGTCGCGCCCTGCCCGCGCCACAAGCCCCGCGGCGTGAAGACGACAGCAAGTTTGTGGCACCCCGAACCGCCGCCGAGAAGATGCTGGCAGACATTTGGGCCGAAGTCCTCAAGCTTGAGCCGATAGGGGTTGAAGATAACTTTATCTCTTTAGGCGGCGACTCACTCCTGGGCTTTCAGGTCGTCGCCCGCGCCAACCGCAAAGGGCTAAAGTTAAGTCTCCAACAGTTCTTCTCACATCCGACGATAGCCGAGTTAGTGCGGCTCGATGAGGCTGCGCGGCACGCGCCGACCGAACGGACGGAGACGCTTGCGCCCGCCGGGGCCGCGTCGTGGAAAGGGCAAACGCCAGGCCCGCAGCGCCCGGGGCAGCAGCCGGAGGATGTCTACCCGCTCTCGCCTATGCAGCAAGGCATACTCTTCCACTGTCTCTACGACCCTTCGGCGGTCGAGTACGTCGAGCAGGGCGGTTTCGCAGGCCCCGTCGAGCTTGACGTGGCGGCATTCGAGCGCGCGTGGCGGGATGTATTGCGGCGACACACGATTCTTCGCACGGCCTTCGCCTGGGAAGGTCTCGACGAGCCTCTACAGGCGGTCTTCCCGGCGGTGAACCTGCCGCTCGAACTGCACGAGTTGTCCGACATGCCTCCGAGCGAACAGCCGGAACGCATCGCAAACTACATAGAGGAGGTGCGACGCGAGGGGTTCGACCTTACCCGCGCCCCTCTGCTGCGGCTGGCGCTCTTCCATCTCGCCGGCGGCTCCTACCAATTCGTCCTGAGCCACCACCACCTGCTGCTCGATGGCTGGTCGAGAACTCTCTTGCTCAACGAGGTCGAAGAATTATACGAAGCCTTCAAACAGCAGCGCGCGGTCGAGGCGGAGCGGGAAGACTGTTACCGAGACTACATCGAGTGGTTACGGCGGCAAGACCTGCGTCAGGCCGAAGCCTACTGGCGGCGCGTCCTCGGCGGGCTTAGCTCGCCCACTACGCTCGCCCTCGGCGGCAACCGCCACGCCGCCGCCGCCACCACCCAGCCCTACGCCGAGCAACAGGCGGAGCTGTCGCCACGGCTCACGGCCAGGCTTCAACAGTTAGCGCGCCGTCATCAGTTGACCATGAACACGGTGGTGCAGGGGGCGTGGGCGCTGCTCCTGAGCCGGTACGGCGGGGAGCGCGAGGTCTTGTTCGGGAACGTGGTCAGCGGGCGGACGGTGGAGTTGGCCGAGGCGGAACAGATGGTCGGACTCTTCATCAACACTTTGCCGGTGAGGGTGAAGGTTGACGGCGGGAAGGTCTTGGTCGAATGGCTCAGGAATTTGCAGGCCGAGCAACTGGAGGTGCGCCAGTATGAGTATAGCCCGCTCGTCGAGATACAGAAGTGGAGCGACGTGCCGCGCGGCACTCCACTGTTCGAGAGCATTCTCACCTACGCCACCTACCCTGCTCAACGTCAAGGCCCCTGGACTTTCGTGGATCGCTCACTGGAGCGAACCGGCTACCCGCTCGACGTTCTGTTCACGGCGGGCGAGAAGCTTTCCGTCCGAATCACCTATCAGGTCAGCCGCTATGCGGCGGCTGAAATCGAGGGGCTGCTCGAATACCTGAGAGAGTTGCTGGAGGGGATGGCTGCAAATCCAGAGGGACTGCTCAGCGAACTCCCTCTTCTGCCCGAGGCAGACCGCCGACGGATTATGTCGGCGTGGAACGAGACGCAGAGAGACTTTCCGCTTGATCGCTGCTTTCACCAATTGTTCGAGGCGCAGGCCGCGCGCAGCCCCGATGCGGTCGCCGTGACCTTCGGGACGCAGCAACAGACTTACCGGGAGTTGAACCGGAATGCCAACAGGTTGGCGCGCGGTCTGGTCGAATTGGGCGTCGGCCCGGACGTGATCGTGACGCTCTTTGCCGAACGCGGCATCGCTTTCCTGACCGCCGTGCTCGCCATCTTCAAGGCCGGCGGAGCCTACCTGCCTCTCGACCCGTCACACCCTGTCCGACGAAACCTCGACCTGCTGGCACAGAGCGGGGCCTCCCTGGTTTTGCAGACGCGGGATTCGGTGCCCGTCTTCTCACGCGCGCCCGCGACCGGCGACTCGCCGATGCGGGCGCGTGTTCTTTACATTGATGAACTGATCGAGCGGTCGCCCGAATCCGAGAACCTGCCGCCGCGCTCTATGCCGTTCAACCTCGCCTACGTCATCTACACTTCAGGCTCGACGGGCAGGCCCAAGGGGGTGATGGTCGAGCAGCGCGGAATGTTGAATCATCTCTTCGCAAAGATTTCGGATTTACGACTTGTCGAGGCCGACATCATCGCGCAGACCGCTTCGCAATGCTTCGACATCTCCGTCTGGCAGTTTTTAGCCGCGCTCCTCGTCGGAGGGCAAACTCACGTCGTCAACGACGCGGTCGTTTATGACTCGCGGCTCTTGCTGCGTGAGGTCGAAGGCCGCGGCGTCTCGATTTTAGAGACCGTGCCATCGCTGCTGGGGGTCATGCTCGAAGAGATGACGCGGCGCGACGACCCGCCCCGCCCCGCTCTGGCAGCACTCCGCTGGTTGATTCCGACCGGCGAAGCTCTCCCGCCGGTGCTCTGTCGCCGGTGGCTCGACGCTTACCCGCGGATTCCCATGTTGAACGCTTACGGGCCAACGGAATGCTCCGACGACGTGGCGCATCATGCCATCTATCAGGTGCCCTCACCTGAAGTGTTGAATGTGCCCGTCGGGCGGCCCGTGGCGAACACGCGCCTCTACGTTTTAGACCAACTGCTGCAACTCGTGCCGGTCGGCGTGGCAGGCGAACTCTGTGTGAGCGGCGTCGGCGTCGGACGCGGCTATCTGAACGACCCGCGCCGGACGGCAGCGGCTTTCGTGCCTGATCCGTTTTCGCGGGATGAAGGCGCGCGATTATACAGAACCGGCGACCGGGCGCGGCACCTGCCCGACGGCACGATAGAATTTCTGGGACGCCGCGACGAGCAGGTCAAAGTGCGCGGCCACCGCATCGAATTAGGCGAGATCGAGACTGTGATCGGGCACTTGAGAGGGGTTCGCCAGGCCGTCGTCGTCGTGCGCGAGCAGAGGCCCGGCGACAAGCGCCTCGTCGCCTACGTCGTGCCGCGTCAGGATGTCTCGTTTGCGCCGGACGAGCTGCGCCGCCACCTCGGCGAGCAGTTGCCCGATTACATGGTGCCGTCCGATTTCGTCATTCTTGACGACCTCCCGCTCACGGCCAATGGGAAGATAGATCATCAATCGCTTCCGTCCCCGCGGCAGTCGAAACCCGAGACGGACGACCTTTACGAGCCGCCGCGCAACTCGACCGAGCAAGCCCTGGCGGAAATCTGGGCGGAAGTGCTCGGCGTCGAACGCGCCGGCATTCAAGACAATTTTTTCGACCTGGGCGGCCACTCCTTGTTGGCGACGCAGGTGGTGTCGAGGCTGCACCACGTTTTGAATGTGGAGGTGGGCGTGCGTGCGGTCTTTGAATCGCCGACTCTGGCCGAACTGGCGTTGGTCGTCGAGCGAAAACAGATGGAGCAACTCAGCCAGGACAAGCTGTCACAAGTGTTCGCGGAATTGGACGAGCTTTCGGAAGAGGAAGCGGAAGCCCTTCTGGCGAGCGGTCAAGCGGGAGACTTTGAAGAGGATGCCCCGCGAGAGTAAATCTCCCACCGCGCCGACCCCTTGTGTGACGCAGAACCGGAACTGACTGAAAGGCGTACCCCGACATCTCGTGCTGACTATCTTCGCAGATTTGAACCATGCCGAACCGACCGACGCGCGGGGCACATCCGTCGAGAGAGTGGGCCGGTCAAACGCCTTCAGTATCGTCCCGCTCATCCCGCGTGAAGCGGCGGCGAGCTTCCGCGAGGGCGAGGGCTTCAGACTCGCAGGGGCGACACAACCCATCCCTCCCGCTTCCATCCGCATCCGGCTCAACACGTGGCCGCCCGAAGACGCAAAGCTCTTGTTGGAAGTCAATGCCGAGGCGCGGGGGCGTGTGTGTCTCTTTCGCCGTAGCGCGGACGGATGGGAAAGTTTAGGGCTTGGAGGAACGTGGCAACTCGAAGTAGGCCGCCAACACGAGTTCGACCTCGGTTTGGCGGCGACTCCTCCTGAGAATGGGTGCGGCTCGTGGGCGCGCACCTTCCGTTTTGAAGCGGCCCTCGTGACCGTAGGGCCGGGCCGAATCTGCTCCGCCGGCGTCCGCTGCGAAATTCCTCCGCTGATCCTGACCTCTTCACTCGAAGTGGTTGAAGAAGTTCTGGTCGTCAGGAACCGGCTGTCTTCAAGGTTCGTGGCCGAACTGGAGGATATTCTGGCGCAGACCGGAGTTCGCCTGCATGCAGTTGACTTCAACGAAGTTCCCGATGATCTATGGATACAGGATGCGGTCAGTATTGGCCGGGTGCCTCTTCCGACGCGGCGCGGAGAAGAGCAGTTGATTGCAGTCCTCGGCGGCCTGCGCTCCAAAAGCGAGATGGTTCAGTCCGCCCCGCTCGACCGTCATCTGAGGGAACATTTCAGAAGGTCGAATGCGCTTCTGTTCGAGGCCGGCGAGGCGCGAGACAAGACGGCGTGGATTGACTGGTACGGTAATCTCCAGGTCAGCCCGCCCGTGAAAGACCGTTCGGGGCGCGCATTTCCTTTCGGGCGGATTCTGACGGGCAGGCAGGGCAATCTCGGCATGCATCCGGAGGTGTTATCTCTGTTGGAGATGCAATCCTGTCAGTGGCCGCCCGTGGTGATTGATGTCTCGTGGCTAAGAATCGGGCATGTTGACGAAGTGGTCAACTTCGTCCCAGCCGCCGACGCGAAGGCGTTTCGCGTGCTCATTCCAAGCCCTCTGCGGGCCAGGACGATTCTGGAGCGGCTCGTCAACGAAGGACACGCTGAAGCTCCGGTCTTTACCGGGCTGGCAAGTCAAACCACGGCAGCACGCCTCCTGGAAGAGATCGCCGCGTCGGAGGAGAATCGGCGGGTCGAGGCTGCGCTGCGTCAAACCCGTTTCGACCTGTGCCGTGATTTGGGAATCGAGGACGAACACTTCGTCAAGCTTCCGGTCTTGTTCGAGAGAGGCATTGCGGTCTTCCCCAACGCCGTCAACAGCCTCGTCTGTCAACGGCAAGTGATCGTCCCCGACCCGGCGGGGCCGCTTGTCGGCGGATGTGACGCTTTCGCCGAAGACATCCGCAGGAGTCTGGAATCACTGGAGCTTCAGACACACTTCATCAATAGCTGGGAGCCGCTACATGCGCGCGGGGGAGAAATCCACTGCGGCACGAACGCCGTCCGCCGCTGGGGCGGCGCGCAGTGGTGGAGGGTTGACGGCACGGCGGATTGAGCCGCCGGCAAAACTCATCACGACTCGCCCGCCCTTTACTCGTGACGTAAGACGGTCATCGGGTCTAGCCTCGCCACCTTGCGCGTCGGGATCAGACACGCCAGCAATGCCACGACCGCCAGCAACAGCGACACGCCGATAAAGATCATCGGATCGGTTGTGCTCGTGTTGTAGAGCAGACTAGCTATCGGGCCGGCGAAGGCGATGGCGAAGGCGATGGCGATAATCAGACCAGCGCCGATCCCCAACAGCACCAGCCGCATCCCCTGTCCGACAATCAGCTTCAGCACGTCGCGCGTTTGCGCACCGAGCGCGATGCGGATACCGATCTCGCGCGTGCGCTGCGTAAATATGTAGGAGACGATGCCGTAAATACCGATCAGTGCCAGCGTCACCCCGATAAGGGCCAGGACATCGAGCAACAGCATGTTGAAGCGCGGGCGGGCGATGGCGCGTGAGACAAGCTGCTCGCCGGTCATCACGCTCGTCACCGCCTGATCCGCGTCCAGCCCCGCCAACACGCGGCGCACGACGGCGGCGGACGCCGCCGGATCGGAGGACGTGCGAATCGTCAAATACTTCATGGGGACAGGACTCTGCCGGTAAGGAACATACACATCGAGCCGCTGGTCGCCGAGCGAACGATAGCGCGCATCGCTGACGACGCCGACTATGCTTCGCCACGGCACCTCCGGGTCGGAAGGGTCTAACTTGAGGCGTTGGGCCAGCGGATCAACGCCGGGGGGGAAGAGCCTGTGCGCCATCGCCTCGCTGACGATGACGACCGGCTGAGCCTCCGTCGTATCCTGCTCGGTGAAATCGCGCCCCTTGCTCAAAGGGATACCCATCGCGCGGAAGTACTGAGGCGTCACGACCTCGTAATTCGGGATGGGATTCCTCTTCACGTCGTCCAACGACTGCCCTTCAGTCATGTAAGGCATGTCCCATCCGATGGGGCCTTCGAGCGGACGAATCAGGACAGCCCCGGCAGCCACCACCCCCGGCTGCGCCCTGATCTGCTCCAGGAGGAGCGCGAAAAATTCCCTTCGCCTGTCCGCCTGCGCGTACTTCGCCCCCTGCGGAGACATTTGCATGGTGAGCACGTTCTGCGGGTCGAAGCCCAGCCTGTCCTGGCGAAGCAGCATGAAACTTCGGAAGAGCAGTCCCGCGCCGATCAGGAGCACAAGCGTGATAGCCACCTCTGCGATAATCAACCCCTGCCGGAGTCTGCCTCCGTGTCGCTCTCCGGAGACTTTGATGTCCCCCTCCCTCAGCGACTCGTTGAGACTACTCCTGGAGATCATGAGAGCCGGGGCCAGGCCGAAGAGGATAGTCGTCAGCAGCGTGACGAAGACGGTAAAGAGCAGGACTTGGAGACTGATGTAAACCTCGTCCATGCGCGGAATGTCCACCGGAGCGACTCGCACCAGGATAATCACCAGCCAGTAGGCCAGAAAGAGTCCAAGCCCCCCGCCGATGACGGCCAGCAGCAGGCTCTCGGTGAGGGATTGCTGGACGAGGCGGCGGTGACTCGCTCCGAGCGCGGCACGCACGGCCATCTCCTTGCCCCTTGTCGTGGCGCGAGCCAAAAGCAGGTTGGCGACGTTGGCGCAAGCGATCAGTAGAAGCAGGCCCGTGGCGATCAGTAGCAGTTGCAGCGCCGGGCGCGCGTTGCCGAAGATGTGATCGGCCAGCGGCATGATGACGACGCCCTGCCCCTCGGCCCGCGTCTCTGGGTGCTGCTGGGCGACGCGCTTGACGATAAGGTTAAGCTCGTTGTGGGCCTGCTCTGCGGTCGCCCCCGGCTTGAGCCGCCCGATGGCCTGGAGGAAGACCGCGGCGCGATTGGAGACGAGCCTCTGGTTGGTCGCGAGCGGAGTCCACACGTCGGCCCCTTTGGGGAAGTCAAAAACAGGCGGCATGACGCCGATCACCTGATAGCCCGTCCCATTCAGCGTGATGAGCTTGCCGATGATGTTCGGGTCGGCGTTAAAGCGGCTGCGCCAGAAACGGTCGTTGAGCATCACGACCGGGCTTCCGCCCGGCTTATCCTCTTCTTCCGTGAACGCGCGACCGAGCGCCGGACTCGCGCCGAGCAGTGAGAAGAAGTTGGCGCTCACGCGCGCGCTTTCGATCTGTAGAGGCTCTCCCTGCCCGGTCAGGATGTAGCCGTAGCCGTAGACGGTGGTCGGCATCGCCGCCAAATCCTCAAAGACCTGGCTCTGGCTGCGCCAGTCCGTATATTCCGGATAAGACAACTCGACGAAGTCGGTGTTGGCCGCGGCATCCTGCTTCCACATCACGAATAGATTTTCCTGGGCCTTGAATGGCAGGGGGCGCAGGATGACTGTCTGCACGACGCTGAAGATTGCCGTGTTGGCCCCAATGCCAACAGCCAGCGCAAGCACTGCGACGACGGTGAAAACCGGACTCTTCACTAACATTCGCATGCCGTACCGCAGGTCTTGCCAGATATTCTTCATCCTCTACTCCTCGCTCTGAAGCGTTGTTCCGTACCATGAGACATTCGTTCTTCGCGATGCGATTTTACCCGAGACGGAGTTTGCCGTGCCACCCGTTCCATCAAAAGGCTCGCGAGGGCGAGCGTCCGTCTTTGGCGCGTGGGGGAGTCGTGCGGATTGCGTCGGCCTTCAGGCGCTTGTAATGAGATTGACACTCCTCCAGCAGGGGCAAGAGGTTTTCGGGGAGCGATTCCGGCTCCTCATGGTCTGGCTGAAAGCCTGTGGAGAGGTGTGCGTTGTGATACCAGTAGCGTGCCCACACGCCGTCTTCCGGATGTGGCCCTGTCTCCCAACGTAACATGGCCGGATCGAACTCGATGCCTAAAGCCTCGCACAGTATTTTCAACACACCGGGCGGGTCTCTTAGAAGGTATTTCGCGTCGAGCACGGGCGGGTCTTGCCCCCACGCACGCAGTCGCCGTTGCAGTTCGGAGAGGAAGGCGAACCCGGTGTCGCGCACCCCAATGTCAGACACCTTTTTAGCCAGCGAGGGTAAAACCCAAGCGGGGTCGCGCACCAGCAGCACGTTGACGGTCTGCTTTAGAAATCCGCAATCAAGCCCGATCAGGTGGTGGGCCATCTGCTTCATGAAGAACACAGGGCGGTCACACGGCCCGAGAATCACCTCTTTCACGACCTTCGCGCCGTCGTTCTCCATCTCTGCCAGCACCTCGTCTCGGCCCGGGTGTTGCGCTCCCGTCATTCGCAGGTAGTGGGCGTAGAGCGGCTCATCAACGGCTCTCGTGTCACGGCGCTGCGCGAAGGAGTACATCAGTGCCGTCGAGACGTTGCGCGGGCCAGACCAGAGACAAATGCGTAAGGGGTTGTTGAGGCCGGTCGAGTCGGATGTTCTCATTGCTCCACTCCGCTTTTAACCTCGGTCATGATACCGGAGTTTTACACGCACGGAACAGACGGCAGGAGCAAGCCGCCGGTTCGTCTTCCAGAGAGGTTTTCGTGCGAGCAAGTAGAGCGGGAGAGGTGCTCCTTATGTGCGTAATCTTCTGCCTCTTGAATTGCCGGATGCCCGCCGTCTCAGCGAACCGCGCAGGTACCTTTAAGTCAAGCGGGCAGATTTGCCAGAGCAGCATAACACACATTGCAGAAAGGCGACTCGGCGACGCGAATTGTCCGGCCTCTTGCCGGGGCGGCCCGGCCCCGCCTCAACTTCCGCGCCCACCGCGCGCCGCAGAACGGCTTTGTCCATCTCCGCGATATTTACGACATGGAGCTGAATGCCGATTTCCGTCCGGTGACTTTCGCTAACACTAACCGGCTGGTGGTCTTCGGCAAGGAAGCCTGCGCCGATTCGATTTCATTGTATGCGCGAAAAATGTGGCGAGCTTTCACTATATGCGCGAATGGAATTATTCCTGCTACAAAGCGGAGACGCGGTTCGGCGCGTTAAGCGGCTTGGCCGGCGCGGGCGTGAAATCTTCGCCGGGGTTGATGAACTGGTCGCGCTCGAATTTGTACTGTTTGTCGTAGAGCTGTTTGTACCGACCGCCAGCCGCAAGCAATTCCTCGTGCGTGCCCCGTTCGACGATCTCTCCGCCTTCCAACACCAGAATCTGATCGGCGCTGCGAATCGTCGAGAGCCTGTGCGCGATGACGAAGGTCGTACGCCCGCGCCTCAGAGAGCGCAGGCCGTCCTGAATCAAAGATTCGCTCTCACTGTCGAGGCTGGAGGTGGCTTCGTCGAGAATCAGCAATTTCGGGTCGGCGAGGATGGCGCGCGCGATGGCGATGCGCTGACGTTGCCCGCCGGAGAGTTTCACTCCGCGCTCGCCCACGATGGTGTCGTATTTCTGCTCGAAGCCTTCGATAAACTCTTCGCAGTGCGCGATGCGACTGACCGCCCGCATCTCTTCGCGCGTGGCGTGCGGGTTGGAAAAGGCTATGTTCTCCGCAATCGTCCCGTCGAAAAGAAAATTGTCCTGCATGACGACGCCGAGGTACGAACGAAAATCTCTCAGCCGCAAGGTCTGTAAATCTTTCCCGTCAATTTTGATCCTCCCTGAAAGCGGATGATTGAAGTTCATCGCGAGGCTGATGAGCGTGCTCTTGCCGGAACCGCTGGAGCCGACGAGCGCGGTCGTCGAGCCTGCCGGCGCTTTGAAAGAGACATCTTTGAGAACCGGCACTCCCTCGTTGTACTCGAAATAAACGTTCTCGAACTCCACCTCGCCCCGCACAGAGGCGAGCGGCGCGCGGCGCACGTCCTCTTCATCTTCGGTCGCCATGTCCATCACCTCGCGGATGCGGTCGAGTCCCGCGAAGGCTTCCGTGATCTGCGTCCCGATGGCCGCAAACTGGATGAGCGGCGATGCCATCAATCCCGTGAAGACGACGTACATGAAAAGGTCGCCCAGAGTCATCGAACCTGACACCACCGAACGCCCGCCGACCAGAATAATAACCACGCCCACCGCACCGACGACCAGAGAAGAGAAAGCCGTGGTGGCCGACACTCCGGTCATGGATTTGGCGATGTTGCGGAAGAGTTTGTGCGCGCCGCGAGCGAAGGTCAGCGCTTCGCGCTTCTCGGCAGTGTAAGCTTTGACGATGCGGATGCCGCCGAGCGATTCGGCCAGACGCCCGGTCAGCGTGGCTGTAATCTCGCCGCGCTCACGAAAAAGGGGCCGCAGGCGCTGGAAGGCGAAGGTCAGCGCGCCGCCGAAGACGGCAAGCACCAGAATCGTGATCGAGGTCAAGCGCCAGTTGAGCCAGAAGAGGACGCACAGCGCGACGATGCCGGTGATGAAGCCGCCGACCAACTGCACCAGCCCTGTGCCGACCAGATTACGGATGCCTTCGGCATCGTTCATGATCCGGGAAATAAGCTTGCCGGTCTGCGTCGAATCGAAATAGCTGATTGGCAGACGCGCAATTTGCGCCTGAACTTTTTTACGCATCTCGGTAATGGCGCGTTGCGCCGCCACGCCCAGAACCTGCGACAAACTAAACGAGGTGACGGCCTGCACCAGCGTCGCCGCTCCCGCCGCCAGCGCGATTTGCCAGAGCAGGTACGTGCGCTGCTTGCCGATCACTTGATCTATCAGGAACTTGGTCGAGGCCGGCAGCACCAGCCCCATCGCCTGATTGATAATCATCAGGACTGCGCCGATGGCGAGACGGCGGCGGTGCGTCCAGATCAGTTCGCGCGCATCGCTCCAAGCGGTTGACCAGCGTATCTTTTTCTTTTTCTGTTCAGCCATTATTGTTCTTTCGCGCTCGCCTCGCAGCGGGCGCACTGCGCGCGCAGCCCTGTCTCTTCATGCGTCGCAACACTTTGCCGATCACGTCCGCGAGGGTGACGGCTTGCAGCTCGGCCAGCAAGCCCTTTTCGGCTCGCAGCAGAACGCTTGTCAGAACGGGGCCGACGCTGCGCCCGACCGCGCATTCATGTGCCTCGTCCAGCAGCGGGACTTGAAAAAGCGGCCCCTCGCCCAGCGCCAGATAGATGTCGGAGAGCGTGATTTGCTCAGGTCTGCGCATCAGGCGCGCTCCGCCGCCCGCACCCAGTTTTACTGCGACCAGCCCTCGTCGAGTGAGTTGTGCCAGCAAGCGCCGCACGACTACCGGATGGGTTCGGACGCTCTTTGCGATGTCGTCTGAGGTGACGTTCAGTTCGTCGCCGAAGGCCAGCATCCCCATCGCATGAATCGCCACCGCAAAACGTGTGTTGGCCGCCATGTTCCGCCCGTCGCTCAAGGAGAACTACTTTGGTTACACTTTAGAAGTGTAACCAAAGTAGTTCTCCTTCTCATTCTTTGTCAAGCTGGTAGAATGTTGCTGCGAAACTTGCGGGAAGTCCGGGCGCAATTAAATCCGAAATGCATATTCTATCTCTCGAAGCCATTAGTAAGAATTACGGCACCGGGCCGCTCTTTGAAAACGTCAGCCTCGGCCTGGACTCTCAAGACCGCGTTGGAGTAGTCGGCGTTAATGGTTCCGGCAAGACCACTCTCCTTCGTCTCCTCGCAGGTGAAGAGGTGCCGGATGCCGGGCGCATTGTGTTCGCCGAAGGCGTGTCGGTGGGTTATCTGCCGCAGAACCCGCCCTTCGATGCGGAGCAGACGGCGCTGGACGCAGTATTTGCCGCGAGCAATGCCCGGATGAAGTTGCTGCACGACTACGAGCGTGCCTGCCGGGAGTTGGCCTCCGACGAAAGGCAGGATCAGAGGCTGCTGAATCGCGTGTCCGAGCTGGCTCAGGCGCTCGAAGTCTCAGGCGCATGGGAAATGGAGACCAACGCCAGAGCCATCCTGAGCAGGCTCAGTATTCAAGACACAGCGGCCCGGATGGGCACGCTTTCCGGCGGCCAGCGCAAGCGCGTCGCCCTCGCTCATGCGTTAATTGAAAATCCTGATCTGCTCATTCTGGACGAGCCGACAAATCATTTGGACGCGGAAACTATCTCGTGGCTTGAGGTCTATCTGGGACGCTATCGTGGGGCGCTCCTGCTGGTGACGCACGACCGATATTTTCTCGACCGCGTCACCAGCGGAATTCTGGAGATTGATCGCGGCCACGTGCAAGCGTTCCAGGGAAATTACGCCTACTATCTGGAAAAGAAGGAGGAGCAGGAAGCCGCGCGGGCCGTCGAAGGGCAGAGGCGTGGGATGCTGATCCGGCGCGAACTGGCGTGGTTGCGCCGCGGCGCAAAGGCGCGCACACGTAAGTCGAAAGCTCGCCTCGACCGCGCCGAAAGTTTGATGGCTCAACCGAAAGAGACGTTGAGGGCCGAACTCGACATCTCCGTCAGCTCAAGCCGAATCGGCAAGAAAGTTTTGGAGTTGCAGGGCATCACCAAATCCTTCGACGGTCGTGTCCTGCTCGACGGCTTCAGCTACACGGTCAAGCCCGGCGACCGAATCGGCATCATCGGCCCGAACGGAGCGGGCAAGACAACTCTGTTGGAGATCATCACAGGGCGCACAGCGGCGGATAGCGGCACTCTGGAAGTAGGCCGGACGGTGCGCTTCGGGTACTACGATCAGGAGAATCGCGCTTTGAATGAGGCGGAGCGTGTCATAGATTATGTTCGTGAAGTTGCCGAACGGATTGAAACGGCGGACGGAAAGTTTATCACCGCGAGCCAGATGCTTGAGAAGTTTCTCTTCACAGGGGCGATGCAGTATGCGCCTATCGGTAAGCTGTCGGGCGGCGAGCGAAGACGCCTCTATCTCCTGCGAGTGTTGATGAGCGCCCCAAACTTCCTGCTGCTGGATGAGCCGACCAACGATCTTGATATTCAAACGATGGTGACGCTGGAAGATTATCTGGATGGCTTCAACGGCTGCCTGATGGTCGTCAGCCACGACCGCTACTTTCTCGACCGCACGGTCGAGCACATCTTTCGCTTCGAGGGCAAAGGGATTCTGCGGCAGTATCCGGGAAATTATTCCGCTTTTTTGGAAGCCCACCAGAGAGAGGAAAAACAATCCGGTGCGGTCAAGTCCGAGCCGAAGGCCAGACCTACGAAGCAGGAACCGGCACAGGCTCCGGCAACCAAACGTAAATTATCTTTCAAAGAGCGGAAAGAGTTGGATACATTGGAGACGCGCATCAGGGAGGCCGAAGGGCGGCAGGCCGAAATAGAAAGGGAACTGGCGGCCAATGCAAGCGACGCGCAACTCGTGCACCAACTCTTCAAGGAGCGTCAGATGTTGATGGCACAACTGGCGAGTGATTTGGATAGATGGTCGGAGCTTGCGGAGTTGTCTTAAACGAGCAGGCACAGTAAGGAAACTGGAACGGACATGTTTGCCGAAGGCGTATTGATCGCGCACTACCGCATCATCGAGTTGCTGGGCGCGGGCGGCATGGGCGCGGTCTACAAGGCGCATGACGAAAAGCTCCAGCGCGTGGTGGCGCTGAAGGTTTTGTCGCCGGAGTCGGTGGCGCAGGCGGATCGCCGCCTGCGCTTCCTACAGGAGGCGCGCTCCGCCTCGGCCCTGAATCATCCACACATCCTCACCGTCTACGATATAGGCGAAGCCGACCGTCAGCCCTACATCGTGATGGAGTACGTTCAGGGTGAGACGCTGCGGCAGAAAATCGCTTCCGGGGCTTTGACCGTCAGAGACGCTCTGGAGGTTGCCGCTCAAGTCGCCGAAGGGCTGGCGAAGGCGCACGAGCACGGCATCGTGCACCGCGACTTGAAGCCGGAGAACCTGATGATTAGCCGCGACGGCTACGCGAAGATTCTCGACTTCGGACTGGCGAAGCTCGTCGAGCGGCGGCGGCCTTCGCTCGCCGCCGACAGCGCGCAGAAGACGCTCATCAAGACGCAGGCCGGAATGATTCTGGGGACGGTCAATTACATGTCGCCGGAACAGCTCCTCGGCCAGCGCGTTGACCTCCGCAGCGACATCTTTTCATTCGGCATCGTGCTCTACGAAATGGCGACGGGCCGGTATCCTTTCGCCGGCAGGAATAAGATTGACACGATGCATGCCATCCTGCACGAAGACCCGCGGCCCACGCATGCCGTCAAGTCCGATCTTCCCCCCGACCTGCAACGCATTCTCTCCAAGGCTCTCGCCAAAGCGCCCAAAGCCCGTTACCAAACGATCAAGGTGCTCGCGGCTGACCTCAAGGCGCTCAGGCGCGACCTCGAATCGGGCAAAGCAAACGCCCCGGCCAGAACCCGTCTGGTCTTGAAACACGTCGTCGTGCCGAAGCAGCGCACGCCGAAGATAGACTATGAAAACGAGCTGAACGAGTCGCAGTACAAGGCCGCGACGACCCTCGACGGCCCGCTCCTCATCGTCGCGGGGGCGGGCACGGGCAAGACGCGGACGCTCGTCTATCGCGTCGCGCGTCTGGTGGAGACGGGCGTGCGCCCCGAATCCGTTTTGCTCCTGACCTTCACGCGGCGCGCGGCGACGAGCATGCTCTCTCGCGCCTCGGAGCTGGCCGACGAACGCTGCCGGCGCGTCTCTGGCGGCACGTTTCACTCGATGGCCCACTCCGTCCTGCGAAAATACCCTGAGTCGGCGGGCGTCCAACGCACCTTCACCGTGCTGGATTCGGGCGACACGGAAGACTTGCTTGATCTCCTGCGCCGCCAGATGAATCTGACGGGCAAAGACCGTCGCTTCCCGCGCAAGCGCACCGTCTGCGCGATCTTCAGCATGGCCGCCAACAAACTGCTCCCGCTCGCAGACATACTCAAGCAGCATTACCCGCAGTTCGCGCACGAGGCCCCAGACCTGGGGCGACTGCTTCAGGCGTTCGACGCCTACAAGCGCGAGCGCCACATGCTCACCTACGACGATCTGCTCGTGCGTCTGCGCGAGGCGCTCGAAGGAGATGCGGAGTTATGCCGACGGCTCTCGGAGCAGTACCGCTACGTCATGGTTGACGAGTACCAGGACACCAACCGTCTACAGGCGCAGGTCGTGCGTCTGTTGACGGCCACGCACGACAACGTGGCGGCGGTCGGCGACGAGTGCCAGGCAATTTATTCGTTCCGCGGGGCCAGCTTTCAGAACATGCTGGACTTCCCCGGACTCTTCCCCGGCGCGCGCCTCGTCAAACTGGAAGAGAATTTCCGCAGCACACAGCCCATACTCGATGCCGCCAACGCGATCATCGCGGACGCACGCGAGGGCTACGCGAAGCGCCTGTTTTCGCGCGCGTCCGAAGGCGAGACGCCGCTTCTGGTCAGCGCGGGCGACGAGAACGAGCAGTCGCGCTTCGTCGCGCAGCGCATCGGAGAGCTGCGCGAGGAGGGCGTCGCGCTCTCCGACATGGCCGTGCTGTTCCGCGCCGGCTCGCACTCGTTCGATCTGGAGATAGAACTGGGCAGGCACGGTATCCCCTTCCGCAAGTTCGGCGGCATCAAGTTCGCTGAGTCCGCGCACGTCAAAGACGCGCTCTCGCTTCTGCGCGTGGCGCTCAATCCGGCGGACACGCTCTCCTGGTTCCGCGCGCTCAAGCTGCTCGACCACATCGGCGACGCGACCGTCGAGCAGATACTCGACTTCCTCGGCGTCGAGCGTAAAGAGTTCAGGACGGCGCGGGCGAAAGAATCCCTCTTCAACAAACTGAAGCAGTTTCCCGCGCGCGCAAGCTACCAGAACCAACTGATTCGGCTGGCGCACGTGTTGCGCACCAACGTCGAGCACAAATCGCCGCACGCGCAGCTCGCCAACGTCCTGCGTCTCTACCGGCCCATTCTCAAATCCAGATACGACGACCACCCACGGCGACAGCGCGACCTTGAGCACCTGCAAGCAATCGCGAAACGCTACAAGGGCGCGGCGGAGCTGCTCGGCGACGTGGCGCTCGACCCTTCGGATGCGGCGCAGGTGGAGAAGACTGCGCGCGGCGGCGGCTACGTCACGCTCTCGACGGTGCATTCGGCGAAAGGCTTGGAGTGGGACACTCTGTTCATCATCTGGATGACGGACGGCTGGTTTCCTTCGTCCCGCTCCTCCGACGAGTTTGAAGACCTTGAGGAAGAGAGGCGTCTGCTCTACGTCGCCACGACGCGCGCCAAACGACATCTCTACTTCACATATCCTCTGGGCACATACCGCGGCGGTTCTGATTCACTCCCCGTCGTCTCAAGGTTTCTCGACCCCATCCCCGCCGATGTCCTCGCCCGCGCGTCGCTATCCGGCGTCGAATGATTGCCGATTACCCCTCTGGAAGCTCAAGTAAGGAATAGACCGTTGCGTCGTTGAGTGACGCAGTGACCGATGTAGTATAATGGGAACACGATATGGTGTTGCGGAGAAAAAGCGTTCAAATGTAATCTGCCCGCAAAGTCCTGAAAGATTCAAAGGGGCGATCTGCGGCATGTCGGTTGCAAATTCGCCCGGCGAAAGGGGAGGTATAAATGAAGACAAGACGCTCACATGGCAAGGCCGGCGGTGCTTTGCTGGCACTTTCTTTACTGTTCGGCATCACACTCTTTTCCGGCGTGACGGCTCAGGCGCAGAACCCGAACTGGGGCGACGGTCAGCACCGCCGCGACCGTGACAACGACGGCGATCAGAGTCGTGACAACGACCATGACCGCAACCGTGACCGGGCCCGTAATAATGATCGTTACCGGCGCGACCGCCGCGACGACCGCGACCGCAATAACAGCAACAACGGCTATTACGGTAACGGCAATTACGGCAACAACGGCTACTACGGTAACAACGGTTACTACGGTAACAACGGCTATTACGGCAATCGAGGCGGCTATGGCAATCGCGGCTACAACGTCTATCAGGCCGCCGCGGAGCGCGGCTACCAGGACGGCATAAGCACCGGCCAGGATGATGCGTACCGCGGGCAGAGCTACGACCCGCAGAGGTCTCACTACTACAGGAACGCCACTTACGGCTACAACTCGTCCTACGGCAACCAGAGCGCCTACAAGCAGGCTTACCGCGACGGATTCGTGCGCGGCTACCAGCAAGGCTACCGGCGCAACGGCAACTACGGACGTGGCAACTACGGACGCGGGAGCATCCTCGGCAACATCTTTGGCCGACCGTAGACGCACGCCCGAAAGAATAAACGCCGCCTGATGTATAATGCCGCGACCTCCGGGCCGCGGCATTTCCTTTTTGCTGAAGTTGTCCGAATAGCCGCTTCGCGGCTGACTAGCTATTCCACCCATCTGACGCGGACGCCCGCGGCGACGAGTTCCTCCTGAAGCTGTTTGTTCGGCGAGACGCGCGCGAACTGCGCCGTCTTCGCGCGAACGGTCAGGTTCTCTTCGAGGAGATGCAGGTCTATGAAGACTTCGCAGTCGCCGGGGTGCGCGCGCAGGGTTTGTGCGACGCGTTCGCCCGCGCGCAAAACGTCCGCGTCCGTCGGGAACTCTATGACGAGCGCGCCCGCGCGCAGACGGCCTGCCTGGTAGCCGCCCCGTGTGCCGTTGGCGGGCGTGCGCGCCTTGTCGAGCGCCGTCACTTCGTCGCAGACGACCGTCAGGGTGCCCTCGCCGCCCTCGCAGCGGCCCGCGGCGACGAGCAGCGCCTCGTTGGCGGCGTCCTGTCCCTTCGTCTTGAAGGCTTCGGGCCAGAGGACGCACTTGACGGACGCGCCCGAAAGGTCTTCGAGGCGGAAGAAGGCGTAGCGGTCGCCCTTCTTCGTGTTCCGCACCGTGAAATCGGCGACCACGCCGACGACACGCACGCGCGAGTTCGGCTCGACGCCTCCCAGCTCGGCCACGGGACAGCAGTTGAGCTGCTCGATCTTCTCGATGAAGTCGTCGAGCGGGTGGCCGGAGACGTAAAAGCCTACTGCCGCCTTCTCGCGCGCGAGCAGCTCCTTGTGAGTCCAGGGCTGCGCAGGTTCCGCCGAGACGTGTATCTCTTCCGCGTTCCATCCCGCGTCCGTCGAAGCCGCAAAGCCGAACATGGCGACCTGCCCGCTGTCGCGCTCGCGCCGCGTGCGCGCTCCGCGCTCAAGCGCCTTGTCGGCGCAGGCGAACATGCGCGCGCGCCAACTGCACAGCGACTCGCCTTCGGGCTTCAGAGAGTCGAACGCGCCCGCGCCCACAAGGCTTTCGAGCACGCGCTTGCCCGAACCCTTCTCGCCGACGCGCTCGGCGAAGTCGAAGATTGATTTGAACGGACGCCGCTCGCGCGCCTCGATGACGGCGGCGACCGCCGAGTGCCCGATGCCCTTGATGGCCGTCAGGCCGTAGCGCACCGCCCGCTCCACAGGCGTGAACCCCGGCCCCGACTGGTTCACGTCCGGCGGCAGAAGCTTGACGCCCTGCGCGCGCAGTTCCGAAGCGTACTTGAAAATCTTCGCGGCGTCGTCCGTGACGTGCGTCATCACCGCCGCGTAGAAATGCTCAGGGTAGTGCGCCTTCAGATAGGCGGTCTGGTAGGCGACGTGCGCGTAGGCGACGGAGTGCGAGCGGTTGAAACCGTAGTCGGCGAACTGCGCCATGAGGCGGAAGATTTCGCGCGCCTTCTTCTTCTGGATTTTATTTTTGACGCAGCCCGCGATGAACTTCTCTTCGTGGACGGCCATCTCCTCGCGCTTCTTCTTGCCCATCGCGCGGCGCATCAGGTCGGCCTCGCCCAAGGAGTAGCCGCCGAGGCGCTGCGCGAGCTGCATGATCTGTTCCTGATAGACCAGAATCCCGTAGGTGTTGCGGAGAATCTCCTCCATCTCGGGCGTGGCGTACTCGACGGGCTTCTTGCCGTGATAGCGGTCAATGAAGTCGTCTACCATGCCGCCGTCGAGCGGGCCGGGGCGATAGAGCGCGTTCAAGGCCGAGAGGTCTTCGATGGACTTGGGACGGAGCTTACGGCAAATCTCCTGCATCCCCGAAGACTCGAACTGGAAGACCGCCTCCGTCCGGCCCTGTGCGAACAGCTCGTAGGTCTTCGGGTCTTCGAGCGTAATCTCCGACCATTTGATCTCGCGCCCGTGCACCTCGCGCACCGTCCGGCAGCACTGGTCAATGATCGTCAGCGTCGTCAGGCCGAGGAAGTCCATCTTGAGCATGCCCGTCTTCTCAAGGTCGGACATCTCGAACTGCGTCGTCAGCTCCTGCTTCTGGCTCAACGCCACGGGCACGAGTTCTTCGAGGGGTTTGGGCGAGATGACGACGCCCGCCGCATGCACAGAGGAGTGGCGCGCGCAGCCTTCGAGCCGCTTGGCGATGTCAATTACTTTCCTGACCTGCGCGTCGGTCTCGACGGCCTGCTTCAGCTCCGGAACGGTCTCGAGCGCCTGGTCAATCGAGACGTTGCGGCCACGGACGGGCGGCGGGATGAGCTTGGCGATCTTCTCCACGTCGGCGTAAGCCATGTCGAGCGCGCGCCCCACGTCTTTGATGGCGGCCTTCGAGGCCATCGTCCCGAACGTGATGATCTGGCAGACGGAGTCGCGACCGTAGAGCTGCGTGACGTGGTTGATGACCTCGGCCCGACCGTTGACGCAGAAGTCTATGTCTATATCCGGCATCGAGACGCGCTCCGGGTTGAGGAAGCGCTCGAAGAGGAGGTCGTACTGGATGGGGTCAACGTCCGTGATTTCGAGACAGTAAGCGATCAGGCTTCCCGCAGCCGACCCGCGACCGGGGCCGACGGGGATGCGCCGGTCTTTGGCGAACTTGATGAAGTCCCAGACGATGAGGAAGTAGGAGGGGAAGCCCATCTGCTTAATCATCGCGATCTCGCGCGAGACGCGCTCCTGATATTCCGAGAGGCTGTGCTTGAGAGTCCCCGCGGCGAGCATACGCTCCCAGACCGTCTCGCGCCGCTTCTCGTATCCTTCGCGCACGACCTTCTCGAAATACTCTTCGATGGTGAGATCGCTTTCTGCGGGCGGGATGGGAAAGACGGGCAGTTGATTCTCTCCGAGCGGGAGCTTGAGGTCGCACATCTCGGCGACTTCCAGCGTGCGCGCGACGGCATCTGGCGCGTAGGTGAAAATCCGCGCCATCTCTTCGGGCGAGCGGACGTACCACTGCGGGCCGCCAAAGCGCATGCGGTTCGCATCGTTGACGGTCTTGCCCGTGCCGATGCAGAGCATCACGTCGTGCGCCTCGTAGTCGTCGCGGAAGAGGTAGTGCGCGTCGTTGGTGGCGACGAGCGGGATGCCCGTCTTCTTCGAGAGTTCGATGAGGTCTTTGTTGATCCTGATCTGATCGTCGAGCTGGTGATCCTGAATTTCGAGGAAGTAATTTCCCTTGCCGAGGATGTCCTCGAACTCGTGCGCCGCCTTCTCCGCCTCTTCGAGCCTGCCGTTCTTCAGATGGGCCTGCGGCACGCCCGAAAGACAGGCGGAGAGTCCGACTAATCCGCCGCCGAACTGCGCGAGCAGTTCGCGGTCAATGCGCGGCTTGCGGTAGAAGCCCTCCTTGAAAGCCTTCGACGTGAGCCGGACGAGGTTGTGATAGCCCTCTCGATCTTTCGCGAGGAGGATCATGTGGTTGTAAGGCTTCTCGCCGCGCCGCGCCTCCGACTTGTCGGAGCGGTGGCCGGGCGCGAGATAGACTTCGCAGCCGATCAGAGGCTTGATGTCGTGCGCCTTCATCTCCTTGTAGAAGGAGACCGCGCCGTACATGTTGCCGTGGTCGGTCATGGCGCACGACTTCATGCCGAGTTCTTTGACCCGTTCGGCGAGCGGCTTGATCTGGATGGCCCCGTCGAGAAGACTATAATCGGTGTGTAAGTGGAGATGGGCGAAATCGGTTTTTGACATGATGAACGGCAGACGAGCGCGGCAGATTTCCCTGTTTGCAGTCGGCGCGGGGGGCGCTCCGACGCGCTTCGCATGGCTACGGCGCGAAAGGATAGCACAAAGGCGGGAGACTGCAACGAAGGTTTTGGAGGAAAAGTTTTCCACAGGCCGCGCGGCGTTGAAGCGGCCTGCCTGCGCGCTACCGTAGGCGCGTCCACATTTCGTAAGATAAACGCGCCTCCGGCGGACGCGTGCGGCGCGTCAACGCTCGCGGGCGACCTGTGGAAAACTCGCGGAATTTTTTTCGGAGGACGAATGCTCGCGCTCCTCAACATCTCGAACTTCGCGCTCATCAGCGAACTGAAAGTGGAGTTCGAGCGCGGGCTGAACCTGCTCACGGGCGAGACGGGTTCGGGCAAGTCCATCATCGTTGACGCGCTCGGCGTGCTCATCGGCGACCGCTTCTCGCCGGAGTTGATTCGCGCGGGCGAGCGGCACGCTTTCGTAGAGGGACTGTTCACTTTGGGCGCGCACCCGCAGGTCGAGGCGTTGCTCGTCGAGGCGGGTGTTGCGGTGGGCGTGAGCGGCGAAGTGGAGCTGGTCATCCGGCGCGAGCTTTCGGCGGAAGGGCGTGGACGCGTCTTCGTCAACAACCGGCTGGCGACGCTCACGCTGCTCAGAAGTTTGAGGCCGATGCTCGTGGACATCCACGGGCAGGGCACGCAGCAGACCCTCTTCGACCCCGACACGCACCTCGAATTGCTCGACGCCTTCGCAGACCTCAACGCCGCGCGCGAGGAGTTGGCCGTGCACTACCGGCGCTGGTCGGCGCTCGAACGCGAGCTGGCAGCTCTGCGGCGCGACGAGGCGGAGAAGTTTCATTTGACGGACGCGCTCCACTTTCAGGTGAGCGAGCTTGAGGCCGCGCGACTCGCCGCGGGCGAGGACGAGCAGTTGGAGGCCGAGCGACGGCGGCTCGCCAACCTTGAGAAGCTGACGGAGCTTTGCGGCGAAGCCTACAATCTGACTTATGAGGAGAGCGATTCCACAGTCGCGCGCCTGCGAAGACTTGAGAGGCAGGTCGAGGAATTATCGCAGTACGAGTCTGCGTACCGAAACTACCTCGAAGGACTCGGCACGGCGCGCGTCGTGCTCGAAGACCTCGCGGCATCTTTGCGCGACTTCCTCGACGGCCTGAGCTTCTCGCCCGCGCGCCTCTCCGAGATCGAAAGCAGGTTGGCCGAGATCGCGCGCCTGAAGCGCAAGTACGGCGGCACGATTGAAAGCGCGCTCGAACACCTCGCGGCCTCGCGCGAGCGCCTGCGGCAGTTGGGGCGCACGGACGAGCGCGCCGAAGAAGTCTCGAAGGAGTTGGCCGAGGCGCGGGCCTCTTACATCGAGGCAGCGACGCTGGTGCACCATGCGCGCGTGAAGTCTGCGGGCGAGTTCCGGCGCGCGGTCGAAGCGTCGCTGAAGGAGGTAGCTTTGGAGCACGCGCGCTTCGAGGCGCGCATCTCCTCGCCCGAAGAACCGGACGCAGAGGACGCGTCGAAGAGCTTCACGGCGTCGGGCTTCGACCGCGTCGAGTTCTACTTCTCGGCGAACGCGGGCGAGCCTCTGCGGCCTCTGGCGAAGGTCGCTTCGGGCGGCGAGGCTTCGCGCCTGATGCTCGTCCTCAAAACCAGTGCAAGTCCTGCGCGCTTCCCGCGCACGATTGTCTTCGACGAGGTTGATGCAGGCATCGGCGGTCGCGTGTCGGAAGCCGTCGGGCTGAAACTCAAGGCGCTTTCGCGCACGAATCAGGTGCTCTGCGTCACGCACCAGGCGCAGATCGCGCGCTTCGCAGACACGCACCTGCTGGTTGACAAGCAGCAGCGTCGCGGGCGCACTGAAGTCGGCGTCGAACAACTCGAACGCCGCCGCCGGGTCGAGGAGATCGCGCGCATGCTCACCGGCGCGGAAATCACGGAGGCCGCGCGACGCCACGCGCGCGAGATGTTGAAGACGGCCTGAGCTTGACGAGTCTTTGCGGGTGTTCAGAGTTCACGCTTGAGCGTGCGGGACGCAAGCAGCCTGAAGGCCGCAACTCTGAACGCGCTCTACATCCAACCACATTCAGCTATAATCGCTCGTAGCCGAAAGGTGTCTTGAATGGACAAGCTATTTTTTATGATCGGCGCGGCGTCGGCGTTCATCGGCGTGGCGTTGGGCGCGTTCGGCGCGCACGGGTTGAGGGGACGACTCGACGCGGACATGCTGGCGACGTTCGAGGTCGGCGTGCGCTATCAGATGTACCACGCCTTCGCACTCATCGCCGCGGCGTGGGCGCAGGCACGCTGGCCGGGCGCGCCGGCAAACGCATCGGGCTGGCTGTTCGTCGCGGGCACAGTCGTCTTCTCCGGCAGTCTTTATCTTCTGAGTTTGACGGGGCAGCGCTGGCTCGGCGCAGTTACGCCCTTCGGCGGCCTCGCTTTTCTCGCGGGCTGGCTGTGTCTGGCGGCGGCCTGCTGGAAGGGTTAAGTCGTGCGACCGCGCCAGAGAAAATAGACGGGGACGCCCGACGCGAGGATGGCGAGGCCGACGGCGCTGTTGGACGGATACCTGTAGATGGTCGCCGCGACGATGAGCGCGCACGCGGCGACGAACAGGGCGGTGGTGAACGGGTGGCCGGGCACACGGAAGCCGACGCGGGAGTCGCCGCCAGCCGCCGCAACGTCAACGCTTCCCGTGCGAGACCTTGCATACTTGCGGAAGATGAAGAGCGAGGCGGCGGTCAGTCCGAACCAGATGAAGTCAACCGAGACGACGTAGTTGAGTATCTGTTCGTAAGTCCCCGACACGGCGATGACGGCGGCGAGCACGCCCTGAAGCGCGATGGCCGCGACGGGCGCACGCGTTCGCGCCGAGAGCCGCGCCACCCCGCCGAAGAACAAACCGTCCTCGGCCATCGCGAAGTAGACGCGCGGCGCGGTCAGCATGCTCTGGCTCAGGAAGCCGAGCGTCGAGACGGCGATGCCGACGGCGATGAGCGCCGCGCCTCTCGGCCCAAGCGCGAGGCGCATCACCTCGGAGGCTGGCGTCGTCGTCGCCGCCAGCCCTTCAGCGCCGAGCGCGCGCAGGCAGGCGAAGTTGACGAGCGCGTAGAGCAGTATCACGCCGCAGACGCCGATGAGCAGGCCGCGGGGCAGGTCGCGGCGCGGCTCGCGCATCTCGCCCGCAACGAACGAGGCCGTCTGCCAGCCGCCGTAGGCGAACATCACGGGCGTCATCGCCGCGCCGAAGCTTGTGAGCAAGTCGGTCGAGACGGGGCGGTCGAGCAGCGGCGTGGAGAGCGCGTGCGGCCCCGCGACGAAGAACACTCCGCAGATGATGAGGGCCGCGATGGCCGCAATCTTCAAGACCATCAGGAGGCTCTGCACGTTGCTGCCCGCGCGCACGCCGAGGCAGTTGACCACCGTGAGGAGCGCGAGCGTCGCGGCGGCGACGGCTCCATCGGGGAACTGCGTGCGCGTGATCTCTGCGAAGTAGCGCGCGAAGGTGACGGCGACCGCGGCCATCCCGCCGGTTTGTATGACGAGCAGCAACGCCCAGCCGTAGAGGAAAGCGACAGAAGGGTGGAAGGCATCGCGCAGGTATGCGTACTGCCCGCCGACTTCGGGGCGTCGCGCGGCCAGCTCCGCGTAGACAAACGCCCCGGCGAGCGCGACCGCGCCGCCCGCGAGCCACGCGCCGAGGATGAGGAAGGGCGTGTGCACCTGGCGCGCGACGACCGAAGGGTTGATGAAGATGCCGCTGCCGACGATGCCGCCCATCACGATCATCGTCGCGTCGAACAGCCCCAAGCGTCGCGCGAGTCCGTAGTTCTCGCCGTTCGTCGTCTTGCGTGACCGTGCGTCTGCGTTCGAGTCAGCCATCAGAATTTTTGATTTTAGATTTTGATTTGCGATTTGAAGAAAGCGCGCGTCTCATCAACTATCAACCATAGATCAAAAATCCAAAATCAAAAATTCTTCAATGGTTCCAATCAACGGGGATGAACTCGACGGCCAGCGCTACGCCGTCGGAGTCCTGTTTGGCGTCGCGCTTCGGGCGATAGGTGACGAGCACGGGGTCGGCTGGCTGGCGCAGGCCGCAGGTGAGACGGCCCGTCTTGACCGAGGCGGTGTAGGTGACGAAGCGAACGTCGCCGAGGTCTGCGGCGCGCAAGTGCAGCGTGCGCCCGAGCGCCTCGACGCGGAGCAGGATGCCGTCGCTGTCGCAGGCGATCTCCGTGAGACGACCGCACGCCTGCTCGCCCGCGAAGCGCAGGCGCTTGTACTGCGGCCCGCCCTGCGCCGGCATGTCGCACGGCTGCGTGGGGGCTGACTCCGAGGCTTCGAGCCGCGCCGCCTCGTCCGCCTGCGCTTTGAGTCGCGCGGCCAGCTCCGCGCGCGCGTTGATGCGAGAGAGGAGCGTTGCGGCCTGCTCGCGCAGCGGCGCATCGCCGCGCCGCGCGACCTGTTCGACGAGACGGCGCGCTTCGTCGAACTCGCCCTTGAGCAAGTGCGCCTGCGCGAGCATGAGCACGAAGTCGAGGCGTCGCGGCGCGAGCGCCGACGCGCGCCGGAGCAGAGCGGCGGCCTCGTCCGGCTTATCGCCGCGCTCAAGCTCGACCGACGCGAGCAGGCGATAGGATTCGAGGAAACCGGGCGCGAGAGCGATGGCCTTGCGAAGCTCGGCGCGGATCGCGTCCGTATGCCGCTCGAAGTCCTGTGCGGAGATTTTGTCGGAGCCTGTGACGGTTCCCTCGTGGTTGAGCGCGTCGGCGAGCCGGTAGTGCGCTAGGTAGTTCTGCGGGTCGGAGGCCGCAGCCCTTTGCAGCTCCTCGCGCGCCTCTGCGAAACGGCCCTGCTTCATTCGCAGGATGCCGAGCGAGACGCGGGCCGCGGCCAAGCCAGCGTCGAGTTCGAGCGCGCGGCTCAGGTACGCTTCGGCCTCGTCCGCGCGCTCCGTGCGAAGGAGGAGGTCGCCGAGGCAGGCCAGCCCCTCGGCCTGCGTCATGGCCTTCAACTGCACCTGCGAGTCGAAGTCGAGCGGGCGGTCGAACGCCTCCGTGCTTTCGGGATAGCCCGCGAGCCGCACGTATGCGGCAAGCTCGTTTTCGAGTTTGTCCGCGTCCGTCTGGAAAGTCTGCCGGAAACTCTCCGCAGTGGTCGCGCCCGACGCGAGCAGTTCGATGAAGCGCGTGAGTTGCGCGCGGCGCGCGCCGCCGTTGAGCAGGTAGTGCAGAAGCGCCCAAGACTCTGCGTAGAAGAGTCCGCGCTTGTCCGAGTCGAAGTAGTAAGGCGACTGCTGGTCAACGTCGAAGAGCGTGCTCAAGGGGATGAGCGCGCGCCCGCGCAGCTCGCGTTCGCGCAGCGGGATCGGCGAGCCGAGCGTCAGGCGTCGCCGGTCGGCGGAGACGCGCGCCGTGCTGTAGAACTCGGCCAAACCCTCTTTGAGCCAGAGCGGGGCGTCGCGGAAGTAGTTGTTGACGAGCAGGTGCGCGTACTCGTGCAGCAAGGTCGAGGAGCCTCCGCCGCGCGCGGAGTCTGTGTCGAGCGCGAGCGTGATGTAGTTGACTTCGGGGCCGGGCTGGAAATAGCCCGCGACGAACGAGGCGGTCTGCCCGCGGAAGACCGGCCTGAGAGGCTCGTAAGCCCGGTCGTCTCGGAAGACGACGACGGTCGTCGGCACCGAAGGCTCGAAGTGTTCGTCCGACACCAGGCGCGAGAAGGCCGCGCGGTACTCTTCGAGACGCACAGCCACGCGCCGCAAATCCTTCTCGCCCGCCTGCCCGACGACGAGGAAGTTCTGCGAGCGCACGCTCAGCCACCCGTCGCGCGCGGCGCGTGTTCGCGTCGCCGACGGGGCGAGCAGCGACAGCAGCGCCGCCAGGAAGACGAAGATTTTGGTGTTGCGCCTCTTCATGCTTCTGTTTGAATGCGGACGCGCGGGGCTTCGCGTGGGAGGTTCGGAGACGGGCGCGCGTGCGGAAATCAAATGTGCGAGCGGATCAGATAGACGACGCCGATGATGATGGCGACGACGGCGAGCGCGAGCAGCATGCCGCACCCGTAGAACGTGAGCCGCAGCCTCCTCGCAGTCCTCTCGTCGCCGGGTGAGAGCTGGCTCTGCGGGAAGTACGGGGGCGGGGTGTCGGTCGGCACGTCGCTTCGGTCTCCTTCGGGTCTCCACAGTCAGCGCGGGCGATTGTAGCACATCAAAATACGGGGTTGCTTGCCCGCCGCCCGCGCCCGTGCTACCGTTTTTGCTTTCGACGCGAGAGCCTCTGGCGAGACAGTCTTCGCCGTCAGGTGTGTGTATGATTCGACCGTTCCGCGGCCAGCGCCCGCAAATTCACCCGACCGCCTTCGTAGAGGAGAGCGCGCAGATCATCGGCGACGTGACGTTAGGCGCGAACTCGTCCGTCTGGTTCGGCGCTGTCGTGCGCGGCGACGTGTTCCACATCCGCATCGGCGACCGCACGAACGTGCAGGACGGCACGGTCATACACGTCTCGAAGGGCACGCACGCCACCATTCTCGAAGACGAGGTGACGGTCGGGCACAACGTCACGCTGCACGGCTGCCGCGTCGAGCGCGGCTGCCTCATCGGCATCGGCTCAATCGTGTTGGACGGCTGCCGCGTCGGCGAAAAATCTCTGGTGGCAGCGGGCGCGCTCCTTTCGCCGGGGACGGTCATTCCGCCGCGCTCGCTCGTCATGGGCGTGCCCGCTCGCGTCAAGCGCCAGTTGACCGACGCGGAGGTCGCAGACCTCGACGTGTTCTGGAAGAACTACGTCGAATACACGCGCGCCTATCGTGAGGAGTACGGCATACCTGACGCGCCTTGAGTTTCCGGGACTCCTGACGCTCCGACTCTGATTTAGAAAGATGGCAGCGTCGTGATGACGGAGCGCGGGATGTTTCCCGCAGACCTTGAGTGCGCGGCGAGGTCGCGCTGAAAGATGAAGACGGGTGAGCAGCGGACGGTGAAGCGCGAGCAGGCCGCCGTCGCGCTGCAACAGGATTATGCCAATTAATCTCGATCATTTGGGAGAGCTTGAGCGCACGCACTCGTGCGGCGAGCTGCGCGCGTCGGACGCCGGGCGTGAAGTGGTGCTGATGGGCTGGGTCGCGGTGCGGCGCGACTTCGGGCCTTTGACGTTCATTGATTTGCGCGACCGCGACGGCATCACGCAGGTCGTCTTCGACGCCGAGGACGCTTCGGTGGCGCACGCGCGCGTCAAGGAGGTGCGCGGCGAGTACGTCGTCGCCGTGCGCGGCGAGGTCGCGGCGCGCGACGAGGGGCAGCGCAACCCGAAGCTTGCGACCGGCGAGGTCGAGGTGCAGGCGCGCGAGATACTCGTTCTGAACGAGGCGCGCACACCGCCGTTCCAGTTGGACGCGCCGCCGGAGAAGCTCGCGGCGGAGGACTTGCGCCTGAAGTATCGCTACCTCGACCTGCGTCGCCCGTACCTGCAAAACAACCTCAGGCTGCGCGCGTCGGTCGTCGGCGAGATTCGCCGTTACATGGACTCGCAGGGGTTCACCGAGATCGAGACGCCGATTCTGATTAAGTCAACGCCCGAAGGCGCGCGCGATTACGTCGTGCCGGCGCGGCTCTACGCGGGCAGGTTCTACGCGCTGCCGCAGTCGCCGCAAATTTTCAAACAGATTTGCATGATCGCCGGGCTGGATAAGTATTACCAGATCGCGCGCTGCTTCCGCGACGAAGACCTGCGGGCCGACCGCCAGCCGGAGTTCACACAGCTCGACGTTGAGTTCAGCTTCGCCACGCGCGAGCAGGTCTATCGTTTGATAGAGGGCTTGCTCGTCCGCGTCTTCCGGCTCGTCGGGGCGGAGCTGCAAGCGCCGTTTCAACGTCTCACCTACGCCGAGGCGCTCAGGCGCTACGGCAGCGACAAGCCGGACTTGCGTTTCGGGATGGAGCTGCAAGACCTCGCGCCCGCGCTCGAAGGGACGACGTTCGCGCCCTTCGCGTCGGCGCTTGAGAAGGGCGGCGAGGTCAAGGCTCTCGTTGTGAAGGGCGGCGCGCATCTTTCGCGCAAACAGCTCGACGAGTTGCAGGAGTTCGCGAGGCGCTACGGCGCGGGCGCGCTCGCCTGGGTCAAGCTCGGCGACGAGCTTTCGTCTTCACTCCTGAAGGCGCTTGGGCCTGAGGCGCTCGCGCGCATCGCAGCGCAGGCCGGGGCGTTGCAGGGCGACGCGTTGCTCATCGTCGCGGGCCGGGCCTCGGTCGTCGCGGCCAGCCTCGGCGCGTTGCGTAATGAAGTTGCGCGGCGCGAGAAGTTGATCCCGTCGAATGTCTTCGTGCCGCTGTGGGTGACGGAGTTCCCGATGTTCGAGTTCAACGAGGAGGATGGGCGCTTCTACGCGATGCACCACCCTTTCACGTCGCCGCTCGACGAAGACCTGCCGCTCTTTGAGCGCGCGGTCGAGGGCGGCGAAACGCCTCTGCTCGGCGGCCTGCGCGCGAAGGCTTACGACGCGGTCGTCAACGGCATCGAGGTCGCGGGCGGCTCGGTCCGCATCCACCGGCGCGACGTACAGCGGCTCGTCTTCAAGGCGCTGGGCCTCTCGGAAGAGAAGGCGCGCGAGCGCTTCGGATTCTTCCTCGACGCGCTGGAATACGGCACGCCGCCGCACGGCGGCATCGCCGCAGGCGTCGAGCGCATGCTGATGGCGCTCACCGGCATCGAGAACATACGCGACCTGATGGCCTTCCCCAAGACGGCCTCGGCAGCAGACCTGATGATTGACGCCCCCGGCGCGATTGACCCGCACCAGCTCGACGAATTGCACATACGCATCGTCGAGGACTGAGGCGGCGTAAAAGTGAAGGGAGTTCGGGATGAGCGCCGAAGACAAAGACCGCGCGCTGCGTGAACATCTGCTCTACCTCCTGCGCAGCGGCGGCGCGCACATATCGTTTGAAGATGCCTTGAAGGACTTCCCCGACGGACTCTTCAACGGCAAGGCGGAGGGCATGCCTTACACGCCCTGGCAGTTGCTCGAACACATGCGCATCGCGCAGCGGGACATACTTGAGTTCAGCCGCTCGGCGTCTCACGTCTCGCCGGAGTGGCCCGAAGGCTACTGGCCGGACAGGAGCGTGGAGGCGAGCGTGGATGATTGGCGCAGGAGCGTCGAGTCTGTCCGCGCAGACCTGCGCGCGTTTGTCGAGCTGGTCGAAGACCCGGCGACCGACCTGTTCGCGCGCATCCCGCACGGCGAGGGGCAGACCATCCTGCGCGAGGCTCTGCTCGTCGCCGATCACAACGCCTATCACCTCGGCGCGCTCGTCACGCTGCGCCGCGCGCTCGAAGCCGCGGGCGGCGGCGCACAGAACACTTCAGGGTGAGCCGGAGTCTGGGACTTCAGAGTTCATGCTCCAGCGTGGGTGTAGCCGGAGCGCGTGAAACCTTGTAAGGTTGAACTCTCAACTCTGCAACCTAAAGGTTGAACTCTAAACTCTGTCCGCCCCTCCCGCGCCGACGGAGGAAAGGAAGCCGACCATCAGGCTGCGGCGTGCAACTTTAGACGCGATGTTCGCGCACGCGCGCATGTGCGCGCCCGCGGAGTGTTGCGGGCTGCTCGGCGGTCGCGCCGGAGAGGCGACCTCCGTCTACCCTTTGCGTAACGTCGCGCACGACTCACTCGTCGCTTACGAGGCTGCGCCCGAAGAACTCTTCGACGCGCAGCGGCGTCTGCGCGAGCGCGGCGAGGGCTTAGTCGGCATCTACCACTCGCACCCGCGTTCAAGTGACCCCGCGCCCTCGCCCACCGACGTGCGGCTTGCCTTTTACCCCGCGGCGATTTATTTCATAATCGGTTTCGACGCAGAGGGCGTTTGCGTGCCGCGCGCCTTTCGCATCTCCGAGAGGGAAGGACGTTGGGAGCGCGCCGAGTTTGAAATTGCGGAGTGAGGGGAGCTGCGCCGGAGAACCAACGCGCCGCGCGCGACGTAAGAAGGGGCATGCCGGAGAAGAGGAGCAAGTACGATACAGACCCGCTCGACCCGGACTTCGTGCGCCGCACGGAGGAGGCGTTGGGGCGCACGGGTGAGGTGGAGCAGTCGGACGAGACCGTGCCTTTGCGCCGCGACCCCGCAACGGAAGAGCAGACGCGGCGCTTCGACGACCAGATGACGGACTCTTACCCGTCCGTTTTCGTCCCGCCGGCTTACCAGCCGCCGACGCGGCAGCCGTTCAACGCCTTCGGGTCGGGGCCGCAACAGCCGCCCGGCGCGGTCGCCCCGCCGCCGCCCGGCCCGTCTTCGCCCTATCAGCCGTTCGCGCCTCCGTCCTGGCGCACGGTGACGCGCCTCGGCATACCGGAGAGATGGGCGAACATACTGCCCTACATACCCTTCTACATCGGGCTGGTGGCGGCCATCATCGAGCTGCTCGTCGTGCCGCGCAACGAGACGCGCACGCGCTTCCACGCGGCGCAAGGTCTGGCGCTGCATCTCGCCATCCTTGCCGGTTCGCTGCTCTTCAAGATCGTCGGCGCGGCCACGGGCAGCGGCTTCGGCGGCTTCCTTTTCGGGCTTGCCGCGTTCATCTTCCTCATCATCTCGATGCTGCGCGTCTGGAAGGGCAAGCCGCACCACGTCGCCCCGCTCGACGACGCCACACACTGGCTCAACGAGCGCATCCCGCCGACGAAGTGAGCAGTAAGCGGCGAGCAGTGAGCAGTTACCTCGCCGCCGGGCGGCCACCGTATGGTGAAGTCTTAGAACTGCTCACCGCTTACTGCTCACCGCTCACTGCTCACTGTTCTTCTGTGCTAATCTCCTCTGCGGTCTTTGTCTCCCTTCTTCGGACGAAAAGCATTTCAGTCCGGCTCTTCCAGGGATGTTCTGCTCGATGAGAAGGAAGCTCCTTGCGTCTCTCCTCGCGCTCGTCGTCTGCGCGGCGGCGGCTCCGCTCGCTGCGGACGCGGCGCAGCGCCGACGCCCCGTGCGCCGCGCCGCCGCGCCGGGCGCGAGTCTGAACCGGCTCTACGACGCTCGCGTCGCGCAGATCGGCGACGCATACCTGCGCGGCCACTACGCCTTCAATCCGACCGAGGCGACTGCCGCGGGCCTGCACGAGTTCGACGCGCGGCTCGAAGAGCGCAGCCCCGAAGCGGTCGCCGCCGAGGCGCGCAGGCTTCGAGGCGTGCTCGCCGAACTCGCGCGCCTGCCCGAATGGCGTCTCTCGCCCGATGCGCGCTACGACTACCTCGTGCTCCAGTCGCACGCCCGCGCACGCCTCCTCGAACTCGAAGACATACGGGCGTGGCGGCGCGACCCGAACCTCTACAACCGGCTCGCCGCCGAGTGCGTTGACAACATCCTCAAGCGTTCCTACGCGCCCATCGAGCAGCGCCTCGCCGCCGTGCTCGCGCGCGAGCGGCAGATCGCGCGCCTGCTCGCGGAGGCGCGCACGAATCTCGACAACCCGCCGCGCATCTACACCGAGACGGCGATAGCGCAGGCGTCGGGAAGCATCGAGTTCTTCGAGCGCGTCGTGCCGCAGATGTTCGAGCGCGCGGGCGGGAGCGGGCTGAATGCCGCGCGCCGCGCAGAGTTTCACGAGGCGAACGAGCAGGCCGTCGCCGCCGTACGCGACTTCCGCGACTGGCTCGAACGCGACCTCCTGCCGCGCTCCGCGGGCGACTTCGCGCTCGGCGCGGAGAACTTCCGCAAGAAGCTTCTCTACGAGGAGATGGTTGACACGCCGCTGCCCGTCCTGCTGCGCGAGGGCGAGCGCGAGCTGCGCGAGACGCAGGACGAGATGCGCGCCGTGGCCGAGGAGATCGCACCGGGCCGCGGCGTCGAGGCCGCGCTGCAACTGCTCGCGCGCGAGCACCCCACCGCGGACGGCCTGGTCGGCGAGGCCCGCGCCGAACTCGACCGCATACGCGCCTTCGTCCGCTCCGCGGAGATCATGACGCCGCCCGCGCGCGAGAACCTCGCGGTGGCGGAGACGCCGGAGTACGCGCGCTCGCTCTCCTTCGCCTCGCTCGACGCGCCGGGCGCGTTCGAGCGCGTGGCGACCGAGAGCTACTACTACGTCACGCCGCCCGACCCCGCCTGGACGGCGCGACAGCAGGAGGAGCACCTCCAGCACTACGACCGCTACACGCTCACCATCACCTCGATTCACGAGGCTTTCCCCGGCCACTACTATCAGGCTTTGAAGGCTAGGCAGTCGCCCTCGCGCGTGCGCTCGGCGCTCGGCGCGTCGAGCTTCGTCGAGGGCTGGGCGCACTACTGCGAGCAGATGATGATTGACCAGGGCTTCGGCGGCAACAACCCCAAGCTCCGGCTCGCGCAGTTGGACGCGGCGCTCCTGCGCCTGTGCCGCTACCTCGTCGGCATACGCCTGCACACCGCCGGGATGACTTACGAGCAGGCGGTCGAGTTCTTCATGCGCGAGGGCTATCAGGCGCGCACCAACGCCGAGCGCGAGGCGCGTCGCGGCACGCTCGACCCGACCTACCTCGTCTACACGCTCGGCAAGATGGAGATACTTCGCCTGCGCGAAGAGTGGCGCAAACAGATGGGCGACTCGTTCCGCATCGGCGACTTCCACGACCGGCTCCTCAGCTACGGCTCGCCGCCGATAAAAATTCTGCGCATGGCGATGCTCGGCGACGGCGGCGCGGGCGCGAGCGCAACGGCGAACGGCGCGCAAGGCTCGACCGAGGACGTGAAGCCCGTCGAGTTCTCTCTGCTCGCGACGGGCACGATGAGCGCGCGCGAGGGCGGGCGTGGGGTCGAGTTGATAACGGACGAGGCTGGGTGGCGTCGCGCGTGGGAGGTTGTAGGCGGCGGGCGGCCCCTGCCCGATGTCAGCTTCGATACGCGCGCCGTGGTCGTCGCTTACCAGGGGCGACAAAGCACGGGCGGCTACAGCGTCGAGATAACCGGCATCAAGCGCGTTGGCACTGTGCTTGCAGTCAGCGTCAACGAGCGGCGTCCGGCGTCCGGAGACGTTACAACGCAGGCGCTCACGTCACCGTTCGTCGCCGTCTCGATACCGCGTCCGCCGACCGGCGCGACCGCGCGCTTCGCGGACGAGCGCGGCCCTGCGGCTGGGCCGCAACAGGAACGCAACACAAATGTGAGACCGCGCCCCGCGACGAGGCGCAGGCGGCGGCATTGAACCGGGCGAACTCGGCCCGCCGCACCGTTCATCTAAAGTTTGTTCGGCAGTGTTTGGCCGCGCGACATTGCGGCCCGCGCCTCCTGAATAAAAACATTGACTTTCTCTCCTCGCTCCCTGCGCGCCGCGCGTGCGCGCTTTGACAAGTGTTCGGAGGGAAGGGAAGCTTCGGCTGACGGGCGGCACGACCTCCGGCATGAGAACGAGGGGACGGTGCCGCCCTCAAACTTTTGCGAAATGATTCTTGTTCGCGCCTCTGCGCGGGGGGGCGCGAGAGTCGGGGGGAATTAAGATGACGAACATCGGAAGCGGAAACGGGCGGCGACTGTCGGCGCTCATGTTGGCCTTCGTGCTCCTCGCGCTGCCGCTCGTTGCGGTCGCGCAGACGCAGATCGTCGCGCCGAAGAACAAGTACAGCACGAGCGATGACGTGAGGCTCGGTCAGCAGGCCGCGCAGCAGGTTTATCAGCAGATGCCCGTCCTGCGCGACACATACGTCCGCGACTACGTCAACTCGGTCGGTCGCCGCCTCGCCGCGGCCATCCCGCCGGAGTACCAGCACCCGGAGTTTCGCTACACCTTCGACGTGATTGACGCGCGCGACATCAACGCCTTCTCGCTGCCCGGCGGGGCGATGTTCGTCAACCGCGGCATGATCGAGGCCGCCGACACCGAAGGGATGATGGCGGGCGTGATGGCGCACGAGATGAGCCACGTCGCGCTCAGGCACGTCACGGCGCAGGCCACCGAGACGCAGAAGTACCAAGTCCTCAGCGGCGTCGGGCAGATCGCGGGCGCGATTCTCGGCGGCGTCGGCGGTGCGGTGCTCGGCGCGGGCAGCCAACTCGGCGGCGGCCTCGTCATCACAAAGTTCAGTCGCGGCTACGAGAAGCAGGCCGACCTGCTCGGCGCGCAGATCATGGCGCGCGCCGGCTACGACCCGCGCGACCTCGCCAGGATGTTCCAGAAGATCGAGCAGCAGGGCGGCGCAAGCGGCCCTCAGTGGCTGAGCGACCACCCGAACCCCGGCAACCGCTACCAGTACATCATGCAGGAAGCCGCCATGCTCCGCGTCAACCCGGACGCCGCCACGCGCGACACGCGCCAGTTCCTAGCGGTGAAGGAGCACCTCGGCACTTACCCGCGCGCGCGCACGATGGAGGAGATCGCGCGTTCGGGACAACGCTACCCGAATCAAGGCGGCCAGTATCCGAGCCAGGGCGGGCAGTATCCCGACCGTCGCAACCCGAACGACTACGGCACGGCGCGCGGCGAACGCGTCGCCTATCCTTCGACGAGCTACGTCACGCAGCGCACCGACCTGTTCAGCGTTGCCATCCCCTCCAACTGGCAGAGCCTCGGCGGCGACCAGACTTCGGTCTCTTACGCGCCTGAGGGCGGTTACGGCTCGCAGGGCATTACGCACGGCGTGATGTTCAGCGTCGCGCAGTCGAATTACAGCGACCTCCGGGGCGCGACCGACGAGATCGTGCAGGGACTCTTGCAGTCGAACAACTACCTGCGCCAGGCGGCGGGCTACCAGCGCACGACCGTTGACGGGCGCGACGCACTCGCCGCGACCCTCACGGGACGCTCGCCCATCACGGGGCGCGACGAGCGCGTCACCGTCGTTGCGACGGCGCTCGGCAATGGTCAGGTCTTTTACATGGCGGCGGTCTCGCCCCAGACCGAGTACGCCACCTACCAGCGGACGTTCAACGACATCCTCCGTTCGCTCAGACTCAACAGCCGCTACTGAGTCTGAGCGCCTCCGGCGGCATTTGACCGGGGCGGGCGGCCTGTTCTAAAAGACGGGCCGCCCGCGATTCTTTTTGATGGAGAGGCAGAGGCCGTGGCGCGGGGCTGGGAGAGCAAGTCGGTCGAGGCGCAGCAGGAGGAGAAGAACGCGCGCGAGTCAGAACAGCGCGCCGCCCAATCGCTGACGCCCGAAGAGCGCGAGCGGCGCGAGCGGCGCGACTCGCTCAAGCTCTCTCATTCGCGCACGCTCGAACAGCTCGAACGCGCGACGGGCCACGCGCACCGCGCAATGCTCAAGCGCACGCTCCTCGCGCTCGAACGCGAGATCGCGGAGCTGGGCTGAAAGACGAAGGCACGCACAGTAAGGAGCGGGCGCGAAAGCGGCTCGATGGTTCTCTTGAATCGTCGAGCCGCTTTCAAACGTTTGGGCTGGCCTTAACTCGTGACCGACATCTTCGCGCCGCATTCGGGGCAGAACTTCGGAGCGCCTTCGGGTTGGTGGCCGCAGCCCGTGCAGGTGAGGCGCGGCGGCGCGGTCGGCGCTCCGCATTCGGGGCAGAACTTGGCTTTGCCGACTTCTGCGCCGCACGATACGCATTGCGGCACGGCTGATGCCTGCTGTTGCTGCGCGGGCGTCGGGGCTTTCAACGACGCGCCCGCGCTCATGTCCACGCCGGAGGCGTAGTCGGTCTGCTGCGCCTTCTCGTAAAGTTGCGTGCGCGCGGCGTCGGCTTTGGCCTGCGCGTGCGCCGAGGCGAGTTCTTCGTTGAAGTCGGGGGCGCAGCCCTCGCACTGGCCCGCGGCTGCGTTCCAACAGACTTCGGGGCAGACCCACCTGCCGCAGCGCGAGCACTGGTGGAAGTGCGTCTTGCCCTCCTCGACCGCCCTTTGCAAAGCCTCGTCGTGCGCCTTGCCGCCGACGGCGCGCTGAATCTCGTAGGCGGAGTTGCCGGCGGAACTGAGCCAGCCGCCGAAGATGTCGCCCGCCGCGCGCAAAAGCGAACCGCCCGTCCCCGTCAGCGACGGTTGAAAGCGCGACATGTAGCCGTTGCCGCACTTGTCGCAGTAGAACTTGAACTGATAGCCCTTGTCCGTCGAAAGGTCATCGTAATTGCCTACGAATTGAATCATCCCCATGCGCGAACCTCCTCCGTCGTGAATCCTAAATCGTGAATCCTAAATCGTCAACAACGACCCCGCCGCGACGCAACTATTCACGGTTTACGATTCACGACCCAGGGATTTCGCCTCCTGCCAGAGCTTCTCCATCTCTTCGAGCGTCGCCCCCCGGATGTCGCGCCCGCGCGCGCGCAACGACTGCTCGATGTATCGGAAGCGGCTGCGGAATTTGCGGTTGGTGAGCTTGAGCGCGGCTTCGGGTTCGACCTGAAGATGGCGCGCGATGTTCGTGACGGCGAAGAGGAGGTCGCCTATCTCTTCGCGGACGTGCTGCTGTTCGGCCTTCGCTTCCACGCCCGCGTCGCGCCGCTCGCGTATGGCGACGCGCAGCTCTTCGATCTCTTCACTCAGCTTGTCGAAAACGTCGTCCACGTTCTGCCAGTCGAAGCCGACGCGCGCGGCCTTCGTCGTCAACTGATGGGCCTCCATGAGCGCAGGCGCTTTTCGAGAGACGCCGTCGAGAAGCGACGCATCATCAGTCGCTTCGTCCTTGCCCGCCGCGCGCTTCTCCTCCGCCTTCAGTGCCTCCCAGTTGCGCAGCAGCTCTTCGTTGTCTCGCACCTTCACGTCGCCGAAGACGTGCGGGTGGCGGCGCACCATCTTCGCGTGGATGCGGTCGGTCACGTCTTCGATGTCGAACTCGCCGCGCTCGGCGGCGACCTGCGCGTAGAAGACGATCTGGAAGAGCAGGTCGCCCAACTCCTCGCGCAGGTGTTCGGGCCGCCCCTCGCTCGCCTCCTCGACCGCCTCGAAGGCTTCATAAGCCTCTTCCAGAATCATCGGGGCGAGCGTGGCGTAGGTCTGCTCTCTATCCCAGGGGCATCCTTCGGGCGAGCGCAGGCGCGACATCAGCGCGACGAGGTCTTGGAAACTGGCGGGCATCTTTCCGGTCGGCGATTGGGCGCGGGTGCTCGGCGATTAAACGCGGGCGCGAGGCCGCGCGCGGCGTGCAGACCCTCTCAGCAGGCGACGCCGCGTTCGAGTCATCGGCGCGCGTTTCGACAAACGGTCGCGGGTTGAAATAAAAATGGCGGGGTGAGTTCCGCAAGACTCACCCCGCCGATGCGCAATGCGACAGGAGGAATGCGTCTAAATCGTATTGCGCAGATTTGATGCGCCAGATGGCGATACGCACGAGCCGGGCAAATTTACCGGCACTGCTTCGTTGACTTGGAGCCGAATCCGATTCAGCGGAAGAAGAGGTTTTCAAAAGGCGGCGCTCCCCTTTTCGGGAAACGCCGCCCGCCGAAAGGCTCGTGGCCCGCGCCTGCACATTGAGGCGCGGGCCACGAGGTTAAGTGTCTATTCCTCGTCGTCGTGGCGGCGGCGTCCCCTCCGCGGGGCTGCCGTCGCCTTCACCTCCGACGGGTCTACCGTCGGACTCGC